>NZ_CP024845.1:1999213-2665617 GCF_002788215.1 Halohasta litchfieldiae | reverse complement strand
GTATGGCCCTCCTAGATCGCTTCGACAGGTGGCTCACGCAGTATCTCGACAGCCTCCCGAAGAGCGACCGCCCCGACATTGGCGCGGGGTATACGATGGCAGCCGCGGCCGCCGTGGCAGCCATCATTTTCGGTATCGGACAGGGAATTCTCTCCGGTGTGGGAGCCGGAGCGCTGTTCTTCAGTGTCGGAACCGATACCAATCCACTCGTGGCTGGCGGGGTTGCTGTGATGGCCGTGATAAGCTGGCTGATGGCCAGCGGGGTTTCGCTTGTCGTTGTCGTCCCCAGTGGGTTCGTCGGTGGGCTGACCGTCTGGCGGTTCGTGCCCGAATCGCTCCGCTTCGGTGGGTTCATTGGTGGCCTGCTGTCGACACTCGTCGGCTACGTGGTCAGTTGCGCGATGCTACTTCCGCTCGGTGTGGTCTTTAGCATCGCCGTCGACCCCTCGATGGCCACGGCCACCGATTCAATGGTGACGTTCGTGCTACTGCTCGGCTTCATTGCCGTCTACACCAGTTGGGCAACCGTTCCAGTCGGAGTTCTGACTGGCTACCTCTTCGAACGGTCGCTTGACTGAGCCATCCTACAAGCCGATATTGACTGACACGGTTCAAGACATGTCTCATCCACTTCTGAGATCCCGCTGTCACTCGGTGAGGTCGTCGTAGAATGTTCGTGGTGTGACGATCTCGATCCCACGAAACGAGTCGAGATCCAGGAGATGCTGATCACCGGAGACGAGATAGTCGACATCACCCGCGACGGCTGCTTCGAGAAATTTGTCGTCGTCAGGGTCGGCCGCAACTGCTGTGATGTCTTCAGTCGGGGTGACGAACTCTGCAAAGTACCGAACTGTTTCGACTTCCTGCTGGATTTCGGTCTCGTTCATGTGGAACCGGTCAGGATATTTGAGAAGTGTCTCACGGAATTCAGTGAGCGTGGCCACAGAGACGATGAGTTGATACTCGCCCTCGAACCCAGCGACAACGACATTGTGCGGCGTCCCAGTCGAGATCACCGACGAAATAAGCACGTTCGTGTCGAGAACCGCTCTCATTCATCACTCCGAGCATCGTGTACCAACTGATCGACGTCCTCCGTCGACAACTCGACAGTACCGGCACGGTCTTCGACTCGCTGTTGAAATTCCTCGACAGACGGCAGCTCGATCTTTTTCAACACGAGGCCGTACTCGGTTGGCACGACCATCAGTTTCGTCCCTTTCTGGAGCCCGAACTCCTCGCGGAGTCGACTCGGGATCGTAATCTGGCCCTTTGAGGTCACTGTTGTCACTTCGGGTTCGTCGGCACTCATAGTATGTAAGGATTCCTTACGCAATGGCTTGAACCTATCGCTCAGTTGAGCCGAGAATCAAGCATTCGGAACCCTTGAGACCCTCTGCTCCGAAGCGATGCTGTGAGTCGACGCCACCTCTTTGGGTCGTTGTGTGGGCTCGTCTTTTTCCTCAATCTGGCCAGAATCGTCTTCGCGCCGCTGTTGGACGTGTTCATCGCCGAGTTCGGCATCGGCGAGGCGACCGCTGGCCTCATCGTTACCCTCGCGTGGGTCGGCAGCGCGTCGCTCCGACTCCCGGCTGGCTGGCTGCTCACGCGGTTCCCACGCCACTATCTCGTGATCGTCTCGGGGGCAATTCTCACCCTCTCGGCGGCCGCGACTGCTACGGCGGTTACGGTTCAACAGCTCATGATCGGGGCGTTTTTCATGGGCAGCGCCTCCGGCGTCTATTTCGTCTCGGCGAACCCGCTTTTGAGTGAGCTGTTCCCAAGTCGGGTCGGCCGCGTCATGGGTATTCACGGCGCGGCCAACCAAGTCGCCGCGGTGGCCGCGGCCCCACTGGTCGCCATCTCGCTGTGGGTCGACTGGCGGCTCTCGCTGTGGACTATTGCGGTCGGCACTGCCGTCGTGACCGCCGCCACCGTGATCGTCGCCCGGCGGACCGAGATGCCGGATGCGGGTGCGGACGACAGCTCGCTACTCGCCGGTGCGCGCTCGGAGTGGCGGATTATCCTTGCGGCCCTTGGGCTGGCTGGCGTCGCGGTCTTCGTCTGGCAGGGCGTCTTTAATTTCTATGAACTCTACATGCAGTCCCGTGGGCTCTCGCCGAACGCGGCCTCAACGATGCTAACTATCGTCTTTACGGCTGGCGTGCCTGCCTTCTTTGTCGCTGGCGAGCTGGTCGACGACCTCCCCTCGGTGCCGCTGTTACTCGGGATCGTTGCCTCCTTCGCTGGCTGCCTGCTGCTGTTGGTCGCCGCAGAGGGGCTGGTCGCGCTGGCGGTAATCTCGGCGCTGATCGGCTTTGTCATCCACGCGCTGTTTCCCGCCGTCGACGCCTACATTCTGACCGCGTTGCCGGACTCGACCCGCGGCAGCGCCTACGCCGTCTTCAGTACCGCCTGGATGCTGTCGCAGTCGGGTGGCTCCTCGGTCGTCGGTGCGCTGATCGAAGGCGGCTACGCGTACGGTACGGTCTTCACTGCTGGCGCACTCGCCCTCGTGGCAACGGTTGCCGGGCTCGCAGTGCTCGAACGTGCTGGTCGACTGCCCGCGTGAGTGCCGTCGAACGACTGTCCACATCGAATCCGATAGGCACAGCCGGAGCACGAAATCCGGCCGAATCGGCAATCGAATACTCCTGAACGGCTTTATATACTCGAACGAACCGGGAGATGATCGACCTCCCAGCACGCCGACAGTCTTGCCACTCACCGAATAAAACAGGCCAGCCGTCGACCCACTGCCGACACTGGCCGGAGGGACGTGTCGCGTGACACGCGGGTAGGGGTGACTACTGTGACAACCTCTAGCAGAATAAAACCCGTCGACCGTTCACGCCCGAATCGCCCGGATAATCGCCGATTGGTGGCTATCAGGCGTCGACTACCGTCTCCGGCCAAAGTGATATTCGTCCGAGCCACCAACAGTCGACATGGTAGTGCCACTGGAGATGGGCTGGCGACACCTGCTGTTCGAGAACTACCCGGTCGAGCCACGGGTGATGGACGCCCACCTGCCCGACGGGCTCGCCCCCGACACCTTCGACGGCTCGGCGTGGCTCTCGGTCGTTCCCTTCACGAACGTCGACGTCCGGCCGAAGGGGCTGCCCAAGCAGCTCGGAATTCGACTGCCGGAACTCAATCTCCGAACCTACGTCACCCGCGACGGCGTCCCCAGCGTCTACTTCTTCAGCCTCGATGCGCAGGGCATCGCGAGCGTCATCGGCGCGAGAGTCTTCCAACATCTGCCGTACTTTTATGCGCGAATCGGCTTGGAGTGGGTCGACGGCCGGGTCCAATTCAAAAGCAGACGAATGCATCCCGGCTCGCGGCCGGCCCACTACGAGGCGAGCTACTGGCCGACCGGTAAACCGTTTGCGGCTCCAGAGGACCCCTTCGGCGAGTTCCTCGTCGAACGCTACCGATTTTATACGGAAGCACAGGACGGCTCGATTCGGTATACCGATGTCGACCACGAGCCGTGGACGCTCTACCCGGCCGACGCCGAGATCACGACCAGCACACTACTCAAGAGCCACGGTTTCGCCGAACCCGAAGCCGAGCCGGTCTGCTACTACAGTCCCGGGCTCGATGTGGTTGCCTCGCGGAGTAACCAACTGTAGCCGGTGGCATCCGCTAGTCGACACACCAACGACTCACGAATAGAAATCAAGCCACAGATCGACCACGCCAGTCGACAGTGGCTGGAGGGGTGTGTCCGTGGGGACACGCAGGTAGGGGTGTCTACATTGACAGGAGTTACCAAAATAAAACCCGTCGACCGTTCACGCCAGTTTAGGCGAGAGACCGGGTGTCGTCGACGGTAGCTGTGATGGCTGCGGCCAAGAATGTCACATTGGCTGCGATACGCTTTTCAACCATCTGACTAGACTATAACAAATGAATGGTGGCCAGCCCACTGCGTCACCATCTCCCGGTCGACAAAAAGCATTGATGAAAATTGGCCTCGTGGTACTTCTCGGTGGATTCGTGTTACTGTTTATTGGCGTCGGAACAGCCATCGACGCTCTCTATGCATGGTCCCATCCTGTTGATCTTCTGGATGCATTCTTACTAAAGATCGAGTACACAGTGGCAGGCATTGTGCTCGTACTCGCGGGATACCGACTCAGGTAGGCCTCCTCTGCGACGATTCAACAGCAGTCAAAATAGTGTCCGCAACGGTGTGATTCAGTAGCGTCTACTGGAACGCGGTGCCGAGATCGTCTTCGGTGTCGATCTCGCTTTTGCCGAAGCGACGTTCGATCTCCTCGTAACGCTCTCGCGTTTCGGGAGTCACGCTTGCTTGGACCTGATCGAGGGCATCCTCGAAGTGGGCCATCGTCACCCGGACGTTGCCGACCGATTCGGCGACCTCTTCCCGACTGACGCTGCCGATGAATTCCCGGCTGGCAGCCATCGATGCCTCGCGGCAGACCGCTTCGATGTCCGCGCCGACGTAGCCCTCGGTCTGGCGAGCCAGCTTGCCGAGGTCCACGTCGTCGGCCAGCGGTTTTTCGTCGGTGTGGACCTCGAAGATCTTCCGGCGAGCATCCTCGTCGGGCACCGGGACGTGGACGTGTCGGTCCAGTCGACCGGGCCGCAGGAGTGCCGAATCGATCAGGTCTGGGCGGTTCGAGGTGGCGATTACCACGACGTCCTCCAGCGATTCGAGGCCGTCGAGTTCGGTCAGCAGCTGGCTGACCATCCGTTCGCCGACACCCGAGTCGGTCGACTGACTTCCGCGCTCGGCGGCAATCGAGTCGATCTCGTCGAAGAACACCACGGTCGGGGCGTTCTCGCGGGCCTTGCTGAAGACCTCGCGGACTCCTTTCTCCGATTCGCCCACGAACTTGTTGAGGAGTTCGGGGCCTTTGATCGAGATGAAGTTCGACTCGGCCTCGTTGGCGACCGCTTTTGCCAAGAGGGTCTTACCGGTCCCCGGTGGACCATACAGCATGACACCTTTCGCGGCGGCCATGTCGAGTTCCTCGAACACTTCGGGGTATTCGAGGGGCCACTGGATCGTCTCGCGGAGGCGCTCTTTGGTGTCCTCTAAGCCACCAACGTCCTCCCAAGAGACGTCGGGCACTTCGACGAACACCTCACGCAGCGCCGAGGGTTCGATCCCTTTTAAGGCCGATTTGAGGTCGCTCTCCAGCACCTCGATGGATTCGAGGATGTCGGCGTCGATCTCGTCGCTTTCGAGGTCGAGCCGTGGGCGAATTCGTCGCAGCGCGTGCATCGCGGCCTCTTTGGCGAGGTTTTCGAGGTCCGCGCCGACAAAGCCGTGGGTGTTCTCGGCGTACACGTCGAGATCGATCCCCTCGGCCAGCGGCATGTTGCGGGTGTGGACCTGCAGGATCTCTTTCCGTCCGTCGCGGTCCGGAACCCCAATCTCGATCTCGCGGTCGAACCGGCCACCACGCCGCAGCGCGGGGTCGATAGCGTCGACACGATTGGTCGCGCCGATGACCACGACTTCGCCGCGCTCTTCGAGCCCGTCCATCAGGCTCAGGAGCTGGGCCACGACGCGTCGTTCGACGTCGCCGCCTGCCTCCTCGCGTTTGGCCGCGATGGAGTCGAGTTCGTCCATGAAGATGATCGCGGGGGCCTCCTCGGAGGCCTCCTCGAAGATGTCACGGAGCTGCTCTTCGGACTCTCCGTAGTATTTCGACATGATCTCCGGGCCGGAGACCGTGTGGAAGCTGGCGTCGATTTCGTTGGCGACGGCCTTGGCGATCAGCGTCTTGCCGGTGCCCGGTGGGCCGTGGAGCAGGACGCCCTTCGGTGGGTCGATCCCGAGCCGCTTGAACAGCTCTGGGTGCCGCATTGGCAGTTCGATCATCTCTCGAACCTGTTCGAGTTCGTCGTCGAGGCCACCGATGTCCTCGTAGGCGATGTCGGGGGTTCCCGAGGTGCCCGGTGCGGCACCGCTGGGTGCCTCCTGAATCTGTTCGGCGGGTTTCTCAGAGATGGTGACCTCCGTCGAGTCAGTGACGACGACCGTGCCCGATGGCGACGTTGAGGCGATCTTCAGTGGAACAGCCTGCGATTGGCCGCCCATGAAGCCGAAGCCCAGTGGTAACTGAACATTTTGGCCGGAGGTGACTGGCTGGCCACCGAGTTCGCGTCGAATCAGCGAATCGATATTCCCACGGATGCCGAGCCGTTGTGGCAGGGCAATCGTGATCGATTCGGCAGGGTTGACCTCCGCTTTCTCGATGGTCAGTTTGTCGTCGATGCCGACGCCCGCCTCCTGGCGGAGTCGACCGTCGATCCGGACGATACCGGTCCCGTCGTCCTCCGGGTAGCCGGGCCAGACGCGGGCGATGGCGGTGCCGTCGTCGCTGTCGAGACGGACGAAATCGCCGCCTGAGAGGTCGAGTTCGTCGGCTGCGAGGCGGTCGACCGCCGCGAGGCGTCGACCGGCGTCCTTCTGTTTGAGTGGTTTGACTGTGAGATTCATTTGTTCACCGTGATTTCGAGTACGCCGTTGTTCAACTCAACGTTTGGGTCCGTGCCGGGCAGTTCAAACTCCGTCTCGGTGAGACGGTCGCCGTGATCGATGACGAGAATCGCTGTCGAGCCGACGACATCCACATCGACCTGCTCGTCGTCGACCGGGAGGTCGACCGCGAGCAGCGAGTGGTCGTCATACTCGTAGCGCCGCACGAAGCGGTCGTCATGACCGGCTGCCTGTGGTTCATTCATAGTACTAACTCACAGTTATTCTTCAAAGTATATAAAGCTACCGCTGAAAAACCGCATGAAGGCGTTGGGGTACCCAAATTAGATTGTGTTGCGGTTCACACCGAAGTTTGCGGTCGTGAGCATCGGTCGACCGTCGTGTCCCGCGTACGCGGTCCAATTCTTACTGTTGATAGATACGGCAAACGGATTTTATAAATGAGCGAAGAAGCCACAGGAAATGCCGCTGCAGTATCCGCTCTACTCGATCTCGTTCGCAGTTGCGGTTGTGTTGGTGGTGGCGGCGGCGACCCAGGCGTGGCAGCTCCGCGAGGAGCCGGGTGGTCGACCGCTCGTCGTGACACTGCTCGGGATGGGGTTTTGGGCCTGTTGTGAGTTCGTTGTGACAGTCGTGCCGGGCACACCTCTGTCGGTTGCCTTCATGAAACTGTGGTTCGCCGGAATTACGGTCGTTATTGCGAGCCTGTTCGTCTTCGTGCTCGCGTACACGGGGTACGACCAGTACGTTACGCGCCGGACAATTGGTGGGCTGGCGATCTGGCCACTCATTTTCAACGCCATCGTCTGGATTCGACCCGATCTCGTCTGGGAGACGTTCGTGGCGAATCCGGCCACTGGATCGGGGTGGGAGACGACCTACGGCATCGCCTTCGGTCTCCATATCGGCTACTCGTATCTCTTGGTCGCGGTGTCGACGTTCCTGTTGGTTTGGTTCGTCTTCACCAGCCAGTTCCTCTATCAGAAACAGGCCGCCGCGCTGCTCGCGGGAATTGTCGCCCCGTGGCTCACGGATATTGCCTTTATTACCCGGACGATTTCGTACAATCTGACGGCTGTCGGCTTCGCTATCACCGGCGTTTCGCTGACGTGGGGCATCCAGCGAACGAAGTTCATGGACGTCGCACCGATTGCGCGAAATGCGGTCGTCGAAACGCTGAACAGTGCCGTGTTCGTCACCGACCGCGAGAACCGACTCGTCGACGCCAATCAGCGGGGACTCGAACTCCTGGATCTCTCCGATGCCGACATCGGTCGACCGCTCGCGGAGCTGATCAAATCGGTGCCGAGCGTCGCCGAGCAGTTCCATGCCGTGGCCACGGCGACCGACCACCAGCGCATGCGAATGGAGCTCAACGGCCACCACTACCAGATCGAACTCACACCACTGTACGACGACCGTGAGTATCTCGTGGGTCGCGTCTTTCTCGTCCACGACATCACCGACCAACACCACCAGCAGGCACAGCTCAAACAGCAGAACAAGCAGCTTGATCAGTTCGCCTCGGTCGTGAGCCACGACCTCCGGAACCCCCTCAACGTCGCCTCGGGCTACGTCGGACTGGCCCGCAAGACCGGTGATCCGGCGCATTTCGACCGAATCCAGGAGTCCCACCAGCGCATGGAACAACTGATCGACGAACTGCTGACGCTGGCCCGGCTCGATGCGGCCGCCGTCGACACCACAACGGTCGACCTCGCGTCGTGTGTCACAACGGCCTGGCAACACGTCGAAACCGGCGACGCCGAACTCACGGTCGACGCTGAGATCCACATTGAGGCCAACCGACAGCACGTGCTGCAACTCCTAGAGAACCTCATTCGAAACGCTGTCGAGCATAGTCGTCCGAGAGACGGCGACGCCGTCTCTCGTGATGACGAAAATTCCCAGCGGGAATTTTCGAACCATTCGACAGGCACCCAGAACTCGGAGGGTTCTGATGAGGCCGTGGAACACTGCTCCACTGAGAACGGGGGCGACACCGACGATGGTGGGTTGGAGATCACGATCTCGGTGAGAGAGGCCGAAACCGACGGGCCGGTGCAACTCGTCGTCAGCGATACCGGTCCCGGCATTCCGCCCGCCGACCGCGAGTCGGTGCTCGAAGAAGGGTATACGACCGGCGACGGAACCGGGCTGGGACTGGCTATCGTCACGCGAATCGCGGATGTCCACGGCTGGGGTGTGAGCGTCGAGGCCGCCGACACAGGAGGTGCGGCATTCGTTTTCGATGACGTCGACCAGTCGACACCAGCCGAATCGTAGCCGCAATCACCTACCTATCGGTATTCGAGAAGGTCCGGCGATTTATGCCCAACTCGGCCCGAATAGAGGTATGGAATCCGTGAGCCACCACGGCCGGTCGACAGCTTACAAATACAGCGACCGGAGCGGTCAGTCCGGCCCGGGCTGCTGTTATATTCACGGTAGTGGTGGCTCACACGAAGCATGGAAAAGCCAGTTCAGACTGGCCAGCCGAACCCCGGTGGCGGCGGTCGACCTCAGCGGCCACGGTGAAAGCGACGATATCGACGCCGATGCGGGCTACGAAACACTGTCGGCCTACACCGATGACGTGGCAGCCGTCGTCGAGGCCACCGACTGCTCGGTGCTGGTCGGCCACTCCCTTGGCGGCGCAGTCGCGATCTGGGCGGCGCTCGAACGTGATCTCGATCTCGATGGATTGGTGTTGGCCGGCACAGGACCGCGGCTCCCGGTGTTGTCGGATCTGCTCGACTGGCTGAAGACTGATTTCGACCGGGCCGTCGAGTTTCTTCATGGCTCCGACCGACTGTTTCACGATCCGGACCCCGAACTCTTGGCGGCATCCACACGTCGACTGAGAGAGACCGGCCAGCCGGTCACGGGCCGGGATTTCCGCACCAGTAACCTGTTCAACGTGTTGGGTCGACTCGACGAGATCGACCTCCCGGCGGCCGCACTCGTCGGCGAGTACGACCAGCTGACGCCGCTCCGATATCATCAGTATTTCGCCGCCGAGATGCCGAACTGCTCGGTACTCCAGATCGAGGACGCGGCCCATCTCTCGATGCTCGAACAGCCACAGGCGTTCAACGCGGCGCTCTCGATGTTCCTCGACCGCCTCACTCGGTGAGGTCGTCGACGCTCTCTTCGACGTGGCTGTGTTCGGCTGACGGGAACTCTCCGTTTTCAACCGCTGACCGATAGGCGTCGACGGCGTCGGTCATCGCGGCCTCGACATCACCGAACTGCTCGGCGAACGGTGGCTGGTCCTCGCTGAGCCCCATCACATCAGTGAGTACGAGTACCTGCCCGTCGCAGTCGGGACCGCCCCCGATCCCAATCGTCGGGATATTCAGTGCCTCGGTCACCTGCCCGGCGACGTTCGCCGGAACGTGTTCGAGCACGAGTGCAAAGGCTCCGGCCTCCTCGTGTGCGCGTGCGAGAGACAGGATCTCTTCGGCGGCCTCGGTCGTCGTTCCCTGTCGACTGTAGCCGCCGAGTTGGTTGACGTGCTGGGGCGTCAGGCCCAGATGGGCCATAACGGGGATCCCGAGTTGGGTGAGTCGATCAGTGATCTCGACCGTGTGGGGGCCGCTTTCGAGTTTGACGGCGTCGGCGCCGGCCTCCTTGAGCATGCGGCCCGCGTTCCGAATCGTCTCGCTGTCGTCGACGCCGACTGAAAGAAATGGCATATCGGCGACAACGAGTGCGTCTTCGGTGCCGCGGACGACTGCCGCGGTTCGGTTTTGCATCTCCTCACGGGTTACCGCGAGCGTGTCGTCGTACCCCAACACTTCGGTGCCCATGCTGTCGCCGACGAGGATAACGTCGATTCCGGCGGCCTCAACGATCCGGGCAGTCAGCGCGTCGTAGGCCGTCAGCATCGTGATGGGCCGGTCTCGCTCGCGGAGCCCACGGGTCGTGGTCATACCCCAACAGTTGGTTTCGCACCGATAAAACAGTTCGATTCCCGGTGTGGCCGATCTCTCTCCAGTGGCGAACCGTCACACAGTAGTAGTCGCAGACTGAGATGGATCTGTGGCAGATCTCGTCGAAACTACCGATCCTGATGGCGTCGACTTCGGCTGGGTGATGCAGACGACGTTCGTCGTCACCATCATCGTCGGCGCACCAATCGTTGCCGGGCTCTCGATCCTCGTCGAACTCCCGTCGTGGGGAGCCCGTCTCAGCTTCGCGGTGCGGGTCGGCGCGCCGATCTGGTTTCTGACCGCAGTTTCGGTCTTTCTGTACGCGAAATACAAACTCGAAGACGACAAAAAGGCCGAGCAGAGCACGGATTCGGCCTAACTGGCTACAGCGATTCAGTCGACAAACAGAAAGTCGACGCCCGCTCGGTCGGCAGTTATCCTGTCACGGTCGGAGTCTCCGATAAAGACGGCCTCACCCGACTCGACACCCAACTCCGAGAGCGTCGCCAGCAGCGGCTTGGGGTCGGGTTTGTGGGTGTCGACCGAATCCCGACCGATGACTGCCGAGACACCCGCCGACAGCTCGTGTGTATCGAGCGCGATCCGGCAGGCCCGTTCGCAGTTGAGCGAGCAGACGCCGACCGGCACCGACTGCTCGGCGACGTCGTCGGCCAGAGGAAGGCGGTGAGAGTCCCGCGCACCACCGTGTTCGTGGCGGCTGATCGTGGCTTTGACTTCCTCGCTGATTCCGTGGTCGGCGGCCCGTCCCAGCAGCTCCCAGAGATCAGCGGCGCGGGCGTCGACGCCTGCCTCCTCGTAGACCGCGATCACATCGTTGGCGACAGTCGCCCAGTCGACGGCGAGATGGACTAGTGTCCCGTCGAGATCGTAGACCACTGCCTCGTACTCAGTGTAATCCATACAGATCTGATGGGGCGGCGTCGTGAAATCGCTGTCGACACCCTCCGGTAGTTGTTTCCCTCAGTAAATCGCTGTGAGTAATCGAATCTGAACACACATACCTCAGTGTCTGTGACAAGATATGTTAAGCATACCACGATAAAACCGCGCGTAGCAGCTTTCTACGTTTAAATCATGTAGTGGAGTTTTCGCCAGTGGTTCGGCCGCGAGATAACAAACCGAACGTAGTAGACGGGCAAAACACGGCAATAACTGCAGTTATACGTTAGTTATAGCCATTTATACTTAGTAATATGACAATTACAATAGGGTATATTGGCTGTTATCGTATGTATGTCGCAGGAAAACGGCGACGATACTGATGCATCATCACCCGATGGCGCGATTGAAGATCACTCCCTGTTCAACTCGGCTGAAACGTCTCGGCGGGATTTCCTATCGATAAGTGGGACGGTCGCAGCGGGGACAGCACTCTCGACCGGAGCTGCGGCCACAGAGGACGCTACCGAACGTGAGGAGGTCCCCGAGGAACCCGATGAAGCTGGACAGGTTCGGCATTTCGATGCCCATGCAATCGACGTCGACATCGTCTACAACCGGTACGGCCTCCACCAGCCGGTCGGCGTCATGTACGCGCTCGAAGAGGATAGAAAGGAGATCAAAAAGCTCTCCGGAAAGCGACCCTGCGGGAACACGGTCGTCTTCGAGGACGACGACGAAGACGACGAGTTCTTTTGCGAAGAGATCCCCGAGGACAAACGCGCCGACGGCGATACGCGACTGATCCAGCCGCTCACACTTCGTGCCGAGAAGGGCGATATCATCGAGATCGAGTTCCACAACGACCTCGACCGAGCGGCCTCGATGCATATGACCTCGCTGCCGTACGAGGTCGACGACAGCGACGGGATGCATGTCGGGTTCAACCCGGATACGACCGTCGAGCCCGGCGAATCGATCACGTACCGGTGGTACGCCTCGAACCTGGGTGGTCACTTCTTCCTCGATGGGGCGAACCAGGCCTACGACAGCGCCGACGATCCGCCACAGGAGGCCAACCTGCTGTCGCGGGGACTGTTCGGCTCGGTCATCGTCCACCCACAGGGCACCGAGTGGACCGACCCCTTCACCGGTGACGAAGAACAGGGTCGGGTTCAGGCGGACATCCACCTGCCGGATGATCTCAGCGAGGAGGCCATGCAAGCGGGTAATGTACCCGGACTCAGCTACCGACAGTTCGTCATTTATTATCACACCCCTGAAGGAATGCGAACCGCTGACGGCGATGAGTTGACGTTCCCCGACAGCGACGAGGACCAGACGACTCACGCGATCAACTACCGTGCGGACCCGACCGGGAACCGGATACCCGACGGGAGCGACCCGGAGATCAGAGAGAACTTCTACAACTCGTGGCTCAACGGCGACCCCGGCGGCGGTGACAACGTGTATCCGGTGTACGTCGGCGATCCGGTGAACGTGCTGCCGATGGGGGCGTCGGTCGAAGAAAACCACGTCCACCACCTCCACGGCCATCGCTGGAAAGAGACGCCGCCGGACATTTCTTCAGGTACCGTCGACTCCCAGACGGTCGGCCTCGGGGCGGTCTACGAGAGCCCGCTCAGCGTTGCCTCAGGGACGTCGACAGAAGGTATCAACGATTTCACGACCGTGCGTCCGAATCTGGAGTTCGAGGACTCCTTTGCGGTTGGTGCGGGTGGCGCACACCGGTCGACGGGTGATGTACTGTTCCACTGCCACCTCTTCCCCCACTACGGCGAGGGAATGTGGGGAATCATGCGCGTACTTGACAAGGAGCGAAAGGGATTCCAGACGCTGCCGAACAACAAGCCGCCGATTCCGCTCGATTCGGACGTGCCCGGCTACCCCGAGTTCATTCCCGGCAAGTTCGGTAACACACCGCCGTTCCCACCGTACGGTGCGGCCGGAAAGGAGGAGTTCCGTGATCCGACCGACGACGAGCAGGCCGCCCTCGGCGACGATATCATCCCCGGTGCGCCGTACACAGATCCCTGTGATCCCGACGTCGAAGCCGAGATCGAGGGCGAGAAACGTGAGTACACCATCGTCGCCCTTCCCGCCGATGTCGTCTACAACGACGCCGGACACCACGATCCGAACGGAATCGTCTACGTGCTCGAAGAGAACGCCGAACTAGTCAAAAAGGGGAAGTTGAATCCCGAACCGCTGGTCATCCGCGCCAACGTCGGCGACTGCGTCGACATTACATTTAAAAACGAGGTCACCGAGGAAAACATCGCGGCGATCCCCGCCGACCGCTTCCCGGAGGGCGGCGAGGACGGCAACCCCGACAGTGTTCCCATCGAGGCCGGTGGGAAATCCAACCACATCCATTTCGTCTCCTATGATCTTCTGGGCTCGGACTCACTGGCGTCTGGATTCAACTACCGTCAGGACGCCAAATCAGGCGAAAAGGCCTTTTATCGATGGTTTGCCGACGAGGAGGGGACGATCTTTTTCCACGATCACATCACCGGCATCGAAGACGTGATGCACGGCTCGTTCGCCTCGCTCGTGGTTGAGCCGCCCAAATCACGCTGGCTCGATCCGTTCAGCGGTGACGAGATCGACAGCGGTACCCAAGCGATCATCGAGGTGCCCGACGGCACCGACTACCGGGAGTTCTGTGTGGCTTACCACGATTTCGCACAGCTGGTCGACCGCGACGGCGAGCTGGTCAACCGAAACGAGGCCGAACACAACGAGAACGCGGGGGTAATGGCGATCAACTACCGGAACACGCCCTACTACATCCGCGACGACTGTGATCCGGCTTACGTTCACTCCTCGTTCGTCCACGGCGATCCGTCGACGCCCACTTTCGAGGCCTACGAGGACGATCCGGTTCGCTTCCGGCTGTGGCATGGGGGCTACGAGGAACAACACAACTTCACGATCAACGGTCGACGGTTCGATCCGGAGGGACAGGACCCCGAAGACGCCGTCACGCAGGTCATCGGCACCTCGGAAGCCTTCGCACTCGATCTTCTGGAGGAACCCGACTCAATCGGTGAGGGGACGTTCATCGAGGAACTCGACGAGAACCCCGCTGGCCTCCCGATCAAGGACTATCTGTATGGATCACGGGTCGTCGACGATCTCTGGAACGGGATGTGGGGACTGTTTCGAGAGTTCGGCGGGGAAGTCGACCACCTCGAACCGTTGCCGGACCGGAAGGCCCCGAACGAGACGATCAGTCGCAAGCAGCTCAAAGAGATGGGGCATCCGGCTCCGTGGAGCGAGTTCAATTGGTCGGAGACGGGCCAACTCGCACGGCTTCTCTACGCGGACAAAAAAGAGGAGCGACAGGAGTTCCCCGCCGACAAAGAGGCCCGGCAGAACGACGCCATTACCGGCGATCCACCGGAGCTCGCCCCGTCGCCGGGCAGACCGTGTCCGAAAGATGCGGATCGTCTACAGTTCAATGTGACGGCGTTCGATACCGAGATCGAGTACAACGAGTACGGCGACGTCGACCCCTACGGCATCGCGTATGCGATGGACGAGGACGTCGAGGCGATCTGCGACGGCGACGCACCGCTCGAACCGCTGCTGTTGCGCGCGACACAGAACGACTGCATCGACCTCACGCTGACCAACGATATCGACTTCGACGATCTCGACAACGACCATCCACATCCCGAGATGCAGGGTCCCGACGAGGACTGGGATCGCTCGAAGCGGATCTCGCTACATCCCAAACAGGTCCGGTACAACGTTCTCGGCTCCGACGGAACGACCGTCGGCTTCAACTGGGATCAGACGATCGGGCCCGGCGAAGAGATCACCTACCGCTGGTACGTCAACGAGGTTTCGGTTTCGTCGGTGCTTCAGGACTTCGCGGACATCAGAAGCAACCGCCACCACGGAGCCTACGGTCGACTGGTCATCGAAGAGGAGGGCGTCGAGTTCCTCGATCCGATCACCTGCGAGCCAGCACCGAACGGTCGGGCGCACTCGGTGATGAAGAAGATGCCCGATGGCGACGATTTCCGGGATTTCTCGCTGGCGTTTGCGGACGGACAGTTCATCATCAACGAGGACGATCCCGACAACTGTGTGGTGCCACCGGGACCGGATATCGAAGATTCCGACGACCCCTGCAATCAGTTGGGCGATCCCGAAGACCACGGCTATCCGGCGATCAACTACCGCTCGGAGCCCTTCAGTCGCCGGTTCGAGCGGGCCGACGACAATCCGGCGAACGTGTACGCCTCGAATATCCACGGCGATCCGAACACCCCGGTGCTCCGTGCGCTGCTCGGCGATCCCGTGACGTTCCGGATCCATCTCTGTGCTGACAAAGCCGATGGACTCGCGTTCCATCTCGCTGAGCACCAGTGGGACCGACTTCGAGGCGAGGCCGACTCCAAACTCGTCGGTGTCGACGATCAGATCAGCGTCACCAAGACCGACCGGGTCGAACCCGTCGGCGGTGCGGGCGGACTCGCCGAGAGTACCGGCGACTTCATTTATCAGGAGACACGCGAGCGGCGGAAACTCGAAGGCGGCTCGTGGGGCATCTTCCGGGTCGAAGACGACCGCACGAAGTTCCCCAAGGAGATCCATCCGCTGCCGGATCGCTCGAAGACGGTCCCAATCGAACACCGTCCGAACTGGATCACGATGGCGGGGAATCTGACGGGAGGCACCAAAACGGATCTCGTCGTGATCGTCCCTGACAGCGTTCGCACCACCGACGATGCGAGCGGGCTCTATCTGTTCGAAGATCTCGATTCGAGGGATGACGTGACTGATCTCGCGGCGGCCGACTACAGTGCCCTCGTGGAGGACGACGATGACGAACTGGTCGTGAAACTAGATTCGGGGTCGGTCGCCGCGGCGAAACGACTCCGGAAGCTGCTCCGGAACGCGGAGCTCTCGGTCGTCGGCGCGCCAAACGACTACTGCGCCGATCCCGACGAGTTGGCCCACCTAAAAGCAGTGAAAATGACCGGCAACCGCACCGATGCGAACGCCGAGAAAGTCGACCTCTCGGTCGACGCTGTCGACGTCGGTGCCGATTCGCTGAAAATCACGTGGGGAGACAGCTCAACGCTCACAGTGACCGAATACGACACACTCACCGAGTAACACGCCGATCAAAACTCCATCCCATGTCAGGCGATGCCGAGTCCACCGAGTAGGAGTCGAATCCCGATGATCGTCAGTAGGCCAAACACCAGTCGACGACGAAGCCGACTGCTTACTCGATTCCGAAGTCGACTCCCCACTGCGACACCCCCGATTGCGGGCACCGTCGCCGCGACTGAGAGTCCGAGGACGGTCAGCGACGGATAGAGTCCCAAGAGGCCCGCCGCCCCGACGCGGAGGGCGTTGATGCCGACGAACACCATCGCCACCACGCCGACAAACAGCCCGTGGGAGAGATCCTGACTCCGGAGATAGGCAACCAGTTGGACCCCGACGTTGGTCGCACCGAACAGCAGTCCCGACACGCCGCCGATTGTGATCATCGCTGGAGCGCTCCCGAGCGTCGACCCACCCTCGATCCCGAGCGACGGGATCGCCACCGCCTGCTGTTGGCTGGCCACAAAGCCAAGTGTGATCAGGCCGAGGCCGACGCGCAGTGGCCCACCCGGCAGCGCGTCCAGCACGATCATGCCGATGATCGTGCCGAGAAGCGCTGAAACTACGAGCGGGCCGAACCGCTTGCCACAGCTCCGGAGTTCATCGGTCGACAGCTCACTGACGAGCGTCACGTTGGCCGCCAACATGGGGATGATCATCACCACGACTGCTGTGGCAGGGTCGACGACCGTCGCCAGCGCCATCGTCCCCACGACCGCAAACCCGAACCCGGCCAGTCCGTTGACCATCCCGGAAACAATGACGATCACGAACAGAACCCCGACGAATGCGGGCGTGAGTGCGACGACCATCCTACGACAGAATACCCGCCATTATTGATAAAAGACGCCCAGTAATGCGTGTCGACCGCACATCGCTTATAAACTCAGAAACTGCCAGCAGCGAGGAGCACCAGCGCGCCGAGCCACCACTGCCACCGCGTCCGTGGCGGGGACTGGGTGTCGGTGTGGCGTCGACCGCGTGCGATCAGCAGGCCTTCGTGGACGAACAGCCCGCCGAGGGCGAGGACTCCCCCGGCGAGAACGAGCGTGCCACCGGTGAGGACGGTCGACTCGCTGGCCAGCGTTTGAACCACTGACCAGACGACGAGACCACCACAGACGCTCATCGGAACCCCAAGCGCAGCGTGACGGAAGCGAACTGTGGCGGCTCCGACGAGGACCAGCCCACACAGTCCAGCAAAGATCACCGTATCGCTGACTGATCCGACAAACGGGCTGTAGGCAGGTCTGGTCGTCGACACCAACAGTAATCCAAGTGCGACGAACCAGACACCGTGCAGATAACCCGCGTCTCGATCACTGTACTGAAGATCCACCACGAACCGACAGTCGACCGCTCAGGGCCTAAAGCTCCGGAAAGACAGTGTTTCGGACCAATCAGCAACAATAGCAGTCCGTTCGCAGTGGACTACTCCCAGAAGGGGTATAGCTGATCGTCGCTGGCTTCGGTGATTCGCTCGCCATCCAAGACGAGCGCAGCTGAGACATCAGTGGCTGCTGACGATTCGACAGTCCCGATCACGGCGCTTGCGATGCCAGCTTCACCAAGTCTCGTTTCGGCCGCGTCGACCCCGTCGGCGGGCACTGTCGCAAGCAGGGCTCCCGAGCCGAAGATACGGAGCGGGTCGACTCCCATCGCCGTACAGACGGCCTCGGTTTCCGGGCGGATCGGCACCGCCTCACGGTCGACGACCATGTCGACATTCGCGGCCGTAGCGAGTTCGACAAGGCCGGTGATGACACCGCCCTCGGTTGGATCATGCATCGCGGTGGCCACATCTCGAAGCGCGCGGGAGTCTTCGAGGACGCTGATTTCGTCGAAATACGTCGCCGCCCGGTCGATAACCGCTTCGTCGACGCCCTCGTCGCGGAGTTTGTCGACGAAATCCGTCGCAATGATACCGGTGGCCTCGATGGCCGCCCCCTTGGTGAGCAGAATCTTGTCACCCGGCTCTGCGCCACCGGTCGGGATATGGCGGTCGGTGCGACCGAAGGCAGTCAGACTCAGCAGTGGGCGAGAAAGCGTCGGGACGTACTCCGTGTGGCCGCCGACGATTGTGACACCGATCTCGGTGGCGGCGGTATCCAACTGGCTCGTCAGCGTGGCGATTGTATCCGGATCGTCATCCGGGAGAAAAATCACGTTCGTCAGGAACTCGGGGTCAGCGCCGGCGGCCGCGATGTCGTTGCAGGCGACGTGGACGCCCAGCGTGCCGGCGGCTTCGGCGGCCAGCGAGATCGGATCGGAGCTCACGACCAGCGTTTCGCCATCGCCGAGGTCGATTGCCGCCGCATCCTCGCCGTAGGCTGCGCCGGTCAGCAGTGCCGGATTCGACGCGCCAGTCCGGTCGAGAACGGTTCGGAGGGTCTCGGGATCCAGCTTTCCGATCATTCGTCGACACCTCGGGCATGGCTGCCTTTGTACCTGCCGAGTCGGTGACTACTCGTCGACCAGCGTCACATCGAGTTCGTCTTCGAGCTCACGGATTACCGAGCCGCCGACGCCTGCACGGGCGGCCCGACCCTGCTCGACTGCGAGATACTCTTCATCGTCGATGTCCAGCTTGTCGGCCAGTTCCTCGACAGTGAGTCCGGCCTCTTGGCGGGCGTTTTCGACGCGCTCGTCGTAGTCCGAAACGAGGTACGGGAGTCGGTCGCGCTCGTAGTTCGTCCCCTCCTTTTCCCAGTGGGAGGAATCGCCCGTGTTGGCGTCGTAGATCTCGGCCTGCTTCTGGGCGGCGCGTTTCTTTCGGTCGGCTGGGCTGTCACTGCTACTGCTCCCGCTGCCACTGCCACTGCTGCCGCCCTGACTCGACTGGCCGCTGTGGCCGGAGTCACGTCGACTGTCGTCGTGGGGCGAGCAGTCGGCACAGACGAGCAGTTTGGCCCCGGCGACGTTGGCCGTGCTCAGTCTGCTAGAGGCTTTGCCGCAGAGTTCACAGGCATCGCCGTCGCCACCACCGCCACCGTCGCCCGTCGAATACTTTGCCATGTACCCACCTTGGGCCGAGGGGTGTTTAATATTGGCCGCTCAAACGTGGTCGCCAGCACCGACGCGGCGGGGCGTCGCTGCTGGAAACACAAACGGAATCGGTATGGCCGATGTCGGAGAGTTACGGCGACGGTCTGGGCTACGACACTACGACAGATCTTGTTCTTTGATCCGGGTTCGGATGTTCTCGGCGCGGTCTTGGACACGGGAGGCATACCGGATCACCTTCCCCGGCTGGACGCCCATGAACGAGCCGACCCACTGCTCGTCGACCGTCGACTGGGTGAGAAAGTACGCTGCAAGCGTATCGCGTCCGGCCTGAATAATCACCGGTGGGACACCCCGCTGGCCCGTTCCGACCTCATCGAACCCGTTAACGTCGAAGTAGATATCGGCGTACAGCTCTGCGGTCTCCGGATCGTCGAACGTACACCCCTCGTGGGTCGGTGCCTCGAACCGGTAAGTTGTCGACTCGTCGTCGGCCGATTCGACGATTCTGACATCCATGACGTATTCTCTGTGAACTGGGCTGCCGGGGACCGTTTCGGACTCTGTCATACAGTCGACGTCGCCGGTGAGTTATTTGAGTGTCAATATTGGTACTATATGGGGCTATTCCGGATATGTACCCATATATACAATTGAGTAGGCAACTCCCTACGAACATACCACTACATGACGGTATTGCGGGGTCGAAACTCTCCGTGGACGGATACTTATCTATTATAAGCGCTTTTTATCTAATATCGTGTCGAAATGTATACATGGATTTCCACAGACGAACCCTGATGAGAGCCTCAGTCGCGGCCGCCGTCGGTGCCGGTATCCCCGGTGTCGCCTCCGCACAGAAAGACCGCGATAGCCGGTCGACAGCAGTCGACGATACGGATACCGATGGTGCACCCAGTGTCGTCGGGGATCTCAAACGGTTCTCGACGACGGCGTTTGGGGCAGAGATGACGGGTCCGTTTGTATTTGATGACGGAACGTTGTTGCACAGTATCCAACACCCGAGCCGTGACAATTCGGCCCCGTGGAACAAAGCCGGCGTCGGCTACTACAGTGAGTTCGGGTTCGAGTTCGACGGCACCAACGACGATTTCGAGGAGCCCTCACCGCCGGAGGGAAGCGAACAGGACTACGCACGGGCGGCCGACACCGAGTTCACGTATCTGATTCAGGAAGGCGATGACATCAACGATGGCACCGAGCAGTGGGGAGTTACCCAAACACCCGACGGAGAACCCGTGACGACCGACAATTTCGCGGGGACTACCTACGGCGATGCCGGCTACAACCCCGACTGCAACCAGTTCGTCGCAACCACCGACGACGGAACCGAGGGATACCTGTTTACGAACGACGAAAACAGCCCTGGCAACGTGATGCGAACGCCGATCAGCCGGACCGACGATGGGGAGTGGGAAGCCGACCCCGACAACGCGATCAACACGGTCAACACCGAACAGTTCCGCGATATCGGCGGCACTCGCATCAACTGCTACGGCGACCTCTCGCCGTGGAACACGCCGATCTCCTCGGAGGAGAACTACGCCCATCCGCGAGTGAGTCTCGCTGCCACCGTCAGCGACGCCTCGGCGGCCGAAAGCGGCGAGGGAATCTACGGGGCAGCCCACTTCTGGAACAGACCCAACCCCGTAGAAATCAATACGGCAGTCAACGAGCAGTACGACGAGGTCGACGGCTGGTCCATTCAGGGCTACTGGAACATGACCGGGGTCGAACATCTCGCCTACTATCTGGGTGCCGACCCGGTCGAGGCCGATGGCGATGAGAATCCACTCGAACCCATCGCAGACGTGTATCCGAACCCCTATCGCTACGGCTACCACGTCGAGATCCGGGACCCAGCGGCCGAGCCCGACGAGATCACACCGGTCAAACATTACGTCATGGGCCGGGCCGCTTGGGAAGCGCCGGACCTTCTGCCCGACGAACGAACTGTCTACGGCTGTTCCGACGGCGATAGTAAGGGAATCTACAAGTTCGTCGCCGACGAGCCGATTCCGGAGTACGACGACCCGATGGCCATCGAAGGGACCCTGTATGCGCCCAAGATCACCAATGACGAGGCTGCATCCGGCGACTCTCCCGCAGACGTACCGCTGGAAATCGAGTGGCTAGAGCTTGGTCATGCAAGCAACGGGGAGGTCGACTCGTGGATCGCCGACTACGACGAGATTACGCAGGTCGACTATCTAGAGAGCCATGCTGACTGGGACGAGGGCGATGAGGTCACCGAAGGCGTCCTCAAAGAGGCCGATCTCGAAGTGATCGAGGCGGGCAATCAGGACTACATTTCCGACGCGGACATCCTTGCGTGGGCCGACCAGTACGAAGAACACGGTCCCGATGGCGTCGACGAGGAGCTTCGACGGATTCCGTTCTTAGAGACACGCGCGGCGGCCAAGGAGATCGGTGCCTCAATCGAGTTCAACAAGGCCGAAGGCGTCGACAGCGTCGACAACGCCCAGCCGGGCGACTACATCTACATCGGCGTCTCGGAGTTCAACGACGCGCTGGACAACCAGCCCACCAACGACGGCGGCGACATCGCCCTCGACCGAGTTGATGGCGGCGTCGTCTACCGTGCGGAACTCGGGTCCGACTACAACGTCTCACGGCTTGAACCGGTCATCATCGGCCCCGACTTCACCGAGGAGGAAGCAATGGCGGACGTCGACGACGCGCTCCGAAACGTCGACAACGTGTATGCAATGGGCGACGGTCGCGTGCTCTGTTGTGAGGACGGCTGGCGCGGCGGCAACCGGAGCTATCCGAACGACGGGCTCTACGTCTATCAGCCGCCGGAAAACGATTCGGCAGCCACCGAGCAGTCGAACAGTTCTGACGGGAGTGATCAACAGGGCGAAAACGGGAGTGAGAACGGCGAAAGCACCAACAGCGAAACCCCCGGATTCGGCATCGGAGCCGGTGCCGCAGGGCTTGCCGGTGCTGGCTATCTACTGAAACGCCAGTTCGAGCGTCCCGAACAGTAAGATCCATCCGACCGTAATCGAGCCGTTAGTCGAGCGTCTCAGTAATCACCGCACGCAGTTCGGTCACCGTCTCCGAATCGTAGTCGACCGTCTCGCCGTCGACTGTCAGCGAGAGCGTTCCATCGTCGGTCGCCGAGCCGAGTGAGTCGACCGGCGCGACACCGTCGAACGCCTCACGGACCGCTGCTGGGTCAGTCGTCTCAATGACGACCCGACCGGGCGTCTCGTCGAAAAGGTCGACAACGCCGTCGACCGAGACCTCGGCACCCGCATCCGCAGTAATCAGTTCCGCCAGCGCGACCGCGAGGCCGCCGTGGCTCACGTCGTGGCTGGCGAGCGTCGACTCTTGATTTGCGACCGTCGCAATCGTCTCGATGATCTCGCTGGCGTTTGCCGGAAGCGCCGGGAAGCCATCCGAGCCACCGACCTGCGCGAGATACTCGGAGCCACCGAGCGCGCCGCCCGCCGACCCGACGACGAGCAGTTCGCCCTCGCCGGAGAGCGCGGCTGGTGGCGCGTCGTAGCCCGCCTTCGAGCCGACCATCGCCAGCGTCGGCGTCGGTGGAATCGGCCCGGTTGTGGAGTCATTATATAAGGAAACGTTACCACCGACAACTGGTGTCGACAGATCCGAACACATCTCGGCGAGTCCGTCGACAATCGCTTTGAATCCACCGTACACATCAGGCTTCTCGGGGTTGCCGCCGTTGAGACAGTTGACTGCCGTCAGTGGCAGTGCGCCCTTGGCGGCGATGTTGGTCGCGTTTTCGAGGGCGACTGCTTGGGCTCCCTCGTACGGTGCGTTGGTCGTCCAGTTGGGGTTCGAGCCCGACGAGAAGGCGAGGCCGGTGCCCGCGCCGGTCGTGTCGTTGGCGTCGCCGCTGGTCTCGCGGATCGCCATGATCGCGGTGTCGTCGCCCGGTTTGAGGGCGGTTCGGACGCCGACCTCGTGGTCGTACTGGCGGTAGACCCAGCGTTTCGAGGCCGTGTTTGGTGCCGAGACGACCGCGTTGATCGCGTCTTCGAGGTCGACGTCGGGGAGCTCCCGACCGGGCTGTTCGGGCTCGATGGCCTCCAGATCGTTCATCGGTGCGCCCTCGGCGAGGAACTCGGGGTCGACGTCGACGACCGTTTCGCCGTCGAACGTACAGACGTAGTTGCCCTCCCGAACCTCGCCGATCACCGAACAGCCGAGATCGAACCGCTCGGCGATTTCGGCGACGCGGTCGGTGTCCTCCGGAGCGACCTCGTAACACATGCGCTCTTGGGACTCGGCGAGCAGAATTTCCAGCGCGTTCATGTTCGGCTCGCGCTGGTGGACCTTGTTAAGGTCGATCTCCGCGCCGAATCCGCCCTTGGCGACGAGTTCGGACGAGGCCCCCCCGAGACCGGCTGCGCCGAGGTCCCGTGCCGAAAGCAGGAGGTTCTCGTCGACCAGCATCTCGTTGGCCTCGATGAGGAGCTTTTCAGTGTATGGATCGCCCACTTGGACGGCGGGTCGGTCCTCGGTTTCGGCGTCCTCGGCGAGGTCTTCGCTGGCAAAGGAAGCCCCACCGAGCCCGTCGCGGCCAGTGCCGTTGCCGACCAACACGAGTTTGTTGCCCGCCGTCTGGGCTTCGGCGGTCACCAGTCGCTCCTCGTTGGTCAGGCCCACGCAGGCGACGTTGACGAGGGGATTGCCGACATAGCCTTCGTGGAAGTCGACGCTTCCCGTAACGGTGGGAACACCAATCGAGTTGCCGTAGTTCGAGATTCCTTCGACGACGCCTTCAAAGAGATACTGAGAGTGTTCGCGGTCGAAGGTGCCGAAATAGAGGCTGTCGGCCAGCGCGATTGGATACGCGCCCATCGACATCGTATCGCGGACAATGCCGCCGACGCCGGTGGCCGCGCCGTCGTAGGGATCGACGTAGCTCGGGTGGTTGTGGCTCTCGATGCCGAGGGTGATGTAGGTATCCGAGTAGTCGCTCGCCTCGCGGTCGTCGGCGGGCGTGTCGGCCGCGTCGGGTTCGGGGACGGCGACGACTGCGGCGTCGTCGCCCGGACCGATGACGACCCCCTCGCCCTCGCTGTCGAACGCCGACAGCAGCGGTCGGGATGATCGGTACGCACAGTGCTCGCTCCAGAGGTTTTCGAACAGTACCGCCTCGGCAGCCGTCGGCTCACGACCGAGTTCGTCGACAACCAGCTGGTGGTCGGAATCCGGGAGACTCATTCACTCTCCTGTTCAAAATCACCGGCTTAATCTCTTTCCATGTCCACGAACGTGCATCGGTTACGGTGACAGAGCGGCTGGCTGGATCAACTGGCTGGATCAACTGGTTGGAAACTGATGTCGAACCAGTGTGATCCGATAGCTCTTTGAAATACACCCAACATACCTCCGGGTATGAACGAGTATATCAAATGGGGCGGCGCAGGTATCGTCCTTGCGCTGGTCGGCGCAGTCGCAATCGCATCCGAGATTCAACACGGACTCGAAGTTGGTGATCCACTCCCGGTCATCTACGGCGGTGCAGTCGTCTTCGCCGCACTCGTGACGATCCTCATTGTCGCGCCGAGTTTCCGCACGTCGCCCGACCCTGACCACGACTGAGAGCCTTTATTAGGAACCTCTCATAGAAGTCGACAGTGCTAACGGTCGAGCTTCATTCCCACTCGGCGCTGTCTCACGACGGCCGCGATCCAGTCGAGCTACTGCTGGAACAGGCCGCAGCCGTGGGACTCGATGCGCTCGCAGTCACCGACCACGACGAGATCGACGCCTCCATCGCGGCCGCCGAACAGGCCGCAGACCACGGCCTGATCGGCATCGTCGGCATGGAGATCTCCAGCGCCGCGGGCCACATTCTCGCCTTCGGTATCAAGGAACTGATCCCGCCCGGCCTCTCCTACGACGAGACGCTCGAACGCATCCACGAACAGGGCGGGATTGCGGTCATCCCGCACCCCTTCCAGAAGTCGCGGCACGGCGTTGCGCCCCACATAACTGACGACCAGTTGGCGAGCGCCGACGGCCTCGAAGTGTACAACTCGCGGCTGTTCACCGGGCGGTCGAACCGCCAAGCCGAGCGGTTCGCCATCGAGCGCGGACTGCCGATGACCGCCGGCAGCGACGCCCACATCTCCGAGATGGTCGGCCAAGCGGTCACCGAGGTCGGGGCCAGCGACCGGTCGGCCGACGCGATCCTCGAAGCGATCCGCCACGGCCGCACCAGCGTCATCGGCCACCGAACGCCGTGGCATATCAGTCTCCGGCAGTTCGGCGGCGGTGCGAAACGACGAATCCAGCGCGCATTCAGCGATCTCTTTTAATTATGACTGACACACTCCGCGGGGCGACAGCCGATATCATCCAAGACGTACTCGACAACGTCGACCCACTCCCGGGCGCACACGGCCGCGGGCCGAGCGATATGGGTGGGTTCGGCGGCTGCGTCGACGGACAGGTCGTCCGCGACGTGCTGGGTCGACAGCCCGTCTACACCGAGGCCGAGGCTGTCGACCCGGCCGCTGACGAGGCGTGGGCGTTCGAGCCGACCACGCTCGGCGATCCGGCGGTCGTTCCACCCGGAGCCGTCCGAACTGTCGACGGCGACAGCCAGCGGCTCGACCTCCCGGAGCCACCGGTCGACGATCCCGAAACCGCCCAACAAGTGGTGAACGAGGCACTGGCGGCGGCGCTCGGACTCGACGACCGCGAAGCGAGCCAGCCGACCGATGTCGCGGTCGCCTTTTCAGGGGGCGTCGACTCCGCGCTCGTCGCTGCCGGACTCCTCGAGGCTCCACTGTACGTGATTGGGTTCGAAGGAAGCCACGATATCGCCGCCGCCCGCGAGGCCGCCGCCGCGATGGATCGTACTGCTGATCTCCAAGTGATCGAACTGGACCACGAGACGCTGCGGGAGGCGGTCCCGCGGGTAACGGAGGCTATCGGTCGAACGAACCCGATGGACGTCTCGATTGCGCTGCCGCTGTTGTTAGTCGCTGAGCGGGCCAGCGAAGACGGATATGACCGCCTCGCGCTGGGACAGGGGGCCGACGAGCTGTTCGGAGGGTATTCGAAAGTCGTCGACCCAGCCGAAGACCACCGTGTCGAGGCAGAGACGGTTCGCGGCGCGGTCCGAGAGACGATCACCACACTGCCCGAACAGCTCGAACGCGACGTCTGTGGGCTTCAGGCGGTCGGCATTGAGCCGGTGACTCCCTTCCTGCAGGATCGGGTTGTCGACGCCGCGCTCCGACTGCCCGGCGAACTGTTGGCGACCGGCGACCGCCGAAAGGTCGCGCTTCGGGAGTTCGCTCTGCGGGAGGGTGTACTGCCCGAGTCGGTGGCGTCGACCGATAAGAAGGCCGTCCAGTACGGGAGCTACGTAAGTCGTGAACTCGACCGACTCGCCCGGCAGGCCGGCTATAAACGGCGGATGGACGACCACGTCGGGCAGTATATTCGGTCCCTGTTGGCGTCCGATTCCGAAACAGCATAGCCACGTCTCGACCGATCCGGGCGAACCGCACCCTTATCCGTATCTGGCTCTTAAAAAGCGAGAATGAGTCCCTCTACTCTGCGTTCTCAGCAGCGTTCTCAGAAGGCGATGCTCTACTGTCCGAACTGCAACTACGCTAGCCGAATCAACGGCGACTGGGTCCTCCATCTCAACGCGACCTCGGTCGACTACGAATGCCCGAACTGTGAGACGACAATCGATTCTCGCCGCGACGGGTCGACACTAACAGCCCGAAGCGGCGGTGGACTGCAGTTCAGAAGCGCTGATTAACACTGGGCGGCATCGAGCGACGGCATGTCATTGGCTACGGTATCGGAGACGGACTGGTTCGATACACATACAGTACACGAAACCGTATCAACCCTCTATAGATAGGGGTGGAACTTTTCACTCTCAACCGCTTATGATTGAGTAGAGATACCGAACACGGCCCAACTTCCCCCTTGAGGCTGTGTGCCCCCTCTCGGCTACTGCGATGGCGTCTCCCCCCGCCGACCAGAGAGCCGAACTGTATCGGTATCTCGGATACTCTACATGCGGCTCCGGTCTTTTCGTGGCGACAGTGTGCATCCACTTTTGAGCCCTTACTGCCGGAGACGCCACCTACGCAGTCCACTCGTCGACTGCTTCGATTGCCTCACAGCCGATTGCGACCGTATCGGCGTCGATCTCACTGGCCCGCAGTTCCTCGGCAGTGTACCACTCCCAGACCGCAGCGTCGGCCTCGCCGTCGCCAGGGTCGATGGCACGGCTGTCGACCGCCGCAAAATAGACGTGGTCGATGTGTTGGTGGCCCACCGATCCATCGGGGTAGACATCGATATCGTACAGCATCATGTGAGCAGGCTGCGGGAGGACTTCGCCAGCCGGGGCGTCGATGGCTGCGGTCTCCCGAAGTAAGCGCGGTTCGAGGCCGGTCTCCTCGCGGACTTCGCGGCTGCCTGCCTCGTGTGGGAGTTCGTCGCGGTCGACGTGGCCGCCGGGCGGAATCCGAATCCCGAGTTTGTCGTGGTGGTGGAGCGCCGTCGCTCCATCGTTGACGATATAGACGGTCGAGGTAAAATGGCGGGTCGTCTCCATATGAGGGGCAAACGACCGGTCGGTATTCAAACCTGTTTGTCGGCACTGTTAGGCGCGCAGGTGGTCGGCAGCGAACTCCTCGCGGAGTTTGTCCTCGTCTTCGGACGAGAGGTTCGTCTCCAGAAGTCGGGGGTTGTACGGTTCGAGGTCCTCGATGACACGATCAGTCTGGACGTCGCTCACGAGCATGAACAGCGCGGACTCGCCGGGGTCGATCTCCTCGCCGACCTCCTTAATAAACGAGTCGTCGATCCCGATGTCGGCGAACTTCCCGCCGAGGGCTCCCGAGACGGCGCCGACGGCCATCCCCAGTACGGGAGCGAGGAAGATCAGGCCGATCAGCATTCCCCAGAACGCTCCACCGAGGGCACCCGACCCGACCAAGCTCTGGGCCTGTTTGACGTCGGTTTTGCCCTGCTCGTTGCGGACCACCACCGCAGCGTCTTCCATCGTGATCAGTTCCTGTTTCTGTAGCTCGAAGAGCTTGTCACGGACTTCGAGCGCGCCGGTTTCGTTGTCGAATGCGAGGACGATGAGTTTCTTCATATCGTAATTCTCCACCGCCATCTTCCACGGGTGTCACGAAGTGGTTTTTCGCGGGTGGCTGTGAGTGTCTACCGAGGTGTTCTGTCCAAACCGGATCACGGCCCTGACAAAGGTTTACCACGTGCTACGTGCAGTGTCTGTCTATCGCTCCAAGCCTGCTCGAAGTCCTGCCGCTGGTGGTCGTGATGGTCGCCGGGCCACAGATCCTGAGTGCGATCTTCCTGTCGACAAGCGACGAGTGGCGGCGCAACTCCGCGGCATTCGTCGCCGGGGCGGCCCTGTCGATCACGCTTATTATCAGCGTTACCTACGTCCTCGGCATCGGTGCGGTCGGACAGGGTACCTCGAATACGACCTTCAGCGCGATCATCCTCGTCGTGCTGCTGGTTGCGATGATCTACACCTACCGAACGAGAGCGACCGCAGAGCCGCCCACGTGGATGGGCAAACTCGGCACTGCCACTCCGCAGTTTTCGTTCCGGCTCGGCTTTCTCCTCCTCGGCTTTTTTCCGACCAACCTCCTCACCTCGGTCGCCGTCGGCTCCTACCTCGCCGCCACCGGGGCACGGTGGGTCGACGCCCTTCCCTTCGTCTTCGCCACGCTGCTGGTGCTCGGCACACCGGCGCTCGTCCTGCTGGCCTTCGGCGAGCGTGCGGAGGCGGCGCTCCCCAAAGCCCGCAACTGGATGGAAACGAACTCGTGGGTCGTCAACGAGGTCGTGATCGTCTTTTTTATTGGCCTCTCGCTCAGTAATCTGCTGGGCTGAGTTCCGTTCTCGGGACTCTCCGTCGACCGTGAGACGACAGTTAATACCGCTGACACCGTAGTACACTATTGATCATGAAGATTAACTGGTCGGCTGTCTTCACTGGCTTCGTAGTAACGCTCGCCCTCGGGCTCATTAGTGGCCTCATTTACGCAGGGTCGGAAACCGTTGGTATCCTCGGCTCCTGGGGTGTAATCGGAATCCTCGGTGGTCTCACCGCCGGATACGTTGTCGGTGGCAGGATCGGTTCGGGCGCGATCCACGGCGGTCTCGCGACCGTCCTCGGGTCGCTCGTCCTACTGGT
The DNA here is from genome assembly GCF_002788215.1 of Halohasta litchfieldiae. NCBI lineage: Archaea > Methanobacteriati > Methanobacteriota > Halobacteria > Halobacteriales > Haloferacaceae > Halohasta > Halohasta litchfieldiae. The sequence continues at coordinate 2,635,901 of NZ_CP024845.1, read as the reverse complement.
CATCGCCGCGGTCACGACCCTGCTGTTCGGCGGGGTCGTCCTGTCGCTCGGCGTGCTTGGCTTCGGCGCCCTCATACTCGCGTTCCACGCCATCCCCGGCGCGCTCGGTGGTGCCCTCGGCTCGTGGCTGAAGGATCGCCGGACTGCCCCCGAACCGGTTGGCACGCAGGCGTAGATCTCAGCCTGTGGTCCCGTTTTTGTTCCTTCGGATAACTGTCGACACAGTCGCCAACTACCCACTTGTCGCTCCACACGCAATGTCGTCACATGATTGTCTTGTGTCGACCGCCGGGACGTATTGCCGCCGACGCAGTGGGTGCATTCGCTTTATCCAATAATGACCACTGACGCGACGCGTTCGCGGCGGTTCCTGCTTGTCGTCGGCCTGCTCGCAGGAGTGGTCTCGGCACTGATCGTCCTCCCGTTTCTCAACTGGATTCTCGTTGCGATGGTTCTCGCCTACGTGCTTGCGCCGCTGGATCGTCGACTGTCGCGGCGACTCCCACCCAGCCTCGCGGCAGGGATTTCGATCACCATTGGGCTGTTCGCTATCGTCCTCCCGGTGCTCGTGGTGCTCGGTGTCGCCGCCAACCAGACACGCCAGCTGGTCTCGGCGTTCGATCCCTCGATCATCACGGAGGTAGACGACATACTCGCCGCCCGGTTCGGGATAACGGTCGACGTAACAGCGCTTCAGGAGACGCTTACGGGAGCGATTACGTCGGGGGCACAAAGCGTGGTTGGCAACGTCTTCAGCATCGTCGGTGGGCTTCCCGAACTCTTCATCGGGATCACGGTCATGTTCTTCGTCGTCTACTATCTGCTCAAGGATAGCGACCGGGCGCTGGCGTGGCTCCGTACTGTGCTGCCGCTCGATCCCGAGATCCGCGAGGAACTGTTCGACGAGACCAGTCTGTTGCTCTACAACTCGCTTGTCGGGACGGTGGCTGTCGCCGGAGTGCAGGCGGTCCTGCTCGGGGTCGCGTTCATGATCCTCGGGATTCAGAACGTCGTCTTCTGGACGGTCGTGACGTTCGTCGCGGCCTTGTTGCCGCTCGTCGGGGCCTCGATCATCTGGCTTCCGGCCACGATCTATTTCCTCATCGTCGGTCAACCAGTCGCCGCGGTCGCATTGGCCGTTTTCGGCGCAGTCGTCATCAGTACGGTCGACAACATCCTCCGGCCGATGGTGATGCGACGCGGCGCACAACTCAGCCCCGTGTTGACGATCCTCGGTATCTTCGGCGGGATCGCGCTGTTTGGCTTTGTCGGCCTTTTTGTCGGACCCATCATCCTCGGCGTGACCAAACTCATTATCGAGATCTTCGTCCAAGAGTATTCTGGGTCGACTGGTGTCGATGAACGGCCACGGAAGGACAGCGACACGACGGACTCACAGGAAAATCGCCCGGTCGATGACGGCAGTGACGAGACCGATTCCACAGGTGTCTCTGGGTAGTGAGTTAGTCGGAAATAAAAAAGGGATCAGGCGACCGACTGGGTGCCTTGGTCGGCTTCGAGTAGTTCGTGGTAGCGGTTGCGGATCGTCACCTCGGAGATGTTGGCCACGTCGCTGACTTCGCTTTGGGTCACCTTCTGGTTGGTGAGCAACGAAGCGGCGTAGACGCCTGCGGCCGCGAGGCCGACCGGCGATTTGCCGCTGTGGACGCCCTGTGCTTTGGCCGTCGACAGGAGTTCACGGGCGCGGCGCTCGGCTTCGTCGGAGAGGCCGAGTTCGGAGGCAAACCGCGGGACGTACTGCTCGGGGTCGGCTGGCTTGATCTCCAAGGAGAGCTCGCGAGCGACATAACGGTAGGTGCGGGCGATTTCGTCCTTTTCGACCCGCGAGACACTCGTCACCTCGTCGAGACTTCGCGGGGTGCCTGCCTGCCGGGCCGCCGCGTACAGCGATGCCGTCGAGACACCCTCAATTGAACGACCCGGCAGGAGATCCTCGCTCAGTGCCCGACGATAGATGACCGAGGCGGTTTCCCTCACGTTGTCCGGCAGCCCCAGCGCACTGGCCATCCGGTCGACCTCGCCGAGTGCCTGTTTGAGGTTCCGCTCTTTGCTGTCGCGGGTTCGGAACCGCTCGTTCCACGTCCGAAGCCGCTGCATCTTTTGTCGCTGGCGTGAGGACAGCGACTTGCCGTAGGCGTCGCGGTCCTGCCAGCCGATATTCGTACTCAGGCCCTTGTCGTGCATCATGTTCGTCGTCGGCGCGCCGACACGCGATTTGTTGTCCTTCTCGTTACTGTCGAAGGCACGCCATTCGGGGCCGTGATCTATCTCGTCCTCCTCGACGACGAGCCCACAGTCTGCACATACCGTCTCACCGTGTTCGGTGTCGGTCGTAAGGTGACCCTCACATTCCGGACAGCGAACCGTCTCTTCGGACCCAGTCGACTCCGTGGTCGACTCGTCTCGCCGGCGGGTGCGCTCGTCGGTAAACGTACGGACGTTGTCAGTCATGATTTGATGAACTGTGGGACAGATGCGTCTCCCCCACTGTCGTTCGACATCTATACTCACACACGGAGTTTACTTAAATTCAGCCCATGAAATCAGCGTCTTAAGGTGAGAAAAATACATGACTGCGTCGGGGTAAAGATCGTTAACAATACCCCCCGACCTCTGCGTGCGGTTTTACGTTCGGACAAGGCAGTCAGCATATGATTGTTGTGTCATATTCATTGATAGATGGGTGATCTCCTCGTCGCCTGTCTGTCCCGCTGAATGGATCGAAACCCTTACTCAGGGGCCGCGGTTGGGGGTAGATATGAGCGATTCGCCCGTCGACCCCGAGGAGGTGCGGCACGTCGCCGACCTCGCACGGGTCGACCTCGCCGCCGAGGAAGTAGCGGAGTTCACCGAGCAGTTCGCCGACATTCTGGACTACTTCGAGGCCCTCGATGAGGTACCCGAAGTCGAGTCCGAACCGGAACTCGTCAACGTGATGCGTCCCGACGACGTCGAGGACGGACTCACACAGGACGAGGCCCTTCGTAACGCCCCCGAAACCGAGGACGGCTTTTTCAAAGGACCCAGCGTCTCATGAGCAGCGACGAGTTCAACGCCTTCATTACTGAGACGACCGCCGAAGGCGATACTGACGATGAGAGCGAGGGTCGACTCGCGGACAAAACCATCGCGATCAAGGACAACATCTCGACAAAGGATATCCGAACGACCTGCGGCTCTGCGATGCTTGCGGACTACGTCCCACCGTACAATGCAACCGTCGTCGACCGCGTGTTCGACGCTGGTGCAACTCTCGTGGGCAAAACCAACATGGACGAGTTCGGGATGGGTGGCACCACCGAAACCTCGGCGTTCGGCCCCACGAAGAACCCCGTCGACCCCGACCGCGCCCCCGGTGGCTCCTCGGGTGGCTCGGCCGCAGCCGTCGCCGCCGGAGACGCCGACATCGCCCTCGGCACCGACACCGGTGGCTCAGTGCGGAACCCCGCCGCGTTCTGTGGCGTCGTCGGCATCAAGCCGACCTACGGACTCGTCTCGCGGTACGGCATCGTCGCCTACGCCAACAGTCTCGAACAGGTTGGCCCGCTGGCCACCACGGTCGAAGATGCTGCACTCCTGCTTGATGTGATCTCGGGTCCCGACAGTCAGGATGCGACGACCAACGACGGCGGCGAAGGGTCGGACTACGCGGCCGCCGCGGATGGCAACGTCGACGGCCTCACAGTCGGTGTCATCACCGATCTGATCGAGGGAGCCGACGACGAGGTCGTCGACGCGTTCGAGGATTCCCTCGACGAACTCGAAGCCCAGGGCGCAGAAATTACTGAAATCTCGCTCGAATCGCTGGAACACGCGGTCCAAGCCTACTACGTGATCGCCATGTCGGAGGCTTCCTCGAACCTCGCGCGGTTCGACGGCGTTCGCTACGGTCCTGATACCGACACCGCAGATGGCAACTGGAACGATGACTTCGCGGCAGTCCGTGAGGACGGGTTTGGCCCGGAGGTCAAACGCCGCATCCTGCTGGGAACGTACGCGCTGTCTGCAGGGTACCACGACAAATACTACAAAAAGGCTCAGGACGCCCGGGCGTGGGTCAAACAGGACTTTGATGCCGCCTTCGAGGACGTCGACGTGCTGGCCTCGCCAACGATGCCGGTCGTCCCGCCACAACTTGGTGAGAGTCTGGATGATCCGCTCCAACTGTATCTGATGGATGCCAATACGGTCCCAGTCAACCTCGCCAATCTGCCAGCGATTTCGGTTCCGGCGGGCGAGGTCGACGGGCTGCCGGTCGGCCTCCAACTCATCGGCCCAAAGTTCGGCGAAGAAACGATCATTCGGGCCGCGAGTGCGGTCGAACAGTAGGTAGAAGCGATTACAGTTTTTTGGTGGTTTCGTCGATAGCCGCGGCGTCGACGAAGACGACGACGTGATCGCCGGGATGGATCTCGGTGTCACCACGCGGGGTGACGAACTCGCGGTCGCGTGTGATCGCACCGATGACAACGCCATCAGGGAGATCAGCGGTCGACTCGAGGATCGTTCGGTTGGCCAAAATGCTGTCTTCGGTGACTTCGATTTCGATGACTTCGGCCTTGTCAGTCTCGATGAGCGCAACGTTTTCGGTGACGCCGGACTGAGTTAGCTGGGTGATCTCCTCGGCGACGACCACACGTGGGTTGATGGCGACATCGATGCCGACCGTTTCGAACAGTTCGACGTAGGCCGGGGTATCAATGACTGCCACCGTGCGGTCGGTGCCGAGTCGTTCGGCCAACAACGAGACAAGCAAGTTCTTTTCGTCGCTTTCGAGCGCCGCAACGACGATATCCGCATCGCCGATATGTTCGCGTTCCAAGAATTCAATGTCAGTGGCGTCGGACTCCATTACCGTGGTCTGTGGTAACCCTTCGGCCAGCTCGCGGGCCCGCTCGGGGTCCTGTTCGATCAGCCGCGGTTTGAAGCCACGCTCACCCAGCAGTCGGGCGAGATGGTAGCCAATCTCGCTACCGCCGATGATCGCGACCTCCTCGTCGCTGCCGGTCGAATGGTCCGGCGACAGCGCATCGGCAAAGGTGGTGACACTGTCGGAACTCCCGATCACGACGACCCGATCTCCAGCCTCGATCAGGGTCGACCCGTCAGGGATAATCACATCGCCTGCACGGATCAGCGCCGCGAACGTCAGCGAGTCGTAACGGTCGGCCTCCTGAACGGTCTGGTCGGCAACCGGACACTCGTCGCTGATCTCGAATTCGGCCATCTGGACTTGGCCACCCGCGAAGGGGTCGACGTCGACGGCGGCAGGAAGCCCGACCACACGAACGATGGATTCGGCGGTCAACAGGTTCGTACACACCATATCGTCGATGCCGAACGCGCCGCTGGAGAGCTCCCAGGTGTTGAGATATTTGGTCTGTTTGATCCGCGCGATGGTGAACGCATCACCGAGTGCATCAGCGGTCGAACAGGCGACGATGTTGGTTTCGTCGTTGTCGGTGCTTGCGATCACCATATCGGCGGACTCGATGCCAGCCTCGGTGAGCGTCTCGGCTTCGGTCCCGTCGCCAGTGACAGTCAGTACATCGTAGGAAAACGCGAGTTCTTCGGCTCGGTCTGGGGACTGTTCGACAACCGTAACATCGTGGCTGTTATCCAGATCTCCCGCGATACTTTCGCCGACCTGACCGGCACCGATAATCAGGACCTTCATACCGCCATCCCTCTCATGGAAGTGGATAGCTGACCCCTCGGTATAGGGTTTCTCATCAGTTGTTTGGAACGCCGCGTGTGGCTACAGATAGTCGGATTCGGATTGCACGGTGAACTCGACGTCCCGCTGTCGACCCTCGACATCGGTTACGGCGCGCTGAATGACCTGTTCGGCCTCGCCTTTGATCAGTGGGATCACCTTCTTGAGAACCCACCCCATCGAGACGAGTCGCGGAAGGCTCACGGCATCGGAATCCGCCGAGTTGGGGTCGAAATCGATCCGCAGGGAGACATCACAGGCGACCGTGGCATCGTCGGGTGCGTTCGCCGGGAGCGACTCACGTCGGTCGACCCGCCACTGACCGTTGGCGTTGATATCCTTGATTACTCGCCAGTCGATTTGAGTGGGTGGCTCAACGTCGACGACCTCCGAGTGGGCCGTATAGTTCAACTTCCACCACGCGAAGTTGAGCGCGTACTGGGTGCCGACCGAGCCGTCGCCGCGAAGGGTGTCGACGCCGGTCAGATAGTCTGAATAGTTCGCATACCGAGGGAAATCGATCAGCACCTCGTAGATCGCCTCCGGCTCCTCGTAGACCACCGTACTGACGACGATTGTATCCACAGGCGGCTTTCGGACGGGGGGATCTTATAAGTTAGTTGAGGAGGGTGAGTGCGGTCGCGATTCCACAGTCACTTATGGCTGTGTGGCAAGCGAGAGGTATGGTCGACACAGAAACCTACACCATCGAAGGACCGAGCGGCGACACAGACAGCGTTGAACTCCCAGCCGGATTGGTCGACACACTCGCCGAGCAGGGCGAGGAGCCGACACAGGTCATCAGCGATATCGTCGTGCAGGCACTCGCCCAGCACTCACACGCGCTGGTCCACCACTCACAGGGCGAGACGCCACAGGATCTCGTCGACATCAACGAGACAATGGAAGAGCTCTTCGAGGACCGCTTCGGCATGCCGCTGGCGGATGCGATGGGCCACGACCACTAACGACATCGTATAAAATCAGCTGGACCCTCAGCGGGTCGACATCGCGGTCACGCCGTTTTTCGAGACCGTAATCGCAATCAAATAGATCCCGATTGCGGCCATTACAATCGAGCCGCCGGCGGGCAGGCTCATATAAATAGAGAACACGAAGCCGGCCAGCACTGCGGTCTCGCCGAACAGCACCGAGAGATACATCGTCTCCCGGAAGGAGACCGCGACCTGCGAGGCCGCCGCTACCGGAACGACGAGCATCGCGGCGACTAAAATCACGCCAAGCACCTGCATCGCACCGACGACGACAACCGCCGTCATCACGACCAACAGCGTGTTGTAGCGGTCGACCGGCAGTTGGGCGACACGGGCGGCCTGCTCGTCAAACGTGATGAACAGCAACTGCTTGTAGTTGAAGACCACTGCGCCGATGACACAGACACTTAAAAGCGCCATGAGCCGCGTCCCGTCGGGTGTCACAACTGCGATACTGCCGTACAGCAGGCTCTCGATACTGAAACTCGTCTGTCCGGGACCGTAGCTGATCAGCAGCGTCCCGAGGGCGAAACTGCCGCTGAGCATGATCGCAATCGGTACGTCGCCGTACGTCTGGGTCCGGTCGGCGAGCCACTGGACGATCAGTGCGCCGATGACGCCGACGATCAGCGCGCCGACCAGCAGCGAGCCATCCCAGCCCGTGAACGAATTAAACAGCAGGCTGATGGCGACACCCGCGAAAGCCGCGTGGGCCAGCGTTTCACCGATCAGTGCCATCTCACGGTGGACGAGAAACGCCCCGACGAGTGGGGCGACGATTCCGATCAGCACCCCGGTCGACAGCGACTGCCACATGAAGGGATGTTTGAAGATGTTCGTCCCGAGATACAGATCCAGCAGTCGACCGGCGATCCGGAACTGTTCGTAGGCTGTCGACAGCAGGGGGAGATCACGAAGCCAGTAGAGACCGACAAACGCGAGCATGAGCGTCGCGAGCAGGCCGACGATGCCGATGCCGACGAGTTCGACCGTCTCGCGGGTCGTCTGTCGGGTTCGGAGTCGACCGAGCGGCCCGGATGCGGTGCTGTCTGTGGGGTCGATGTCAGTACTCATTCAGTGATCGTGGTGGACGACGCGGCCCGAAACGCCGTAGGCTTCGGTGAGGGCGTTGCTTTCGACGAACGATTCGGTATCGCCGTGGTGGAACAGTTCAGTGTTGATACAGGCGATGCGGTTGGCCCGGTCGGTGACGACGCCGATATCGTGCTCGATGAGGATTATCGTGATCCCGTCGGCGTTGAGATCGTCGAGTAATTTATAAAAGGCGTCGCGGGATTCGGCGTCGACGCCCACTGTCGGCTCGTCGAGGGCCAGCAGGTCGGCCTCCGAAGCGAGCGCGCGGGCGATGTAGGCTCGCTGACGTTGACCACCCGAAAGCTCGTTCATCCGTCGCTCGGCGAGGTCGGTGATGCCAACGGTTTCGAGGGCCTCTTGGACCGTTTTGCGGTCGTGGTCGGTGAGCCGCGAGTGGCCGACGTGGGCAAAGCGACCCATGGTGACGTTTTCACGGACTGTGACCGGCATCGACCCCGACTGGCTCGTCGACTGCTGGGAGACGTAGCCGATGCGTTGGCCGTCGTCGAACTCACCCACTGGCTCGCCGAATAGCTCGACGTGCCCGCTGTCGGGTTCGTGAAGCCCCAACATGAGATGGAGGAGCGTCGTTTTGCCCGAGCCGTTTGGGCCGATCAGGCCCAGAAACTCCCCGGCTTCGACATCGAGAGTAATGTCTCTGACGGCGACCTTCTCGCCGTAGGTAAACGTTACATTGTCGAGACTAATGACCGGACTCACGGTTTGTTGTATAGACGGTGGTTGAGGGATGCGTTTAGTAGTTCCTTATTCCGCGCCGAGTGCCCGGCGGAACGCCGGAATCGTGACCTGTTCTAGCTGGTCGATGTAGCCCCAGCCGTCGTCGCTCCACTCTTGGGTCGTTCCGGCGGCCGCAGTGACCGGCATCGTCTCGGTTGCGGTGCTGTTTTCGACGATTGTGTTGGCGAGTCGGTCGGATTCGAACCGGTCGTACAGAATCACATCGATACCATTGCTGTCGACGAGCTCTACTGTCTCGGCAATCTGTGAGGAATCCGGCGTCGCATCCGGCGAGACCCCCGTCACGGTGTGGATATCGAAGCCGTACCGCGCTTCGACGTAGCCGAACGAGGAGTGGCTGGCGAGGACGACAGTCGACTGGTCGCCCTCTGTGACGACCTGCTGGAACTGCGAATCGAGGTCGGCCAGTCGCTCGTTGTAGGCGACCGCGTTGGCCTCGTAGGTTTCGGTGTTGTCCGGATCGATCTCGACGAATCCGTCACAGATCGTCGTCACGATCTCTTGGGCGAGCACCGGGTCGACCCAGACGTGGGGATCGAGTTGGCCGCGGTCTGTCTCTTCGTTGTGTTCGTCCTCGTGGTGTTCGCCATCCTCCTCGTGGTGGTCTTCTGTAGTTTCGTTGTGTTCGTCCTCGTGGTGTTCGCCATCCTCCTCGTGATAATCTTCTGTGGTTTCGTTGTGTTCGTCGTGAGTGTCCTCTGTAGTGGTCTCGTTGTGTTCGTCGTGATGCTCATCCTCGTGCTCTCCTTCTTCGCCGCCGTGGTCGTGATTGCTTTCGAGCATCTGCGATTCGAGTCCGGCGAGGCCGTCAATGGCCGCGACGGTCCCGTAGTCCGATTCGAGTGTCGCAGCGAGGTCTTGAGCCCACGAGAACTCCGGCGTGTCGAAATAGACGAAAGCACTCGTCGAGGCGACCTCCCGCGGCAGATCGCCATCCGGTTCCCAGCCGTGACCCAACTGGCCGAACTCGACGGGGTTCTCGATTGTCGCCTCCTCTCCGGCGACCGCTTGGGACCAGTCCCACAGCGCAAAAAAGGCCGCATACGCCGAGTCGAACTCCCCTTGGCTGGCGTCGACGTCGTCGAGACAGCCAGCCAGTCCACCGACTGTGAGTACTCCAGCACCACTCTTGAGCGCGTTCCGTCGAGTCAGGTTCATATCCACTGAAATAGCACCCGTACATAAAAATACTATTATCTTAATAAACTAAGTTATTAATTCGACCCAAATAGAGTGGTTCGATTATTAGAATAGTTCTCGGAACTCCGTGAATGACGGCTTTCGACGAGTTATTAAAAGTAGTATATTAGATCATAGCTTTTATTATAAACTTGGTATTGAGTAATAACTGTGAGAGGCCAAATCAGTCGACGAACGATTATCCGCGGGCTTGGTACAGCCGCAGTCGCGACTGCAGGCGTTGCTGGTTGTCTAGATCGGAGCAGTGGCTCGGTCGACTCGCTCACCATCGCTTATGTCCCGATCTTCCCGAACATGCAACACTACGTGATGGAACAACGAGGCTACTACGACGAACTCCCAGTGGAGGTCAGCGTTGAGCGGTTCAACGCCGGCCCAAGCGTCGTCAAAGCGTTTGCTAGCGGCGATGTCGACGTGGCGCTGTTCGGAATCACGCCCGCGATGGTGCTCATTGATAAAGGGACTGCGGCGGGCGTGTTGGCGGCCAACTCCCGTAACGGGTTCAAAATCATGGCGTCGACCGAGGTTGTCGACCGATTCGAGCAAGAAGGCCGGGGAGCCTTCGACTCCTTCGAGCGCGACACCGGCCGCAAACTCCGGGTCGGTGCCCCACCCGACGGGAGCGTCCCCGATATCGTGCTTCGGTACTGGATCGAACAGGATCTCGGTGTAGGCGAACTGGAGTCCGCGATCACGAAGTCGTCGGTACCACCCGCGAAGGCAGTCCAGACGATCCAGTCGGGCGACATCGACGCAACGATCATCCAAGAGCCGTTTGCGACGATCATCGACCACCAAGAGGGGTTCAGCGAGATCACGTGGTCCGGCAATATCCTCAAAAACCACCCGGTGACGGTACTGTTTGCCACCCAGCGAGTCATCGAGCACAGCGAGGTTTCACAGGCGCTTGTCGACCAACACGTGCGGGCGACCGAGTTCATTGCTGCGTCACCGGAGGCTGCTTCCGTTGAGGCTGCGTCGGTCATCGGCTCCGGCGTGAGCGAGAGCCTTGCCAGCGAGGCGATGGGTTCGCGTGCGTCGGATTTCGTCTCCGATCCGCATTCGATCACCGACCAAGCCTCGACGATGACCGACTTTGTCGCCGAGGTTGGCAACATCGCCGCGCCAGTGTCGACAGCTGACCTCTTTGCCTTCGACGCCTACGACGCCACGCAACAATGAGCGTTCAGACCGACACTGGAAACAGTACGGATTCCGTGTGGGCCAGTGACGCTCGGCGGTATCTCCGCGGCCTCGGAGGACTGGCCGTCTTCCTCGTCGTCTGGTGGGTTGGTGCCTTGCTCACCCAGCCGTCGTATCTAATTCCGACCCCGACCGAGTCGGCGGTGGCGTTCAGTGAGTTGTTCACAACGTCGACCGAAATCGTCGTCCCAGTTGTCGACACGAATCTTGTATTGCCAACTGGTGTGGCACATCTCACCGAAACACTGTTTCACTACGTTCCGGGGCTGCTCATCGGTGCGGTCTGTGGGATCGGCCTCGGATTGACCATGGGGTGGAGCGGCAGGCTCGACGACTGGCTACGACCGCTGATTCGGCTGCTCCGTCCGATTCCACCGCTTGCGTGGATCGTCTTCGCCATCGTCTGGTTCGGCATCCACCACACTGGCGCGGCATTTATCGTTTTCGTCGGTGCCTTCTGGATCAATTTCTATGGGGCCTACGGTGGCGTTGAGGGTGTGTCCAGTGAATTAACGGACGCCGCCTCGACGCTTGGCGTCGACAGAGATCTCTCGATGCTGAAACTCGTCGCCCTGCCGAGTGCAGCTCCACAGATCCTGACTGGGTTCCGGACTTCGATCGGTCGGTGTTGGATGATCGTGGTCGGCGCGGAGCTGTTCGGCGCGCCAGGCGTAGGGTACGAGATCATTAACGCCTCGAACAACCTCGCGATGGACACCAGCGTCGCGTATATGCTGCTGATCAGTCTCGCGTTTCTCTGTATGGACGTTGGGTTCCGGCTGTTCGAACGGAGGCTGCTGACGTGGCGCTGAACGACAGTCCATCTGCGGAATCGGATTCCACGGCGAAAATCACGGTCAAAAAAGTAAGCACTGCCTACGGCTCGGGCCAAGAGGCGGTACAGGCGCTTTCGGAGGTCTCCGTTTCGGTCGACGACGGCGAGTTCTGCTGTGTCGTCGGCCCCTCGGGCTGTGGCAAGACCACTCTCCTGCGAACAATCGCTGGATTGGAGACACCGGACTCCGGCTCAGTGCTGGTCGACGGTGAGCCAGTGACTGGCCCCGGGCTGGATCGCGGGATGGTGTTTCAGGAGTACGCCCTTTTTCCGTGGCGAACGGTCCGCGGCAACATTCGGTTCGGACTCGACCGCCCCGCCTGTGGCTGTTCGGACTGCGAGCGCCGGGTCCGGAAGCTAATCGATCTCGTCGGCCTCGATGGGTTTGCAGACAGCTACGAGGGTGTCATAGAAAGCGTCACACACGAAGACGCAGGATGTTGGAACTGTGTCTACGAGCGCCAGCATCCTGCAAGAGGAGACTTCTATCGACGAGTTCTTCAATGTAATGGCGACCGAGACGCTCGCGTTGTTCGAGCATCTTGAGTTCGACTTTCTCGAAGAATTCGATGTGTTCGCCCCCGCTCGCCGGGGGCGAACACGAGATCATCACCCACCAGCACTCTTCCGAGCGTTCCTGCACTGCTACTACAAGAACGTCTACGGCATCCGTCCAGTCACGCGAGAACTCCAGAACACGGTCGTCTGGCTCAGCTGTGGCTTCGATCGACCGCCGTCGAGAGACGCGGTCGATCGCTTCCTCACCGACCTCGAACACGTCGTCGACGAGGTCTTCGACCGCCTCGTCGAGCAGGCCGCCTGCCGCGGCCTGCTCGACTTGACCTACTCCATCGATTCCACCGACGTGAGGACGATGCCCGCCGACCAAGACGCGTCGAAAGGCTACGATCCAACCGCCGAAGAGTACTACCACGGCTACGGCTGTACGATCGTCTCGACCGGGCAAAAGATCCCGATTGCCGCGGAGTTCACCGAGAGCAAGCAAGCGCCAGAGGAGACGGCGATGCGCGTCACGTGTGACGCGCTCGCCGTCGAGAAACCGATCTGGATGCTTGGAGACAGCGCCTACGACACGCTCGGCTGGCACGACCACCTGCTGGCCGCAGGGGTCGTGCCAGTCGCTCCGTACAACGCACGAAACACCGACGATCCGAAAGACATCGAGTACAGGGTCGAAGCCCGCATCGACGAACACAGCGAGGACGTTCAGCTGAAGCAATCGACGCTAGACGAGACGTACAACCGCCGGAGTGGAGTCGAACGAACCAACGACGCCGTCAAGGACTGCGGCCTCGGGCACGTTCGCGCCCGAGGCCGCGTCCACGCACGAGCACAAGTGTTCCTCGCGCTGTGCCTTCGTCTCGTTATTGCGATCACCAACGACGAACGCGGAGACAATCCAGGAAGCACCGTCATCACGCTATGAGAACTATTCTATGACACCCTCGATCAGTGGGTTGGCGTCCTGCTGTCGCTGGGTGTGGTCGGCTTTGCGATCACCTTCGCACTCCAACAGCCACTGCTGTCGTTGCTTGGCTGGCTCTATATCATGGCCAAACGACCCTACGCAGTCGGCGACCGGGTCCGCATTGGCGAGACCAAAGGCGACGTGATCAAAGTCGACTTCCTCGTGACGACGATCTGGGAGGTCGGCGGCGAACTGGTGTCGACCAACCAACCCTCCGGGCGCGTGGTCACGGTCCCCAACAGCATGGTACTGGCCTCGGAGGTCACCAATTTCGGCGGCGGCGGCTCGGAGTACGTCTGGAACGAACTGGCGATCCAGGTCTCCTACGAGACCGATCTCGATGTGGCCTCAACGGTGATGATCGAGGAAGCCGAGGAGGTGATCGGCGAAGAGATGGTCGACCGCATCGCCGACTTCCGCGAGCGACTCGCCGAGACACCGGTCGAACTCGAAGTCACCGACCGCCCGACGGTGAACATCACGCAGGGCGAGTCGTGGGTCGAACTCCGGCTCCGGTACGTCGTTCACCCCCGACGCGGGACGCGTGTCAGAAACGAACTGTACGAGCGAATCCTCGACCGATTCAACGAGAACCCCACAGTGACGAGTTTCCCGGTGAGTCGGAACCGCTGAAAACAGGTTTAAATATCGGCTCGCTGAAACCAGAGCAGAGATGCGAGAGTACGCCGGGTCGATGCCACGGAGTCGGACAGCGCTCTACGAGCAGGTCGACACCCACTGGTTTCGGATACTGTTGCTCGGCTCGATGCTGCTGGTATCTGTGGCGACCATACTCAGGTTTGCGGACAACCCCTTTTATGTGAACAAGGATTCGGCGCTGTTCCAGCACGCGGGGTGGTCGATCCTCAACGGGGCTGATCTCTACATCGACATCTGGGACCTCAAACCGCCGTTGATCTACTTCGTGACGGTCGGTCTGGCGGCGCTCTCGTTCGGCAATATGGCGGTGCTGCACGTCCTCAGCGTTATCGTCGCGGTCGGAACAATTGTCGCCGGAATCACGCTCGTCGGCGTGTTGACCCACCGGCTGACCAACGATGGCTTTGCCAGCGTCGTTGCCGGCCTGACCATGTTTATACTGACCTCTGTGTACTCGTTTCCGTACGCCGGAATCCGGCCGAAGTATTTCGTCTTCCTCTGTGGCGTCGGGGCGCTCCTATTGGCGGTCGACGACCGACCGTTTCTCGCCGGTGCGGCGGGCGCGGCGGCCGCCGGCTTCTGGCAACTCGGCGCGCCCATCGCGCTGCTCGTCGTCGGGATGAGCCTTCAGCGCAACGGCCGGGACGGGATGTGGAGAGCAATCGGTGGCGGGCTGACCGTGACGGTGCTTACTGTCGCTCCATTCGTGCTACAGGGCCACACGACCGCATTGTTCGTCGAGGCCGTCCTCGCACCGATCTATGGCGTCGAGGGGTACACCGTAGTCGGTCGACTGCTCATGTTCGTGATTCAGATCGGTTACGGCGTGTTGATTGTCCCGTTTGCGATCTATGGCTGGGGACAAGCCATTGTCGACGACTACACCGAGTACTGGTGGGTGGCTGCTGGCGGCGTGATCTACAGCTACCAACTGTTCTTGGAGTTCCAGGGCGCTATCGAACTCATTTTGCTGTTCATGTTCCTTGCGTTGGGTGTCGGGCTGCTCGTCTCCTACAGCTCGACGCCCTCTCGCCGGTCGGTGATCGCCGGCTGTGTCGTCCTGCTGGTCGTGACAAGCGGCTACTGGAACCTCGCGTGGGCGATCTCGGGTTCCCCCGAACCACCGCTGCAGAACGCGGTCGAAGACGAACACGACCGGTGGGACGTACCGAAATACGACTCGCTGCCAGAGGACCCCGAGGGGTGGCCGTCGATGGAGACGATCTACTGGGAGAAACTCCAGCCCGACCAGTGTCACTACCGGTTAGGACTCAAACAGCAGTACTTCGAGCAGGAGACAGGGGGTACTCTTTATAAGTCGACCTGTGGACAGTGGCCCTTCGAGGAGCCACCCGCAGAGTGGCTCCTCGGCAGCCTCTCGCCGTTCTGACGCAGCACGTCTCCGTCCCACAGTCAGCCGTGTTTTTATTACTTCCTTTCACCAGAATTAAGACCCGGACCCGCGTCAAACGTGTATATGGATAGTCATTATTCTGTGTTTTTGAAACAACTGACCCGGCGATGCCTCACAAGACACCATGAGTGAGTCACTCGGCATCGTAGTTCCCGCCTACGATCCGGATATTGAGGCTCTTTTGGCGTATATCGAGGATATTCGAGCAATACTCGATCCGTCGACGGTTCGGGTTGAGCTCGACACCCCAAGCGACGCCGTCGCCTCTCGGATCGAGCCAGTCGTCGACGAGCTAAACGTCGCAACGCAGCGGCGTGGCAAGGGCGGCGCGGTCATGGACGGCTTCGACGGTCTTTCGACGGATATTCTTGCGTTCGCCGACGCCGATGGATCGGTGCCCGCCTCGTCGCTGGCCACCATCGTCGACCACGTCCGCGGGGAAACCGCCGACGTGAGTATCGGGTCGCGCCGCCATCCCGACTCGGAGATCGTCGACCACCAGACGGTCGGCCGGCGGTTCCTCGGCGACGTCTTCGCTTTCACCGCACGGCAACTGCTCCCGACGAAATGCTACGACTACCAGTGTGGCGCGAAGGCACTGCGGGCCGAGGCCTGGGACGAAATCGGCCACCACTGCTACGAGTCTGGGTTCGCCTGGGATCTGGAGTTCGTCTCGGTGGCGGGCTCGCTGGGCTACGGGATCACTGAAGTCCCCGTCGAGTGGGAAGACCACCCCGACTCGACGGTCGACCCGGTGTGGACCACAGTCGAACTCGGACGGGCGCTCCTAGACGTTCGGCGGCGGGCAAACGCCATTTCGGACAGCCCCCGGTATCGGGACATCCAGCCGACCCCCCGGTCGAAGCTCACCTACACCGGGAACAATGGCGACTGAGTCGCCGCTGGCGGCGCTGGCCCATCGCGCCCGGATCGGGAAGTTCGTCTCGGTTGGCGCCCTCGGGGCGACCATCGAGACCGCTATCGTCGCCCTGCTGACCACGACCGCGGGCTTCGGACCGCTGGCCGCGAAAGCCGTCGGCGCGGAGGTCTCGATCTCGACGATGTTCGTCGTCAACGACCAGTGGACCTTTGCCGAGAGCGGCAAACTCGGAGTGGGTGCGTTCGCTCGACGCTGGGTGAGATCTCACCTCGTTCGGGCGGTTGGGCTCGGCGTCGGCTTCGCCGTCCTCTACGTGCTGACGAGCGTCGTCGAGTTCTCGCTGCCGGTGGCTGGCCTCGAACTGTGGCCGACAGTCGCGAACGTGATCGGGATCGGCGTCGGAATGGTGTTCAACTACGTCGCCGAGAGCCTCTTTACGTGGCGCGTCGACTGACGGTCACACCGAAACGGAAAAACAGCCACACGCCTGAAAAACGGTAATGGAACAGGGCGTTATTCGGCTCGACGATCTCGATGGGAGGTTCGATCTGCAGTCGACGGTCGAAAGTGGCCAGAGCTATCTGTGGGACCGCGCCGACGGCGAGATGTACGAGACGACGGCCGCCTACGGTGGGTCGGCGTGGTACGAGACGGTCGTCGCCCCGATACCAGGCGTCTCCGACGAACAGGCCGTCGTTCGCGTTCGACAGGACGGCGAGGAACTTCAGTGGGAGTCGACCACGGATGCCGTCCCGATTCTCACACACCTGCTGCGACTTGACGACGACCTCGATGCCATCGAAGACGCCACACCCGACGACCCACTGCTTGACCGGGCGTTTGAACAGTATTCGGGGATGCGACTCGTGCGTGATCCCGTCTTTCCCTGTCTGATCTCGTTTATCTGTTCGGCCCAGATGCGGGTGGCACGGATTCACGGGATGCAGCGTCGACTGGCTCGGGAGTACGGCGACGAGATCGAGTTCGACGGCCGAACGTACCACGCGTTTCCGACCCCGGCCCAACTGGCCGAGCGAACCGAAGCCGAACTCCGGGAGCTGAGTCTCGGCTACCGCGCGCCATACGTCCAGCGCACCGCCGAGATGATCGCCACCGGCGAGGTCGACCCACTCGATGCGATTGATCTCGACTACGAGGATGCCCGCGACCACATGAGTCAGTTCGTGGGTGTCGGTAACAAGGTCGCCGACTGCGTGTTGCTGTTTTCGCTTGGGTTCACCGAGGCAGTGCCACTGGACACGTGGATTCAGACAGCGATTGCAGATCACTATCCCGACTGCGACCGTGGGGGGTATGTGTCGACCTCACGGGCCATCCGCGAGCAGTTCGGCGGGCAGTATGCGGGCTATGCCCAAACCTACGTTTTTCATTATCTCCGTAACGGCGGAAACTGACAGAGGGCATGGCGGTGACACTCCTTATTTTGAGAATGTAGGCGAAGTTTCATACCCTCCGCGAGGCTAAATAGAAACACTATGGACTGCCGAGTCGTCGTCGAGGCTGCGGTGCCCGTGTACGATGTCGAGACCGTGGACGAGGCTGTCCGGATCGCGATCTCGAAGACCGGAGAGATGCTGAATCCGGATCTCAACTACGTCGAGATCGAGATGGGAACGCGCACCTCGCCCGCCGGAGAGGAGCTACCGCCCGCCTTCCTCGCGGCTGACGAAGCACTGGTTGCCCTCGAACTCGAACTGATCGTCTTCAACGTCGAACAGGAAGAACACGCCAGCCGAATCGCCCGCAAGGAGATCGGCCAACAGTTGCACAACATTCCACTCAAGGTGTTGTCGACCGAAATCATGCCCGAAGACGAAGACAGCGAATCGGATGAATAGGGCCCGTGTTGAGCGGAGACCGCTCCAACCGACTTTTTGAGGTTATATATACCGTCCGACGCAACGCAGTGTATGGAGACACACATCGTTCCGGTCGGGTTCGACTACGACCGTCTTATTGCGCCACTTATCCGCGATCAGTTCGATGTGGACCACGTCATTCTGCTTGAGGGCGCGGTCGGCAGCGAGGCCAACGTCGAATACTCCCGTCGACTCGCAACCAAACTCGAAACGGATTTCCGGAACCTACTGGGTGCCGAAACCGAACGCATCCGCCTCGAAGACGTCTACGATTACGACGCCGCCTTCGAGGGGGCGTTCGAACTGATAAACGAACAGCTCGACAGCGGCGCGGAGGTCTGGGTCAACGTCTGCTCGATGCCCCGCCCGGTGAGTTTCGCCTTCGCTACAGCCGCCCACTCGGTGATGGTCGAGCGTCAAGAGGACAGAGACCGGATTCACACCTACTACACGGCCCCAGAGAAGTATCTCGAAACCGAACTCGCCGAGGAGCTTCGGGCCGAACACGACCTGCTGACCGATCTCTTGGAGGCGGGCGACCTCGACCGCGGCCGGATGGAGACCAGACTCGATAGCATCAGCGAACTGCTCTCGGAGTTCGACGAACGCGGCGTCACCATCGGGGCAAAAAAGATCGGCGACAGCCACATCGTCGAACTCCCCGTGGCCTCGTTTTCGAGCGTCAAACCGTTCGAGGAACTCGTCCTATTTACCCTCGGCGAACACGGCGAGTTCGAGTCAGTCAGCGAGTTGGCCTCGACGCTGGCGCGGGACCTCAACGAGGAGTACACCGACAGTTTCCGGTCGAAGGTGATCTACAACGTCGACCGACTCGGTCCCGGCGGGAAGGGGTATATCGAACAGGAGGAGGTCGGCAAATCCTACCGCACGAAACTCTCCCGGATCGGCGAACTCTGGGTTCGCTCCCACGCCGACAACAACCGAGAGTGAGCCTCGTCAGTTCGACGAGCGGTCGATAGCTTTGAACGCCGACTCGAAATCGTTCAGCTCGGTCATCAACGACTCGGCCTCGGTGCGCATCTCGGTCGTCATTGTTTTGAGCCGTTGATACTCCGCGGAGCTACTGAGTTCCTCGTTGCTCATCTCGGACTCTAACACAGTGAGTTTCGAGGTTGCCCGGAACAGCTCGCTCACGGTCTCGTCGTACTCTTTGGCTGTAAGCTGTTGTTCGATTGCTTCATACAGTGTCTCTTTGTCGACTGGTTTGCAGAGATAATCGTCGAACGGCATTTCGATGATATCGAACTTGGGGTCGACGGCAGTCACCATGATCACCCGACAGTCGTAGCCGTCGGCCCGAACCTGCTCCAAAACCTTGTTGCCCGAGAGATCCGGCATCCGACGGTCGAGCAACATCACATCGACCGTCTCGTCGACTGCGTCGATAGCCGCTCGACCGCCGTACACCGTCTCGACAGTGTAGCGCTCGTTGAGTTGGAGCGTATAAATGTCGGCGACATCCTGTTCGTCGTCGACAACCAGAACTGTTGGAGGATCTGAAACCGTTGTAGACATAGATTGTGCCCGTGTCATTTCTCAAATAGTACTCGTAGAAAATATAATTTTTGGTCATTTATTACATGTATGTATCCTATATATACATTCTGGCTGATTTCCTCGTTTGCAACTAGCAACTGTATACTGTGGTATCGCCAGCTAGTGACACACTGTTGCTGGAGAGACAACAGACGGCCCGAAACGGGCGGTTCTCCGATCTGGATAGGTCGTCTACAGCATCAATCCGAGTAGCTGATAACCGAAGCCGACTGCGAACGCCGCGATGAGCAGGAGTGTTGTGATGACGACAATCGGTGAGAGCTCGGTCTTGCCGTTGAGAAAGTACTGATCCATACAGACGAGTCAACAGTAGAGTGGCTTAACAGTTTAGGAGTCGCCATCGAGACGACCGAATCGACGGTGGTCTCGGATCTTCTCGGGACGTAGCGAGTCGACGGTGGTCTCGGAAATCGCCGAGGCGCACGACCGGGAGATATCGGTTGACCACACCACACGCTTCGATATAACGGCCGAATAGGGAGTACCTACTCTCGGCTTCTGGGCGTCTCGTGTTCTTCGGACTGGTCACGTCGGTCCTGTCGACCGTCGAGCTGGTCGGAGGCCTGCCGAAACACACCCAACAGCGTGTGGACCTCCCTATCAGTCGGATGGGCACGGCCGATCAGTCGCCGAAACAGTCGCTCGGTCTTGTCCTGTTTTCGGTCGTTGTACGCTTGCGCGTCGAGGAAATCCGCAAAGTAGTCGTACAGTCGTTCGATGTCGGGTTCGTCAGCCCGCAGGTGGTCGACGTCCGGAAGCTGTGTCTCGTCGACAGTCAGCTCGCGGAGTTCGTAGAACAGGATAGTGGCTGCCTGACCGAGGTTAAGCACAGGATACTCGCCGCTGGCGGGGATCGAACACACCTCGTCGAGCCGTTCGATCTCGCTGTTGTGGAGGCCTCTCCCTTCGCGGCCGAACACCAGCGCGGTTTGGGTTTCGACGGTCGCCAGCGATTCGCGGAGTTCAACCGGCGTTTTGAACGGAAACCGGACGTGTCGACGGCTGTCTTCGCCCGTGATCGCGGTACAGCCCACCGTGTGGTAGTTGTCGACGATCTCATCGAACGTCACCTCATCGGCGTTCGGCAACACGTCTTCGCGGGCGTGGCCAGCGAAACCATAGGCCTCGCCGTCGGGGTCGAGTTCGGGTGGGTCGACGAGTTTGAGATCCGTGAGACCGAAGTTCTTCATTGCGCGGGCGATGGTGCCGACGTTTCCGGGTGTCTCAGGTTCGACGACGACGACGACGGGCTTCTGCTGGCGGGGGCTCATTCGTCGGTCGGGTAGCTCGTGTCGAGATCAAGCTCCCCGAGTTCTTCGTCGGAGATCGCCTCGGTGTCAGGCTCGGTCGGCTCGTCGAGGTACTCCCGGAGATCGATCTCGCTTCGCTCGTAGTCGGCTTCGAGCCGCTGTTGGAGTTCCTCCGGACTTGGGGGGTCGGGGAGTGCCTCCGGATCGGTTTCGACGTGGTCGACGCCGCCGAACCCCTCGGGTGCCCGGTTGCCGTCGGCGAACCACTGGTGAAAGGCGTCGGCGAACTCCGGTTTGCCGCGGAGGTCGCTGCCACCGGCGTTCTGATACCAGTAGACGAACGCCGGCTCGTGGTCCGTACAGACCACGACTTCATCCATCGGCTCGCCGTAGACGAACGCCGACTGATTGCATCGCTGTTTGTCGGCCTCGCCGTGAATCAGATAACAGGCGTCACACGGCTGTTCGATCAGCCGAGAGAGCCGAAGCAGCCGCTGGCGTGGATCCTCGGGAATCTCTTCGAGCGGTTTGAACTCCTCGCTGTCGGTGAAGATCTCGCTTTCCTCGAACCGCCAGCCACGAAGTCCGACGCTGACTTTTCCCATAGGTCAGCTAGCGGGTCAGTCGATAAAAATAGACTGACTCCCGTAGCGGATCGCACTGCCTTTGTCGGCGGCGTCCCGAATGACCGTATGCGAACTGTCGACGCCGCCGGGTTGCCGATTGGTGACGATCATCCCCCTCGAATCATGGGTGTGTTGAACGTCAGCTCCGAATCGCCCTACAAACCGAGCGTGTTCAACTCACCGAGCGAAGCCGCCGCCTACGTCGACGAGGACCTCATCAGCGAGGGTGCAGACATCGTCGACGTCGGGCTGGAATCGGCCAACAAGAAATTCGAGGTCCTCAGCGCCGCCGAGGAACTCGACCGCCTCGATACCGCTCTCGAAACCATCGAGAGCGTCTCCGGGGATGCCGTGTTCTCGATTGAAACGCGCTACCACGAGGTCGCCGAAGCCGCCCTCAAGGGTGGGTTCGACATGGTCAACGACATCTGTGGCTTTGCCGATCCGAAGATGCCCGAGATCTGCGAGGACTACGATGTCGCAGTCGCCAAAATGGCTTCGCCGCCGGATCTCGAACGCCCCGGCGCAGTCGAGGACGTGGATGATATCTACGACGCACTTGAACTCAATGGACTGACGGACAAAACGATAATCGACCCCGCATTCGGTGGTTGGAGCGAGGACAAGACCATCGAGGACGACCGCGAGACGTTTCATCGACTCCGCGAGTTCCGTGGCTACGGCCAGCCCATGTTGGTCTCGATCAACCGCAAAAACTTCCTCCGGTCGGTTGCCGGTCGAGACACTGAGGAGGCGCTGGCTGTGTCGCTGGCGGCGACGTCAATGGCGGTCGAACGCGGGGCGCACGTGATCCGTACCCACGACGTTGCCGAAACGCGGGACGCGGCACTCATCGGCCACGAGTTCTCCCGACCGCGGCTCCACGAGACCGTCGACGGCATTGCGGTCGAAGAACTTGACATCACGACCCCCCGCGAGGCGCGTCGACATTTCGACCGATTCGATCTCGTGGATGAGACCGACAACACCGCAGACCGAGCTGTTACACACGTCTTCAAGCTATCAGGCGTCGACACTACCATCCAAAACCAACTTTCGGAGGCGGCTGAACCAGTAGGCGTCGACTGCGTCAGACGACCGTCTGACAGAACCATGGTACTAGTTGGCACAAAAATGGGTTATACGCAGCTTACTGAGCGTTTGAGTGGGGTTTCAAGCGATATTTCGGCCATTCTGGAACGTATCAGAAAGGCGTGCTGTTAAGAGAAAACTTATGCCGGATCATGTAAAAGCAGACAATGGACGCCGGAGGGGCATTCGGGTAGGGGTACTCTGTGCCAATCCGGCCCATACAATATTACAGCCACCGAGCCACAGGCTCGTTTGGCCTTTTATCAGAACCAAATGAGGAGTAGCGTGAGCTTTCCAGCGTGGGAACCGATCTACGAGGCGATTTGTTCGGATCTCGGCTTCGACCGCTCGGCCGACGAAACTGCGCGAGACGTGGCTGGCGAACTGGCCCAGCCGTTCGACCACAGTCGACTCTCTCATCTCGATGGAGCCACCGTCGCCGTCGTCGGTGCTGCACCCTCACTGTCGACCGACCTCGCGGGGTTCGATCCGACGGCTGTCGACGCTATCGTTGCCGCCTCGACGGCGGCCGATGTGTTGGCCGACCACGGTATCGAGGTCGACCTGATGGTGACCGATCTGGACAAAAACGTCGACACGGCCCGCAGGTTGACTCACGGTGAGACGCCAGTCGCGGCCCACGCCCACGGGGACAATATTCCCACCCTCCGCGAGTGGCTGCCGGAGTTCGATTCCGAGTGGACGCTCGTGACCACGCAGGCCGAGCCACGCGGCCCTGTCGAGAACTTCGGCGGGTTCACTGATGGCGACCGGGCAGCGTTTATCGCCGATGCGTTCGGCGCGGCCGACCTCGAATTTCTCGGCTGGGCGTTCGACGATCCCTCGGTCGACCCACTGAAGGCACGCAAACTCCGGTGGGCCGAACAACTGCTCTACTGGCTCGAACGCCGACGTGGCGAGCGGTTCGGCCTCTTGGATGGTCGACGCGACTCGCTGGCCGAAGACCCGTCGATGTTTTCGACAAATAAACCGAAATGAATCGTCTCTCGACAGTTACTGCGCGGCAGCGGCCTGTTTTAAAACGAGTGGCGTAATGACGGCATCAAACAGTGCGATAAGATAGCCGACTAGCTGTGTGATCCCTGTAAGAAACAGGAACGAAATCACAGCAATCATCAGTCCACCGGAGATGCCGATTCCCCATCGCACAGCAGGATTACGAAGGACCATGTCGGATACTCTTCAGAGATGATAAAAAGACTGACTATTTGTTCTGCCCGGTCGTTTCGCGGACTCCACAAGTTTCCTTATCAGTGCGTCCGTTGTGGGAGTATGCAACTCCACTGGCACCGACGGGACCTACGTGGCGCGGACAATCGGGCACTGGCGGCCGCGGCTAGGGCGGTCGCTGCGGCCGACGGGACCGCTGCCAATGTGGACGGTGGTGTCATCTCGCTTTTCGTCTTCGATGAGTCGGTGCTTGCACATGCCGGAGCTCCGCGCGTCGACTATCTCTTGGACGCACTAGCCGAACTCCGTGAATGGTACCGCGAGCGCGGCGGCGAACTCCTGATTCGTCACGGCGATCCGCGAGAGGTCGTCCCCGAGGTTGCCCAAGCGATTGAGGCCGACCGCGTCGTCTGGAACCGCGACTACTCCGGGCTCACTCGCCAGCGTGATTCGGCGGTCCGACAGGCTCTCAACGAAGTCGACATCCCCCGCGACTCGTTCCACGACGCCATCTGCCATGAACCCGGATCAATCACAACCAACCAAGGCGACCCCTACTCGGTGTTTACGTACTTCGGTCGCAAGTGGCAGGGCCGCGAGAAAGACGATCCCTATCCAGATCCTGACACCGATCTGCTCGTCGACAGCGACACCGCAGGCGTCGAGGCTGGCTCGCTTCCGACGCTCGACGAGCTGGGATTCGAGAAGCCGGAGGCCGATCTGTTGACTGCTGGCAGCGAGGCAGCCCAGAAGCGACTCGAAGCGTTCTGTGAGGACGGCATCTATCGCTACGAGGAAGACCGGGACTACCCGACGCAGGAGTCGACCTCGCGGCTCTCGGCGGACCTCAAATACGGCACCATCGGCATCCGCGAAGTCTACTGGACGACAGAGAATGCACGCGAGGACGCCAGCGAAGCTGAAATCGAATCTATCGAGGAGTTCCAGTCCCAACTCGCGTGGCGCGAGTTCTACACTCACGTGCTGTGGTTCCACCCCAATGTCGTCTCGGAGAATTACAAGGAGTACGACAACGAAATCGAGTGGGAAACCAATGAGGAGCATCTGCAGGCGTGGAAAGACGGGAAGACGGGGTATCCAATCGTCGACGCCGGAATGCGCCAACTCCGCGCTGAGGGATTTATGCACAACCGAGTCAGAATGATCGTCGCCGCCTTTCTGACGAAGGACCTGCTGATCGACTGGCGTGAGGGCTATGACTGGTTCAGAGAGAAACTGGTCGACCACGACACCGCCAACGACAACGGTGGCTGGCAGTGGGCCGCCTCAACCGGCACCGACGCCCAGCCCTACTTCCGGATTTTTAATCCTATGACACAGGGTGAACGCTACGATGCCGACGCCGAGTATATAAAAGAGTACGTCGACGAACTGGAAGATACCGACCCACAGATCATCCACGACTGGCACGAGGCATCACTGACCCAGCGGCGCAACGCGGCTCCGGAGTATCCCGATCCGATTGTCGACCACAGCGAGCGACGCGAGGAAGCGATAGCGATGTTCGAGGCCGCCCGCGGCGACTGAGTCGGCCGTTCTCTCAAGGTCCCACACAGTCGCCTAAAGTGTTAACACACCGAAACTTTAGGTCGGATTCGACCGTTGTCTGAAAGGCATGACGTACGAACTACCAGACCTCCCGTATGACTACGACGCACTCGAACCGCACATCGATTCGCGGATCATGGAACTCCACCACGACAAACACCATCAGGGCTATGTCGACGGCGCGAACGCCGCCAGAGACGCCCTCGAAGGGATGCGGGACAGCGAGGACTTCGGCGACATCAAGAGCGTCAAACGAGCCCTCGCGTTCCATCTGTCGGGCCACGTCAACCACACCATCTTCTGGGAGAACATGCATCCCGACGGTGGCGGCGAACCCGGGGGCGAGCTCGCCGACCATATCGAGGCGGACTTCGGCTCCTTCGAGGCGTTCAAATCTGAATTCGCAGCCGCCGCCGGTGGCGTCGAAGGCTCGGGCTGGGGGCTGTTGTGCCACGACGCTGCCAGCGACGAACTGATTATTGCGGCGGCCGAAAACCACCAGAACCAGACCCCGCAGGCGACCACGCCGATTCTCGTTTGTGACGTCTGGGAACACGCCTACTACCTCCAGTACGAGAACAACCGCGGCGAGTACGTCGACAACTTCTTCGAGGTCATCGACTGGGATGACGTCGCCCAGCGGTTCGAGCAGTGTCACGGGAACACGATCTAATCGGATCACTGTTCTACTTTGACATTATTTCGGAATCTATTTCCCTTACGTAGTCATCCGTTTGTTATCACAATACATTATTTGCCGGTATCTGTATGTGATACGTTATCAAACTACTCCTCAAGGTTTAACAGTATCCCAGACAATATAGAAATAGAGGTATTACACATGAGCTACGAATTAGATCCACTTCCATACGACTACGACGCCCTTGAGCCGCACATCGACGAACAGATCCTGACCTGGCACCACGACACCCACCATCAGGGCTACGTCAACGGCTGGAACTCGGCCGAAGAGACGCTGGCCGAGAACCGTGACAACGGCGACTTCAGCTCCAGTGGTGGAGCCATCCGGAACGTGACCCACAACTCCTCAGGACACATTCTCCACGACCTGTTCTGGCAGAACATGTCTCCAGAGGGCGGCGACGAGCCATCCGGTGCGCTCGCCGAGAGAATTGAAGAGGACTTCGGTTCGTACGATGCCTGGAAAGGCGAGTTCGAAGCCGCAGCCAAAAACGCCAGTGGCTGGGCGCTTCTCGTTTACGACTCGTTCTCGAACCAGCTTCGTAACGTCGTGGTCGACAAACACGACCAGGGCGCGATCTGGGGCGGCCACCCGATTCTCGCACTCGACGTCTGGGAGCACTCCTACTACTACCAGTTCGGACCCGACCGCGGTGGGTTCATCGACGCCTTCTTCGAAGTCGTCGACTGGGACGAATCCGACGAGCGCTACGCACAGGCTGTCGAGGCTTTCGAGTAATCCGGGCAGTTCATCCATTTTTTGCGACGCCACCCACTGAGCGACAGCTATACTGCCGCTGTCGACGCCAAATCCCTACTGTTTTCCCCACCAGCGGCCGTACCACTGCCCATGCCACGACCGAAAGACGATTTCGAGGAGCTGTATCCCTGTGATTTCTACACGCCACAGGAACTCCTCGATGAAGAACTGATGTACTCCGTCTACGAGATCGCCCGCCTACTGCAAGGACTGGAAGTCGACGCCGAAATCGACGAGGGCGTCGAAGACATCCTGCTGGACTGGGCGATCCCGTGGATCATGCGCAACTCCGAGGAACTCGTCATCGCCGAACCGCCGAGCGACGAGGAACCGGGCTACTACGGGCTCGCACCCGAGACTGTCGACGAGGAGTAGTCGGTTCCTAACTGGATACACAACTTATAAATGAAACTGTTAGTCGCAGGTGACGCCCGTGTCGACGCTGGAAAAACGACGTTCGCCGCCGGCCTGCTCGCTTCGCTGTCGGATGCTGTTGGGTTTAAACCCCGTGCAGGCAACGACTACTGGTTTGACCACGACGACGTGGTCTCGGCAGTCAATGGGGGTCGACTCTACGGCAAGGATATTGCCACGCTCACGGCGGCGGCCGTCGACAGCAGCGACCGTGAACTCAACGAAGAACAACTCAATCCTGTCCACCGCCTCTGGCGGCCGACTCCCGACCGAACAGGGCTCCTCGGTGAGCAGGGTCGGACCTTTCTGGTCGACCGTGTAACGACACCTGAGGGGCCGTGGTTCGTTGTGAACGGCACCGCCGAGGACGCTGGACTACTCCCCGACCACCTAATTGAAGCTCTCCCACTGGATGGTGCCCCACGAGTCCGGAGCGTCGACGGCTTCAACGAACTCATGACCAACCGGTATCTCCCGGCTTTCGAGCGTGTTACCGACCGCATAACCGAGACTGAGCCTGCAGTAGTCGAATCCTACAGCGATATCGCGCTCCCCGTCGACGGCATCGAGTTCGATGCTGTTGCGGTCGTCGGGCCAACACGGGCGAAGATCTACGATGGTCAGCGGTATCTAAAAGCCTGTGCGGTCGCCAGTGGGAGTGCCCGCGAGGGACAGTTAGAGGAGCGCGTCGACCGCGTCGTCGAAATGATCGAGCCGCTGTCGACACACGACCTGCAGCCACTCACCGGCGCGGAACGCGCCGATCCCAAACGAGTTGCCAGCCAGTATGAGCCAGTCTATGAGGCTCTGCTGGAGGTGGCTCTCAAGTAACTGTCAGTCCAGCGTTTTCGATACCCGATTTCCAAAATGACTTGTAGACCGGGTTGTTTGCTACTGATAACAGCCGCGCTCTCAGCGCAGATAACCCACATATGCAGCAATATCTCGATCTCGTCGACAGCACGCTTGCGGGCGGCAACTACAAGCCGAACCGAACCGGCGTAGACACGATCTCGTCGTTCAGCCAACAGTACACCGTCGACCTCCAAGAGGGGTTCCCACTGTTGACCACCAAGGATCTCTCGGGGTTCCGGTGGAACTCCCTCATCCACGAGTTCAAATGGTATCTCTCCGGCGAGGAACACATCCGTAACCTTCGCGAGGAGACTGGGATCTGGGATGCGTGGGCCGACGACGAGGGTCGGTTAGACACTGCCTACGGTCGATTCTGGCGGCGGTTTCCGGTGCCCGAAGAGGGTCTCGACGGCGAGGCATGGCCCGAGGATGACCACCGGTGGCGGAACGACGACGGCACCTTCGATCAGATTCAGTACGTGATTGATACGCTTCAGGAGTCGCCGAACTCCCGTCGACTCGTCGTCTCGGCGTGGCATCCCGCCAACGCCGCGGTCAGCACGCTGCCGCCCTGCCACTACACCTTTGTGTTCAACGTTCAGGGCGACCGACTCAACTGCCATCTCACCCAGCGCTCGGGCGACATTGCCCTCGGCGTCCCGTTCAATATTGCCGCCTACTCGCTTTTGACCCATGCCGTTGCCCAAGAAACCGGGTTCAAGCCGGGGAAGTTCGGCCATACAGTCGTCGACGCCCACGTCTACTGTGGCAAAGGCGACCGCGGGGCATGGTACGACGACAATCTCGCCGAATTACAGTCGCGACTTGGCGAGGTCGACACCAAGGCCGAGTATCTCGATGTTCGCGAGTGGCTCACCGAGACAGCCCCCACAGAATCCGACGAAAGCGATGGCTACGACCACGTTCCCGGATTGCTAACACAACTCTCGCGGGAGCCACGGTCACGGCCAGCCATCGAGATTGCGGACAAGCCGTTGGACGAACTGACGTTCGAGGACATCCAGCTCACCGACTACGACCCCGCCGACGGGATTCAGTTCTCGGTTGCAGAGTAACCATGTCGACTGACGACCACCACCCCACAATCGCGCTCATCGCAGCGGTCGCCGAAAACGGTGTCATCGGTGTCGACGGCGAGATGCCGTGGCATCTGCCTGCTGATCTCAAGCATTTCAAGGAGACGACGATGGGGCATCCCGTCATTATGGGTCGACGAACGTACGAGAGTATCGCCGCTGACATCGATGGCCCGCTACCGAGCCGGACGAACATCGTGCTGAGTCGCGGCTCGCCAGAGGTGCCCGACAGTGTCGTTGTCGCGGATTCAGTCGACGCAGCCGTTGAGGCTGCCCGGCAGGCCGCTGGTGACACCGAAACGGTGTACGTGATCGGCGGGGCAACGGTTTATAAACAGTTTCTCCCGCAGGCCGACCGACTGGTGCTTACCGAGATCGAGTCGACCTACGCGGGCGACACATCGTTCCCCGACTGGGAGCGCAATGATTGGCAGGAAGTGAGTCGAGACGAGCGAGATGGGTTTGCGTTCGTCAAATATCGCCGATAGTAGTCGGTGACTAACGCCAAGGGATAGCTTCACAGTCACTGCCCACGAACAACAGCCAATGACACTCCGGCTGAATCGAGGGCCATCCAGAACGGTACTCCTCGATGTCGACGGGACGCTGTGTGACAACACGCCGAGACTCATCGAGTACGTCAAAGCCGAATGTGGGGTCGCACTCACTCGCGAGCAGATCACCGAGTGGTCGTTTTCGATTCCCGGAACCGAGCTGGATATCGGTGATCTGCTCCACCGCGCAATCGACGAGCGGCCCGAATGGTTTCTACTGGGAATGGAGCCAATCGATGGCGCGGCTGAGGCTGCCCGATGGTTGAGCCAACAGGGCCACACCGTCCGGATCGCCACCCATCGCCCCGCCGAGAGCCACCCGATCACCGCTCAATGGCTCGACGAACACGACGTGCCACACGACGAAATCATCGACGACGTACCCCGGAACAAGGGTCGACTGGCTGGTGACATTTTAATCGATGACTACCATGTCAACGTGAAAAACGCGCTCGCGGCTGGGAAGGCGGCTGGACTGTTCGTTCAGCCCTACAGCGATCCAGCAGTCTGTGGCGAGGCGGTCGTCGCCGAAACGTGGTCCACAATGCTCGCGGAGTTAGGCCGTATACACCCGGTTACAAACGGCGATTAATCAGGAATTACGGGCCAACAGCTATCTGTCATACTCGGATGATGACACCCTGATTTGCTCGGTAGCAAGGGTTTTTCCTGTCTGGACCCATAGATTCGACCAGATGAATCAGTACGGACGTCGGTTCACACGCGGAGGGGCGCAATGAGAGGTAACGACCAGCAGGCCTACGACCGAGGGACCTCGCTGTTTTCGCCGGACGGGCGGATCTATCAGGTTGAGTACGCACGCGAGGCCGTCTCGCGGGGTGCACCGAGTGTCGGTCTCCGAACCACCGAGGGCGTCATCCTCGCAGCCCAGAGCCGGGCCGGATCGCCGCTGATGGAGTCCGAAAGTATCGAGAAGCTCCACAAGCTCGACGACCACGTCGGCGCGGCCAGCGCTGGCCACGTGGCCGACGCCCGCCAGCTGGTCGACTTCGCTCGCCAACAGGGCCAAGTCAACCGGCTCCGCTACGGCGAGCCAATCGATGTCGAGGCACTCACCAAGGAACTCACCGACCACATTCAGGAAAACACTCAGCGCGGTGGCACCCGACCGTACGGGGCAGCCCTCCTCGTTGGTGGCATCCAGAACGGCACACCGCGGCTGTTCGCAGCCGATCCCTCCGGCACACCCAACGAGTGGAAAGCGACCGTCATCGGCGGCTCCGGCCGTGAGATTCAGGAGTTCCTCGAAGACGAATGGACCGACGAGGTCGACCTCCAGACCGGGCTCGGGCTCGCCGCACAGGCACTGCGCGTCGCCAACGACGAACTCGGACCGAGCGAAGTCAGCATCTCGACGGTCACTGTCGACGATGGCTACCAGTCGCTGTCAGTCGACGAGATCGAAGACGTCTTCGCCGAGGCAGAGATCGACCTCTCCGAGGACGAAGCCGACGAGTAACGCGTCTTTCTGACGGGACGTTTTTCAAACTGCCGTCGAATGAGTAGGTATGACAGATATCAGTCCGACAGTCGACCGACTAACGATCTATCCGATCAAATCGTTGGACGGATGGTCGGTGGAGTCGGTCCCGATTGTCGACAATGGCGGACTGGCTGGCGACCGGGAGTTTGCGCTGTTTGATGCCGAGGACACCTACGTCAACGGGAAGCGAGAACAGCAGATCCATCAGATTCGTGCTACTTACCAGGGCGATGGAGCCAACATCGATGCCGTACAACTCTCGACAGTCGAGACGGAGCCACGTCGGTTCACGGTCGACGAACTTGCAGACGGCCACGCTGTCGACTGGCTCAGTGATCACGTAGGCTACCCGGTCTCGATAGCTCGCGATCAGGCCGGTGGCTATCCCGATGACACTACTGCCTCGGGACCGACGATCATCAGTACCGCAACAATCGAGACAGTGGCCTTGTGGTTTGATGGGATCAGCACGGACGGAATGCGTCGACGCCTGCGGCCGAATATCGAACTCGGTGGGGTGCCTGCGTTCTGGGAGGATCACCTGTTCGACGACCGGAACCACCACGTGATGTTTTCAATTGGCGACGTGTCGTTCCGGGGCATTAACCCCTGTCAGCGGTGTGTGGTTCCATCACGTAATCCCGATACCGGCGCAGAGTACGATGGCTTTCAGTCGACCTTCGTCGAGAAACGGGAGGAGACACTCCCCGACTGGAGCGGCGGCGACTGGTTCGATCATCATTTCCGGCTGATGCTCAATACGATGGTTCCAGAATCTGAGTGGGGCAAGAAAATCAGTGTCGGTGATTCGGTCGAGGTGGATCAGGCAGTCCCTGCCGACGAGTAGGCACTGGCTACCCGGTCGTTAGTTTGTTCGAAACGAGTAGTCGAGCGTCTCTGCAGAGTGGGTTAGCGATCCCATCGAGATGATGTCGACGCCGGTCGCCGCGTAGTCCGTAACTGTGTCGACTGTAATGCCACCACTGGCTTCGATGAGGACCTTCCGGTCGGCGTTGTCGATTGATCCAGATAGGCTGTCGACGACATCACTCAGTTCGGTTGGTGGGAAGTTGTCGAGGAGAACGATGTCGGCTCCAGCGTCGACTGCTCGTTTAGCCTGAACGGCTGACTCGGCTTCGACCTCGATTTTGGTGGCAAAAGAGACGCGCTCACGGAACTGCGAGACAGCCGTTTCGAGCCCGAGTTCGGCGATGTGGTTGTCCTTGATCATCACCATATGTGAGAGATCGAGGCGATGGGTGTCACCGCCGCCAGCGACTACTGCGCGCTTTTCGATTCCCCGAAGTCCGGGGGTCGTCTTGCGTGTGCCCGCAATTCTGACATCGGAGCCGACCTCCTCGGCACGGTCGACTGCCTGCCGTGTTTTCGTTGCGATGCCGGAGGCATGACCGGCGAGGTTAACCGCCACGCGTTCGGCTCGGAGCGTCTCACGGGCCGTGCCTGTGGTTCGGAGAAGGATATCGCCTGCCTCAATTCGGTCGCCATCCGAAACCGGTGTCTCAGTGGTCACGTCGAGATACTCGAAGACGGCTGCGGCGGCCTCGATTCCGGCTGCAACGCCGCTTTCTTTGGCGACGAGTCGACCCGTCGTCTCGCCGGGAACGTCGTTGGTTACGTCGTGGTGGCCGACGTCCTCGCGGAGCCAGCCCTCGATCTGGTCGCTCGTGAGCATTACTCTGGTCCTGCCTCGGCTGGCGGGCTGGTAGCCTCCTCTTGTGGGGGTTCAAGGTAGTGACACCCCACGCTTTCGTCGTTTTCGGCAGCTGCAGTCGCAATGAGGATGGCCACGACAGTGGCGTTTCGGAGTTCGTAGAGTCCCCGCGAGGTTCGGGTCCGCGTATAGGCGTCGACCTCACCTTTGAGTCGACGGAGAACTCCACGCGCACTGGCAATGCCGTCAGTTGTTCGCCGTAAGCCGAGTTCTCCACTCATGATCGTCGTCAGCCGGTGGAACTTCTCACCCGCGAACCGTTCCGGAAGCGCTGGATCGCTGTTCTGGAGCCGCTGGACCTCGATACTCTCGGGGTCGTATCCGGTTGCATCCTCGCCAGCGCGGAGGCCCCAGACGAGGCCCTCCAAGAGGCTCGTGGAGGCCAGCCGGTTGGCCCCGTGGACGCCGGTGTGGGCACATTCGCCGACCGCATACAGGCGGTCGAGACTAGCTCGACCGTGGCCGTCGACGTCGATCCCACCACAGAGGAAGTGTTCACAGGGCGCAATCGGAATCCCGGCGCGCCAGTCGATTCCGTGCTCTTGGCAGGTGGCCGCGAGGTTCGGAAACGCCTCGTCGAACGGTTCGGCCAGCGGCGAGACATCGAGGTGGACCGAGCCGGTGGCATCGATCTCGTCTAGCACTGCGCGAGCGACGACATCGCGGGGTGCGAGTTCAGCGTCTTCGTGGTAGTCGGGCATGAACCGCTCGCCCTCGGCATTGCGGAGCACGCCGCCCTCACCGCGGACGGCTTCGCTGAGGAGGAACGGGTCGTCGACTGCGGCGGCGGTCGGATGGAACTGGACGTACTCCATATCCTCGACGTCGGCTCCGGCGAGAAACGCCATCCCAATTCCGTCGCCCGTCGAACCGGGGGGATTGGTCGACTGCTCGAAGCAGTCGCCGATCCCGCCCGTTGCGAGGATCGTTGCGCCAGCGAACACCGGTTCGCCGTCCGGTTCGGTATCGAGCAGTGCGCCGTGGACCCGTCCCTCGTGGCGGATCAGTTCGAGCGCAGTCGTGTCTTCGAGGATCGTGACGTTGTCGACCTCGCTTAAGTAGGATAAAAAGGGCCTGAGGATGTGTTGGCCCGTCGAGGCGTCGACGTGGAGAATTCGATCCTCCGAATGGGCTGCCTCGCGGGCGAAGTCGTACTCCGCTTCTTGGCCGAGGGTATCGAAATCAATACCGAGGGTGTCGAGTAGTACGTCGCGGATCGCGGGGGCCGCGTTGTCGACGAGGACGTCGACTGCGGCCGGATCGGCCGTGTCAGCACTGGCTTCGATGATATCGGTTTTAAGCGATTCCGGGTCGCCACGAGTGGTAGCGATACCACCCTGTGCCCAGTCTGAAGAGGCGTCTTCGGGCTCGCTGGCTTTGGTGACGAGCAGTATCTCCTCGCCCTCGCGGGCGGCGGCGAGTGCTGCCGCGCAGCCAGCGATTCCCGAGCCGACGACGAGCACGTCAACTGTGCGCGGCTCCGGCTCCTTGGACGTCGGCTGGTTCGGGGTCGACTCACCGGCCATCTTATAGCTCCAGCATGCGGTCGAGGGCGACCCCAGCGAGTTCCTTCTCCTCGGGGGCGACCTCGATGACGTTGTGTTCGCGGCCCGCTGCCAGTTCTTCGAGTACCCACGTCAGATAGTTGGGGTCGATCTGTCTCATCGCATCACAGTCCATACAGGCGTCGCCACAGAGCGGGAAGACGTTCACGTCGTCGTGCCAGCGGTCGAGGTGTTTGGCGAGATGGATTTCGGTCCCGATGGCCCACGTCTCGCCGGGGTCGGCCTCTTCGACGACCTCCGTGATCGTCGCGGTGCTGCCGACGACATCGGCGGCCTCGACGACCTCGCGTCGACACTCGGGGTGGACGACGACGTTTGCGTCTGGGTATTCGGTGCGGACCTCGGCGATATGTTCGGCCGTAAAGCGTTCGTGGACCTGACAGTAGCCGTCCCAGAGGACGATTTCGCTTTCTTCGAGTTCGTCGGCGTCCTTGGCTTCGGGGTCCCACGGGTTCCACTCGGCAATGGACTCGGCCATCCCGAGTCGGTGGGCGGTGTTCTCGCCGAGGTGTTTGTCGGGCAAGAAGAGAATCTTGTCGCCGCGTTCCAGCGCCCACTCGAAGGCTTTGTGGGCGTTCGAGGAGGTACAGACGAGGCCTCCCTGTTCGGCGCAGAACGCCTTCAGGTCGGCGTAGGAGTTCATATACGTAATTGGGATGATCTCGCTGTCGGGGTCCGCAGCGGTGATCTGCTCCCAAGCAGCGTCGACCTGCAGAGCTTCGGCCATGCCTGCCATCGGACAGGAGGCTTCCATACAGGGGAGGACGACCGTCTGGTCGTCGTCGGTGATGATGTCGGCGGATTCGGCCATGAACGTCACCCCGCCGAAGACGACGTACTCGGCGTCGGCCTCTGCGGCGTGCTTGCTTAGCGCGTAGGAGTCGCCGATGAAGTCGGCGTGGTCGACGATCTCGCGGCGCTGGTAGTTGTGGCCCAGAATGACCACATCGTCGCCGAGTTCATCGAGTGCGGCCTCGATCCGCGGCGTTCGGTCGGCTTCGGTCAACTCCCGGTAGCTGGCGGGCAACTGCTCCAAATTGTCGTACTTGAACAGACTCAGTTCAGTCTCGAACGTCGCTGTTTCCATGTTTGGCATTCGGTCGACACCTAGATGGTATAACCACGGTTGGCCTTATTGAAGGATTTTTCTATTCGATAGCTAACTCCGATCAGTATTCCTCGTGAATCAACGACTCAGATACCCCCACCGTTTATTTCACCTAGTGCGTCAGTATATTATATACAATAATGTTGGTTGTGATCAATCAACATACAGTAGCAGCATGGGGACAATCAGGAATGAATGTGGTTTCGTAGCGATGAGACGGGTCGCTGGCGTCCCGTGTTTTTGTGGGTCGACAGCCCAACACACGGGGGCGTCCAAAGCGCAACTGTTTTGTTCACCAGCGGGATACTATGCAATGCGTTCAGCAGAACGCGACAGCACGCTCTGATGGTGTAGTCCGGCCAATCATATTACCCTCTCACGGTAATGACCGGGGTTCGAATCCCCGTCGGAGCATTGTAGCGAGCGTCACTCTGTGACGCGCGCAACGGAGTGAGCACGTCTCGGCAAGCTCGAATCTCCGTAAGCATGACACTTACGGACAAATCACTCATTTTCTTCACATTCGCTAACATTTTCAGTCTCGCGTCCCAGCACAGCAGCAGTCAGTATGCCTTGACTAACTGGATTCGAGGACCGAAACAATCTCTCCCAACGCAACGAACTGGAGATTATCACGCTCTGTTGCAGCTTCTTCGACTGAATTCTTGAATCTGGAGTGACTGAATAGAGCGTATTCGTACTCCGGAGTCCCACCAGTGTTCGTCTTCCAGTCAATGTGGTCTGTCGTGTTCTCAAGCTTGGCGAGCACATCGTATCCGAGCGGGGAATTCGT
The DNA here is from genome assembly GCF_002788215.1 of Halohasta litchfieldiae. Lineage (NCBI taxonomy): Archaea > Methanobacteriati > Methanobacteriota > Halobacteria > Halobacteriales > Haloferacaceae > Halohasta > Halohasta litchfieldiae. The sequence continues at coordinate 2,599,364 of NZ_CP024845.1, read as the reverse complement.
GAACTTTGCTTCCCCGACAATCAACGTACTCTGATCAGTTGTCGCGACAACATCGATTTCGTGGTGTTTGTACCACCACTGTGCAGGCAGCTGTGTCAGTCTGTATTCTGGGTAGAGCGTGGGAAGTACCTCGTGACAGAGCAATTCGAACGTCTCTCTCACAAAATCTGGAAGTTCCGGTTCGATTAGATCCGCATACGCGTCGGCCCCGCACAGTTCGTACTGTTTTGCAGTTAGAGTTTAGACTATTATAGTTTAGTCTATAATGGTTGGAACTATAATATGTGGGATTGGAGACCCTCACTGATATAGAATCCTGGGTTTGCCTGTTGGTTTCCAATGGTGTTTATACAATTAGCAATAGTTCTTTACCAAGTAGAATGGCTGTTTAGACGACTTCTCCGGGTTCGAGTTCGAAGACGTAATCGAGGATGTATTCCGTAATCTTGGCTACGAGAACGTTCGACAGGCCGACCGTCGGGCTGACGAAGGCCGAGATGTCCTGATAGAGGAAGTCGTCGACGGAACCCGCCAAGCAGTCATCGTCGAATCCAAACACACCGACACCGTTGGTCGACCAGTCGTTCAGAAGCTCCATTCAGCGATCGCCACGTTCGACTTCGACGGCCCCCAGCGAGGGATGGTTGTTACAATGGGGCGATTCACGGGACCAGCCGAAGAGTATGCCGTCCGCCTCCGACAAAACGCCGATCTCCATCTGATCGACCTGATCGCCGAGCTTCAACCTCACGAGAGTTCGTCTGAAACCCGGACCGCGACCGACTTCGATTTCGAGCGGTCGCCGCTTCAACCTCACGAGAGTTCGTCTGAAACGCCATTATCATCTCCGACAACGGCTGTCCCGGAGTCGCTTCAACCTCACGAGAGTTCGTCTGAAACTGTCGACAATGCGTTTGGCGATATCTCGGTTCAATCGCTTCAACCTCACGAGAGTTCGTCTGAAACTCGTATCAATCGCTGAACTCGCCCGGCCGGTCCACCACGCGCTTCAACCTCACGAGAGTTCGTCTGAAACTATGATTCAGTATCTGTGACATTCACCGCTCCGAAACGCTTCAACCTCACGAGAGTTCGTCTGAAACCTTTCGGGACTGTCTCAGCTTCGGTGACGTGCCCACGGCTTCAACCTCACGAGAGTTCGTCTGAAACTTCGTCGAACAGCACCGACGTGTAGATCGAGGGGCCGCTTCAACCTCACGAGAGTTCGTCTGAAACCGGGACCGACGGGAGCGACCCGACGATTGAGAGGCTTCAACCTCACGAGAGTTCGTCTGAAACTACTCGGCGTGGGTGTACTGCATCAGCTTACTGTAGCTTCAACCTCACGAGAGTTCGTCTGAAACCGTACAGAAGCCACTTAGGAGGTGCTACTATCTCCGCTTCAACCTCACGAGAGTTCGTCTGAAACGGGATGCCACACCCCGAGGAGCAGACGAGCAATCGGCTTCAACCTCACGAGAGTTCGTCTGAAACTCTCCTCGCTCTCGGCCTCGACCGGGATCACGTCGGCTTCAACCTCACGAGAGTTCGTCTGAAACCCACCGACACCATGCAGAGGGATAGATGACTGATCGCTTCAACCTCACGAGAGTTCGTCTGAAACAGACTGTAGATTTGCAAATCTCCGAGTTAGAGTTTGCTTCAACCTCACGAGAGTTCGTCTGAAACCCCAGTGCGTCGGTGACCGTGTCTCGGACTCCGTAGCTTCAACCTCACGAGAGTTCGTCTGAAACTGCCTCTTTACGGAGCGCCCAGGATACTGCCCCCAGCTTCAACCTCACGAGAGTTCGTCTGAAACCCGGTTCGAACGCCACGTACGCGACGACCACGCGACGCTTCAACCTCACGAGAGTTCGTCTGAAACCATCGGCGCATCGCTCCCCGCCAACGGCGCAGTCACGCTTCAACCTCACGAGAGTTCGTCTGAAACCCTCGCTCGTTTCAGCCGTTTCGCCGGACTGATTGCTTCAACCTCACGAGAGTTCGTCTGAAACCGACGTCGCGAACGCCGCGGCGGGGTACCGGCAGCTTCAACCTCACGAGAGTTCGTCTGAAACCCTGGCCGAAGACGTCGAGCCCTCCGTGCGCTCGGGGCTTCAACCTCACGAGAGTTCGTCTGAAACGCCAGCGTGACGTCCTCCTGGTCGGTCGTGAGCTGCTTCAACCTCACGAGAGTTCGTCTGAAACTCGAAGGCAGTCAAGTCGCCATCATCCTTTGCGATGCTTCAACCTCACGAGAGTTCGTCTGAAACAAGATGACGAAGCCCTACGGTGGAGCGACCGCTTGCTTCAACCTCACGAGAGTTCGTCTGAAACCATGCCGGATATACCGGCTACAGATGCTATAATGCGGGGTTTGCACAAAGATGTTCTGTCGACCTCCAATACCCCTCTCACCCCGGGGAGGTCGACCGAAACCAGAGACACCGTCGAGATTCTTGGCCCAAAGGCCCTACCTCTCGGTCCACGACCGGATCTCAAGTGATGAGTTGTAAACCGTGAGTAGGGAACCGAGGGGTCTGTTAAACGAGGAGCGGTCGACCGTTGTCCAAGAGTGGATCGGTCTCCCAGACGATGTTGCCGCGTTCCAGTTCATCGAACACCGTCACTGCACGGGCTCCATCTCGTCGTTTTGGAGCTCCTCAAGATGTTCCTCGCCGTACTGCTCGTCTGCAGCCTCGTGATACTGATGCACCGATAGGCAGCTTGGAGTCGTTCCGTACCGTCCGTGACCGCCCAGTATGGGCGTTTATGCCGGACGAGGCCGCGCCTTTCAGTCGCAAGAGGATCGCACTAACGGCGTCCGTATCTACCCCGAGTTGCTCGGCAATCGTCGCTGCCTTCCACGCACGGTCGTCCTTCTCGTCGAGGTGTCCGAACCCGTCGTCGAGGCGGGCTACTTCGAGCGGTCACGCCACACCACACTGGGGAACTCGTCGACGCCCTCAATATCTCGCGGGCAACATTCACCCAACACCTGCGGGCCGCACAGCGGAAGCCGTTCGACTCCGAAATTCACAAACGGTGACATCTCACACTTACGGATAGGCATCGATGCCGTCAGGAGCCTCGCTCGGATTACAGCCCCGCTGGTCCGGGACATGGCCTTGGCCGGCGAGTGACCACATGCCGAGTTCCCAATCCTCCAATATATCCGTTCTGCGTGCCATGCGCAATTATGGTGGAAGACATACCCGGCGACACCGTCTCGAAGACTGACGCCAATTCCAACAAAGCTGCGATGATTGCTGCAGGGATCGCAGGCGCCGCCGCGACCCTCGCTGGAAAACAGCTTGTTGGTCGACTCACAGGCGGCCGGTTCGGCGGTCCCGAAGATTACAATGTAGCGAAAGTCACAGTCTCGGGTCCGATTCAGCGCACTCGGAGCCGATCCTCACCAGTTGCGGGACGAAACGCGTCCACTGCCGACGAAATCGTCGAGCAGATCGAGGCGGCTGACGACGACGAGGCTGTCGAAGCTCTCATAGTTGAACTCAATACGCCCGGTGGAGAGGTCCTTCCGAGTGACGATATTCGCCGTGCAGCCGTCGACTTCGACGGTCCGACACTCGCATATGCAACCGATACGTGTGCGTCTGGCGGCTACTGGATCGCAACTGGCTGTGACGAGCTGTGGGCCAGAGATGCCAGCCTTGTCGGGTCGATTGGTGTCGTCGGTTCACGACCCAACGCGGCTGGATTGGCCGAAAAACTTGGGCTCACGTACGAGCAGTTTACAGCAGGTGAGTTCAAAGACGCCGGCGTTCCCCTTCGCGAAATCGAGGACGACGAGCGGGAGTATCTCCAGAGTATCATCGACGGCTACTACGACCAGTTCGTCGAGACAGTCAGCGAGGGCCGGGATATGGACCCCCAAGATATTCGGGATACGGAAGCCCGCATCTATCTCGGGAGCGACGCTCTAAAGATCGGACTCGTCGACGAACTCGGAACCGAGTCGGATGTCGAAGATAGAATTAGCGATCTCATCGGAGCCGATGTTGAAACGCATGCGTTCGAACCGTCTCGAAGCATTGCCGAGCGACTGAGCCTCGGTGCCGAACGGGTTGCCTTCGCCGCTGGCAACGGTGTCGCAAATGTCGCAGTGAGTGACGGTCGCGATCTCGAAGTTGAACTGAAGTAATTGCCGTTTGTACTCTTGTGCCTCCACGTCGACCCACAGGATGGAGATCTCTCACGGCTGTTCGGCGTCGACGATCAGCAAACGGACTCCGTCGACAATATTGTTCGATATATGATCTGTCGACCGAACGGTGACTTCGATGTCCGGACTGTCGAGGGTGTCGACATCATCCCAGAGCACAACATGCTGTCGGATATGGCAGAGTACCTCCAGCGAGAGAAAAATCAGGCCGAGGCAATGGGCGAGGCCTTCGGTATGCATGCCCAACTCCTCCAGTATATTTCTGTATCGCAGTATATGGTTTATACCCGGCTGTATCACTGATAGATCGTCCTCAAAACCGTCCTCAGATGGATCATCGAGTTCGGGTCGTGACCCACCATCACTGACGCCGTACCGAGGCGGTAGACACCATCGCAATGCAGTCGACTGTTGCAGATTACGGCGGTGGGATAGCTGATTGCTTCGGAATCGCCTGTAGCAAATCAAAACACACCGGATTGCAATACATGATAGATTTACTAGGTTACTAGGGCCGTTCCTATAGTCGGCGGTGGCACAAATCGCTACAAACACCGGCGATTCAGTGGTGTTTCACTGGTTATCTCAACGGCGTGCGGCGTGTCTGTCGACCACACTGAACCCGGAGCGTCTGTGCGGTCTTCTCCCATGTGGTCAGCATAGCCTGTTCTGCCCAGCCTGGTTCCGGCGAGTCGACGGCGTTATCGACGCTGCTAGTGTACAACTCCTCGCCTTCGAGCGAGAAAGCGACGGATTTTATCACAGTCGTGCCGGCATCAATGCCTATCAGCGCCACAATCATAATGATTAATTGTGTAATAATCTACTTATAAAGGAAAGGGTAGGAGAATTATTTACTTGTGAACGATTCTTCTTATATAATACTTGCGCACTTTTCAATGTGGATATGCGCCGCGTGACCCTCGGGAGTGGTCACGCCTCCACAGCGGAAGCCAGTCCGACGGCCCGCTGGTCTTTCGTCGCAACCGGGCCGTCATCATCAATCATGAAGATACTTGTCACAGCGAACCTGTCCTCGGCGGCATTGTCCCGTCTGGAGGACGACTACGGCTTTGACGTAGAGTATGTCCCCATTGGGGACCGAGAGAGCCGGCTCCCTGAATCGGAATTCATCGACCACCTTGAGGGCGTGGAGATTCTCATCGTCGGCTACGAGGGCGTCTCCGAAAACGTTCTCACCCAGGCCGAGGACTTGGAAATCATCGCTTGCGCTCGGGGCGGCCCGGATGCCAACGTCGATATCGCCGCGGCCACCGAGCGGGGGATTCCCGTTCTCTATGCCCCTGGTCGCAACGCGGTCAGCGTGGCCGACTTCACATGGGGGCTAATTTTGGCCGCCGGTCGACAGATTGCTCGCGCACACCACCTCCTGCATACGGGGACCTATACCGGCGACCCCATCTCCGACGCGGCCGGCGGCGGTGAACGCGAGGACGTGACTTGGGGCGTCGCGAAGGACTCGCCCTTCGCAAACCTGAAAGGGCCGGAACTGACGGGCAAGACAGTCGGTATCGTCGGTATGGGCGCCATCGGGCAAGCGGTCGCCGCCCGCGCTCAGGGCTTTGGCGTGGACCTGCTAGGCTATGACCCCTACATTGACGCCGACGAGATGGCTGACCACGACGTGACGAAAGGAGATCTCGACGAACTACTCGAAAAGAGTGACGTCGTTACCGTCCATGCCCCAGTGACCGACAGCACGCGAGGCCTGTTCGGCACCGAGGAGTTCGCCGCGATGAAAGACAGCGCCTTCTTCATCAATACGGCCCGCGGGGCTCTCATCGACCAAGACGCGTTGGTCAAGGCTCTGCAAAACGACGAACTCCAAGGAGCCGCCCTTGACGTGTACGATAAGGAACCGCTACCCGATGACCACCCACTGCTCGACCTTGACCGAGTCGTCACAACGCCGCATCTGGCCGGGGCCGCAAACGAGGTGGTCGACCGCCATTCGAAGATGATCGTCGACGATATCGATGCGTTGCTCAACGGTCGTGAACCGACCCACGTTGCCGACAAAAGCGTTGTCGACGACTTTGGACTTACAGCCGACAACTGAGATCCACCATGACTTCACAGAACCAACCCGACCTACCGAACCGCGACGCAAGAGAGACCGTCTGTACCTACGGCCGAGAGATGCTCGAGAAGGGGTTGACAAAGAGCACCGGCGGCAACGTCAGCAGCCGGACCGCGGAGGGCAACATCGCCATCAGTCCCTCGGGGATGCCATATCCAGAGATCGACCCCGAAGAGGTGCCGATCATCGACCTCGACGGCAACGTCGTCCACGAGGGCGAGAAGCCGTCCAACGAGGATACGATGCACCGACTCGTCTACGAGGCCCGCGACGACGTCGGCGGGATGGTCCACACCCACTCACCATACGCCAGCACGTTCGCTAGTCTCAACGAACCGGTTGAGGCCTCCCATTACCTCATCGCCTTTATCGGCGACAAGATCCCCGTCGCCGGTTACGAAACCTACGGGACCGAAGCGCTCGGTCAGCGAGCAGTCGAAGCACTTGGCGACGAGTATAACGCCTGCCTGCTTGCAAACCACGGTGTCCTCGCGCTTGGTGACTCGCTTTCGGACGCCCTAGAGACGGCCGAGATGGTTGAGTACTGCGCCCGCATCCATTATCAGGCACGGTCCATCGGCGAACCGGACCTGCTACCTAACGAGGAAGTCGACCATCTTCAAGAGAAGTTCAAGGGCTACGGCCAAAACAGCTGATTTCTGACTCGTCGGGTTTGTTGTCTCTCGGTTCTTTCTCTGATTTTCCGTGACACGACGAGGCGAATTCTATTGATTCACAGAGGCCTATTGTTCGACTCTAAATTAGAGGGAATACCTATATGATAGAACAAACACCGGATGATATGGAAATCACAGATTACGAACTGTACTTGGTCCCCCCACGGTGGGTATTTTTAAAACTCGTCACTGAGGACGGTACTGAAGGCTGGGGTGAGCCGATTATAGAAAACCATGCCCAGACCACGATGAGTGCCGTCAGAGAGATTCTCGATAACTATCTTGTCGGTCAAGATGCCACCGAAATCGAACGTCACTGGCAGGCCATGTATCGTGCTCGCCACGTCCGGGGCGGCCCCATTCTTATGAGCGCTATTGCCGGTATCGATCAGGCCCTGTGGGATATCAAAGGCAAGCAGTACGATGCGCCAGTCTACGAACTGCTCGGCGGACGTGCTCGGGACAGAATTCCGGTTTACCAATGGGTGGGTGGCGACACACCCGAAGAAGTCGCCGCAGCAGCACAGATAGCAGTCGACCACGGATACAGGGCACTCAAAATGGCTGCTGTGTCGTCTCTGCGAAGACTTGATTCTCCGTCTACCATCATGGAAGCCAAACGCCGTGTCGGGGCTGTTCGTGATGTCATTGGCGAGGATATCGATCTTGGTGTCGACTTCCGTGGTCGAGTTTCCAAAGCGATGGTCCGATGGCTGGCAGCGGAACTCGACGAGTACGGTGCAATGTTCTACGAAGAACCTGTCCTCCCAGACAATATCGAACTGCTCTCAGAAGTGCGTCCTCACACTCGTACGCCACTCGCATCGGGTGAACGACTCTATTCACGCTGGGATTTCGAGGAAATCCTCTCGGAAGGCCTCGTCGACGTTATTCAACCAAACCCGTCACACGCTGGCGGTATCAGCGAAGTCCGAAAGATTGCAGCCCACGCCGAAACCCAGGACGTGGCATTGGTACCGCACTGCCCAGTGGGGCCGATTGCCCTTGCAGCGTGCGTCCAGCTTGATACTGTTATCCCCAACGCCATCCTCCAAGCACAGTATCACGAGATTCATGCCCCAGAGAACAACGAACATTTGGCTTATCTCAAGGATCAAGATGTCTTCCAGTACAGTGATGGGTTCATTCGTCCCCCCGACGCACCGGGTCTCGGTATTGAAATCGATGAGGAGTACGTTACAAATCGACAAGAGCCTACACTCGATTGGGAGAATCCAGTCTGGTACCATAATGACGGGAGCGTTGCTGAATGGTGAGAGGAGTCTCTCGTTCGGAAACAGTGAACAGCTTTTAAACGTGAGTTGGTCTGACTCCCTGCCAGTTCCACTCAATCCCTATCGAGTTATCCGTGATCGGATTCTTTGAGCGGCTATCGTCGTTCAGTCACTCCGAACAAGAGTTAATTAGGGGGCTACCTTTGACAGTGATATGCCTACTCTGATACACCCATTAAGTCGACGGCTACCAGTTTCCGTGTTCTCGAAGGTCTTGTCGAACGTGACGGAGCTGGGGTCTCCGAACTATCATCACATCTCGATATGGCCAAGAGTTCCGTACACAATCATTTGAAGACACTCGAACAGCTCGGATACGTTGTCCGTGACGAGTCTGGGTCGCGAGTCAGTATGCAGCTCTTTCAGTTGGGAACGTGTCTCCGTTCACGCAAGGAACTATACAAATGTGCTCGCAGCGAAGTAGATCGTCTCTCATCTTCTACCGGTCTCAATGCTGGACTTGTTGTCGAAGAACATGGTCTCGGATACTGTCTCTACAGTCGGGCTGGAAAAGACCTTGATTCGGTTGTAATTGAAGAAGGCGAAGAGATACCTCTGCATGCAACCGCTGTTGGCAAAGCCATGTTGGCAGAAATCCCACGCAAGGAGACGGAACAAATTCTTGATCAACACGGCACAGACTTGTTCACCGAAAAGACAATAACAAATCGAGAAGAGTTGATTGATACGCTCGAAACAATCAAAAATCACCGTGTAGCCTTTGAGGAGAATGAATTTCACGATAATGTTCGTGCTATCGGTATAGCCATTACGGGCAAGAACGATCGACTTATTGGTGGACTCTTTGTTGCAGGAGATAGCGAGTCGTTGACTGGAAAACAACTTCATCAAAACAATCCTGGCCTTCTTATCAGTGCGAAAAACCGATTAGGAAATCCAGCGCAACCACCGACGAAAGAGTAGGTACGTGTAGTGTTCATTGGTGATGAACGGCTTCTTTACCGATATTAACATCGATAATATGGGTATTGTAAGGAGTAGTCTCTGCCAGATCTACTCTCGAAGGTTTCTGTTCAGCACAGCTGAACGTGTTCTCTTCGAAGAACATTCGACGAATTAAGTATTACAGACATATGATTGTAACGTAAAGTCGACAACCTAGGCCTCGTTTGTAGTGGATAACGTTCCCTTCGTCGACCAAATCAGAGTTCTGTATTTCCCTATAATGAACGAGGGGCACTAACAGAGCCCGAAGAGTGAGGCTACGGGATGACCGTTGAGTAACTGTGTATTGATTCCCACAAGATCTCTCACAACCAGTTATGAGGGTATGTACTCTCCAAAGCCGATCTCGCCGAGACCAAAATAGATTTAGTTCGTTTTAATTCATCCTGATCGAAGACACTCATCACTATGACATACACATCTATGTCATAGATAAGACCGGGCAGACAAAGTCGACCTCTCGGCGAACGATGAGTCGACATGTTACCGGGTAACATCGAAACAACAGTAGACTCCGAACAGGTTGATAGTTCGCCACAGTTGTTCGGTAATACCGAACAGAAGAACGCAGTAACCTACGTTTCAGAATCCTAGTTATGCTATTGATGGCCCGCTATCCGGAATCATCTCTAGTGGATGACCATCCAAAAGAGGTCTGTTGGTGACGAATCGAATCCTCGAATAGACATCCATTCGGTTATTGCGAACAACCCGTCAGACGTGACGCTACTCGAGAGAGTCGACTGCCACGTTGTCGTTCGAGACAGTTCGGTCCGTCTGTGGGACTGCCCAGCGGACAGCGTTGTCGATCACATCGAGCACCACGGGTTCGTGGTAGACCGGATACGTCTCGTGGCCCGGTCGGAAGTAGAAGATCCGACCAGTGCCGCGCTGGTAACAGCAACCCGACCGGAACACTTCACCACCCTCAAACCACGAGACAAACACGAGTTGGTCGGGTTCGGGAACGGAGAACGGCTCGCCGTACATCTCGGTTTCGGGGATCACGAACGACTCCTCAAGCCCCGCCGTAATCGGATGGCTCGGGTCGACGGTCCACACTCGCTCGCGCTCTCTGGATTCGCGGTAAGTCAACGAGCAGGGCGTCCCCATCAGTCGCTTGAAAACCTTCGAGAAATGCGCCGAGTGAAGCGGGACGAACCCCATTCCGTCGTAGATACGGTCGCAGACGCGTTCAACGATTTCGTCGTCGACGTCCTCGTGGGCGCGGTGTTCCCACCAGACCAGAACATCGGTGTCGTCGAGAACCTCCTCTGTCAGTCCGTGGTCCGGTTCGTCGAGGGTCGCTGTCCGCACGTCGTGGCCGCGCTCGCGGAGTCCAGATGCAAGAGTCTCGTGAATCCCATCCGGATACACAGATGCAACCTCGTCGTTCGTTCGCTCTTCGAGATACTCGTTCCAGACGGTAACGGATACCATACACCTACATTCTCGGCCCGTTGCCTAAACCTACCGCCTGTCTCAGCCTCGTTGGTCGGCATGCTGGCTGTCGACTGCGCCTTCGGTGTCGTGGATGATCGTTCATGGGGTTAATTTACACTATTTTGCATGTGCAAAATATTTATTTATACCCGGCTCAAAGCTGTAGTTGAGTATGTTCGTCAACCTACCCAAACTCGACGCAGCAGCATCGATTGATGATTGGACACAGGCAGTCGCCGAACAGAACGACGTCGACGAGGCGGTCGTCGAAGCCATCGTGAACGAGGTTCAGGGCCGAGAGGACACCCAGACCCCGACCGAGACGCCGTGGGACTCCGAGAGTTCGGGCATGACCTACATGTGGCCGGCCAACGAGCACGGCGACTTCTAAGTCGTGCGCTATACCGGGCACTGTGCTAAACCGGGCGCAGACCTGAACCGGGCACTTTGACATCCTCCCCGCCGTGAACGGCGAGGCTTTCTCCTTGATTCTCCGTAAAAAATAGTCGACACGGGAGGAGTTCCGGGTTCAGTCCTGTTGGACGTCGACAGCACCGTCTTCGACAAGCTGGTTCCATTTGTCGACGCCAGCCTCGGCGACTTCCTGATCTTGGGAGACTGCGCCGCCGGAGACCCCAATAGTGCCGACAATCTCACCGTCGGCTTCGAGCGGATAGCCGCCGCCGAAGACGACCATTCGGCCCTCGTCGCGGGTATCGAGACCGTACAGTGAGTTGCCGGGCTCGCTCGGTTCGGCGAGTTCGTGAGTTGGCATATCCAGCGCGGCCGAGGTGTAGGCCTTGTTTTTCGAGATGTTGACCGACGCGAGCCACGCGCCGTCCATTCGATGTTGAGCGATGAGGTTGCCCTCGCTGTTGGCTACTGCGATAACCATCGGGTTGTCGATCTCCTCAGCCTTCGCTTGGGTTGCTTCGATGAGTTGCGTTGCTGTCGCCAGCGGGATAGATTCTACCATGCAAGTTGTAGATTATTTCAATGTAGTATAAGTGTTCGTATTTTCTCTATAATCAGAACATAAAAGTTGTCAGTCGACTCGATACTCGTCCGTCGACAGCTGTCGTCGCTACTGAGAGGTCGGCGTTTCTGTGCTTGGATCGGCAGCCATCCGCCCGGCGACGACAGCGGTAGCCAGCGAGACACCGCTAGCGGATTTCTCGCGGGCGATATCCGCACCGCCGACGACCGACCCAGCCGCATAGAGGTTCGCAAACTCCGGCTCGCCATTGGCATCAAGGGGTTGCATCGACGGGTTGGGTCGCACGCCGAACCGCGCGTAGGCGTGATCGCCGAAGGCGTCGTCGACGAACCAGTCATACCGATTGTCCGGCTGTGGAATATGGCAGTCGAACACCGGCTCACGAACCCGGTTTCGGTCGGAGTCGAGTCCCTTACCGACCAAGCCGCCGGTCGCCAACACGAACTGCTCGGCGCTGTAGGGTACCTCTCGTCCCTTGTGGTCGACCCAGACCGACTCGATGCAGTTGGGATCATCCGCCCGCGTCTCGTAGCCGACCACTGGGTTACCCGTGACGAACCGGACGCCTTCGGCGTCGAGTGCATCGTACAGTTGATCTTCGAGCCGGAGTCCGAGCAGGCTCGGCGGTCCCATCGGGATCTCAAAGACGTCGACGCCCAATCGGTCGCCGAGATCAGCCCGCACCTCGGCGGTGTGATCGTCGCCGAGCAGCGCGGGAAAGCCGACGCGCTCGGCATCACCGATATGCGGCTCGACGGCCTCAACGAGTGCCTGTCGAGCCGGTATCCCATCGATCCGCTCGTCGTGATCCAGAGCCTTGGCGAGTCGAGTTACCTTGGCGTCGGCGGGGAACGACTCAGCGAAGGCGATCTCAGCGCCAGTCACCTCGAAAGGAACGTCGGCCCGTTCGAGGCTGTCGGCAACCATCCCGGCGTCGAAATCAGTGAGCGAGCGAAAGCCAACGATAGCCATCGGTCGACTATCGCTGGCCAGCCCGGCTTCGACCGCGCGGGGATAGCGGGCAGTGGGTTTGATCGTCCCGCCGAAGGTCGGAACGAGCGCGTTTCGCTCGGTGTGGTCTCCGAGATACATGTCGCCGGTCATCTCGTCGAACAGCGCCAGCCCATCGCGGAGTGCCTCGGGGCCGAGAATCGAGTAGGGGTGGGACTCCGGAAGCTCGTCGAAACCATCAAACGGGCTGACGAGTGGCCCCGTATACTCGCCGCGAGTCGACCGCACGGTTCGGAAATCCTTCCGTCGTTGGGTGATCGCGTCGGCCTCGCGTGGCTCGCTGCGGGCGGGCACGTAGCCCAGTCCGTCGACCAGCCCCGAGGCCTGTCGGAGCGAGGTTCGCTTGTGACAGACCAGCCGTACGTCGGCTCCCTCGCGGGCGGCCGCAATCGCGCTCGTGATCCCGGCGAGGCCACCACCGACGACCAGCACCTCGCTTTCAATGGCCATGGCTCTCCTCCCTGATCGGTTCGGTGCGACCACTGTCGAAGGCGTCGTAGTCGACGCTCGGGCCACCGACCGCGGGGTCGGCGTCGTGGTTCATCGTCGTTGCGTGTAACAGATGATTGAGCATCGCTTGAGAGAGTTGTCGACCCCACAGCGTGTGGCGCTGGCCTTTCCAGCGCTCTTGATACAGTTCGTCGAGGGCGTCGCGGGCGTCGACCGCGTCGTGTTTCGGATAGATCTCCGCACTGATCCGGTGCGAACAGAGCCCGCCCTGACAGTTACCCATCGAGGCGCGGGTCCGAAGCCGAATCCCGTTGGGGTCCGCGCCCACGCCGTCGATGGCGTCCTGGATCTCCGCGCGGGTGACGGCTTCGCACTCGCAAACGGTGGGGTTCGGTCCATCGGTATCGAGGACTTCCTCTGCACGGTCGCCGAGACGCTGTTTGCTTCGGCGGGCAATCGGTGACCGAAGCCCGAAATCGTCCATCTGGTCTTCGAGCACCGAGATATCGCTACTTCCCGGGAGTGGTTCTTCGTGGGTTCGACACTCGGCGTCGACACCCAACACCTCACAGACGTGGTCAGTCGCGGATTCGGCCATCTCCCGGTAGGTCGTGAGTTTGCCGCCAACAATCGAGCTGAATCCCTCGATACCGTCGCGGTCGGCGTGATCGAGGACGAAGTAGTTCCGGGTTACGTCGCCGGATTCTTTGGTCGACTCGGGATCGGGGTCGTACAGCGGTCTGACGCCCCAGTAGGCCCGGATCATGCGGGCCTCGGCGGTGATCGGCACCATCTCGCTTGCGAGGTCGATCATCAGGTCGACCTCCCACTGTTCTTCGGGATAGTCATCGGGATCGTCGACCGGGTCGTCGTTCGCCCCGAGCAGGACGGTGGTTTCGTGCGGGATGATCGTATCGCCCTCTCCCTTGGGCAGACAGCGGTTGATCACGGTGTCGATCTGCCGGACGTTGGTGACGACCATCGCGCCCTTCGAGATCGCCATTTCGAGGTCGACATCCGCCATTTCGGCGATCTGGCTCGCCCACGCGCCGGTCGCGCTGAGGACGTAGTCGGCCGCGATGGTCTCTCGCTGGCCCTCGCTGCCCTCCCCGAGGTAGTTCGGACCCTGCCGCTCAATTTCGACGCCGGTGACCCGGCCGTCTTCGACGACGAGGTCGACCACTTCGGCGTGGGTTTCGACCCGTGCGCCGTGGTCGACGGCGTCGGCGGCGTTGGCCACACAGAGACGGAAAGGGTCGATGGCTCCGTCGGGCACGCGGATGGCACGCTTGACACGTTTTGTGAGGTGTGGCTCCTGTCTGCGGGCTTCCTCACCCGAAATAACCTCGGTCGGAATGTCGCACTCCGCACAGCCCTCCAGTTTCTGCTGGAAATACTCGTCGGAGTCGCCTTCGAGTTGGACAAAGAGACCACCGGTGTCTTCGATACAGTGGCCGGCGATCCGGTGGAGAACCCTATTTTCTTCCATACAGTCGACCGCGCTTTCCTGATCGCTGACGGCGTAGCGACCCCCGCTGTGGAGGTGGCCGTGGGTGCGACCGGTGGTGCCCTCGGTGAGGTTCCCGCGCTCGACGAGCGTTACGTCGAACCCCCGCATCGCAAGGTCGCGGGCGGTGCCCGTACCGGTCGCTCCGCCGCCGATAACGACGACTGAGTGAGTCATGTACATTCGAGGTTAGAGAGTGTCATCATAATTGTTGCGGCACTGCAACAGGATCGGTGTCGACTCGCGACGAGAGCCGCGGCTGAGAGGAACCCACAGATTGCCGGTCAACGCGTTGTTGCGATGGGTGTGTGGTTCGTTCAGTGGTCTTGCCCGTAGTCCGCGAAGCGGTCGAGCAGCGTGTCGATCTCCTCATTGGGCAGGAGGTTCGGTTCGCCGATGTTGCGGGCCTGATAGTGGATGCGGGCGCAGTATTCGACCATCAGCGCGACCTCGAAGGCTTCGTCGACAGTCTCGCCGGTCGCGAGGACGCCGTGGTTTTCGAGGAGGCAGGCGTTGTACTCGTCGCCGAGGGTTTCGAGGGCGACTTCGGCGAGTTCGGCCGTCCCATAGGTCTCGTAGGGTGCGACCGGGATCTGATCGCCCGCGAAGGCAATCAGGTAGTGGGAGGCCTCGATGGGTTCGTTGAGACTGGCGAAGGCGCTGGCGTACGGCGAGTGGTTGTGGACCACTGCGCCGACATCGTCGCGCTCCCGGAGGATGTCGGTGTGCATCCGAAACTCGCTGGATGGCTTGCGCTTGCCAGCGATGTGCTCGCCATGGAGGTCGACGACCGAGACGTCCTCGGCGGTGATCTCGTCGTATGGCATCCCCGATGGGGTGATCGCCACGAGATCACCGTTCTGGGAGCTGATGTTGCCGCCAGTGCCCTCGGTCAGGCCTTGGTGGAGCATCTTTCGACCGAACTCGCTGACGGCCTCGCGGTTGGATTGTAGGTCGGTGAGTCGGTCGGTCGACACGCTCACACCGGTATCCGGCTCGGCTCCCTCGTCGTCAGTCGACTGGCTCTGTCCGTAGTTCGCAAACCGGTCAAGCAAGGTGTCGATCTCCGCATCGTCGAGCAAACTTGGCACGCCGATAGAGAGTGCGTAGTAGTGGACGCGGGCACAGTACTCGACCATCAGCGCGACTTCGTAGGCCGCCTCCGCGGTGGGTCCCGTCGCAAGCACGCCGTGGTTTTCGAGGAGGCAGGCGTTGTACTCGTCGCCCAATGTTTCGAGGGCAACTTCGGCGAGTTCGGCAGTCCCATAGGTTTCGTACGGTGCGACCGGGATCTCGTCGCCGATGAAGGCGATGAGGTAGTGGGAGGGGCCGACCGCCTCACCGATGCTGGCGAAGGTGCTGGCGTACGGCGAGTGGTTGTGGACGACCGCACCGACGTCCTCGCGCTCCCGAAGGATGTCGGTGTGCATCCGGAACTCGCTGGAGGGTTTCCGGTCGCCCGAGATTTGGGTGCCGTCGACGTCGACGATTGGGACGTCGTCGGGTTCGATCTCGTCGTAGGCCATTCCCGAAGGACTGATCGCGACGTTACCGTCGTCGGTTTTGACGCTCACGTTGCCGCCGGTACCTTTCGTGAGTCCGTCCG
The DNA here is from genome assembly GCF_002788215.1 of Halohasta litchfieldiae. Lineage (NCBI taxonomy): Archaea > Methanobacteriati > Methanobacteriota > Halobacteria > Halobacteriales > Haloferacaceae > Halohasta > Halohasta litchfieldiae. The sequence goes on along the minus strand of NZ_CP024845.1, from coordinate 2,583,125 downwards.
CAAGCATTCGTTGGCCAAACTCACTGACTACCCGCTGGGCAGATTGGTCTGTCATGGTCCGTACATGCCCATTTGAGGAGGGGGATGATTAATCTATGCAGTCTTTATCTGTCATGATCGCTGCGAGAGCAGTCGACTACCTACTGAACGAATAACAATTCAAAAATTGATGTCCAGTAGACAGTAACCACATATAATTATATATCAGGGTTGTTCATTGCTAGTTGCGCATGAGCCGAGTACTCATCGGTGTCGACGCAGGCACCTCTAACCTGAAAGCCGCAGCATTCAATCTCGATGGCGAGCAGATCGAGATCGCAACAATCGAAAACCCAGTGGAAACGCCCCAGTCCGGGTGGCAAGTACAGAACATGACCACCAACTGGAAGAAGACGGCCACCGTCATCAGCGAGGTCGTCGAGGATATCGAGGACGACCACGAGATCCTCGGCATCGGGATCACCGGCCAAGGTGACGGCTGTTGGCTCATCGACGAGGAGGGCGATCCAGTTCGGGATGCAATCCTCTGGTCGGACGGTCGCGCCTCCGAAATCGTCGACGACTGGGTCGACAACGGGAAGGCCGACGTGATCCGGGAGGCCACCGGCACCGACATCTTCCCCGGTGTGACCCTGCCGATCATGCAGTGGCTGGTCGAAAACGAGCCCGAAACCCTTGAGGAAGCCGAGACGGTCTTTTACTGCAAGGACTGGCTAAAGTTCAAACTCACCGGCGAGCGAACGATGGACTATAGCGACGCGACGTTGCCGTTTCTCGACATCGAAACGCGGGAGTACTCCGAGGAGGTGCAAGAGTTGATCGACTTCGATGGTGTCGACGACCTGCTGCCGCGGCTCGCGCCGCCGACCGAGATCATCGGCGATGTGACTGGCGATGCCGCAGTCGAGACCGGGCTCCCCGAGGGGACCCCCGTGATTTCGGGCGTCTTCGACATCCCGGCCAACGCCATCGGCAGCGGCGCGGTCCAGCCCGGCGAGAGTTCCTCCATTGTGGGGACGACCTCGCTGAACCAGACCGTGCTGACCGAGCCACCCGAAGAGCTACTGGGTCGGGGCTTTACGCTCGCGGTCGACGAAGAGTTTTATCTCCGGTCGATGGCATCGATGGCGGGCACACCCAACATCGACTGGTCCTACGAGAACATCGCCAACAACCGGGAGTTCGCTGACGTCGAGAGCGAGATTGAGGAGCTCCCGGTCGGCTCCGAGGGACTGCTGTACCATCCGTATCTCAGCTCCTCGGGAGAGCGAAACCCGTTCCTCAAGACGAGTGCCCGCGCCCAGTTCATCGGGCTGTCGCCGGAACACGGCCAGAAACACATGATGCGGGCGATCTACGAGGGCGTCGCCTTGGCGATGCGTGATTCGTTCGAACACATCCAAGTAGAGTCCGACCGGATCATGATCGCTGGCGGCGGCTCCCGCTCCGACTTTTGGTGTCAGATGTTCTCCGATTGCCTTGACGCGCCCATTGTCCTCCCGGAGGGCGACGAACTCGGTGCGAAAGGTGCGGCTCTGCTGACCGGCGTCGCCCTCGGCGAGTACGACGACCTCGAAGCGGCGGTCGACCGGACCGTTCGGACCACGGATCGGTTCGAACCTGACCCGGAGAAAGTACCCAAATACGACGAGTGGTACGAGTTCTACCACGACGCCTATCAGGCGATGTTCGATGTCTGGGACGACCGCGTCGAGACGCTCAACCGCCTCCGCGACAAATAGACCAAGACCACGACGCCAGTCGACCTGTGATCCAGACAGAGGCACCCCCATCACACGAACCCCTGTAGGCCTCACTTGACGGATCCCTGTAGGTCTCACTTGACGGATCCCTGTAGGTCTCACTTGACGGATCCCTGTAGGCCTCACTTGACGGATCCCTGTAGGCCTCACTTGACGGATCCCTGTAGGCCTCACTTGACGGATCCCTGTAGGCCTCACCTGACCGCCACACACCCGACGTGATCGCTCGCTGTCGGCGGGCAACCGACAGTAGTCGACTCTCGGTCAGCACAACCTATTTCGTCGATAGCTTCGTTGTCGGCGTATGGAAATCACAGGCTACGAACTGTTTGCCGTGCCCCCACGGTGGCTGTTTCTCAAACTGGAGACAGACACGGGACTCTGCGGCTGGGGCGAACCCATCGTTGAGGGCCATGCCAAGACCACTCGCGCTGCTGTCGAGGAGATCCTCGACAACTATCTAATCGGCAACAACCCCATGGAGATCGAACGCCACTGGCAGGCGATGTACCGGGGGCGACATTTCCGTGGCGGGCCGGTTTTGATGAGCGCAATCGGCGGCATCGATCAGGCACTCTGGGATATCAAGGGCAAACGGTACGACGCGCCGGTGTACGAACTGCTCGGCGGGCGGGCCCGCGACCGGATTCGGGTCTATCAGTGGATCGGCGGCGACACGCCAGAAGAGATCGCCGACGCGGCCGAAGCCGCGGTCGACAACGGCTACCGAACGCTGAAGCTCTCGGCGGTCTCGCAGTTCCGGCGGATCGACTCACCGGCGGCAGTCCACCACGCCCGTGACCGACTGGCAGCAGTCCGACAGCGAGTTGGCGACGAGATCGATATCGGCGTCGACTTCCGCGGCCGAGTAACGAAAGCGATGGCCGACTGGGTGGCCGCCGAACTCGATCAGTACGATCCAATGTTCTATGAGGAGCCCGTGCTGCCGGAGCACGCAGACGCCCTCGGTGACATTGCCTCCAGCACGAAGGTTCCGCTGGCTATCGGCCAGCGGCTCTACTCGCGGTGGGATTTCGCACCCCTGATCGAGGACGGCGTGGTCGACATCATCCAGCCGTCGCCCTCACATGCGGGCGGCATCTCTGAGGTCCGGAAGATCGCGAGCAGTGCCGAGAGTGCTGATATCCTGCTGTCACTGCACTGTCCGCTCGGACCGATCTCCTTTGCAGCCTGTATCCAACTGGATATGGTGACACCGAACAGCATCGTTCAGGCCCAGAGCCTCGATATCGACCAGCCAGCCGACAACGAGCTACTGGACTATCTCGACGAACCTGGGGTTTTCGAGTTCGCCGATGGCTACGTCACTCCCCCGGAGGGCCCCGGTCTGGGAATCGAAGTCGACGAAGCAGTTGTCCGGGAGCAGGCCCAGTCCCAAATCAACTGGCAGAACCCGATCTGGTACCACGACGACGGGAGTATCGCCGAGTGGTAGGCTCTCGATAGCTCCTGATTCGCTATTAGTGAACAAATTTATATGCAGTTGTCGGGACCTCTTTGTATGGTAGACGGCTCAGATCTCCCGGTGGCGGCGACACAGACGAGTGTTCGGATACTCGAGACGCTCATCGACCTCGATGGCGGTGGTGTCACTGCGGTTGCCGAGGCGCTCGGTCGGTCGAAAAGCTCGGTCCACAACCATCTGGAGACGCTGACCGGCCTCGGCTTCGTCGTCAAAGACGACCACGAGTACCGTGTCAGTCTTCGGTTCCTGCACATTGGATCATATGCACGCCAGCAGTACCCGATTTATACTGCTGGGATCGACGAGGTCGTACAGCTGTCGACTGCCGCAAACTGTTCGGCCGGGATCGTCGTGCTTGAAGCCGACAGCGTCATCTGTCTCCATCATCGCCTCGGTCCGAACACCGGGACACCGCGAGTCGGTGCTGGCGACCAGTTGCCGCTCCACACAGCCGCCGGGAAGGCGATTCTCGCGGCGCTGCCGGAGGCCCGCCGTGAGGACCTGCTTGCGGACCACGCGTTCGACGCCGGAACCGAACAGTCCTATTCGAGCCGGGCAGAACTGGATGCCGAGCTACAAACCGTCACCGCACGTGGTCTCGCAGTCGACCGCGAGGAGTGGTATCCCGATATGCGAGGGATCGCGGCAGCCGTTGAAGCTCCCGATGGCTCCGTTCGAGGCGCAATCTATGTGCTAACTGACACGGAGAGTCTCTCGGGCAAACGATTTCAGCAAGACCTTCCCGGACTTGTCATCAGTTCGGCAACCCAGATCCAGAACACGCTCCGAGAGTCCGAAAACTGAAAATCGGCAGCGCCTCGAAACTGTGTTCGGTATTTGCGAACCGAAACAATCCATACCGGACGCCTCTCTCTGCACGTTTAAATAAAGCTCGAATCTCACATTATTAATACTGCTATATTATTCGGCAATACCGAATTTGGTTTGGCGGGGTCACCGCCGACCCCGAATAGGAACTTGTCGTTCTATCGCCGACAGTACCGAGTAGTGGTGTTAGATCGATTCGATTCGGGGGTAGCTGTCGTCGAGCGCTCGTGCGTCTTCTTCCAGCAGTGCAACGACGAGGTAGTCGGAGTAGCCACCGAGGTAGTCGACGAGCCGTGCGATACGGTCGGCGTCGATGGCCTCCACGGAGTCCAGCAGCATGAACGGAACGTGGTCGTACACCTCGTGAACGAGATAGCCAGCTAACGCGAACACGAGGCCGGTGAGTTCCCGCTCACTTTCGCTGAGATGGTCGACCACGTCCTCGTAGACCGTCCCCGAGTCAGTGCTGCGGACCACGTGTAGCTCGAACTGGTCTTTGCTGATCTTGCGTCGACCCTCTCGTACTTCCTTTTCGGTGCGTTCGATCCAGATCCGTTCGAGGTTGTCGTAGCCGAGTCGATCCAAGAGGGAATCCATATGGGAGTTGAACTCGTCGACGGCGTCGGTTTGAAGATCCTCGATCTTCGTTCTGAGCCCTGCAAGCTCCGAACTGAGCTGCTCTCGCTGGGCTTCGAGATGGTCGCGGTCGTCGAGTTGCGATTCGATGTCGGAAATTTCGGCCTCGATGCTCTCGAGATCAGCCGTAAGCTGCTCGATTTCGACTTCGATCCGACTCGTCTCCTTTTGAAGGTCGAGTATCTCGCTTTGTTCGACGTTCTCGAAAGCGTCGACCTCGGATTCGAGTGTGTCAATCCGCGTCTGTATGTCGGCTTGCTGTGCTTCGAGGCCGTCTAGTTTCGCTGTGCGATCATCGATTTCTCTCTCGACGTCTGCAAGTTGCTGCTGAAGTCGATCATGGGTCTGTTGTGCCTGTTCAAGTGATGATTTCTCGGCTTCCAACTCGTCGACTTGGTCTTGGAACGTCTGTCGCTGGTCCATCTTGTCGTTCCGTATCGCCCGGAGTTCGTCGAGCGTCGAGTCGATCTGTGTCGTCTCAACGTTACTGCCGCAGGTCCAGCAGGTGACCTCGGTCGAATCACTCACCAGTTGCTCGGTGATCTCACTCCCAGACGATTCAGGATCATCATCCAAGGTCTGGAGAGATGACGGCTGGTCTTCCGCAAGGAACTCCTCGTTGAACTGGATAACGGACTGCAGATCACTGACAGTCGAATTGATCTGCTGAATCTGTCCGCGGAGATGCTGAACTTCCCCGTCGATCTCCGAGATCCGTGACTCAGGGACTGCGTCGTACTCGGCTACCTGTTCGGCGATCTCATTTCGATCAGTTCGGAGACTCTCGATACTCTCCCGTTCGGAGTCGATCCGCCTCTCGATCCGCTGGCGCTCCTGCCGTGCCTGACTCAGTGCATCGAGCTTCGATTCGTATGCGTCCTTCTGTTCGCGGGTCTCGTCGACGGTGGTATCCAGCGATTCGATTTGACTGTTCTTTGCAGCCAACTCGGATTTCTTCTCGGCGATCTCGTCTTCGAGTGCGTCCCGGTCGGCCTCCAGCGTCGGGAGCTGTTCTTCGAGCGAATCGAGCCGCTGTAGCTGTGTGTCGATCTCTTCACGCTCGGACTGGCGCTCCTCGATCTCCCGCTCGATTGCCGCCGTGTCGACCGGTCGCATCAGTATTTCGCGGAGGTTATCCCCGCGTGCGACCGCCTGACGAGCCTCGTTGTCCTCAAGCAGGAAGGCAAACAGGTCGGCGAGAATCGGATCGTCGAGATACGGCTCTCCGTCGTACGAAACCACACCGTTTCGTCGGCTGATCGTGCGTGTGTACTGCTGGTCTCCGCTCGAAAGTGTGACCTGTCCCTGATCGGCATCCGCCTTGAGTGTCGCCTGCTCGCTTCCGCAGACGGCCATGAGCGCCTGCAGAAACGAAGTCCGGTTCGTCGCGTTTTTGCCAGCGAGAACGTTCACACCGGAGTGCAGAGTCAGCGATGACTGATCGATCCCACCGATGTTGGTGATCTCGATCTGAGTAGCCTGTTGATCGGGACGTGTGTGACTCATTCTTCAACACCTACAGGATGAATTTATTAAAAGGTTGGTTTACTGTCCGCTATTATGACGTCTCTATGGCTGTCATACCTATTTCATACTCTACTCGTGAGACTCACAGCTACGTTTTCAGACAGCTGTTGTGTGTCTCAGGAGGTGTCGCACTGACAGCGACCACGGTCGACCAAGGTTGGCAGATCGAACTGTCGACCACAGTCAGTACACTGGATCTGAACCGAAGACAGCACCTGAAACTCTCCCAGATCGAGACGGTCCCTGTTTTGGAGTGTCGACACCGTCTGTTCGGTTACGGCTTGCTGTCGACTGTTGAGTCGTTGGAGTTCTTCGAGCCGCCGGTCGACGATCTCATCGGGATCGGGTTCGTCGTAGCTCTCCTGGCGGTGTTTCGTTAGATAGGTGTGGATCGCCTGTCGACTGACGAAATCCGACTCCAGAGTCTCGGTATCGACCCCATATTCACCCAGTCGGTTTTTCACTTGAATCCGCGTTCCGCTGGTCACCTCGTCGTCAGTAAGCAAGCGATACATGTTCTCGATTTCTCCGGGAAGCACGTCGATTCGCTGCTGGTCGAGCCGTGCTTCGAGCAACTGCCTGTTGAAGTAGTCCGCGAGGTCGCGGAGACTCATACGGTTGGCTTCGGCTGTCCACCGCTCTACTAACTCATCCCCGACCTCTGCAATGGTATCGTCGCTGAGAAGACGTGCTACTTTTCCGGTTCGACCGGACGCAGCGTTCGGTGTCGTATCCATTGTCTATGGGTTGGACTAGGTGTTTAAAAATGATTGTGACGTGGTGGGGACAGTGTCCGGTAGCTTCCGACGTAGATTGCCGACAACAGGTCGACGGAGAGTGTTGGGTGGAAGTCGAAGACGACTCATCGCACGGTATCTATGACAACTCTAATATCGTCATAGGAAGGGTCGACAAATCGGTACTCGGAATCCGTGTCCAAGATGGTCACGCTGAATTGGACTCATCCTCACACAGGTGCCAGTACGTTTATTTTCCTTCCATCTCTACAGCGGATATGTTGAACGAAAACACGCTTCGGCGGTCGCAGTTGGGGATCCCGGGCAACGAGTCCCGACTTGTCGGGGAGGCCATGGGGAGTGCGGCCGACGAAATATTCCTCGATCTCGAAGATTCGCTGGCACCCGGCGAAAAGCAGTCGGCACGGTCGGAACTCATCGACATCGTCGAGGCCCATTCGTGGACCGACAACGTTCTCAGCTATCGGATCAACGGGACCGACACGCGCTGGTGGTACAACGACATTATCGAGGTCGTCGAAGCTGTCGGCGAGACCATCGATACGCTCATCGTACCAAAAGTAAGCGGGCCAGCGGACATCCAGACGGTTGCGACACTGCTCTCATCAGTCGAGACCAACATGGGGGCTGACAGTGGCCCAATCGGACTCAGCGCCCAGATCGAAACGGCCGAGGGGATGGACTCGATTACGGAGATCGCCCATGCGTCCGAGCGACTCCAAGCGCTCATCTTTGGCCCGGCTGATTATGCGGCCTCTATCGGTGCGTCTCACGGTGCCGCGGAGTATCCGGGACACTACTGGCACTACCCGCTGTCGCGGGTCTCACAGGCGGCCGCAAGCGCCGGGTTGCTTGCTATCGGCGGTCCACATACGGACCCACACGATTCACAAGGGTTTCAGGAGGCCTGTACTGCTGAGAGCGCCCTCGGCTATGACGGCAAAATCGTCATCCATCCGGACCAAATCGAGACTGTCAACCGCGTGTTCTCGCCAACCCCCGAGGAGGCCGACCGGGCCCGCCGAATCGTCGACAACTACGAGTCGACGGCCTCAAACGATGTCGCCGCCATCGATGGCAAAATAATCGATCAAGAGATGTATCAGATGGCCAAACGAATTGTGTCGAAAGCAGAGCAGTCGAATCAACTGTAATCCGCGTTGGAATTATCGTAGTGTTCTATCCTCGCAAACACATTTGTCAAACAGACTGCTGTTCGAAACTGGTTTCTGCCAGCCCACACGGTTCGTTTCAAGAGTTGATTGGGTGAATCAACCATCAGCTCCTGTTTTTCTGGACGAACCGCGGAATAGTTGCGTCGCGCAGTTCACAGGGTTCGTGGGTGTGGTGCTACTGTTCTACTGTGTAGAACACAGATGTGAGGAGAGACCCACAATAATTATACCAATCACCGTGCGAAGAGATACCATGACCTACGAAGCGAACCGGCCCGTGAAAACGAGTCTCAAGACGTTTGCAATAATAGAACAGTTGAGCCGAACGGACAGGGTACGTGTCTCCGATCTCGCAGCGGACCTGGAGACGAGCAAGGGCATCATCCACAACCACCTAAGTACACTCCGGGAACTCGGCTACGTTCGGAAAGCCGATGACGGCTACCAGCTCTCGCCGAAACTACTACGCGTTGGGTTTCGGACCCGGTCTAACTCTCGGCTCTACACGTTTGCTCATGACTTCCTTGCAGCCTTCGCCAATCAGTTCGAGACGAGCGTTCTATTGGTTGAAACCGCCGGCTCCGACTGTGTCGTTGTCGACACCCACGATATTCCGGATACCACAGTCGACGTCGGCACAGCGATCCCGAGGTCGACGTCGCTTCCGGGGCAGGCGATCTCGGCGCAGAACGAGACCATCGACCACGGTGAGTCAGTCTCCAACGACACGGGTGCGATGGGCGACTCCCTCGACGAGCAGGGGTACATCGTCGGCCCACTCTCCGATGAGATCACACACCGCTGTGTCGCCGCCCCGATAGTCGACGATGCGGACGATTGCTATGGCTGTCTCGCGGTACTGCTCCCTACGGAGCTGTCGGACCAACAGCGACAACGGATTACTGAGGCAACCGTTCGCCTCCGAGAACGGATCGAAACCCGATTTCGCTCGGGGTGGGACGACACCAGATCCTTTGCCACCGAGAAACACTCCTGGATCGAGTAGCTCTGGTCGAACGATAGCCCAAAAATATTAAATACTGCGGGTTGATCTCCAACTGTATCCAACAAGATGAACGATAACTCCCGCTCGGTAGTCTTATTCACCGGAATATCCCATGCAATCGTCCATACCTACGAGCTCTCGATACCAATTTTGGTCGTTATTTGGCTCATGGAGTTTCCAGTGTCGACGGCGATACTGGGCGGCGTGGTGTCGATAGGCTACGCGCTGTTCGGCATCGGCGCGCTTCCCGGTGGCATCCTCGCTGATCGGTTCGGATCGCGAACGCTCATCTTGACCTGTCTCGGTGGAATGGGACTTTCTTTCGCTCTGCTGAGCTTCGCCGACGGGATCGTGACCATCGCCATTGCGCTGGCTGCGTGGGGGATCGCCGCAAGTGTGTATCACCCCTCCGGGCTCGCACTCATCTCAACCAGTGTCGAAAACCGGGGCTCCGCATTTGCCTACCACGGCATGGCAGGGAACATCGGCATCGCCTTCGGCCCACTGATTACGGCACTGCTGTTGATCACCTTCGACTGGCGGATCGTTACCAGACTGTTGGTGATCCCTGCAGTGATCGCTATCGGCTACGCCATGACTACCGAGTTCGACGAGACCGCAGCCGTCAGCGTCGACGGTGGGACCGAGGAGTCGAAATCGATGTCGCTGTCGGAGTTCATCGGGAGTAGCCGCGCGCTGTTTACCGCAGGGTTCGCCCTGGCGATGGTCATCGTGATGATGAACGGGCTGTTCTACCGGGGGATGTTGACGTTCCTCCCCGAAGTGTTCGACCAGTTCCTTCCGCCAGTCACCGACTTCGTTCAGCTGTTCGAACCCGGGAGTCCGATGGCCGAGGAGTTCACGCTCTCGTCGTATCTCTACGTCGCCCTGTTGACTATCGGGATCGCTGGCCAGTACGTCGGCGGCAAACTGTCGGATCGGATCCCGTCGACGACCGGGCTGGCAGTCGTCTTCGGAAGCCTCGTGGCTGTTACCATCGCCTTCGTGCCAGCAGCGAGAGGCGGCGTCACGACGCTGCTCATCGTGAGCGCGTTGTTGGGATTCCTGTTGTTCGCCCTGCAACCGTTGTATCAGGCGACTATTGCCGATCACAGCCCACCGGACGGACGAGGGCTCTCCTACGGCTACACGTACCTCACGTCGTTCGGGGTGGGTGCGACGGGAGCAGCCATCGCGGGCTACCTGCTGTCGGTGACCTCCGTCGACGGCACCTTCCTCGCGCTGGCAGCGTTCCCCGCTCTTGGGTGTGTGTTTGCCCTCGTTCTGAGTCGACGCGGGAGTCCGAAACAGGCAGTCGACGCATGATGGATGGTGTTGCGACCAAGGCCACTCCGTACCGGGCGGACGATTGTATAGCCGAAGAGACCATGACCTAACAGTACCAGAGACAATTCATGTATGATCAAACGCGAACCGGGCGCCCCCCGACGAGAGCACAGCACGGACTCGTGACGAGTCCCCACTACCTTGCGAGCAGTACGGGCACCGACATCCTTCGGAACGGTGGCTCGGCAGTCGACGCGGCCATCGCGACCAACGCGACGCTCTGTGTGGTCTACCCACACATGGCTGGATTGGGCGGCGACGGCTTCTGGCTGATCGCTGACGGTGACGATGACGTCGAGGGGATCAACGCCAGTGGCCCCGCTGGCCAACAAGCAACCCGCAGCTACTACGAGGAGCTGGGGTACGACGAGATTCCCGAGCGTGGTAGCGCCTCGGCACTGACCGTACCCGGGGCCGTCGACGGCTGGCGACTTGCCCACGAGAAACACGGCAATCTCCCGTGGGAGCGGCTGTTCGAGGACGCTATTACGCATGCCCGCGATGGATTCGCGATGACCGCCGATTTCACTCGCTGGATCAGTCTTGACGTCGATGTCCTCAGCGAGCAGTCGACCACAGCCGAGACGTTTCTCACGGACGAATCGGCTCCCGAGACTGGGACCCTGCTCCGCCAGCCAGCGCTCGCTGACTCGCTCGAACTGATCGCCCAACAGGGACCCCGTGAGGGATTCTACGAGGGACCGCTTGCCGAGGCGTTCTGCGAGGGAATCGGCGAGGAGTCGCCGTTGATGGCGACGGATTTGAGCCAGTACCATGCCGAGTGGGTCGAGCCACTCAGTGTCGACTACCGGAATGTCACTATCCACTCGTTCCCGCCGAACACACAGGGAATCGCTGCACTCCAGATCCTCGGCCTGCTCGATGGCTTCGATGTCGACTCGTGGGGCGACGGCACCGCCGACTACTACCATCATATGGCCGAAGCCGTCAAGATCGCGTTTGCGGACCGCGATGCGTGGGTAACCGATCCCGAGACGGTTGACATGCCAGTCGAACAGTTGCTCTCGGCGTCGTATCTCGACGAGCGCCGGACGCTAATCGAACCCGACAGCTCGCTTCCGGCTGCCGTCGAACCGGGGCTGACACCCGATGGAGTGACGCCACAGACACAGGACCCCGGCGGTGACACCTGCTATCTCTCGGTGGTCGACAGCGACGGGCTGGCGGTCTCGATGATCCAGTCGATTTATTTCGACTTCGGCAGTGGCATGATCGCTGGCGACACCGGGATCATCCCCCAAAACCGCGGCTCGTTCTTCTCGCTCGATGCGGATCATATCAACAGCCTCGAACCCGGCAAGCGAACGTTCCACACGTTGATTCCCTCGATGCTAACGCGGGACGGCAAACCGTGGCTCGTCTACGGAACGATGGGTGGGGAGGGCCAGCCCCAGACGCAGGCCGCGCTCGTCTCCCGTATCGTCGACTTCGGTTACGACGTCCAGCAGGCCATCGAAGCCCCACGCTGGCTCTTTGGCCGGACGTGGGGCGATGAATCCCGGTCGCTCTCGCTGGAAGGACGGATCCCGGACGGCGTGGTCACTGAACTCCAGCGACGGGGCCAGCCGGTAGCGATGGCTCGCCGCTTCGACGACACGATGGGCCATGCTGCGGCGATCCGGCTCCACGAGGACGGCACACTTGAAGGCGGCGCTGATCCACGGGGTGACGGCGCGGCAATCGGCTACTGAGGTCGACTGCCGGGAGTCTCCGTTATATCCGATTGTTAACTTGGTGTCTGGCAAACTGTGACCGGGATCGTTCACGTTTAGAAACCGACCCATGCGAGTAACAAGTGGAACCGATGTGACACCAGAGATACAGTTAGGATTAATAAAACACATAATACGATTTTTATCCCTACATATCAAAACTTTATGTGCGCTTCCTCCAACATACAAAAAATTTTATGTATATCTTTGCAATACTTGCGATATAACTCATATGTTTATAGGTGTATTGTCTAAAAAAGGATGGATATGAAGTCCAATTCGGTTAATAGACGTACGTTTGTAAAAACAGCGGGCGCAGCAGGCATCACAGTATCAATTGCTGGCTGTTCAGGGGGAGGAAGCGATGATTCCGATACAATCAAAATTGGGATACTAGAAGATCAATCCGGTAACTTTTCCATCAACGGCCTTCCCAAGTACAGGTCGAGCGTTCTCGCAATCGAGGAGATTAATGAGGCAGGCGGAATCCTCGGCCGAGAGGTCGAATACGTGGCTCCCGACCCGCAGTCCAACGTCCAGCGGTACAGAGAGTTAGCAGAACAACTCATACTTCAGGACGACGTTGATATGCTCACTGGAGCGTTCGCCAGTAATACGCGTGAAGCGATCCGGCCGACGGTAAATGAAGAGGAGCAACTCTATTTCTATTCGAATGAGTACGAGGGTGGGCTCTGTGACAACACCACGTTTGCGATCGGATCTATTCCTGAACAACAGTACGGAACACTGATTCCGTACATGATCGACGAATTCGGTCCTGAGGCGTACATCATCGCGGCCGATTACAACTTCGGACAGCTCTCTGCGGACTGGATCAGGGCGTACGTCGAGGAAAACGGTGGGGAAGTAGTTGGCGAGGAGTTCCCTCCGCTTTCCGTTTCCCAGTACGGATCGAGTATCAACAGAATCCAAGATGCGGATCCGGATTTCTTGGCGACTGTGCTGGTTGGTTCGAACCAATCTGCCTTCTTTACCCAAGCCGAAAACCTCGGTCTCGACGTTCCGATGGCAAGCTCGGTGAACCTCTCACAGAGCTACGAGCACGTTCGGTTCGATCCACCGACGATGGAGGGAATGCACTCGGCAGTTTACTACATGGAAGAGATACCGACCGACCGGAACCAGGACTTCGTCGACCGGTTCTACGATCGCTGGCCCGACAACGAGTATATCGCCCAGATGGCTATGAGTCCATACGTGACTCTCCAGCTATACAAACAGGCCGTCGAAGAAGCCGGAACGGTCGACCAACAGGAGGTCATTTCGGTTCTCGAAGAGGGGATGGATGTCGAGGCACCGTCCGGCGATCTCAGCCTGAAAGGCTCGACACACCACATGAGCCACAACATGCGGCTGGCGAGGGTCGAAGAGGATCACTCTATCTCGTTCATCGAGAGCGATATCGTCGAACCGTCCTTCCTCGAAGAGGCGATCGGATGTGACCTCACCGAGCAGTCGGACACGACCCAGTACAGTCTCGAAGACGCGGACGACTTCCGTAGCTACATCGGCAACAACAGCTTCTGATGAGTTCGAATACCCCAACACGAAGCCCACGTCGCGCCGTCGACGCTGAAAAACACGAGATCAAAGCCACCCCGGAGACAGTCAACTGGGGGTTCTTTGATAACTCCCAAGAACCGGTTGCACGCGTTGAATCGGGTGATATCGTGCGGATCGAAACCGTCTCCCACCACGCCGGAGACGCCCCCGACCTGATGATGGATGAGGGAGTACGGGAGATTTACGACGAGATCGATCAGGAAGACCGAGGCCCCGGCGTTCACGTCGTGACCGGCCCGATTCACATCGAGGGTGCAGAACCCGGTGACGTACTCGAGTGTCGGATCCTCAATCTCGAACCACGACTGCCGTACGGCAGTAACGTGAGTGCGAACTGGGGGCTGTTGTACGACGAGTTCGATGAAACGGAGTACGTGACGGTCTATGAGGTTGATCAGGAAACCCACACGGCACGAGCGTGTTTCCAATACGAGTATCCGGATCTCTACGATACCCCCGGTCGCGTCGTCGACCCCGAGTCGGTCGACCGGCACCCTGTCTTGGAGGACGTTCGGATCCCCGTGCGGTACCACTTCGGAACGGCTGGCGTTGCACCGGCCGAGGATGGCTGTATCGACTCCGTTCCGCCGGGCGTATTCGGCGGCAACGTCGACAACCGACATTTCACTGTCGGGACCTCGATGTATTATCCCGTCCAAGTTGAGGGAGGATTGTTCACCGCTGGCGACTCCCACATTGCCGAGGGTGACGGTGAAATATCTGGGACCGCAATCGAAGCACATGTCGATGCTGTCGTCCAATTCTTCGTCAGGGATGACCTCGATATCACGACACCAGTGTTGGAAACAAACGACCACTGGATGATACATGGGTTCGATGAAGACCTAGACGAAGCGACACGGAACGCCGCAATCGAAACGGTCGACTTCCTGCAAAACAACAAAGGGCTATCCGAAACCGAGTCGTACTCCCTCCTGAGCGTCGCCGGGGATTTCCAGTCCACGCAGGTCGTCAACGGGGTCAAAGGAATGCACTGTAAAGTACCGAAGGATATCTTCCCACGTGATACATGATTTGTGGTAATACTGTCTGGTTGAGGACTACTCCGGTCGGTGCTCGATTATGTGACGATTGCGGTCGTCGCTGGCGGGCATAATAGTGTGAACTGAGAATAACTGTGGCGAACGGTCGACCGACTGCCTACCGACGAACGATGGCAGCAGTCGATCCGAGCTTCGAGTGGTTGAATCCGTGTTTCGATCGGATTTCGGTCCGGATATCTACGTCGACCACTGACTGAATCGAGCGACAGCAATCTGGTAGTTGAGACTATCGGCGAGAAATACGGCCTCGGAGCGGTCGTGGTTTTCGGGGAGTCGACGCAGACACACGGTCGCAGATCGGTTCGGTATGTTCCGACCTGATCGATGCCCAGAGTCAACTCGATGGCGGGGTTTATTGCAGTATCTAATCAAGACTGTTCGCTATTGATTTTGACAGCGGTTTCGTCTACAGCGACCCGCTTCGGCTACACCTCAGGTGGGTCGGGACCGCTGTTAGAACGGTAGTGTTCAGATAAGCTGATTCCATGCAAAGCTGAGCGAGCTGATCCAGTTGTCGGCAGTATCTGTTGAGGCGTTACTGAAACAATTCGAGAAACAGATAGTTCGGCGTTTTATTTCTCTGAAGACACGTTCGACGGCATTCTGATTTCCATGTTTTTCATATCTAAAATCGTAGCCCCTCGGTGACACGCTGCTTGTAACGAGTGTGGGCCATCAACGAGAAATATCGCCTCAGAAACATCGTGTTTCTCCTTAATCTCAGCGAGAGATGTTTGAGCGATAACCGTATTAGTGGTTGGTTTAAGGCTTGTATACAGCAATTCATTTATCCCTGGATCGACTGTCGCGTGCGGCCAATACTATTCATTATTGAGCCGGATCACCGCCTCATCAACTGCAACGTGATCCGGATTTTCCGGATTCGGGCTGTAAATCAGCCTTATGAATCCAGTTATCAACGGTGGATCGAGCGCGTTAGACACCGAATATCTCAAGAACTCAAACAGTGTTCGAAAGTGAGAGGACAGAAAGATGCAGCTGAATACTGAGCTTCATCAGAAACTCCGGTGTCGCTTCTCGTTCCACAAAACCTAACTCGATTTGATCGATACTACCGTTTAGGCGTGTGTTTTTGAGCATAGGCACTCAGAAAACGTGATGCCTCGTTTTTTAATTCTTATTTGAACACCGCCCGTTAAATCCTGTTTAACTTTTTATCACTCTGTGGGACAATCAGTAAATATGATAAATCCAGTACTCGGCGGCAGTAGGATCATCGTAGAGGTACTCGACGAACCGCCCGAACACGACGAGCTGCTCAAGGACACCTACGACGCTATCGAAGCGACTGTCGAAGACAAAATCGAACTGCCGACTGACCACGGTGTCGGTGAAGAGGCCGATGATACGCTCTTGATCGACGGCACCGTACATGTACGGACACCCAGCGGCGTGGCTGAACTGCTGGATTGATCAGTTCGACCGACCGTCGACCACCACTGTTCACGAGCTATCTCCGTCCACCCTACATCCCGTGTTCAAAGTGTAAACCTCTCGAATACAACTGCTACAAGAACTAATGCAGGCTACTGGTGTTTCGCTAGTTGTGTTCGAAGTACTTGTGTGACCTCGCCGTGGCGTTCGTTTTTCTGTAGGAGATCCTCGACGACCGTCTTGACGTCGACGGCCAGCTCATAGCGGTTTTGCTTTCCTTGCCCACGACCCTGTGTTTTCGTAAGGATATTCGAATCCGAAAGGTCGTTGAGCCGATCTCGAAACCGGCGGTTCGACAGCGGTATTATGTCTTCGACCTCGCACATCTTGTTGTACTGGGTGTAGATCGGCGTTGTCGCTATCGACGACTCGCCTTTCGAGACATGCCATGTCGCACTCATCAACGCCAAGAGCTTCTGTTGTGGGGGCGTTCGAATCCCGCTTTCGACGGTCTTCTGTTCTAAAAACTCTCGTGCTTCTCGAATGTGGTCCTCAGTAATGGTCGACTCACCACGGTCGTCGACAAACCGAGCGGCTCGAAAGAACAGCCGGATCGCTTCGCGGGCATCCCGTCGGTCGGTTGGTGGGTTTGCTCGTTGGGATTCAACACGTCTATATTGTTGAAGAGTTTGTTAGCGTCGTCAGCACTCTCGCTTTCTATTTGGTTACGTTGTCGGAGCAGCCCCATCCGAGGGATGTAGATACAGTTGAACCGAGGTGCGGTAGTGACGTGTTACACCGGAACCGGGGTGTCTTACTTGACGCCGTCGACCGCGTCGTTGACTTCGTTCAATAAGTGGTGTTGGTTCTCCGTGAGTCCGTGCGTTCGACCTGCTGGGCTCCGTAAGTCTCTGGTTTGGCGTGTAACCACTTCGGATTTGATCCGGTAGGACGTGGGTCGACTCCACGGTATCGGCCCACGTGTTGGTTCAAGAGAGATCCTAATCGAGCCGTTCATCCGAAAAGAAGCGCTGGAATCCTCACAAATCGAAGGCACTAGGAAATCCAAGAAGTCGTCAACTAGGCAGTGCCTACATCTATCTTAACAGCATCTAATATATACGTTTATTAACATAATACTTCTCTATAATCGCATTCTTCCTGAGAACAGTATAAATGCGTGACGTGTGTAAAGAACATACCACTTGCGGCCATTTGAAGTTTTGACCCACACTCGGGACAAGCTATCATTATATGGTTTTATTACAGACTTAAACTTATACTTTCGGAGCCACATTGTAAAAAATAATTAACATCGACACATTGGCACAGGATAATTTTATACTACTGTTGTGAATATGCAGAAATAGAAAACAGATAATTCACAAATAACTCAGGGTCACCACAAAATACCTGAACAAACTAGTTTTAGCCTGTAGCATAGAGGCAATAAAGTTATATAACAATAACTAAATATTTGTCACATCTTGATGTGACTAATAAAATGTCTCTATAGTAAAAAACAATAAAATAAACTCAATAACTACGAAACTAATGATTACAAATCAAATCCGTTTTCGGTCGACAACTTCCCCAGCCGATGTACTGCTAACAGCAACCGATCTCTTCACAATAGAGCTAACACGATGACCGATATTGTCGTCTTAGACCACAAAATTCACGGGTTATCAGCTGCAGACTACGCCGACACATTGCAGGCACAACTTCCCGAGTATGAGGTGCAGCTTGCAAAAACATCTGCACAAAAGATGAAACTCCTACAAGAAGCAACGATTGCAACCGGATATACGATCGATCAAGCACTCGTTGAGAAATCCGAGACGTTGTCGCTGTTCGTCTGTACCTTTGCCGGGACTGGCCACCTCCCGCTTGATGCGCTCAAAGCGCACGATGTTGCGGTTCAAAACGCCTCCGGTGTTCACGGCCCGAACATCGCTGAACAGGTTTTAGGCTACATTCTCACGTTCGTACGCCAACTGGACAAAGCATGGCGACAGAAACAGCAGGCAGAGTGGAACCACTACCAAGCAGGTGAACTCAAAGGGTCGACAGCAACGGTCATTGGTCTCGGGCCGATCGGCCGAACGATCGTCGACCGACTCAATGCGTTCGGTGTGTCTACCATTGGGGTCCGATATACGCCTTCAAAGGGCGGACCGGCCGATGAAATAATCGGCTTCGATGAGGCAGATCTCGACGATGCGCTCGTCCAAACGGATCATCTCGTCTTAGCGTGCCCACTTACCGAGATAACTGAGGGATTGATTGACGAGGAGGCACTCCTGTTGTTACCAACCGACGCGACAGTGACCAACATCGCCCGTGGCGAAGTCATCGACACGGACGCACTCGTCGACGCGCTGCAAACCAACAAGCTACGTGGGGCTGCGCTTGATGTGACTGACCCCGAGCCACTACCGTCTGAGAGTCCATTGTGGGAGTTGCAGAACTGCCAGATCACCCCACACAATGCGGGTCACACACCGAACTACTGGGACCGCTGTGCGGACATCGTCTCGAAGGCGATCACGACTCATACCTAACAAGACCACACGGTTTCAGCGGGACGACGAAACCGTGTTGCAAAGCGTTCCGATCCCATCGTACGTGATTTCGATGGTGTCGCCGGGCGCGATCGTTCCTGGGTTCGCAGGGCTACCGAAAGCGACTACGTCGCCCGGCTGGAAGGTGACCCGCCCTGAAAGGAACGAGATGATCTCATACGGGTCGAACAACATCTGGTCAGTAGTCGCTGACTGACGTTGCTCTCCGTTGATGGTGGTTTCCATCTCGATATTGTACGGATCGATATCGGTCTCGATCCACGGTCCCAGTGGGCCCGACGTATCGAAGGCTTTCCGTGCCGTCCGTCCTGGTTGATCGAGGGCGTCGACATCGTTCAAAATTGTATACCCACGCACAACCGATGGAACGTCCTCCGGGTCGATTCTGTGACACTGTTGGTCGATAACCGCCGCGAGTTCGCCAGCGTATGTCAACTCCTCGGTCCAGTCGGGGTAGTGAATCGGCTGGTCGGGGCCCGTAAGCGCAGTCGGTGGTTTGATGAAGAAATCCGGTTCGTCGGGGCGATCATACTCCATCTGAGAGAGCGTCTCGGCGTAGTTCCGTCCGATGCAGTATACCGCTGAGGGCGAACACGGGTGCGTGAGGTGGCCATCATCGCCAACGACTGCTTCTCCATCGGAGGTCGTGACAACGCCGTCCTCATAGCGACCTGTGAGTACGCCATCCGGTGTGCGCAATCGTGCAATCTGCATAGGATAGTGAGGAACTGTCTCGAATAAATATATACCGAGACCACTTGGTGAGGAGAGAACGCTTGCTTGCCCACTCGTTCAGACCGTTTCGATATGAGATCGGCGACTGATCACGCGGTCTCAGTCATCGTCGACCGACTGTGTGACCGTCGACCGTGCGTGGATCGGTCCAGTCTGGTCTGTGAGGTGTTGTGGATCACGGCCATGGTGGATAGCTGTTATCTCTGTAACGATGCTCTGAGCGATGTGGAACGGAGTTCCGCCGCCGAGATCAAGGCCAGCCGGGGTATAGATGCGATCCCGTTCGGAGGCGCTGAACCGATGCCCCTCCGCAGCGAACGCGTCCTGCATCTCTCTGAACCGTTCTCGTGAGCCCACCATCCCGACGTACTCGACAGGCGTCGCAAGCAACTCCTCTAGGGTGAGCCGATCGTCGACGAAGTTGTGTGACATCACGACGGCGTAGGTGTTGGTATCGAACGCAAGGCTCTCGTGAAGCTCCGCGGGAGATGTCGTGATGACACGATCAGCTGCGGAGAACCGCTTGTTGTCGGCCGCTCCCCGGAACGTGACGACAGTGACACTGAAGCCGACCTGTTTTGCCAGTTCCACGACCGGGACAACGTCGTGTCCGCTCCCGAAGACGACCAGTTCGGGCGGCGCGTGTATGCTGTCGACGAAAATCTCGGCTGTCTTGCCTTCCCAGTTAACGGTAATACTGTCAGAGGCATCGGCTGCCAGCATTTCAGCGGTCGGCTTGGTCAGTGTTGAGATCAGCTCGTCGGGCCAGTCAGTTGTCGGTGTTTCGAACGAGAGCCCTCGGTAATCGGCTGCTCCGGTCGGATGAGCGAAGGCATGGTCGCCCTGTTCGACATCCGACCGCTCCCCGTCGAGCACAGTGAGAACGGCTATGTCTTCGGCAACTTCGTGTGCGTGGGCGACCGGTCGGTACTCTACAGTTAGTGGTTCGAGCAGGATGTCGACCACACCATTGCAACCAACACCGAGGCCCCAGACATCGTTGGTACCGGTAAGATCGAACCGCTCGATATGTGCTCCGTCGGCCAGCACTTGCTCAGTGAGTGCGAGCACCTCGTCTTCCAGACAGCCAGCGGTGACCGCACCAATGCCGGTGTCGTCGGCAATGACCATCTTCGCACCCGGACGCCGGTAGGCACTCCCCTCAACGGCAACGACCGTTGCGAGGACGGCTTGCTGATTAGTGATACCCGAGACGATGGCATCCAACACTTCCGTTTCGGGGGCGCTCCAGTCTCCAGTTGTCATTCGTCAGTCCTCGGTGTCGACTGTCTAACAGTGATCATCCGTTGGTCTCCGTGTCGACTGTGCCATAGCAATCCTTCGGTGGGTGAATACGTGCGGTATCATGCCGGAATGGTGAGCCCGGTACGCTCGGCCGTCCGTTCGAGTGCCTGTTGTGTATACACCTCAAGAAGTTGCATACGGAACGTCGCCGACGCTTGGCTGTCGTCTATCATCTGTGACTCGTCGATGCCAGCTGTTGCCTGTGTCGTTGCGGCCGCTATTGTTTCGGTATCAAGTGGATTCCCTGTGAGAGCGTCTTCGACCCCGCCGAGGCGAATGCCGTGATTCATCACCCCGTTGGCAGCCACGCGGGCCGTCGACACCAACCCGTCGTCGACCGACATACGGGCCGCAACACCCAGCAATGTGTACCTCGCAGACGGGCTTTGGGTTTTGCTGTAGGCACCGCTGGCGGCCCCGCCCACGAGTGGAATTTCGATTCGAGTGAGCAGTTCGTCCTCTTCGAGGGCTGTCGTACGCTTCGGGAGAAAGAACTCGTCGGCGTCGATCCGGCGCTCGCCGCGGCGACTCGTTGCGATGAGCGTTGCGTCGCTAGCGATGATTGCGGCCGAGAGGTCCGATGTCGGTTCCGGACGGACGAGGTTTCCCCCAACAGTCGCCCGGTTCCGAATCTGGGTGTCGCCGATTTCGCGGATTGCCTCCGTCAGCACGGTTGCGCCGTCCCAGAGTTCGTCCGTGTCGATGATCTTGCTGTAGGTCGTCAACGCACCGATGTTCATTACATCGCCATCGCGATCGATACCCTGCATAGCATCGATGCCGCCAATGTCGACGACTGTATCCGGGCCGATCAAGCCAATTTCCATGTTCGGCAGTAGCGTATGGCCCCCGGCCAGCACCTCTGCATCAGGATGCTCCTCCAACAGAGCTATGGCGTCTGCAATGGTTTCGGCCTCTCGGTACTCAAACGCGTCGGCGTCCATCACACACGACCTCCGTTTGCAGTGAGCCTACCCCGAAGCCGCTCGTCTATTAATAACATATTAACACGGTCGAGATCAACCGATTTTAAAACGTCGCCAGCCACATTAGCAACGGTGTGTGTCACGGTTCAACGTGGCTATGTGGTATATTTGCCACGTCTGCGACCCGATTGCTTATTATTTTGTGTTACCAGAGAACTCTGCAATGGCGGTCAAGGAGTTCCCAGTCGTCGAACCGCCGTTCGAGGAGCTCGACGGCGGCGTGGCTGGCGGCCAGTCGACAGTTGTCGGTGTCGTCCTTGCAGCTGGCACTAGCTCCCGATTCGGAGCGACAAACAAACTGCTCGCCGAGTGGGCGGACGCGCCGCTCGTGTCTCACGTGGTCGACACGCTGTTACGGTCGACCGTAGATAAGGTCGTGGTGGTCGTCGGCGACGACGCCGGACGTGTACGAAGGGCCGTCAGTGATTTCGAGGTTACCATTGTGCACAACGACCGGTACGCGTCCGGACAGTCCACCTCGGTGCGTCGGGGCATCACGGCAGCTCGGAATCACGGAGCTGATGCTGTTGTTTTCGCACTCGGGGATATGCCGACCGTTGAGGCCGAGAGCTTCGACCTACTCGTCGCTGCATATCGTACTGGCGTTAGTGAGGCCTTGGCAGCCGCCTGCAACGGGGCTCGCGGGAACCCGGTGTTGTTCGGTCGTCGCCATTTCGAGGCGTTAGCGGATGCAACTGGTGACACCGGTGGTCGTGAGATCTTACTCGACGACGACAGAGCCGTGCTCGTCGAAACCGGCGACCGTGGCGTGCTTGTCGACGTCGACTCTCCCGATGATATGTCGACACTGCGACTGTCCTCCTAATATGTCGATATTGACTCTCCCGACGGTACGTCGACGCTGCGACGATTTCGATCATCTGTTGACGCTGTAACCCACATCTCTCAGTTGTTGTGTTGGTGCTCGATTGCCGATGTCGGCTAGCTCTCCAGTAGCAGGCTTCGCGTCGCAATGAGGTCGACGATGGTACTGCTGTCCATGATTTCTGTGTCGACATCGGAGGGGTCGCTATCAGCGGTGTACCGCTTGACCTCGAACGAATCGAGGGAGTTCCTGTTTTCGGTGACTTGTTCGATGACTTCGATCCATTCGTCGGTGGTCGAGTTCCGGTAGGTGTTCCCACCCTCAAATCCGACCACGGGAACGTCTTCCGGCCACTCCCAAGCGAACTCCCGTGCGTACTCGCCGAGTTGCCAGACAAGTCGTTCGATACCTGCTGCCTCGTCTGTGGCACTCTCTGTCTGTTGTCTGAGGATTCGATCCCAGTAGTCGATGACACACGCTCTGAGATCCGCTTCGAGATCGTCTTCAGTGAGCTTCTGCTCGATCGGGTAGCCGATTTCGATAGCAACGATTGCATGATGGTCGAGATTGGTGAGACAATGTCGGCACTCCATTTCGAACGCGGAAACGCTCATCTGACCCTCAACAGTCAGATGGGCTATTTCAGTCGCACAGTTCGGACACCAGAGAAACACGACTCCATTATCGGGGGCTGACAGTTCATCGATAACAGTTAGATCGTCGAAAGGCTTGTCAAGCGGTGGGGCGGTCTCTGTTACGGACGCTCTGTCGGTTGTTTCGACGCGCTCGCCTGCGAACTTGGCGAGTTCGCGATCTTTCAGCAACGACTTAATAACGGAATCGTTGGAGGAATGTGATTCGGTTTCCCTAATCCGTTCGATTTGCTTTTTTGTCCATTCACGAATCCGAATTGTTGCCATTGTACTGATTATCGTCCGTATTACTGATACCTCTTTCCCACACTCGACTGTCTGGGTGGGTTATATCGAGTATTTGGGCGGCAATATGCTCTTTTCACTGGCCAGCGGCGTTAATTCGTCTGACAACCTCGTTCGGTGAGACGGTAATTTGATCAGCAGCGAGGCGATGAGAGACGAAGTCGATGAGACCGAACTCTTGGAGGAACTGTTTAGCAGCACTCCGGTTCATGCCGATGTGTTGGGTTACCCCGTGGACTGTCTGTGACTGGTTGATCGCGTCTGCGAGTTCGGCGACAGTGAGCGTCTCGGGAAGATCGATATCGCTCCTCATAGTCGGGTCGCCACACTGCTGTGTAGATGATTCGGTTACCACGTCTCGTACCTGCGCGGTAGCGAATGGTGACTGCTTGTTAAGACTGTCTACTGTTATGTTTCCGCCGTCAGTAACTGCACTCGTTGCCTCTTGGGTTGCGACGTCATCATCGACTCCTGAGGACGTGTTAGTCTGTTCATCCGTCGTCAATACACTGGTTTCAGGGTCCGTATCTGCTGGTGGCTCGGTTTCGGTACTGGCTGTGGCAGGTGTAGAAGAGCTACCAGTGTCCGTGTCGTCATCCGTTTCTTTGGGTGCCCTAGCATCGATGTACGACTTCGGTCTGGTATCATCCGGATCATGGATATCATACTCGATCATGTGTCGACGGACGGTCTCCGAGGTAACGTCGACCCCGAGTGCCTCCGTCATTTTCGGGAAGGAACTGTACTGCTCGTAGACCGCCTGCAGTGCATCCGGGTTTTTATATGCGGGGACTGTCTCCACGTTGGATTGACTACTTGTGGTAGCGAGGGTTTCACGCGGTGTGCCAGCATTTTCCGTGTGTTTCGATCCATCGGCCGACACCGTGACTGTCAGGTCGACTGCGACGTCTCCGTCTTCGATGGTGGCGTCCTTGGCATTTATTGAGACGACCTCTCCCATCTCTTCGTCCGTCAAAATTGGCACAGTGACGGCTAATTCGGCTGTGACTTCGCCGTCTGTGTTCAACAGGTCCTGGTCCATTTCGGCATGCTGGACTGTGGTCCCTGATGATTCTAAACGCGCGAGTACCTCTGAAAGCTCTTTGAAACTGTTACTGGCAACCATACTTGCGATCTCCGGTTGAATACTTCTCCTTCCTACTATCACATAAATATTGCCCCATACGTCCACAGTAATTCGATTACTTGTTACAGATGTCGCGTTTTATCGAATAGAACCGGACAAACGAACTCATACTATGGCGGCCGAGTGCCACCGGTGAACTGAACGTTGTTTATACTGGCCCATCCGACCCCCCCATGGCAGGAAGTGCTAGTTGGTTTTGATCGTTCCTTCGTTTGCGACGGTCCAAACAGTGGGATCGATTCGATGACCGTCGAAATCAGTGTACTCCGGATAGGCAGTGAAGACGAGGTACTCTGTCCGATCCCGGAGATACTCGACGAGCGTATGCAGATTCTCATCGTCAAGGCCACCAACGCTGTCGACGACTATCAGCGGGACGGACTCTCCCACGTCGAACGCCTGCCAGCCAGCCAGCGCCGCTACGAACCCGATGAGTTCCAGTTCGCCCTCGCTGAGCGCCGTAAGACTGGCTTCGCGCCCATCGCGGGCGACGACAATGTCGAAATCGGCGGTGAGCCGGGCAGACTCGAACCCCGTTTCGAACCGAGAGACGATATCGTCAATTGCCTGATCGAAGGCGGTCCGCGCCTCGCGTTTGACTCGATCTTTCCGGCTTCTGAGATCCTCGATTTCGGTTCGCATCGACTCCAGTTCCGTCTCGAGTCTGTCGATTTTGTCGGCTCTCGCGTCGAGTTCGTCGAGTTCGGCCGTCGCATCGTCAAGTTCGGCCTCGCGATACTTGATTTCGCTCTCGATGTCGGAGCGCTCCGACATCGTCTCGTCGACCGTCTCGGCCAGTTCGTCGGCGCGTGTGCTCGCGGCGTCCAGTCGCTCCTGTGTGTCCGCCAGACTCTGTTGTCTGTCGGCGAGTTGCTCTTCGAGTTCGAGTATGTCGGCTTTGAGTTCTTCCTCGCGGTGCTGTATCTGCTTTTGCTGTTCACGGCGGGCTTCGAGTTCTTCGGCCCTGTCGCGGTGCTGTTCGGCCGCTGCTCTGTGTTCTGTCAGTTGGTTTCCGAGTGCGTCAAGTTGTGACTCGATGCCTTCTCGCGTGGTATCGTTCCCACAGGTCCAACAGGTGACCGTGTCGCCAGCGATGTCGCGCTGGACATCCGTAATCAGGTCAAGCCTGCTTTCGTCGAGAACCATCTCGGTGGCAGAATACAGCGATTGGAGGATCTCCGCGTCCCGCTTGACATCATCCAGTTCCGCTCGGACACGTTCGAGCTGTTCGTCGACGTTCTCGTGATCCGGGACATCGAGTTCGTCGAGTTCCGTACGGTGTTCCGAGAGCCGGTTTCGTGTGCGTTCGATGCTCTGTTCGAGCTGGTCGACCCGGGTTTCTGCTTGCCGCTTGTCGGACCGGGCTTGGTTCAGCTGTTGCTGTGTCGAGTCCTCACCCTCTTCGCCCGGCTCGATAGCCTCGCGCTGCTCACGTAGCTCCTCGATTTCTCTGTTGAGTCTCGTGACTTTCTCCTGGACGCTCGGCAGTCGTTTGCTTGCCTCGGTGGCCTGCGAAAGCTCGGACTCGACACGCTCGCATTCGCGTTTCAGCTCGGCGATCTGCTCGTCGATGTTCTGGAAGTCCAACGGCTCCAAGAGGACTTCTTCGAGGTTGTCGCCCCGTCGAACGGCTCTCCTGATCTCGTTGTGTTCGTCCAGACAGGCGAACAGCTCAGCCCGGATAACGTCGTATTCGTCGTCGAGATACGGCGTTCCCTCACGGCTAACAGTCGACCCGTTGCGAACGAGCCGCACCGTGGTATCCCCGGCTGGTGTCTGCAGGTCGACGTGACCCGAGTCCGCTCCTTCTGTCAGCTCGGTCGAGGTCCCGAGGGCCGTTTTGACCGCCTCGACGAAGCTCGATTTGCCCTGCCAGTTTGCGGCCTGTACAGCATTCAAACCTGGTTGGATGGTTGCACTCCCGTGGAGGATTCCGGCGATCCGCTCGATATCGATTGTCCAAACCATGGTTAGTTCCGAGAGACTTGCTGTGTGTTGTGGTCTTCACAGATGTACCCGCGTTCCAGCGCGACATCGAAAGGGACTCGCGTTGGACACGACTGACAACTGAGTTGGATTTGAACGTCGACATCAGCGGTCTCACCACCAGCGAGCGTTCCTTTGTTTGCGAGTGCCGAAAGCGCCGACTCCGTTTTCTCCTCTGCGATCTCGGTTGCTTTCCGGATACTTTCTTGTTCCCAGTTCGTACTTGCCGTCTGCGGTTCCTTGTGGCCGTCTAGACACTCTTTTAGATGTGTTCGCATTGTCCCCCACGAGACCAGATCTCGTTCAAGCCGATCACTGTCGATCCCGTCGACACGCAAGCTTTCGGTTACTTCCTCACCGACGAGGTCGTCGTCGCTTGTGAGGATCTCATAGTCGCTATCGAGTCTTGCACCGAGTGTTTCACGGCCGTGTTTGTCATACACAACCTGCAATAATCGTTTGTTGAACCACTCAGTGAGTGATCGATACCCCATCGCCGTTCGCTTGCCAGCGCCTGTCCAGCGGGCAAGAAGCCCCTCATTGATCGAGTCGTAGATGGGGTCGGCTGATTCGAGATCGTACCGCTCGATCACACCATCTATCTTACAACTGGTGTCCGAAGTCATTGTAGCTACAAACAGTGGCTACGTCTTATATATTGTTACGCAGTGTGTACAAAGCGTGTACAACATAGCAGATCTGCCACTCTCGGTGCACAGTTCCACAAAATTTACACACTTAGGGTGTTAATTACTATTGGATAAAAGTAACTTCTGCTTCGGATTAGCAGATTCTAGGCGGTAAGCCCCCTTCCTCAAGGAGCAACGCAGGCCGGAGGCTGAGTAGCATAGTAGGGAGGGGATACACCGCCGTCATTGTCTCTCCTACACTATTCAATCACTATCCCACAGGCCCACGTACCGACACATTTTTGTTGAAACAATGTATAAATGCCAGTGATGGATAAACACGAAATCGAAGGCCATGAAGTTATCCAGGGCAAGAGGGTGTCATAGAAAGCGTCACACACGAAGACGCAGGATGTTGGAACTGTGTCTACGAGCGCCAGCATCCTGCAAGAGGAGACTTCTATCGACGAGTTCTTCAATGTAATGGCGACCGAGACGCTCGCGTTGTTCGAGCATCTTGAGTTCGACTTTCTCGAAGAATTCGATGTGTTCGCCCCCGCTCGCCGGGGGCGAACACGAGATCATCACCCACCAGCACTCTTCCGAGCGTTCCTGCACTGCTACTACAAGAACGTCTACGGCATCCGTCCAGTCACGCGAGAACTCCAGAACACGGTCGTCTGGCTCAGCTGTGGCTTCGATCGACCGCCGTCGAGAGACGCGGTCGATCGCTTCCTCACCGACCTCGAACACGTCGTCGACGAGGTCTTCGACCGCCTCGTCGAGCAGGCCGCCTGCCGCGGCCTGCTCGACTTGACCTACTCCATCGATTCCACCGACGTGAGGACGATGCCCGCCGACCAAGACGCGTCGAAAGGCTACGATCCAACCGCCGAAGAGTACTACCACGGCTACGGCTGTACGATCGTCTCGACCGGGCAAAAGATCCCGATTGCCGCGGAGTTCACCGAGAGCAAGCAAGCGCCAGAGGAGACGGCGATGCGCGTCACGTGTGACGCGCTCGCCGTCGAGAAACCGATCTGGATGCTTGGAGACAGCGCCTACGACACGCTCGGCTGGCACGACCACCTGCTGGCCGCAGGGGTCGTGCCAGTCGCTCCGTACAACGCACGAAACACCGACGATCCGAAAGACATCGAGTACAGGGTCGAAGCCCGCATCGACGAACACAGCGAGGACGTTCAGCTGAAGCAATCGACGCTAGACGAGACGTACAACCGCCGGAGTGGAGTCGAACGAACCAACGACGCCGTCAAGGACTGCGGCCTCGGGCACGTTCGCGCCCGAGGCCGCGTCCACGCACGAGCACAAGTGTTCCTCGCGCTGTGCCTTCGTCTCGTTATTGCGATCACCAACGACGAACGCGGAGACAATCCAGGAAGCACCGTCATCACGCTATGAGAACTATTCTATGACACCCTCAGGGCAAGGTAAAACCAACCGGCAACGGCGCACACGTCCTCGTCCCAAAACAGTGGCGTGGCGCAGATGTGAAAATCGTCCGAACGTCTGACCCCGACGAATAGCTACGATCAATGCACTACGCCTACAGGTTCCGGCTCAACCCCACAGCAAAACAGCGTGAGCTACTGGATTATCACCGTGACACCTGTAGGCAACTCTACAACCACGCACTCGGTGAATTTGAGCAAATCCCCGACTCGGCGGGGACGCTCAATCAGCGTGTCCGACAGGTTCGTGACCAACTCACCGATCTCAAAGAGTGGTGGGATGAACTGAACGACCTGTATTCGACGGTTGCACAAGCCGCTGTCATGCGAATCGAAGACAGCATCAAAGCACTCTCTGAGTTGAAACAGAACAGCTACAACGTCGGCAGCCTCAACTGGAAAGCACCACAGGAGTTCCGCAGTTTCACCTACGTTCAGTCTGGTTTCGAGTTTGATAGTAAGAACGGCCAGCCTGTGCTTTCGCTATCGAAACTTGCGGATATTCCTATCGTGAAACACCGGGAGATACCCGACGACATGACGGTAAAAGAGGTCACGATCAAGAAGGAACCAACCGGTGAGTGGTTCGCTTCATTCGTCGTCGACGGCAAACAGACGCCGGAAAAACCAGCTGATCCCGAGCGGTGTGTCGGGATCGACGTTGGCATACTGAAATACGCCCACGATACGGATGGAACCGCTGTGGAGTCGCTTGATCTGTCGGATGAACGCGAGCGGTTGGAACGCGCCCAGCGCGATCTCTCACGCAAAGAACACGGGTCGAACAATTGGGAGCGGCAGCGAAAGGTCGTCGCCCGGCGGCACGCAGACCTGAAACGGAAGCGACGAGATTTCTTGCACAAGCTCTCGGCGTACTACGCCACCGAATACGACCTCGTAGCCGTTGAGGACCTAGACGCGAAGGGATTGGTCGAACTACCGGGCAACTCTCGGAACCGAGCGTCGGCGGCGTGGGGAACATTCAAGCGGATGCTTGAATACAAGTGTGAACGCGAAGGGGCGCATTTCGTGGCAGTTGATCCGAAGGACACGACCAAAGAGTGCGCCAGTTGTGGCGCGAAAACAGACAAACCACTATGGGTGCGGGAACACTCCTGCCCCTCATGCGGATTTGAAGCCGACAGAGACGCAAACGCGGCGATCAACATCCTTTCTCGCGGCCTGAAACAGCTAGGAGTGGGACACTCCGAATCAACGCCTGTGGAGACTGAGCTCCCTGTGGATACGCCTATATCTGCAAAGCGCGTCATCGAAGCAGGAAGCCCCATCCTCAAGGAGCGAACCGCGTCAGCGGTTAGCGAGTAGGGTGAGGTAGTTCACTGGACGGTCTGTCGACGCTGCGTATCACGGTGTGACACATCGCTCGCAAAAAGTAGCACCCACTGACGCTCTGTGGGACCTCACCAGTGGAGAAGATGTGTCGCAAATGTGTCGCGTGTGTCGTCAGGTCCCAAACGTCCATCCACTCGGTCGACAGGGCTTTGTGAACAACACTCCAACGGACACTCTCCCGGTGACTGACCAAGCAATTTCTTTGGAATCAAAAAGCTATTCCGACTAAAATAGCCACAAAAAGAATATTGTAGCGTTGTATCTGCCATTGTGTGGGGTAATTGATGCAAAGATTGAAAACTGTTCTCACTAAACTGATATCCATGAGAGGGATATGCACAGCGCGGTTCGATAGCAGGCCGACTGACGACTTTCGTACTCGGAGCTTAATATGAAAATCGACCTCACACTGAACGGCGAAGCGGTAACGCTTCAGGCTGCACGCTCGGATTCGTTGCTTGATCTTCTCCGCCAGTCCGGCTACACCGGCGCAAAGCGGGGCTGTAACACCGGTGACTGCGGGTTCTGCACTGTCATCGTCGACGGTGAGCCGATCAAGTCGTGTATCGAACCGGCCATCCGGATCGATGGTTCGGATGTCGAGACAATCGAGAGTTTGGGTACCCAAGACGACCTCCATCCTATTCAAGCAGCCTTCGTCGACAACGCGGCTCTCCAGTGTGGCTTCTGTATTCCCGGTATGATCATGCGGACGAAAGGACTGCTCGAAACGAATCCCGACCCGGACGAAGCGGAGATCAGGGACGCACTCTCGGGGAACCTCTGTCGATGTACCGGCTACGAGAAGATACTTGATGCCGTCGCTGACGCCGCGGACCGAGTGGCGGGCGAGACGGATGTGGCAGCCGACGGCGGTCGGATACCCAATGGGCAGTCGTGTACCGGGTGTGACTGCTACCCCGGTGGTGAGGACCAATGAGCAGACCCAACACGCCGAACGAGAACGGCCGGCCGGATGAGTCGACGTCGGCGGACACCGCCCCTCACGGCGCGGGAGACGAACAGCCGAGGGGTAGAAAACCGAAAGACGAGCGTGAGTCAGTATCGAGTCGGACAGAGAAAAGCGACGCTCGCAAGATAGTCACCGGCGAGGCGACATATACGGCCGATCACGCGGCGGCCTTCCCAAACCTCGCAGAAGCAGCCGTCGTCCGCTCGGAGATCGCACACGGCGTTGTCACCGATATCGAGACGAGCGCCGCAGCAGAGATGGATGGCGTTTACGCGGTTATCACACCAGACTCGCCGTCGGTGCCCGATAAACCGTACACATCGGCCGGACAGTCGTACCCCGAGCCTTCACCACTGGATCTCCACGTCCTCCGGAAACGGGTGCGCTATGTCGGTGACCCTATCGCTGCGGTCGCTGCCGAGGACGCTGCCACTGCGAGGGCTGCCGCGCGCCAGATAACAGTTACCTACGACGAGTACGACGCTGTCTTCGATACCGAGACGGCAACGGACGAGGCTGCTCCACAAATCCACGACCGGGACGATATCGAAAACCCACAGCCCGGCGCGGCGTACGAACGAAACATCGAAGCCCACGCTTTGGGCGAAATCGGCGACGTCGACGACGCTTTCGAGGCGGCAGCCACGAGGGATGATCGGACCGTCGTCGAAACCGAATGGGAGACACCCTACCAGTCCCACTGTGTCCCCGAACCACACACAACGATTGCACACCGCGACGAGGACAACCGGTATCACCTCGTGACCAGCACGCAGGTTCCGTACCACGTGCGCCGCCAGTTGGCACATCTGTTCGATGTCCCGATCCGGGACGTCCGGGTGACGAAACCACAGGTCGGAGCCGGATTTGGCGGCAAACAGTCCATGGTGATCGAGCCGATCACGCTCGCGCTGTCGCTGGCGGCCGACCGGCCGGTCAAACTGGAGGCGACGCGGCGCGAGGAGTTCCACGCGATGCGACTGCGTCGACCCTCTCGCATCGAGGTCCGGAGCGTCGTGACCGACGACGGCGAACTCGACGCCCTCGATATGTCGGTAGTGACCAATTCCGGTGCCTACGGCCCCCACGGCCTGACCGCGGCCGGTGCCATCGGGAAGAAACCGCTGCCGCTGTACACCCACACGCCGAACATTCGCTTCGAGATGGATGCCGTCCATACGAACCTGCCGATCGCGGGCGCAATGCGTGGCTACGGTGCGCCACAGGGACATTTCGCTGTCGAGGGGCATATGGACGAGGTTGCCCGCGAACTGGAGATCGACCCCATTGAGTTCCGCGCGCGGAATTACATCGGTGAGGGTGATCTCGACATCGCCTCGGGGATTCTCAAAGACGGGGAGTACGGCCGGAAAATCCGCTCTTGTGGTCTGGAAGAATGTATCGAACGGGGGAAAACTGCTATCGGCTGGGACGAGGTCGACCAACCCGATGCGGAGCATCTTCATCGGGGCTGTGGCATGGCGCTGGCGACACAGGGTAGCGGCATCCCCGGCGACGAGCTTGGGGCCGCACACATCAAAATGAACGAAGACGGCTCGTTTATTCTTCAGACGGGGGCCGTCGACATCGGGACAGGAGCCGATACAGCGATGTCGCAGATCGCCGCCGAGGTGCTCGGTACCTCACCCGAGGATATCGTCGTCCAACCATCGGATACGGACATCTCACCGTTCGATTACGGTGCCTACGCCTCGTCGACGACGTACGTGACCGGACAGGCGGTTCAAAAGGCCGCACTGGACGCCCGGGAGCAACTCTTCGAGTTCGCCGCTCAACTGCTTGATGAATCGGTTGAGAAGCTTGTAGCCCGTGACGGAGCAGTCTCCTCTAAGCGGACTGGCGAATCGGTCACACTCGAAGAAATCGGCTATGCATCCATCTACGGCGACGAAGTGCGTGCACAAATAATGGGCGAGGCGAGTCATAGCACCGACGAGTCCCCGCCTCCGTTCGGCGCGCAGTTCGCGGATATCACTGTCGACGAACGAACCGGCGAGTTCGAGGTTCACGAGCTCGCGTTCGCCGTCGACTGCGGGGTTGCGATCAACCCTGATCTCGCAGAGGGACAGGTGACTGGGGCAATGCATATGAGCTACGAACTGGCGACCGGTGCCGACCTCTCGTTCGATGACGACGGCACACCCGAGACACTTGGATTCCGCCACTACGGAATGCCTCGAACGTCCGACCAGCCCCCGCTGACACCGATTTTAGTCGAAACCCACGAACCGACGGGACCGTTCGGTGCGAAGTCGATCGCCGAAATCCCGACCAATGCTGTCCCACCGGCGTTGAGCAACGCGATCCGACGCGCCGTCGACGTCCGAATCAGCGACCTACCGATCACGGCGGGGAAAATCAAAACCGAACTTGACAAGCAATGAGACAGCCATCGATTGGTAGCTGTTGGCAGACGCCCCACAGTAGTATCACAGACGATAACACAGCGAAACGATTGGGTGGCGGATTACGGTGATCGACCCAGTCGACCTGCTGGTCAAGGGCACAGTCGTCGATGTCACTACGGGCTCCTTCGAAGATCGGGCAATCGCCGTCGACGATGGCGAGATCGTCGGCTTCGGGGAGCATCCGGCGTCCCGCGTACTTGAAGCAGCCTACGTGACGCCCGGGCTCATCGACGCCCACACTCACATCGAGGCATCGATGGTCACCATCCCCCAGTACGGCGAAGCAGTCGTGCCACACGGGGTGACAAGCGTCATCCACGACCCTCACGAAATAGCGAACGTACTTGGACCAGCGGGCGTGCGTAACTTCGGTGCTGACGCCGACAGCACGCCGCTGAAACCGCGGATGACAGTCCCGTCTTCAGTGCCAGCAACGCCGCTACAGGACGCCGGGGGATCGGTTGATGCGGCGGCGGTCGACGATCTCCTTGCGGTGGACCAAGCAGTCGCCCTCGGAGAGGTGATGGATCTGCCAGCCGTGCTCAATGGAGACGAGGAGATCCACACGAAGATTACCGCTGCACGCGACCACGGCCTGACAGTCGACGGCCACATCCCCGGCGTGACAGACGCATCGCTCCAGGACCTCGCCCGGTATCTCGACACTGACCACGAGAGTGTGACCCTCGATGAGGCACGAGCCAAAGCCGACGCTGGCTTCCGGGTCTACCTGCGCGAGGGGTCGACAAGTAAGAACCTTGAGGCCCTTGTCGACATTGTCGAGGAGGTGGACACTCGTCGGCTCTCGCTGTGTACCGACGACCGGAGCGTGGTCGATATACTCGAAAACGGTGGGATCAATGAGGCCGTCCAGAAAGCGATGGAACTGGGTGTCGCCCCGGTCACTGCCGTGCAGATGGCGACGCTGAACACTGCCGAGGCCTACGATCTTCCGTTCGGACGGATCGAACCCGGCGCACCCGCCGATTTGGTGCTGCTCTCGGAGCTCGAATCTTGGTCCGTTGAGCACGTCATCATCGATGGTGTCGTCGACCCAACAGCTGATTCGACTCCACCGAACCGGTCAGCGGTAGCTACTGATACCGTCACCTTTGACCCCGTCGACCCGTCGGATCTGGCTATCGAACACACGGGATCGGGGCCGGTCGAGGTTCGTGTTGAGTCGGCAATAGGGAGCTTCCGTACCGAACGCAGGATCGCAACAGTTCCCGTCGACACTTCGGACCCGCCTGCAGGAACCGATGGCGTACTCGTGAGCAATTGCGAGGCGGACGTGCTCCCGATGGCCGTCATCGAACGTCATGGCGGGCCCGGTAATGTGGGCTGTGGATTCGTCCACAACCTTGGGCTTGAGCGTGGTGCAATCGGCACGACGGTCGCACACGACGCACACAACTGCATCGTGGCCGGTGTGTCCCACACTGCGATAGTAACCGTCGCAAATCATCTCCGCGAGGTCGATGGTGGTATCGCCGTGTTCGATCCGGTAAGCGACGCGCTCACGACGCTTCCGCTGCCGGTCGCTGGACTCATATCGGATGCACCGATCGACGAGACTGCCAACTCGTTTGAGGCCGTTGTCGAGGCAGCGGCCGATATCGGCCTGTCAGTGCCGGGCGGTATCCTCGAACTGACCTATCTCGCACTCGAAGTCATCCCAACTGATCGACTGACGAACAACGGTCTCGTCGATGTCGAGGCAGGCGAGTACGTCGACGTTGTCGTCGAGTGAGCGTCGAAAGACGTATTAGCTGTCTGTACACAGATTACTCATGGAGACGATCCAATTCGACGCGCTAGAACTCGACGCAGTCGAACAGGACGACCCAAACGCTCATTGGCTTGCTGGATTCCCGTTCAGTTCAGATCGTCCCGGTGAGACGACGATGGAGTCGACAGACTACACCGTGGTGTACAACGAGCTCGATCCCGGCGCTCACATTGGCACTCACCGAGACGGATCTGATGAACTCCTGATCGTGCTAGCTGGGACCGTCGAAGCCGTCGTTGGCTCGGAAACGGCCACTGTTGATGCGGGAACGCTCACCGTGATTCCTGCCGATACCGACCACACTGTTCGAAACATCGGCTCGGAAACGGCTCGAATGGTCGGTCTCTTCGGTGCGGCACCGGTCGACTCAACGTTCGAATCGGAACCGACCCTCTCAGACGGGGACTGAGTGGCCGTAGTGATCCTCAGTCTCCCCAGCTCCGTTCCTCGAAGGCAGCGCGAGCGCGCCGGTAGACGTCCGCTTCGGAAACGGTGGTCACCGAGCCGTCCTCGACGATGACTTGGCCGTCGACCATGCTGAACTCGACGTCGTCCCCGGTAGCCGCATAGACGAGATACGAGTAGACGTCGTGCAACGGGACGCCACGACTGGTGTCGGTTCGAATCCCCACGACATCGGCTTTCCATCCCTCATAGAGTGCTCCGACCTGCTCGAATCCGGCTGCTCTCGCACCGTTTCGCGTTGCCATCCGGAACACCATCTCGGCAGGAAGTGTCCGTGGATCTTCGTGGGCGACTTTCTGGAGCAGTGTCGCCTGCCGCATCTCGGCTATCGGATCAAGTGTGTTGTTCGCTGGTGCGCCGTCGTTTCCCAGCGCGACATTGATTCCCCGATCGATATAGTCGACGATGGGCGCAATTCCCGCACCCACTTTCATATTCGACGACGGACAGTAGGTGACGTGTGTGCCGGTCTCTGCGAGGATTTCTCGTTCGTGCTCGTTCGTGAGAATCACGTGGGCCAAGACCACGTCTTCTCCGGTCAGTCCGACTTCGTGGAGCCATTCGATATCGCCCATCCCACGCTCGGCGGTCACGTCGTCGATGACAGACTGGTGTTCGCTGGCGTGGGTATGAATTCGGACGCCCTCGTAGTCGTCTGCAATCTCTCGTGCACCACGGAGACAGGCTTCCGAACAGGTCGGAGTGAACCGCGGTGTCACCGCGTAGCGGATCCGGTCGTCGTGGGAGCGGTGGTACCGGTCGATAAGCGATCGCGTCGTAGACAATCCAGTGGCAGTCTCCTCACAGAGCCCATCCGGGGCGTTGCGGTCCATCAGTACCTTCCCGAGGACGCCGCGAATGCCAGTGTTGCCTGCTGCCTCGAAGGCGCGTTCGGCGTGGTCAACCGTCAGATGGTCGACACAGCACGTGGTACCGTGGCCAAGCAGTTCGACGTAACTCAGTGTCGAGGCAAGTTCCAGTTCGTCGGCAGTCAGTTCGGCCTCGATGGGGAGAATATGGTCTTCGAGCCACTCGAAGAGGTCGGTGTCGTCTGCGAGCCCGCGGCCGGGGCTCTGGACGGAATGTACGTGGGTCTGTACGAATCCCGGAGAGATGATATCGAACGCCCGCCGGTGGTGGTCTGGGTACTGATCGACGAGATCCAATGCCGGGCCGACCGCTTCGATCTTGTCGCCGACGGTAACGACTGCACCATCCTCGATGACTGTCGTCTCGTCGACGACGACGGTTCCCGAGAGCAACATCGGTCTACAGTGGTCCCTCGACCGGGGTATCCTCGGGACCAAACGGGGTCTCGAACCAGATTGAGAACACGTAGGTATCCTCGACAGCAGCGAGCTCCCGCAACGACTGCACCCCGAGTGTGATCGTACTCCCCCGGCCCGGCGTCGTCACAACGAGTGCATCCCCGTCGGATGTCGTGATGTCGCCCACGAGGACGTGTGAGTACTCGCTGGAGATCGAGATGGGAGCTGCGACCTCAGCCGCTGTCATCGTATTGTCGCCCTCGTCAGTCGTCGCAGCCGGGTCTGTCGTGATAGCGGTCTCGGCTTCCAGCAGTTCGTCGACCGCCGCTCGGTCGGGTTGCCACGAGAGGCCTTCGAGCAGGAGGGCATCGAGTTTGACGCTGGTGTCGCCGGTGTCGATTTCCAGTCGTTCCCCTTTCGAGACGCGTTTCGTGATCGTGACTGCGTTCTCGCCGTCAGTAAGCCGTCGACGCTCGGTTTTACGCGTGTTTCCGACTGTATGGTCGTCGTACATTGTTAGAGCAGTGGGAGGGTCAGGTTCTTTGTGTTCAGGATAGTGTGATCGAGGTAGACCGTTCGGTGGCCAATAGAGAACCCATCGCCGTCCTCGTCGGGCCGTCGGAGAACCGTGTGTCGCTGTGCGGACAACAGATCATGGTCGGCCGTGTCGCCGTAACTTCGGAACACATGCTGGTTGTTGGCGACCGTTAGCTCTGTGTCGGTCGACTCGATAACCCGCACGTTGCCGATGACGTGCCGGATCCGCGAGCGAGGGTTCTCCGACCAAGCGTACTCTTTTTCGAGCCGCCCGACTCGTTCACGGAGCATCTCGTAGTCTTCTTTCAGATAATTCGTCGTTTCGCTGAACTCGGGTCGTTCAGAGCCGGGGTGACGAGCAACACGGATCGGGACTTCGAGCTGGATATCCTCATCGAGCAGCGTGAGCCACTCTTCGAGTTCGAACCCGTCGAGTAGATCCGCTTCGCGGTAGAGGAACTGCTCGATGCTGTGTTGTGTCTCCGGGTCGACGGGCGTCGCCGTCTCAGTGACCGAGAGCGAACTCATGGCTCGGCCTCCATCTCCGGGTCATTGTCGCTTTTTGAGGTCTCGCTCATCATCTCGTACCACGATTGCAGGATGGTTCGGGAGTTGCGCTCGTCGAAGTACAACCCCTTGGAGGTGACGTCCGCAGGCCCGTGGAGTGGGTCTTCGATGGTGTCGACTTCGTCGGTCATTTCGCCCATGCCCTGCTGCATATTCCCTCGTGTATCGCGCAGTTCGTGTGTCACGGCCCCACTGCTGTTGGAAATTCCCTCCCAGATGGTGAGATCGTCGGATTCGAACGCGCCGCCGGGGCTGAGACTCTCCCAGCCTCGGTGGGAATCCGAGAGAAATGACTCGTCGTCGGCGAACTCTTTTGGGACGAGCCACCAACTCGTCGTCTCGGTCGTCCCCGGACCGCGTGGGTTCCACTTCCGAATACAGGCCCACGGCCCGCCCCAACCGCCGGATTGGATGCCGTGTATGAGCGACATATTCGGGAAGACGCTCCCGAAGTGAAACACCGACCTGCCGAACAGTTCCCGCTGCTCAGCGGAAAGCTCTGGATTTAGATAGTCGGTGATCTCTTCGGGATAGCCCATGAACGTTTCTCCGTCCTCGGAGAGGTAGTACCCTATCGAGTGTCGATCCGTGCAGGCGAGATACGATGCCGCCGGGAAGTCGTCAAGTTCCTCCCACGGGTCTTTCGAGAAGGTCTCGGTTTCGAGACCAGCCTGATGGGTTGTGAGGACGTGATACGAATCTCCGGAGAAGTTGTCGGCAGACGTTTTCCAGTCGTGGCTGGACTCCCAACGGTGTGGCTCGCCGACGACCGTCATGCCCGCCTCGGTCGCCCCGAAGAGTACGTCGAGATACCACGTGAAGTCGCCAAGATACGCTTCGAGCGAGGGTCCCTCCTCGGCGATCCGACCGAATATCAACCCCCGATAGGTTTCCAGACAGGCTTCTTCGAGCGTGATCTCCTCGTCATCGAGATCTTGATAGGCTTCGCTCATATGTGGCATTCCTTGGAGCGTGCCGTCGTTCTTGTAGGTCCACCCGTGGTACGGACACCGGAAGTGAGAGGTGTTCCCGTTTTCAGCAGTACAGAACTGCGCGCCGCGATGCATACAACTGTCCAGGAACGCATGTAGTTCTCCGTTTTCGTCCCGTGTCAGAATAAACGGATCTTCGCCGATGTATCGTCGAGCATAGTCCCCTGGCTCCTCAAACTCGGAGACATGCCCCATGTAGACCCACGCTTGACCGAAGATACGCCGCAGTTCCAGCGGGTAGAGATCCGAGTTGTTCATGATTTCTAGCGGATACCGTCCACCGTTTATTGCTGAACCAGTTTTTTCAATAATCTCGTTTATTCTGCCGTGTTTATTGTCTGAACTCGATCTATTCATTGATTCTGAGTTCATCACCATCTCATAATAATGGTTGTGTCCAAAAATAATTCTTGCAGTCAGCCAGCTCGGAGGTGGACCAACGCCGGTGTGTGATCTCTGATGAGTTCGGTGTCGACACAGTGTGTCTGTGGCACACGAACTACTCGTGTGTGGCGACTGCTTCGATCTCGATGGCAGCCCCGTCAGCGAGACGTTGGACTTCGAATGCCGTCCGTGCTGGCGGCTCCGAATCGAAAAACGATCGGTAAACCTCGTTCATCCGGTTGAAGTCACCGATATCGGTCATATACACTGTCGTCTTGAGGACGTGAGCCATCGTTAGATCCGCGGCGACGAGAATCTGCTCGATGTTCGAGAGTGCTTGCTCGGTCTGGACAGTGATCGGCTCGTCGTCAAGCACCTCTCCCGTCGGCGTTATCGGGATCTGTCCGGCTGTAAACAGCAGGTCTCCGTTCGTCGTGCCGTGGCTGTAGGGGCCAAGTACGTCCGCGTTCTCTGGGACGTCGACAACTCGCTTCATACGGATGCCAACACGGAGTACAAAATAAAGTCTCGCTGCGACAACCGCCGTGTGTGGTGGGCGGTGGTTTCAGCTGTTGACACACCACGCCGGTCAGCGGCGCTACGAGCTGGGGACGCTTCCGTTGATGCCTTCGACGTAGCTTCCCATCTCGCCGAAGAGGAACGAGTCGGACTCGCCAGCGAACTGTGTGTCTTGCCAGACCGTCCGGTCGCCGTTGATGAGTTCGTCCTGTTTCGTTTCGACTTCGCTCACGACGCTATCGGGCACCTGCGGCCCCCAGTCTCCGAGGCCGACGACGCCAGCATCGAGCCCCTCCCAGTAGGCGTCCGACTCCCAGTTGTCGTCGTTAATCGCCTGAAGCGTCGGCGCGTAGAACTCCTCCCAATTGAATACGGCTGAGTTACCGTAGTAGTCGCCGCCCGCCTCGGCCATCGAGGTCGTGTAGGTGAAGGCCCACGCTTCGTTGCTGGCAGCGGTCTGGGTGGCTGCAGTGGTCGTCTGGTGGTTGTTGATTACGTCGGCTCCACTGTCGGTTAAGGCATTGACTGCCTGAGTCACCGCTGGCGGGTCGACCCATGCATTGGTCCACCTGACATCGGCTGTAACGTCGGGATTGACAGTCCGTGCTCCTTGCACGAACGCGTTGATCTGGCGGATCAGCTCCGGAATCGGAAACGCCGCGACGTATCCGATTTGATTCGTCTCGGTGAGGAGGCCCGCAGCGACGCCACACAGGAACCGGGCTTGGTAGAGCCGCCCGTAGTACCGCCCCATGTTGTCTTGGGTCTTGAAGCCCGAACAGTGTTCGAAGGTCGTCTCCGGGTAGTCCGGTGCCATACTGTGCAGCGGATCCATGTAGCCGAACGTAGTTCCGAAGATTGCGTCCATCCCGCTGGAAACGTACTGTTCGGCCACTCGCTGGACATCGCCGGGGGCAACCGCCTCGGAAAACTCCGTTTCGAGCCAGTCGAAGCGTTCGGTGACTTCCTGCCGGGCGTCCTCGTGTGCTCGGTCCCAGCCAACATCGCCGACTTCGGCTTGGTAAATGAACGCGGCGTTCACGCCATCTCCGCCTGATGGTTCCGAACTACCTGAACACCCAGCTAGTCCGATAAGTCCGGCCGTCCCGGCGGCTGTTTTCAGTGCATCTCGTCGTGATATATGAGTTCTTGTCATTGTATGTCTCGAATATTATATGCGTAGTCTCTCAACTAGTGTCCACTTTTTTCTCATTTTGGGTGGTACATACTCACGTAATCCCATGTAATGATAAAGTTTGGTAATAAATATCTATTTGCGGTAGCTACCTAGTGAATTTGCCGGAATTACCGGTGCTTGGGTGATTATAGTCGTCGACCAGTCTCGGTCAGTGGTAGTGTGCCACATCTCCAATACGTGTGTGGCTCACTCAGATGAGTGTAGACCGCTCAGTCGGCTTCACGGGTGTACGACTGGACCAGCGCCGACGGCTGGGCGAGTTCACTGTTCTCGGCTCGAACAACAGTGATGACCAAGACGAGCAGCGTCACGATATACGGGTATGTCGACATGATCGTCGGATTCATGACGAAATCGATAATGGGGTTAGCGATGCCAGCGACGGGCGATCCGGGACCCAGTGTGAGGTCGAACGCTTGGGAGTACAACTGAAGTGCGTTGAACAGCCCAAACAGGTAAGCACCCAAAAGAATCCGCCCGGGACGCCAGCGGGCGAAAATGACAAGGGCCACTGCAACCCACCCGCGGCCAGCGGTCATCCCTGTCGACCATATCTGGTTGAACGACAGTGATAGGTGCGCACCTGCAGCACCGGCCAGTACTCCGCCGATTACCACGGCGAGGTACCGCATCTTGTAAACGTCGACGCCCATCGTATCGGCCGTCTCCGGATCCTCACCGACAGAGATGAGTTCCAGTCCTATGTTCGTCCGGTAGAGGAACAGCCAGACCAGCGGAACGAGGAGGAGCGCGATATAATCTGTGGCCGTGCTCTGGAAGACGGCGGGTCCGATAATCGGGATCTCGACGAGGAAATCGCCGATGATTGGAATCGTCCGTTCGGGGAACCCCGAGATCGAGTTTCCGGTGTAGCTGTTCCCGAAGTACGTCGTCAGCCCGGTTCCGAGAAGCGTCAGCATAATCCCGCTGACCGCCTGATCGGAGTTGAGCGAGATACAGAGGAAGCCGTGGATCAGTGCCATGAGACCGCCAGCAAAGACGGCAACGCCGAGACCGAGCCAGTAGCTCCCAGTTACTACGGTCGTCACGAACCCAGTCAGGGCACCGACTAACATCATCCCCTCGACACCGAGGTTGAGCACTCCGGCCCGTTCACTAATGAGTTCACCGAGTCCAGCGAGGATGAGGACCGTACTGGCGTTGACCGTCGCGTTTGCCAGCCCCGCAAGCAGTCCAGTCATCAGATCTCACCATCCGGCTGCGTGACACCACGTGACTCCCGATCCCGGTTCAACGAGAGGTCGACACTGTACTGTTTGAAGAACTCTGCGGTGAGCAAAAACAGGATAATCAGCGCTTGGATGATGTCGACGATCGCAGCGGGCACACTCAGTAGCGTCTCGATGCTTGACCCACCGACGAAAATCACGGCGAAAAACAGTGCGGCAAGCATGACTTGGAACGCACCGTTGCGGCCGAGCAACGCGATGGGGATCGCCGTGAAGCCGTATCCTGGAGCGAAAAACGCACGCAAACGCGTTTGGACGCCGGAGATCTCGCTGATGCCAGCGAAGCCAGCGAAAGCACCACCAGCCATGAGGACGAACAGGTAGATCTTGTACTTGCTCATCCCGGCCTGTTCGGCTGCCCGGTCGTTCGCACCGATGAATGTGATCTCAAAGCCCAGTCGCGTGT
Source organism: Halohasta litchfieldiae (assembly GCF_002788215.1). Taxonomy (NCBI): domain Archaea; kingdom Methanobacteriati; phylum Methanobacteriota; class Halobacteria; order Halobacteriales; family Haloferacaceae; genus Halohasta; species Halohasta litchfieldiae. Next base: position 2,540,081 of record NZ_CP024845.1, on the reverse strand, counting down.
GATTCACGAGTATGTAAGTCAGCGCGACGAACACAATCGCGAGGAGAATCCCAATCGGAAACCCGAGTCCAGGAATATCCGGCAGTTGGGCTGCCAGCGGGAGCTGTGCGGTCTGTGGGAAGTTCGCGCCGGGAGCTTGCATCGGGCCACGGACAACGTAGTTTTTGACATCCGCAGCAATGAACGTAAACAGCAGCGTAGTGATGATCTCGTTGATCCCCCACTTAGCTCGGAGTACTGCGGGGATCGCTACCCAGAGAGCACCCGCGATACCCGCCCCGACGAACATCAGCGGGAGGAGCGCGATCATCGGCAGCGACACGTTTAGCCCAATCCACGTGCCAGCTATTGCACCGATGAACAGTTGACCTTCCGCACCGATGTTCCAAAGCTGCGCTTTTAATGGCACGTACACGGCCAGCCCAGCGAATATCAACGGCACGGCCTTGGCCACCGTCTCCGTGAGCCCGAACTCCGTCGTGAGCGTCTGGAAGAACATGACCTCGTATGCGACAATTGGATTCACCCCCAATGCGAACAGCGCAATACCGCTTACTGCGAGTGCTGCTAGAATCGTGAACACCGGCGTCCCGTACTCCATCCACTGCGGCACGTCTTCACGTGCGTCCAACTCGACGTTGAATTCCATCAGGACTCACTCCGACCGCCGTCGGCGGCAGCGACTGGCTGTGACTGCTGGCCGACATCGCCGCCGTTCATTTCGAGTCCGATCCGCCGCCGGTCCGCTGCGTCGGGTGTTGTTTCGTAAACGAACTCCCCTTCGTAGATGACGAGAATCCGATCGCTGAGATCGAGTATCTCGTCGAGGTCCTCCGAGAGCAGCAGGATACCGGTGCCACTGTCGCGCTGTTCGAGGAGTCGCTCGCGGATGAATTCGATCGCGCCGACGTCGACGCCGCGTGTCGGCTGGTTTGCGACGAGAAGGTCCGGATTGCGGTCGATCTCTCGTGCGAGGATGAGTTTCTGTAGGTTCCCACCCGACAGTTCCCCAGCTGTGATCTCCGAGACATCCGTGATGCCACGGATGTCGAACTCGTCGACGAGTGAGCCCGTGTACGACGCCGTCGACTCGTAGTCGAGCCGCAACCCAGCTCCGAACTCGTTGCTCGTGTACCCCTTCATAATTGCGTTGTGCATGACCGACAGGGGCTCCGCACAGCCGTCCCGATGGCGGTCCTCGGGGACGAACGACACGCCGTTATCGATGAACGAGCGGGGCGGTTTATTCGTAAGCTCCTCACCGTTGATCGAAACCGATCCGCCAGTGGCCTCACGGACACCAACCAGTGTTTCGGCCAGTTCCATCTGTCCGTTCCCGCTGACGCCCGCGATACCGATGATCTCGCCTTCGTGGAGCGTCATGTCGACTCCGGAGAGCGCCTCGATCCCTCTCTCGTCGTCTGCACGCAGGTTTGAGGCTTCGAGCACGGGGGTACCGATTGAGACGGACTCCTTTTCGATTTCGAACAGCACGTCGCGGCCAACCATCATCTTGGCCAGTTCCTCTCGACTGACGTCGGCCGTCTCGACCGTTCCGACGTTTTCGCCGTCCCGAAGGACGGTCACGCGGTCTGTGATCGACTGGACCTCCTTGAGCTTGTGCGTGATGATGATGATCGACAGGCCCTGATCGGTGAGTTTCCGCAGCGTCTCGAAGAGCCGCTCGGCCTCCGTCGGCGAGAGGACCGCCGTCGGCTCGTCGAGAATTAACAGGTCGACATCCCGGTACAGGGCCTTGAGAATCTCGACCCGCTGACGCTCGCCAACATCGAGCTCCCAGACCGGTGCCGAGACATCGATATCGAACCCGTAATCGTCTGCCAGCGACTGGATTTTTTTCACCGGTTCGTCGAGTCCGAGCGTGAATCTGGCTGCGAGCCACTGCAGAACGTTGCTGGAGGCCACCGATGAGACCGGGCCGCTGTCGTCTGCTCCACTGCCGTTGCGGAACGCGGCTGCCGGTTCACGCCTACCGAGAATAATGTTCTTTGCGACAGACAGCCGCGGGATGAGTTTGAAATGCTGGTGAACCATCCCGATGCCAGCGTCGATAGCATCCTGCGGGGACGATAGTTCGAGCCGCTCGTTATTTAAATAGACCTCCCCACTGTCTGCCGAATACAGCCCGTACAACACCTTCATTAGTGTGCTCTTTCCAGCACCGTTCTCTCCGAGGAGGCCGTGAATCTCTCCTTCACGGACAGTTATCGAGACGTCGTCGTTCGCGATTACGCCTGGAAACGTCTTCGTGATGTTATCCATCCGGACGAAAGGGTCTCCGCTCATATTCTTTGATCGTCAGATACACACCCTCCAACAGCATATAAAGCCTACTTTATTGGGCCTTTTATTGTATGATTTTGTACTAACACACAATATAACGAAACGATTGTCAAAAGATAAGTGGTGATAAACCGGTTGGATAGGGATCTTGTGACGGTCGACAGCGTGAGCCGGACTTGCCACACGAATGAGCCGATACGAATCATTAAGTGTCGGTTCGAAGATGTCCGCTTCAATGACTGCAGCAACTGACTACCTGAGCCAGTATTCGGTACGGCCGATCGAGTCGATTGTGCGGGCCCTGCGTGGTGTGGAGTAACCCGATGACGGACTTACTCGTGACAAACGGACGTGTCATTACTCAAGATACTAATCGGACCGTAATTGAGGGCGGTGCCGTGGCTATCGAGGGCGATGAAATCACCGCAGTCGGAACCACCGACGAACTTGGCAGCGTTCACGCCGCCGATCGTGTTATCGACGCCGAAGGGGGCGCTGTCATCCCTGGGCTAGTCAATCCTCACACCCACGTCTCGGACATTTTGCTTCGCGGCTCGTTTGCCGAGGACCGCGGCCTGCTGGATTGGCTCTACAACGTCAAACGCCCGGGGACACTCGCAATGGACCCCGACGAGCACGCGCTCGCAGCGACGTTGTATTGCATCGAGGCGATCCAGTCGGGCGTGACGGCGTTCGTCGAAAACGACACCGAGGTTCTCTGGGACGACTGGTCGACCATCGAGGCAAAACTCGGTGTCTACGACGAAGCAGGCATCCGCAACGTCTACGGCGCGGGTATGGTCGACCGCGGTGCCGACGCGGTGTTTCAGGAGCTCGTCACCGATATTCAAGCTCGGGAAGACGACGTCGACCACCCACCGCTAGAGACGTTTGTCGAGGAGACTGATGACGTCATCGCCGAAGTCGACTCACTGATCGAAACCTACGACGGGACCGCCAACGGTCGACAGTCGATCTGGCCAGCGCCGGTCGTCGTCGAGACCACGACGAACCGCTGTTTTCGGGAGGCCTACGCACTCGCAGAGAAACACGACGTGATGACGACGGCTCATGTCGCCGAAGCCGAGGCCCAAGAGCAGCGCGATCTCTCCAGCATCGAGTACCTCCGCAACGTCGGCTACCTCGGTGAGCGCACACTGTTGGGTCACTGCGTCCAGATCGACGCGAGCGACATTCGTACTCTTGCGGAAACCGGGACGGCGGTCGCGCACAACTTCATGGCGAATATGCGGCTTGCAACCGGGTTTGCCCCGGTTGTGAAGATGCTCGATACGGGTGTCACCGTCGGTCTCGGAACCGACAACTCGATTTTGAGCGATACGGTCAATCCCCTCAGCGACGTTCGCGCTATGGCTGGTGGCCACAAGGGGTACCACCGCGATGCTGGCGTTGTCGACGCACAGACGGCCTTCGATATGATCACGCGGGATGCCGCTACCGCTATCGGGCGCGCCGAGAGCCTCGGCTCGCTCGAAGCGGGAACACAGGCGGACCTCGCAATCGTCGACCTTGACCACCCGCATCTAACCCCCAGCAAGGACCCGGTGTTTACACTCGTCCACGCTGCTCAGGGCTTCGAGGTCGACACCGTGGTCTGTGCTGGCGATGTCATCATGGAGAACCGCGAGATACAGACGTTCGACGAACCCCTCGATAGTATCCTCTCTCGCGCCTCGGAGGCGGCGACAGATATCGCCGACCGAACCGGCTACAAGTGACCTTTGGGACCGAGTCGAACAATAACGAGATCGTAGCCCAGTCAGCGCCCGATTCAAACCCTCGAACAGGAGAATTAGGGCCTCTGTTCGTGTGCGGCTTTCCGCTCGGTTTCGAGATCCATCCCGAGGCCGATCTCGCTACCGCGTCGACGGATTTCGTCGGCGTCGACGACGGTCACCTCGCCGTCTTCCATGAGGACATTCCCGTCGACCATAGTAAACTGGACGTCGTCGCCATGGGCGGCGAAAACGAGGTGCGAAAAGATGTCGTGCATCGGGACCGACCGAGTCTGGTCCGTGGTGAGACCGATGATATCGGCTCGCCATCCCTCCCGGAGTTCTCCGAGGTCATCGAACCCGGCGGCCTTTGCACCGTTTCGAGTCGCCATCTCGAAGATCGTCCGTGCCGGGGTAGCAGTCGGCTCCAGCTGGTCGACTTTCTGTAAGAGGCTTGCCTGTCGCATCTCGGTCAGCGGATCGAGCGTGTTGTTACACGGCGCGCCGTCGTTGCCCAGCGCGACGTTGATGCCGCGGTCGAGGTAGTCCTCGATGGGTGCGACACCGCTTGCGAGTTTCATATTCGACGACGGACAGTGAGTAACGTGGGTACCAGTCTCCGCGAGAACCTCACGTTCGCTGTCGTCGGTCCACACGCAGTGTGCCAAGACGACGTCTTCGCCGGTGAGGCCGACCTCGTCGAGCCAGTGGATGTTCCGCAGTCCGGTGTCGGATTCGACCGTTTCGATCTCGCTTCGGTTCTCGCTGGCGTGGGTGTGAATCCGGACGCCGTCGTAGGTGTCGGCTAACTCGCGGGCACCACGGAGACACTGTTCACTACAGGAGACCGCAAACCGTGGGGTCACTGCGTACCGAATTCGGTCGTCGAACGCCCCATGGTAGGCCTCGATCAGCCGTTCAGACTCCGCAAGCGCCCGGTCGGTGTCCTCTTCGAGGGCGTCGGGCGACCGTTGGTCCATTAGCACCTTCCCAAGGACGCCGCGGATACCCAACTCGCCTGCGGCCTCGAAGGCACGATCGGCGTGTGCGACCGAGAGGTGATCGATACATGTCGTCGTGCCGTTCTCGATCAGTTCGAGATAGCCGAGTTTGGCGGCGACCTCCATCTCGTCGGCCGACAGCGATGCCTCCATCGGGAGTACGTAATCGAACAACCAGTCCAGTAGTTCGGTATCGTCGGCGATGCCGCGGCCCAAACTCTGGACCGAGTGGATATGTCCGCCGACAAAGCCGGGGAGCAACAGATCGTAGGCGTGTCGCTCTCTGTCCGTATACTGGTCGACGAGTTCCGCTCGATGGCCGACAGCTTCGATCTGTGAGCCGTCGACGACGACAGCGCCATCCTCGATCACGGTCGTCGAATCCACGACGACGGTCCCGGTTAGTATCATTCCGCTCCCGGATACCGGGGACGGGCTGAAAAGTGTCACCCCTGCAACAGTGCCACAGGTCGGCCACACACGCCACTCACACATACTGGGTGTCTGTCATCGTCCGTAGTTCGAATGGTCCGCGAAAGAACTATTCGTCAGGTCGGTCGATTGGGTGGCATGACACTGAACGCCGAAGAGATCATTAACATCGGTGATACCCTTCTCCAGCGGCATCCGGATGGCTTCACCGACAGCTTCGAGACGAACCGTCATCGCGTGTCGACCCTGACTGACGTCGAGTCGCGGCGGGTCCGGAACCGGATTGCAGGCTACATTACCAGACAACAACAGAGCCGGTCCCAACAGGTCTAGACCGGGGGATTTCGCCGCGGTTTTGGCTTTGCTTACTGATCCCAATCAGGAACGACACGACTGAGGAACTGTCCGTGTCCCGGTTCGGCAACGATCTCACCGCTGTCGGCGACCAGTGTACCGCGGACGAACGTTTTTTTCACTCGTCCAGTCACTTCACGGCCATCGTAGATCGAATAGTCCGCATTCGAGTGGTTCTGGGCTGCGTTGATCGTATAGGTCTCGCCGGGATCGAACACCACGAGATCGGCGTCGGCACCCGGTTCGATCCGCCCCTTTGAGGGGAGTCCGAACGTGCGGGCTGGCGTAGTACACATGAGCCGGACAAGCGAGGGATACGAGAGGCCGCGCCGATTCACGGCTTCGTCGTGGAAGACCGGCAGGCTTGTCTGGAGGCTGTTGACGCCGAAGGCGCTCTCCCACCAAGGGCCGCCCTCTTTTCGGCTGGTGGGGAGTGCGACGTGGTCGGTCGAGACAACCGAAAGCGTCCCGTCGCGGAATCGGTCGAACAATGCGTTGATATCGTCCTGCGTCCGCAGCGGCGGTGCCATGATCGCGCGGTTTCCAAGGCGGCCGTAGGTGGAGTCGTCGAGCGCGGTATAGTGTGTACACGTTTCGGCCCTGACGTTCGAACCGTCAGTTCGGACCGAGGCGATAGCATCGGCTGCTGCCTTTGAGGTCGTGTGGACGCCGTAATACTTCGCGTCGGCCGCGACGGCGAGTCGAGCAGCCGCTCCAGCCGCCATCGCCTCGGCGTAGTCCGGCCGCGACTGGGGGTAGGCCGATGTCGACTCGCCCGAAGGGTCCGATTTTACCGCCTTCGTCCGCTCGGTGCACACGGAGTAGTCTTCGGTGTGAACCATGCCGACCGCACCGAGTTCGGCGAGTCGGTCGAACACCTCGCCGATGAACCCGTTGGAGAGCCGGATGTCGTCAGTCGTGAACATCTTAAACGAGGTGACCCCCGCCTCAACGAGCGCTGGGAATTCGTCGAGTACTTCGGGCGTCTCCTGAGTAATCACGGGGTGTTGCCCACAGTCGATCAGCGGGAATGCGCCGTCTTTGTGGCGTTCGACAGCTCCCCAGAGGGTCCCGTCTTCGTCCCACTCGCCGTCATCCCATCCCTGCCATGCGAACGTTAGGAGGCTGGTGACGCCACCCACGGCGGCCGCTGCGGTCCCTGTTTCGTAGGAGTCGATCGAGTTATACCCCGCGAGGTGAGTGTGGGGGTCGACTACTCCCGGGAGTACGAGGTTACCGCCAACGTCGATTCGTCGGTCAGCCGTCGGCAGCGCCCGTTCGTCGCCGACGCCGACGATCGTTCCGTCGTCGATACCGACAGTTGCATCAAACATCGAGTCTGCAGTTACAACTGTGCCGCTGGTGATGAGCGTCTCTATCGGTGCCATTACCGATCGTTCTCGCATAGGCTGGGGAAATCGTTCATCCGAATTTTGAGTCGGGACAATCTCTTAGTTGTGTCCAGACGAGTAGTTGATGCGGGTATAGTGCGATCAAGCCTCTTCGGTTGTGTATAGCCGATAGAATCGAACTGCCAATCTATGAGGCTGTTTTGGTGATTAGCGTTCATTGTGAGATATCCCATGCTACGTGTATTTATAACCTGAAATTGCCACACAGACACCGAACGTCTGCACATGCCGTCTGATGTGTCCGACTGATCCGACCGCGGGTCGACTGCCGGACCACGCAACAAATTACTGTACTCTCAGTGGTCGGTTGATGTGCTGGATCAGTCGTCGTCTGTTGGTTTCAGAGTCGACGAAACGGGGTCAGCAGAATCAAACAACGGACTGGAACTGCCGGGAACAAACGTATTCAGTAGTAATGCTCCGAGACCCGTCATAATAACCGGCTCCCCGAAGAGCGTCTGTGCCCCAGCAGGTAGCCCCGAAAGTGCATCAGGAACAGTTGCGATACCCAGCCCGAGACCGAGTGAGGTCGCAATAATAACCATGTTGCGCCGGTTCATCTCGATATTTAAAAAGAGCAGGCGCATACCGCTTGCAGCAACCATCCCGACCATTACTAATACGGCTCCACCAAACACCGACGCAGGGATTGTCGTCACAATGGCCCCGAATTTAGGAATGAGTCCGAGCCCAACGAGAATGAAGCCTCCGATACCGACAATGTGTCGACTCATCACGCCAGTAAAGTTGATAATGCCAACGTTCTGTGAGAACGAAGTCTGTGGGAACGATCCGAAGATGGCCCCGATAGCACTGATGAATCCGTCCGCGAAGATGCCACCACGGAATTCTGTTTTGGTTGGATTCCGGCCTTCTGCGGCGGTAATACCGGACATATCTCCGATTGTTTCCATCCCTGACACTAAGAAAAGAAACATGAACGTAAGGAGTGGGATTGCCTCAAAGCTAAATCCAAACCGTCCTGGCGTCGGCACGGCGACCCATGCAGCCTCGTACACCGGTGTGAAGTCAACGACGCCGAAAGCGACTGCAGTAATGTAACCAACACTGATTCCGACAATGATACTTAGTATGCGCCAGATACCAGTTAAAAACAGATTAAAAAGGACCGCAATGGCGAGAACTAACGAGGCAAGTCCGAGGTTTTGCATTGAGCCGAAGTCTGCAGCTCCAACGCCACCTGCAGAGTACTCCATGCCGACCGGAATGAGATACAGACCGATGATAATCACAATCAGGCCGGTGACGAGTGGAGGGAAAAACGATTCGAGTCGGTTAAACTGCCAACCGAGGAGGAAGGGAACCACAAAGGCTGCAATCAGAATTGAACCGAAGACGACGTCCAGGCCGGAACTTGCGCCAATCGAGCTCATCGCACCGACGAAGGCAAAACTCGTTCCCATTACGATCGGTAGCTTGGCACCAATAGGTCCGACGGTATAGGCCTGAACGAGGGTTGCAACTCCTGCAAAGAGGATGGCCATCTGTACCAAAAACGTTGTATCGCTAGCCCCTAGCCCAGCAGCCCCCGCAACAATGAATGCGACCGCAGTTGAGGGGACAATCATAACTGACACATGTTGTAATCCAAGGAGTATTGATTTCGGAAGCGGAGGCTTTTCTTCAATACCGTAGTTGATTCTAATCTCATCACCGCTATTATTGGACATGATTCGTAAGTGAAAGAGAGGTGACTAAACTTAAAATTTTTTCTCGACAAGATATATGCCAAATATAGTTCCAAAATCTACGACAGAGGGTAGTAACAGCAGTTGGGATTAGTTCAATTAGAATATGTTGTGTCGGTATCGGCCTGAACAACAGTGATCAACAGAACCGAACTACCTGTGTGAATTGTGTGTCGGTAATAGGGAGGAGTAATTTAACTAACGGCCGGATAGAATGCCGAGAGGATGGCTGAACTCACAGTCCAAGCCCTCAATGGGATGGACAAGACATCATTCGTCGATACCCTAGAAAGTGTATATGAAACATCTCCTTGGGTAGCCGAGCGAGCCGCTTCGGACCGACCGTTCGACTCTATCGAGGCCGTCCACGAGAGCATGAGACAGGCTGTACAGAACGCCTCACACGACAACCAGCTCGAACTGTTACAGGCCCACCCTGACCTCGGAGAGCAAACCGAAATGACCGACGCCTCGCGCGAGGAGCAGGCCTCGGCTGGCCTTGACCAACTCTCCCGAGAGCAGTACGAGGCGTTTCAGCGGCTGAACGAAACATACCGTGACACCTTCGGCTTCCCGTTCATCATGGCGGTGAAAGGTGCGTCTCCGGATGTGATTCAAGCGACAATGGAGGACCGAGTCGACAATTCGGAGTCCAAAGAGTTCCAGACAGCCTTAGACGAAGTACACGAGATCGCACGGTTGCGGCTCGACGAACTACTGACATCGTAACGGCCTCCGGATGTGTGGTGTGTGGCACACGTCTGCAGGCACGTCCAACGGCTCGTTCTCTGATATTCGAAATTAGAGGTCGTAAAACCGGAACCAACGGGTTTCGGAACTGAGGACAAGCGGCCAAAGCCGAACACATATTTTAGTTTTCTGTATGTTGTGTCACCAATCATCGGACGATTGTTGATATTTTGCCAGTGAAAAGATACTTTATATAGCCAGTGGCAGTGAGAGGTGAACGATGCGAGAGTTAGGAAATCGGGTAGACGGACTGTGGGATCAAGAACGAGAGGCTTCTAACGTTGTGTCAGGAGGAACGGCAACCCAATGAGCGAAAGTGAACTGTCAAACGCTGACGAGCGGACGATGAACTACGGCAAAGAGAAAGTCGCCGTCTATCGGACGTACGGGACCCCATTGGAGGACGTTCGGACGATTCCGGAGTCTGATTTCGATGGCCGAAACAACATACTGTTCGGATTAGAACTCCGTATGCAGGTCGAAGGCGAGGAGTTCCTGCCGTCGTTCAGCGATGGCGACAACAGTATGGTCGTTGCAACGGACTCGATGAAGAACTTTGTACTCCACCACGCGGGAGAGTACGACGGTGCGACAGTCGAGGGCTTCCTCCACTTCGTGGGGTCGCTGTTTCTGGAGACCTACTCGCAGGTGGATGCTGTACAGATGTCTGCCGACGAACTCCCCTTCGACGAGCAACCCGTTCCTGAAAACGATGCGTTCGAGGCCAGTGATCTCGTCTTCGGTGTCTCCCATGGCGAGTCGGCGTTCGGAGAACTCTATCTGACTCGGGGCGATGACGGATCAGCCATCGAGAACCATCGAAGCGGTGTCACCGGAATCGAACTCGTCAAAGTCAAAGATAATTCGTTCGTCGGCTACGTCGACGACGAGTATACGACCCTTCCAGAACGAGAGAATCGAACGCTCTACGTCGCGATGGATATCTTCTGGACATACGCCGATTCGGTCGACGCGCTCGGAGACGACCCACAGCGCTACGTTCCTGCCGAGCAGGTACGCGATATTGTACAGACCGTCTTCCACGAACTCGACGTAAACTCGATTCAAGAGCTGATCTATCAGACCGGGCTTCGGATTCTCGAACGCTACCCTCAACTCGAATCGGTCAGCTTTGAGGCGAACAATCGAACATGGATCAAAGAGCGCGACGATCTGGACGGGGACGGGAAGGTGCTGCGAGAACCGCCGCGACCGACCGGCTTCCAGCAGTTCTCGATGGACCGTAGCGACCTCGACGAGGAGGACACAGCATGAGTGCCGAACTAACAACACACGTCCTCGACACGGGCCGAGAGGGCCCTGCTGAAGGTGTCGAGGTGACACTACAGCGACTGGACGGCGACGGACCAGCCGAGACGATCGCTCAGGGAACTACCAACGATGATGGTCGACTCAATGAGCCGCTGTTGACCGAATCCCAAATGGAGGCCGGCACATATCAACTGCTCTTCGATGTTGGAGCCTACTATCGACAGGGGCCCTCGGGGTCGACGTTCTTGGAGACAGTCCCGGTCCGATTTGTTATCGACGATGCCAACGACCACTATCACGTCCCGCTGTTGTTGTCTCCCGGCGGGTACACAACCTATCGAGGAAGCTGAACCGTTGGCTCCTATGATACCTTTCAGACTCCGTGTCTGGTGTGTAAATATTAACAGATACCTAACCAATCGGCAGGCGATAGCCGCCGCAGACGAGGACGTCGACTGATGACCGAATCTCGGTTTCCGGTTGATGGTGACCGACTCCAGCAAGATATCGAGCGCAACGCACAGTTCGGCACTATCGCGACCGAAAACGGGCGCGGCCGAACGGTGCTGCCGGGGACCACGCCGAACCAGCAGGCCCGTGAAAGCCTCGTCGAGCGATTGATCTTTGCGGATCTGACCGTCGACACCGATGCTGTCGGCAATATCACCGGAACGTGGCTGCCCGAGGGGTGCGATCCCGAGGCTCCACCGGTTGCTGTTGGGAGTCACCTCGACTCCGTTCCGAACGGTGGCATCTTCGACGGCCCACTCGGAGTCTACGCGGCTCTCGAAGCCGTCCGGGCGCTCCAAGACGCCGACGTATCCACGACAAGACCGATCCAAGTCGTCTGTTTTACTGGTGAGGAGGGGACACGATTCGCTGACGGGGTGCTCGGATCGTCGGTTGCCGCTGGCCTGCTTGACATCGCCACGGCGCTCGAACTGTCGGACGGCACGGAGACGCTTCGTGAGGCGTTGGAGGATATCGGCTTCCACGGCGAGGGACGTCTCGACGCGACCGACTGGCACGCATGGCTGGAACTCCACGTCGAACAGAGCCAGCGGCTCGAACAGTTGGACGTTTCGGCTGGGGTCGTGACGACAATTAACGGGACTACGAGGCTCCACGGGACCATCGAAGGGACGCCAGAACACACCGGATCAACGTCGATGGCGGATCGAACGGACGCGCTTGCGGCCGCCAGTGAGTTTGTTCTCGCGGTCGAACAGGCGGCACAGGCTGCCGCTGAAACGGACCCAACGGCCGTCGCAACTGTCGGCGAACTCTCCGTTGATCCGGGTGCGGTCAACGTCGTCCCGGGCCAAGTCGAATTCAGCGTCGACATCCGTGCTGTCAATCAATCAGTGATCGATCGACTCGTCGACCGTGCCGAGTCGAAACTCGAAGCTCTCGAAGCCGACCGCGGCGTCGAGACAACGCTCGACTGCTCGTACGACGTGTCGCCCGCCGATATGGCACCAAGTTGTCGTGCTGCGTTACACGACGCAGGGGATGCTTTGGGTATCGAAACTGTCGACGTTCATTCGGGGGCAGGACATGATACAATGCAGATCGCCACCGCGACCGACGCAGGCTTGTTGTTTGCTCCATCTCGGGGTGGACATTCACACAACCCCCTCGAATGGACCGACTGGTGGGACTGTGCTGCTGCGACCGAAGTACTCACAGAAGCACTCTACTCACTCGCTACCAACGGTGCTGACACATGATATGTTACGAAACACAACCAATGAGACGATACCACAGCCACATTCGAACCATAGCGGAGACAGCACTGTTATCGACTACTCCTCGACTGGCCCCACAATGGACAGGAGAGTCGGACAGTGAGTGATCTCGAACTAGTTGTCGACGGAGACGTGTTATCATCGACGTTCCTGCCCGAGGCCGCTCCGGAATCGGTCGAGGCTGTGCGGGAACTGGCTCCCCTACATACCGAACTGATGCATGTTCGGTGGAGTGGTCACGCAACATGGATCAACATCGACGAGATCGATCTTCCGGAGATCCCACGTGAGAACCATACGGTCTATCCGTCCTATGGGGACCTGCTGTTGTACCCGGGGTACCGGAACGAACAGGAAATTCTCGTCCCGTGTGGACCGACCTGTTTCAAAAGCCCGGCCGGTGAACTCGCTGGCAATCATTTTGCAACACTCGAAACACCACGTGACGCGCTCGCTGCAATCGAAGAGCGAACACTGCAGGAGGGTGTGCTTGATGTGACGCTCCGAGTGGTCGACTAACGGATTCAGTTTTGTGTCAATGAGATTGTCACGGCAATTCCAAAACAAACGGACAAGACTGCAAGCATATATACCGCACATAGTTACAGGAAACAGAAGAGCAGGACCGAAACTATTGACTCCAATCCACTGCTCGTTTTAATTGTGTCACTGCTTTCAGTGTTAACTTCGGCCATTCTCCCTGTCGTTTCGGTTGCGGGTATTGGTATGATTCTCGGCTATACTCGTGATATCGAAGTCGACCCTCTTTCAACGATTACCATCTACGTGCTGACTCCAGCGCTGGTTTTCCATAGCCTAGTAACAACACCAATCAAGGGATCGACTGTTGCCCGATTGTTCACTGGTGTCGTGATCTTCACTGTCGTTGTTGTTGTGCTCGCAGTAGGAACCGGTCATTTGATCGGCGAGAAAGAGCCAATTCTTGGTGCGTTCGTGCTATCGACCAGCTTCGCCAATGCGGGCAACTACGGGATTCCACTCTCGGCGTTTGCCTTTGGTGCGGTCGGTCGAAGCACGGCTGTCCTCTATATCGCTGTCCAGTCGATTTTGATGTACACACTCGGAGTCTACATCGCCTCTCGTGGGCAGACCGGGTCAATACGAAGTGCTGTCGGCGCAGTGTTTCGTCTCCCGCTTGTGTATGCCGTCGTCGCCGCCGGAATCATCCGTGTATTTGAGATCGCACCACCGACCGATACCGCGCTCATGCAGACAATCAAACTCACCGGTGACGCGGCGATTCCTGTGATGTTGTTGTTGCTCGGTATTCAGCTTGCAGGCTCAACCGGGAAGGGGACTGTACAGCGAGTACTTCCGGCGACGACGCTAAAATTGCTAGTCGCCCCGATTATTGCTATCGGAGTTGCGTTAGCGCTCGGTCTCACTGGGACTGTCGGTCGTGTGTTTATCCTAGAGTGTGCAATGCCCGCAGCTATCACACCACTGATACTCACAATTGAGTTCGGTGACAAAAGTGTGGGTCTGTCAGCTGCCGACTACGTCAGCACGACGATTCTTGTTAGTACACTAGCTAGTACAGTAACGTTGACTGGGCTGATCTTGCTGCTCCAGTCCGGTACCGTACTGTAGGTGATCTCAGAGTATAGCATTGAATTGGTAGTCTGTACCAACAAGTTCATTCCGTATACATTGAGCAGAGCAATCTTCGAAGGTAGAACTGTCAAACATCAGTCTCGGTCGACAGTCTGTTAAATGTATTAAGCGAGGATCGTGGTGATTCAAATACGACTATACAAATTTTCGAGGGTCGAGTTACACGTTTTCGGGATGTGGATAGCTACAAATCACATCTTACCTGATAGATTCTTCTGAAATGCACTGTATAGTTAGCGATCTCCTCAGCTGGCGTCCGATTATCTAGTGATTAATGCGGTCGCTGGCGGTTATAATAATGTACAAACTGCGAACACCAGCGACGAACGCTCGACCGACTGCCCACCCACGAATTATGGAAGCGGTCGATCCTCATTTTGAGTGTCTGAAAACACTTTTCGATCAGGTTCCGGTCTGTATAATCACGCCGATGCTGAGTTCTAATCGAGCAAGGACAGTCTGATAGCCGAAGCCATCAACGAGAAACACGGCCTCGGAGAGGTCGTGTTTCTCGGAGAGTCCATGCAAAAACGCAGCAGCTGGATCGGTGCCGTGAGTTCCGAAGAGATCGACACCCAAAATCAACTTGGTGCCGAGGTTTATTGCAGCATATAACCAAGACCACTCGCCATTGATTTTGACAGCGGTCTCGTCTACAGCGACCCGCTTCGGCTGCGCCTCAGGCGGGTCGAGAACGCTGTCAGCTACTCGATGTACCCACTGAAAGATTGCCTGATGAGACCGTTGTACGCCGAATAGTCGGAGAACTGCTTGTGTCTCTCTAAGTGAACAGCCAGTCGCGTGGAGCCGGACGGCGAACGCCCTGACGGGCGTCCCCAGAAATCGAAGATTTCTGGTGTGCGAACGAGGCGTGTAGCGTCTCGTTAACGTCGCCGTCCGTTCTCGCTCCCAACATTCAAGATTTGCCATGTCCAACGTCTCTCTGAGCAGTTCTGGCGACAGCATAGACAACTCTAACCACGAACTGCTCACTTCTTAAACTGGCTTAACTAGACAGTGCTGTTTCGGAGGATAGGGTATCGAATAGCGACATCAACCGGTTTTCGGGATTTTTGTAGAGGTATTCAAAGGCCTAACGTGTTGATTACAAACAAACAGAGAGATTCTGATTCGGTTCGTACCACTCCATCCGATGTGGTTTCCGAAAGCCGGGAGGTCGACGAAAACCGGTTGTACAACTACCTAACGAGAGTCGCTCGTCTCACAGACGTTGCGATAATCGACGCCGATCTCCTCGGTGATAGCGTTGTTACACCGTATCAGCAGCAGGTCGAACTCGAACTCTGTCGACTCCTGTTGGACGGTTTGGAGTTCCTCATCGAGTTCTTCGCCAGCCTTTATCTGCTCGTCGTCGAGGAGTTCGCGCATCGGCTCGATAGTCTCCTAGCGGTACTCCTCGGCTGCGGCGGTGGGGTCGATCTTCCGAAAGGGGTACTCCCTAACAGGGAGACACCCGTCGACGTCTGGCGTGGGATAGAGATCAACGGGTCGACTGCATCGAGAGGGGGTGAGTCAATATCGGTTGTAAGATTTGGTGGGCGATAGGTCGAAATGGGGATGCTCCGTCGTAGAGTGTATGCGTTTCGATGTCAGTATTCAACCCTTGAGGGGTTGAGAAGTGATTGCAGCAGCGATCCTTGGACACCCACAGACACTCCTTGCGGTGGGACGAGAGGCCAGTACAGACAATATAGTTATTATATTGTAGGGAGACTGATACGCATGGACACGCGGTGGAACTCATTTGTCCGAAATATCATCCTATCTACAGGAATCCTTGTGGTGTTGTACGGTCTTCGAGCCGCAGCCCCACTTGGCACCCTTTTACTTGCGTTCAATCCAGTGCGTATTACTACAATACTGGGGCTAAATTACCCGGAGTCGTTCGATGCTGTGATTTTTATCATGGAAATATTTCTACTCGGTTTGGTCGGTACGACTGCTGCTCACCTCGTTCATAGATGGGCAACCGACACCCACCATGGCGGTTGGTATCTCGGCGTGGCTGGGGCCCTCAGTATACTCAGTGTCCACTGGATTAAATGGGCAATTCAATTCTTCGGTACGACCCATACCGATACAGAACCGCTTGTCATTACGGGTATTTCAGGGGTGATACTGCTTGTGCTGGCCGGGTGGTTCACTGGGATGTTCGCTGGCAGTGGTGCACAAAAGTGAACGGTAGACGACTGTGGAAGCTATACACGTTTACAGTTCAAGACCGACAGCGAGACGACAGTCACGAACGGCGTCGTGATCGTTACCACACAGGCCGATGATGTCTACCTTGAGCGAATCATAACGACGAACCGTACATTTATTGTTTCACGACCGACATCGGTAGACGATGTCGACTGCCCTCCGCAACGGCCTCCGGATCGCGTTGAACGAGCCGCGTGTCTTTGGCCTTGCGGGTAGTTCGATTCTGCTCGACATCCTCACTCGACTCGTCCTTGCCGGGACTGTCCATCCCGTACTGGCCGTCCTCTGGCCACCAGTCGTCGCACTCCCCCTACTTGGCGCGGGGGCACCGACAGTCAGGCGACTCGCGGACGATCCGGCGTCGACACCGCAGTGGGCCCTCGGTTCGACACTTCGGGAGATCGGCCCGCGACTCATCGTGGGTGCCGTCGTGGGCCACCTCTGTGCGATTGTACTCGGGACTTCGGCGTTCCTGATAGTCGACACTGCAGTCCGGATCCTGATGTATGCCATCGGATGGTCCGTTCCCGCAGGCCTCGTGTTTTTCCTGCCGCTTCCGGGAGTTGCGGCTGGAACGCTCCTCGCATGGGGACTGCTCGTGCCGACGGTCGCACAACTGGCCACCGGCCGCAGTCTCCGTGATGCTGCCGATGGGTCACTCCGGGCCCTCGCTGATCGTCGACGGACTGCGTACGCGCTGTCTTTGCACGGCGGGATCGTCTTCATTGTTGCTGCGACCGTCGGCATCTGTTTGCTCCTTGCGAACGAACAGTATGCGACCCAGGAGGCGGCATTCGTTGCGTTTGTAACTCTGATTGGGGTTGGTGTCGCAGTCCTGCTCGTCCTCGGTGTGTTCGCCTATCCGATTCACGTCGCCTTCGCGGCTACAGCCACGGACCGACCCCGGACAATCCCAGTCGGTCGGATCGCGATCGCTTGCCTCCTTGTCTCCGGATTGGTCATCGGTGCGAGTGCGATTCGCGTGACAGAGAGTCGTCCCATGCCAGCTACCACAGCATCAACGCCCCTGCCTGCTGACGGGACAGCTGCCTACGCAACGGCCATCGGACGGACAGCAGCCGTCGACCACCGACTAATCGTCGATCAAGCACGAGATGATGAGCGAATCATATATTCAGCCGTCGTTGAGCGGTCTTCACGACAGATCTTGGTCTCACAGCAGTCCAGGGATCGATCGTTTACCGGCTATGCCGACAGCGGCGTCGTGTATCGATTGCATGCCGATTCCTTCGGCCTCTTTTCGCTTGGCGAACGCCGGATAAACGACGATAGCGTTCGTTCTCTGCCGGGATATTGGGAGTTGAACAGTGGGTACGACATCACGGACGCGGTCGGTTTTGATCTCCCGGATCCACAGACTGGAAACTGGGAGACAATCCATGAAGAAAACGGGATACTGACGCTCGAACTCACCGATGACCAAGCGGTGTTCGACGCCGTACTACCGGTCGACAGCGAGACTATGAGCGCGGAGACGGCGTGGATACGGATGCGTGTCGACCGAGAGCGCGGTGTCGTCCTCGGCGGTCGTGCAGTCATCAACGGGACATATAATGAGTATAATGACAATCG
This sequence comes from Halohasta litchfieldiae, assembly GCF_002788215.1. Classification (NCBI taxonomy): domain Archaea; kingdom Methanobacteriati; phylum Methanobacteriota; class Halobacteria; order Halobacteriales; family Haloferacaceae; genus Halohasta; species Halohasta litchfieldiae. The sequence continues at coordinate 2,521,912 of NZ_CP024845.1, read as the reverse complement.
AGTTTCTCGGGCGTACAACTATACCGTCAAAACCGGACGATCCGTAGATGTCCACCGACCGGACGTGCTTGGGTCACGTTCGGTTGGCGAGTGGACGTGGGATCTCTTTGCCTACTAAACGAACCGGTGGGAACAACTGATAGCCTCCTACGGCGAAAGCCATGCGGTCCGTTGTATGGCGATGTCTGGAACGAATCCGAGTGAACATCGAATTTGGATGGTACCCATGGCTTGGCCGTGGAATGATGTCATCCGGGACCGTCAATCGTCGCTGGGGATCTCGGCATCGCTAAGCGAGGCGTCGGGCTGGAAGACAATACTCGGGTCCAGATCATCGAGCGGTTCGCCTGCCCGAACCCGATTGGGCCAGTCGTGATTGGCGAGCGCCCCGGTTCCAAGTGTGATCAGGTCGGAGCCGTCTGCCAGCGCCTCCCGTGCGTTCTCCGGGTCCCCAAGGCTTCCGTTGGCGATCACGGCGACATCGTCGTCGACATACTCGATCGCCAGTTCGGCGAGCGTTCGGTCGGTATCCGGCACCTCCGGGGCGGTCGCGTCGCCGCCAGTGACGTGGACGTAGTCGGCACCGGCCTCCGAGAGCGCCTCGAACAGCACAGCGGCAGTTTCCTCGCCGTCAGGCCAAACCCGTTCCTCGTCGGTAACTGCCGCCTGAGAGGTACGCACGCCGACGACGAACGCATCGGGCGTCGCCTCGTCGATTGCGGCTGTCACCTCGGCGGGGAATCGCGCGCGGTTCGCCGGAGAGCCACCATACTCGTCGTCACGGTCGTTGACCAGCGGGTCGACGAACTCATGGAGGAGATAGCCGTTGGCCGCGTGGACCTCGATACCATCGAAGCCAGCATCAACCGCGCGTTTGGCGGACGCAACGAATCCCTCTTTCACCTCTGCGAGGCCGTCAGTATCGAGCGTGTCAGCTTCCGGGAACTCACCGGAGCCGCCGTAGAGCTCGGACATCTCGCCCGGCGGGCGGTAGACTGAGGGGGCGATCGAATCATAGCCATAGCGATTGCCCTGTGCTTGTGCGCCGGCGTGCATGAGTTGTGCGAAGATGGGGCTCCCCTCCTCGTGGACGGCGTCGACCACGCGCTCCCAAGCCGCCGCCTGCTCGTCGGTAGCGAGGCCGGGTTGGTTGGGGTAGCCTTGGCTGTGAGTTGCGTCCGGGTGGACGCCCTCAGTAATGAGGAACGAGAAACCACCGCGGGCGAAGGAAGCATAGTAGCGGGCCATCCGGTCGGTTGCATGGCCGTCGTCGGTTGCACTTGTACGCGTCATCGGCGCGAGCCCGATACGGTTGTCAAGAATATGATTATTTAGTTCAAATTCGTCGAAGAGTAGGTCATCAGTCATCGTAGTTTCGTATTGTGGTTGGAACCATAAGGAGTCGGCGAATTTCGTACTTGATCACATAACTCAATAGGATTACATTTCTCTGTCTGTGGGTTAGTCTTCGAGAGCTTCGATGCTCTCTTGAGCAGTTGAGTTGATCCGACCGAGACGGGGCCGCCAACCGCTCACCGTTCTCGGGAGCGACGGGGTCATCGACAGCCTCGGCGTCATCAGTTATCTCGAAGCCGTCGGTCATCGCCGACCACCCTGCTGTCCAATCGGTGCCACACGTCGACCGAGAGCACTCACGCTCTCCGATAGTATTCTGAACAGAAGGAAAATGGGAGGGTGTGTGGTGGGTGCCTCTGAGGCGAGTCAGGTTAGAACGTGATGACTTCGTAGCCGTCGGCGACGAACTCTCGGATACTGGGGTGGCCTTCGTACTCGTTGACGAGGGTCAGCCCGGCCTCGTCGACGGCCTCCTCGACGCCGAAGGCGCTGGCGCAGTAGTCGCAGACAACGGCCTCGTCACGGATCGCCAGATACAGCTCGTGGTAGTCGCTCTCGGCGTCGATAAGCTCCGGAATCCATTGCGTGCCGCCGCCATCGAAGACGACCGTGACCTCGTCGCCGTCGGTTTCGACGAACTCCTTGGCGGCTTCGAGCCCGTTTGCCAGTCGACCGTAATCGGCGTGCGATTCGTTACCCGTTAGGATGAAGATTGCTGCTTTTGCCACACATCCCTCTACCCTCCGAACCATCTTATATCGACGGCTGTTGTGTGTTTTCTTCACCAATCCGATCCGTGATAATCACGAACACACACGTTAGGTTATAAATGGGCAGATAAGCGATCATGCCACTCAGGAAATGTTGCTTCCCGAGCAGTGGTCGCCCCTTCGGCACCACCAGACTGCGGGAGCCCACAGGCCGCTGGCGGTCGCCAGGCACCGTAGGCGACCGCGAGGTTCAGCCCGACGAGCACTGCCAGCCCGAGGCCGATGGCGGCATTAAGGGGCGCAAACAGGTAGTCGACCACGCCGAGTTCAAGCAGCACAATCGGCTCGTACTGGAACGGTCCCATCGACTCGAAGAGCCGCGAGAAAGGCTGGTCGACGACCGAGATGCCGACCGATCCCGGCGTCACCGACTGCGCGAGATCACCCACCGCAACCGAGTACAGTAGGAGAGAACCGAGGACCGTCCCCACGAACACGGTTTGGCCGTCCCGGCGGGAGAGCACACCACCCACCCCCCGGCTCACCCGGCGCGCTGGCCGACCGAGCCGCCCTTTGAGACTGTTTTCAGTCGACATAGCTCATCCCCGGGTAGAACCCGCACCACGCGAAATGCATCGCGTCGAACGCGACCACGCGATCCAGCGGCAGCTCGGTGGCGTCGGCCGACTGGCCGTCGACGCTGTATTGGCCTCGGCGGCCGTCCCGGAGCTGTTCCGAGCCGTCGAGATCCACGGCCACCTCCACTGGGACGGTCTGTTCTCACAGAACCCGCCCGTCGACGACCTCATGGATCTCCCCGAGCGGAAACCAGAGGAGCTGTGGGTGATCCAGATCAATCCCCAGGAGTTCGATGGCGAGCCGACGACGAGCGAGGTTATCGCCGACCGTCGCAACGAACTGGCGGGCAACATCTCGCTGAATCAGGAACTGCGGTTCATCGAGACGGTCAACGAGTGGATCGAGACCGGCAAACTCCCGGCCGACGAGTTCACCAAAACCGAGATCCATCGGATCCAGATGGGCCAGCGGTTCCACTGCTCGACCAAGGTCGACCGGAGTGCGGCGTTTATTACAGATTTACAGCGACTTGGCGTGACACAGGCAAAGGAGTTCCTCACCGAGCGCGGATCGGACTACTCGCCGTAGGTGTGGAAGTCGACGGCCTCGAAGTGCTCGCCTAATCCGCACGACTATTTTATATCGCCACTTGAAGGCTGAGATTGTTCAGTGCCGGACCGAACCCGGCACCGAACGTGATTCCGAACAGCAGCCACCGTTCGGCGCGGCTGGCGTCGTCGGTCCGGGCGAGCAGCGTCACGATTCCGACTGCCAAGCCGCATTTGACGAGGACGAACAGCCACGTCGTGCCCAGCAGGTCGGTCAGTGGGAGTCGGGCCGTCGACTCGATGATGAGCCGCGAGAGAAACACCTCCTCGGTGAAGCCGAGCCGGTCGATCCCGACCAGTGTCGTGATCGCATCGAGCACCTGCCCGAAGATCACGAGCCCGCCAACCCACCCCGTCTGCTCGGTGACATCGGAGAGTCGGAGCCGCATGGCTGCCCAGAGACCCACGGTGAGGACCACCGCCGAGAGGGTCGACAGCAGTGGCCAAAACAAGCAAAAATCGGCCCCGAACACGGCGACAGGTAGACTCGCCACAGGAGTGGATCCGAGCCCAGTGTACAGAACCCTTGGCTGGTTTGGCCGCCGCGCCGCACAATCCCCGAACCCTTAGCCATGCTGTGGGCCTCCCTGTCTGTATGACCGCGATTCCCAACTTCGAGTTGCCGAACGTCGGCGCAGGTCCCGATCCATTCGATCTGGCAGCCGCTGCAACCGACGCGTCGACCGACGCCATCGTCCTGCTGTTCCAGCGGGACCACCACTGCCCGAAATGTCGACAGCAGGTTCAGGATATCGCCGCACGCTACGACGAGTTCGAAGCCCTCGACACGCTTGTCGTCTCGATCCTTCCGGAGTCCGTCGAGAATGCCGCCGAATGGCAAGCAGCCTACGATCTCCCCTACCCACTGCTGGCCGACGAATCGAAAGCCGTCGGCGACGAGTTCGACCAGCCGACGCGGTTCGGCGCGCTGGGTGGCCTCCACGACATGATCGGCCGGATGCCGTTTGCGATGGTCCTCGATGTCCGGGACGGCGAGCCGACGGCGATCTTCACTCATAAGGGGTCGATGCCTGCGGATCGGCCGTCGATTGACGACCTCTTAGAGAGCGTGCGGTCGCAGGTTTCCGAGACGCCAGCGGCTTCGGTCGACGACTAATACGGAGTTAACAACGACCAATGAATACGATCCGAGTCAGTCGTCGACGCTGGAGGGACACCCGTGAGTACTGACGGGACAGCGAACGAACAGGTCGACGAACGCGATGGAGGCGATCAGAACGATGGGGACGACGAATCGTTTCTCGGCGCACTGTCGATCATCGGCGCGATCAGCTTCTGCTGTATCGGCCTCGGCACCGTCGTCGGAACCGCCGCCCTCGCTGGCGGGCTGAGCGGGACGACCGTCGCCATCGGGGCCGCCAGTACCCGCGGGTCGATCATCAGCGGGCTGGTGACCGCGCTGACAGTCGTCAGCGTTGCGCTCGTCGCCCGCTGGTACTACAGTTAGTACAGTTAGGGATCGCGACTCGGCCGCAGCCGTCGATGACTGTCCCGAATACCACAGATATGAATCGTCTGCCTGAGTGGGGTACGCCGTCGTTACCAGAGCCGACCGACCACCTCGTCGGACACAACCGTTAGGACCACCGCGAGCCTCCGGTGAGCTATGTCATTCGACTCCGACCGCGTTTCGACAGTGACCTTTGATTCCTACAGCACGCTGGTCGACGTTGAGGCCGCCGAAGCGGCCCTTGCCGCCCGCGTGGCCGACCCGGAGCCAGTCTCGAAGCTCTGGCGGTCTCGCTCGCTGGCCTACACGTTCGTCGCAAATCAGCTCGACGCCTACCAGCCGTTTTACGAGATCAACCGCGACGCCCTCCAGTACGCGCTGGATGCCCACGGCGTCGACATCACGACCGACGAGCGCGACGAGATATTGGCCGTCTACCATGAACTGGACGTCTTCGACGACGTACGAGAAGGGATCAAACGCCTCCAGGAGGGTGGATACGACTGCTATGTCGTCTCGAATGGCAATCCAGAAATGCTCGATTCGATGGTCGACCACGCCGACATCGGCGATCTCATCGAAGACACGATCAGCGCTAACGAAATTCGGACGTTCAAACCGAACGCCGACCTCTATCGCCACGCCGCCGGACGAACCGACACGCCAATCGAAGAGATTGCCCACGTCACGGCGGGCTGGTTCGACGTGATGGGTGCGACCCACGCCGGGATGCAGGGCGTGTGGGTCGACCGAAAGGGATCGCCGTGGGAGACATTCGGCACCGATCCAGACCTCACAATCGAGACGTTCTACGAGCTGGCCGAGACGTTAGGTGTCTGAATGATTGTGATCACGAACCGCTTCGACGGTCGCGCCCGTCCCGAGTTCGATGCCGATGAGTTCCGTACCGGGGACGGCCATCCCCTTGGCGCGGCTCACGTGGAGGGCCGAGTTGATCAAGCCAATGTGGCTGAACGCCTGCGGGAAGTTGCCGAGCTGTTGGCCCGTCGACTCGGCGACCTCCTCGGCCAAAAGGCCGACCGGATTGACGTAGCCAATGAGTTCTTCGAGGCGGGTTTCGGCCGCTTCGACTCGCCCGGTTAGCGCGAGTGCGTCGACCAGCCAAAACGAACAGAGCAGAAACGTCCCCTCGCCGCCCGGCAGCCCATCGGGGCCGTCGTAGCGGTAGACGAGCCCGGTCTCGGAGGTCAGGCGGTCGTCGACCGCCTCGATTGTCGCCCGGACCCGTGGGTCGTCGAACGGAAGAAAGCCGACGAAAGGTATCATAAGGGTTGCCGCATCGAGCACGTCGTCTTCCTCGAAGGAGCGGACGAAATACGAGCCCGTCGGATCGAGCCCCTCGTCGAGGATCTCGGTACGGATCTCCTCGCGGTGTCGACGCCAGCGGTCGAGCGGGGCCGAAAATCCCTGCTGTTCGGCGAGGTCGACCGCCCGGTCGAGCGCGACCCAACACATCAGCTTCGAGAAAACGAAGTTGAGGGGCTCGCTTCGGACCTCCCAGATCCCCGAATCCGGTTCCTGCCAGATTTCGGTAACGTAGTCGACGATCTCACAGATCGCCTGCCAGTCGGTCTCGGCCAGTGTGATTCCCGAGCGTGTTGCTTCGAAGACGGCCAACAGGAGCTCGCCGTAGATGTCGAGTTGGCGCTGGTCGGCGGCCTCGTTGCCGATCCGGACCGGCTGGGAGTCCCGGTAGCCCGAGAGATGGCCCAAGGTCTGTTCGGCAAGTCCTGACTCGCCGTGGAGGCTATACAGGGGTTGAAGATCCGCCGGAGTGGTGGTCCGACACAGATCGAGAAACCACGAGAGATACTCGCGGGCCTCGGCGGTATGGCCGAGATTCGAGAGTGCCTGGACCGTGAAGGCGGCATCTCGAATCCAGTTGAATCGGTAATCCCAGTTGCGAACGCCGCCGATCTCCTCGGGCAGTGAGGTCGTCGGCGCGGCGGCAATCGCGCCAGTTTCGTCGTGGGTCAGCAGTTTGAGCACCAGCCCCGACCGGACGGCCAGGTCGTGCCACGGCCCGCCGAAGACACACTCGGCTTGGTTCCCACAGGAGTGGCTCCACTCGCGCCAGTAGTCGACTGTCTCGACGAGCGCCTGCTCGCAGGTCTCCGTTGTGGGAGCCACAGCCTCGCCGTAGCTCACACCGACCCACTCCTGCTGGCCCGCTGTGAGCGTGGCTGTGGCCGTCGCGTGGCTGGCCGCAGTGTCGATCTCGAACGGCTGGGCGGCGAACGTGGTCCAACAGCACAGCGGTGTTTCATCACCGGTTGCGTGAACTCCCTCGGTCGTGGCCGAGAGCGTGGGCTCCGTGCGGGCGAAATCGAATCGTGGCTCAAAGACGATACGGAGGTCGACATTCCCCTCCAGACAGTCGAGTTTTCGGAAGAGCGTTCGCTCGGAGATCTCCGACTCGCCGTCAGTCATCGGTGCCATGAAATCCGTGAGCCGGAGCGTCCCGCCCTCGGTTTGAAACGTTGTTTCGAGGACGTTCGTTCGCTCGCGATAGCGGTGGGTCGACTCGAAGGGGTCGACCGGCTGGATGGCAAAACAGCCGCCACCGCCGTCGAGCAGTCTGCTGAAGGCGCTCGATGATTCGAGATGTGGGATCGGAAACCAGTCGACCGATCCCCGGCGGCTCACGAGGGCGCAGGTTTCGAGGTTACCGACAACTCCGTAGTGTTCGATCGGTTCGAACGTCTTATTTGATGGATCGCGATTGGTTGGGTGATCGTACTGTGACATATGGTATCGCGGGATTCGCTACCTACTAGTCGTCCCACCGGTCAATCAAACCCGTTCGTTGCCATCGAGAGAGTCAGTCGGGTTTATAAAACGAGTCCGAGCCATGGTCGTCCTGCGTGTCCGGTCACTTGCAGTCACGGATAATTTATACGGCCACCGCCCATCGCGTAGCGTATCGTGTCAGTAACGGTGTCATATGGATCGCTGGTTTCGTTTCTCGACACACGGGTCGACCGAGAAGACCCAGTACCCACCACAGAGACGACGGGCCTCTGTCTGGTCGCTGGCGGCATCGTTGGTGACAACCTCGAAGAGGCACTCGCCCGGCAGGGAATTCCAACAGCGGCCCTCGACATTTCGACAATCGAGGACACTGCGAGCCGCCTGCTCGACTCCCATCACAGCCGTCACACTGACGACCCCGCGTCGGTCGACATCCTCGACCAACAGCTCTGCGAAGCCCTGCTGGTCGATACGATCACCACCGCCTCTGACTCCGGCTCGGTCGAGACCGTCGACAGCCTGCTGTCGGGGTTCGACTGGGCCGGTCGACCCACGCTTCGAGACACGCTCTGGCGAGAACTCGACCGCTACTTTCGGATGACCGATGCCGGTGAGGACCACGCCGCAGCAGTCGACGTCGCCACCGATCTCGCTGCACGCGACCCCTATGCCGGGAGTCGCTCCCAGCAGGCTCTCGATGCGTTTCAGGAACTCCATACTGCCCTCCAGCAACGAACCGAAGACCTGCCGGAGGCTGCGTATATCTCACGAAGCCATCTCGTCAGTGCCGCCCGCGAGGCGCTGGCCGCCGAGTGGGTCGACTGCTATCCCGACGTCGAGTGGGTCGCCGTCGACACAATCTCGGTCCTCGACAACCCCACGCTCCGCTTTTTCGAAACACTCGCCCACCTCGACGACGGGCCGGATCTGTATCTGTTCGGAACCGAGACGGGCGCGGGGGCGACGCTCTACGACCGACTCAACGCAACGAGTCTCGATCCGGATCTCACGCCGGGTGAGACCGACGACCCCGAAACCCCACACGTTGCGGGACTGATGGAGACGGTCCGAGGAGATCCTCCCGACTCGCTCCCGAACGTCGAATTTGTGGAGGCCCCCGATGGTCGACGGGAACTCGAATATGTCGCCGGAGCGATCCGAGAACTGACGGCGATGGACGTCGACAGCGATGAGTCGACCGAGACGACCTGTGGAGATATCGTCATCGCCGCCAAGGACGTGATTCCCTACCGGAACCGGATTGCCGACGTGTTCACCAGCCACGAAATCCCGACGCATATCGAGGCCCGCCAGCCCCTGATGCAGACGGTTCCGTATCGGTATCTGCGGGCCGTCGTCGACCTGCTGGCGGCCATCGAAAACGGAACACCGATTACCACACAAGAGCTTGTCGACCCGCTTCGACTGGGCTTTTGTCCCCCCGACACAGCGACAGCCTCGGAGGTGGAGTGGCCAGTGGATGGCCAAACAGCTGCCGAAATTGAGGCTCGTCTTGAAACAGTTGCCACGGCAGTCGACGAGGAGGGCCAACCATTGGCAGACTGGATCGAGACGATTCAGACCGAACTCTCGCCGACCGAACTGCCAGTAATGACCGCGTTCATCGAGTGGGTCGACGAGACTGCCGACTCGGCCCCTGAGTCGGACGAGGCGGTCGTCGACCTGATCGAATCGGTGCTCGATGCACATCTCAGGCCACTGACCAGCCGCGGCGTTCGTCGACCCTCAGGTCCCGGTATTGATGGAACACGAACCGCACTCACCACCAAACACGACTCTCATGTCGTCGCCCGACTTCGGGCACAGTCCGACCGCGTTGGCAGCTACGTCGACCGAGCCATCGAGACCGACCTCGCAGCTCCCGGCTGGGAGGTGGCCGCCGAAGCCGTGAGACAGGTCTGTGGCAGTGGCTCCTACTGGCCGCAGAACGCCGACGGTAATGCGGTGCGGATCATCAACGCCGCCAACGCACACTACATCGAGGCCGACCACGTGTTCGTCATTGGTCTGGCCGCCGAGGAGTTCCCTGCCGACCGTAGCCAACCAAATATCTTCCACGAGACGTTTTACGGGACGATCCGCGAGATTTCGGCGGCAGCAGACGATGGAACCCCGACTGCGTATCTCCACGCGCCGACCAATCAGAGCCAGTTCGAGGGCGATATCGACGAATACCGCGCAGCAGTCGATGCGGCCACCGAGAGCGTCTGGCTCTGTCGACAGTTCAGAACCAAAGAGGGTGAGACTGTCCCGTGGTCGGGATTTGTCGACGCCTACACCTCGGGGGCCGACGAGGAAATCCACCGTATCGCCATGGATGAGTGGCTCCCAACAGCCGACCGCGAGAGCGATTGGGAGACCACAATCCGGACTGCAACGCCACGGGACCGGCTTCGACTGCTTTCGGCGACGTTTCCCGATGGGATCAATGGGCCCGCCGGTCGGTCGACAGGTTCGCTCACCGACCGAGACGCCATTGTCGACCTGCTGTCGCGGGTCGATGGCGACGCCTACAGCCGGGAGATCGACCCACGTCGACGGCGATATCTGGGCGAGGATATTCGGTCGATCACTGTCAGTCCTGACGAACCGCTGTTTTCGGCGGACAGCGAGACAGCAACTCCAAAACAGTCGCTGGCAGAGATTACGGGTCCACCGATCCGACCCCACGAGCTCGATTTATATACCAACTGCCAACTCAAGTTCTACTTTTATCAGTATGTAAACACAGGCGGCATCGACAGAGACCGGGTTGCTGACCGGGCGACACGGCTCGGCAAGCAGTATCCCGATCCAGCGTTCACTGACGGACTCCGTCGACTGATCTCGTCGACCGGCCGGCTCGCGGATCGACAGGCTGCCCTCAGCCGGTACGACTCGCTGGGGGCGTTCCGTGATCAGTTGGCCTCGTGGATCGAGACCGATCCGGCACTCGATTCGAGTCTGATGCAACCGATGCTCGGTGAGTATCAGGCCGTCCAGCAGGAACTCAATGCAGACATCAACAGGGAGTGGCGGTGGGAACCAGCAACGACCGTTCAGATCGATGGGCATGCGGTTCGGGTGCCCGGCCACCGTGTCGACGTGCTTCCGGAGTCCGGATTTTTGATCCCAGTCTGGTACACCGGTGCCGAAGGGACCGCCAAACAGCTCGTAAGTCAGTCCCTCCCGTCACAGAGCGCGGTTACCGAACGCGACCACCGACTTCTGGGTGGTGCCGAGATGGCCGACACATTCGGTGGTACGCTCGTCTATGATCCTACCAGTGCGGCCGCCTCCGCACCGCGGGGACTTCTCATCGGCGGCGATCTCAACCCGATCCCTGCGGCGATTCCGGACACGTCGAATCTCACGCGAATCAGCCGCTCGGAGTGGGACGAGTGGCGCGATTCAGCTGCTGGCTCTCTCGAACCGATGACTGCCGTCGACGAACCGATCACCTACGACGTCTCCGACTCGTTCGTGGACAACGGCGGCTGCGTCGGCTGTGGTTACCGTGATCTCTGTCAGGTACCAGCCAGTCGACAGCGGGGTGGCAAATGAGCCAAGACACTCGGTCGACTGCTGGCGAGTCCAGCGACATCGACCTTCAGTTGTCTCTTGAAGATGGTGAGGGACCGCCCCATCCGCCGGTCGACGACCAGCGAGCGGTGTTGGCGAGCTACTTTGAAGGCACTGGTCGGGTGGTGGTCGACGCTTCCGCAGGCACTGGGAAGACAACCACGCTCGTGGTGACGCTGGCCGAAACCATCGTCCGAACCGCCAGCGAGACCGACAATCCGCTGTCGGATATTCTCGTGACGACGTTCGGTCGGGATGCGACTGCCGAACTCAAAACCCGACTCAAAGGACTGCTTCGGCATCACGTCGACAACGGGGGTGGGCTTCCGCAGGACGTGTTCCGGTGGATCGAAACCGAGAGCAACATCCAGACGCTGGATGCGCTGTTCGCGGATCTGCTCCGGGAGATTGCCATCGAGGCGACTGTACCGCCGGATTTCAACGTCGACGACCGACTCGAACTCCAGCGACTCCGTGAGGAGATTTTCGCGGATCTCCGCCGGGAGTACCGCAGCGAGTTCCGGACGCTCGAAGAGGCGTATCCGGCCGAGGAGTGGCGCACGTATCCTCCGGATACCGTCGAAGAGATGCTGGCTTCGGCCCAACAGAACTGCCGTGAGTTCGGTATCTCGACGGCCGAGGCTGCCGAATCGCTTCGGGAGAGCCTCATTGTGGGTTATGGCGGTGACGGCGGCCACTGGCTCGGTGAGACTGACACGGAGACCAGACCAAACTCGGTTCCACCGGAGACGGTCGACGACATCACTGCAATTCTCAGGGCGGTCGTCAGCGAGGATGCGGAGCTCTCGGTCGACTCCGAGGCCGACGCCCAGCAGCTACTGGCACACGTCAGAGCGACCTACTTCGAGACCGAGGCCGCCATCGATGCGTTTGCCACCCTATTGACGGCTTACGAGCGGGCGTACGACAGCCGAACGCGGCGGGCCGGGCAGTTCACTTTTACCGATGTCGCACACCTGCTCAACAGCTATCTCGACGACTGCGAGCCGACCGCTCCGTTCCGGCAGACACTGGGCCAGCGGTTCGACCACGTCTTCGTCGACGAGTTTCAGGACACGAGTACGGTCCAGTGTGCCGTGCTTCGTCGACTTGTCGAGCCTGAGGACGAGAGTGGTGGTACCGACGAGGATGGATCGAACCTGTTTCTGATCGGCGACAGCAAGCAGGCCATCTACGAATGGCGGTCGGCCGACCCCGCGCTGTTCGCCGAGATCATCGAAACGACACAGGCTGTGGCCCCCGACCCGGCGACGATACCGCATCTCAACGTCAGTGGTGTGCGCTACCACGCGCTGACGACGGTGTTTCGGCATCATCCCGACATCGCCGCGGCCGCGAACCACGTCTTTCAGCGGCTGCTTGGGGACGAGGGCCGCGGCGCAGTCGACGGGTCGGGACCGTCGTATGTCCCCGTCGACCCCTACGGCTCGCCGTGGGAAGCCAATACAGAGACTGCTGAGACCACTGAGAGCGATAACAATGATGACGACTCTCACATCCATGTCCTCAATGTGGGTGCGACCAGCGAGGATCTGAGTGAGTATATTGCGGCCGCCGACTGGGCGGCTGCCGAGTCGACGCGCGTTGCCGAGACGATTGCAGCGATCACCGACCCCGATACGGAGGAGCCACCAGTGACTATCCAAACCGCCGGGGGCGAGGAAGATACTGACGACGAGCCTAGCCGACAGCCCACACCGGGCGACATCACCTTGCTGTTTCGGTCGACACGCCAGATGGAGCGCTACGCAACCGTCCTCCGCGAGGAATACGACATCGCTGCCGAGGCGGTTGCGACCGGCGACCTCTTCGAGCAGCCCGAAATCCAACTACTGATCGATCTGCTGTCGTGGATCGCCCGACCATATGACATCGATCTCCGTCGACTGCTCCGGTCGCCGCTGGTCGCCCTCTCCGACGAGACGATCCGAACGGTTGTCGCCACAGACTCCGAGTTGGAGACGCTCGTCGACGCGTGGCCGGAATCGCTTCCGGCCGACGACCGCCAGCGACTCGCCGGGCTGGTGTCGCTCCGTGAGGATCTCAACTGGGTGCGCGAAACCTCGAAGACGGCGCTTATCCACCGCTTGCTACAGCACTCCGGACTGGACGCGGTGCTGCTGAGCGACAGCGACGGGCTTCGGCGCTACGGCAACGTCTGGCTGTTGACCGAACTCGTCGACGACTGGGAAGTCGACGAACTGCTTTCTTACCGGGAGTTCCGCAGTCGACTCCGAGCGCTTCGAGGCGGAACCGACAGCAGCGACCCGCAGTTTTCGGTCGCCGACCGCGATAGCGAGCGTGGCGATGCGGTCACGCTGACGACGGTCCATCAGGCCAAGGGCCAAGAGTACCCCATCGTGTTCCTCTGTGATCTGCCGAAACCCTCGAACTACCCCCGACTCCAACACGACCGACTGGTGATGAGTCGACGGGATGGTTTCGGGCTCCGGCCACGCCCCGGCACGCCCCCGAGTCCGGAGGGTGTCGAGTTCCCAACGCCAGATTCGGATCGCAGTCGGCCCGTCTGGTTCAACGACGATTTGGACACCGACTACCCCGATGCGACGGGACCGATCTGGCTTTCGGATGCCCGGACCGAGACTGGCGCGTTCCGGTACCCCAACCCACTGAATAGCCATTTAAAAGCCCACGAGGCGGAGTTTTGGCGGCTGGCCTACGTGGCGTTCACCCGCGCCGAGGACCACGTCTTTCTTGGAGTGGGTGATCTGGATACGAACTCCGACTACTATGACCAAGCGCAGTGGACGACATGGCTCGCGGCGTTCAACGAGACGCTAGCCCCCGACGCTGGCTGGGATTCGATCACCGACCGCGACCCTGCGGATCGAACAATTTCGCAAGATCTCTCGTGGCGCGTCGACGCGGACCAAGAAATCTCGGAGACCGTTTCGATTGGCGTCGACGAGATACCACCGCAGTCCCCCAAACCGACACCCGAACTCGATCTCCTCGACGAGTTGGGTCGACTGCCGGGCAGTGGCGACGAGATCGACACCCAGACATACCGGCCACGAACCGTCTCAGCGTCATCGCTCGCCACGCTTGCGTCCTGTCCGCGTGCCTTCCAGTACCGTCACGTCCAAGCAATCGAAGCCGTCCGCCAGCCGTCTCGGTCGGGTCGGTTGGATCAACCGGTCGCGTCGACCGCGTCGACACAACCGCCGGGTTCCCTCGCCCCCAACGAGTGGGGCGACATCGTCCACCGGGCGATTGAGCTACGGCTGAGCGACCCCGAGCGCGCAGGGCAGTATATTCGAGACCAGCCGGAGGCAGTCGAGAGCCAACTGCGAACAGTCCTCACGGCGGTCGAGTCGTCCACACTCTTCGAGCAGTGTCAGTCGACGGCTGGCGAATGGGTCACTGAGTACGATCTCTCAGATCTCGTCTCGACCGAGGGACGCGAGCTCCGTCTGACCGGAACCGTCGACCTGCTGTATCGAAGCGAGGGGGCGTGGCACTTAGTCGACTGGAAAACCGGCCAGCGGCCAGCAGACCCAGCGGACTCGGCACACAGCCAGCAACTCTCCGTGTACGCATGGCTCCTCGAACGGCAGTTCGGAATCACGGTCGAGACCGCGACTCTCGGCTACATCGATCCCGCCGCGGAGCCAGTCCTCACACCGGTTGCTGTGACAGACAATCTCGATACTGAGTGGGTCGACCGAACAGTCGTCGACGCGAGCGACGCGCTCCCGATTCCCTCCGCGGATGGTCTCGAAACTCGTCCGGACCCCGAGACCTGTGGCAGTTGTCCCTACGCAGCGAGCGTGGGTGGACCGTGTACTGACGACTATCACGCGACTGACGCGGACTCCGAGTAGCATACTATCACCAAATAGTTATTATCTACACCGGTGATTTATCGGTATGACCGAGGATCTTGCGGCGGCATTTTGTCGGTTTGTCGAGGAGGACTGTACCAGACGAGTTGGAAGCCCCTCACACTGTGTGAACGGCTCTCGCTGGAGATCGATGCGGGTTCTGAACTGCTCAAACTGGCCAGCGACGCCTGCGAGGAGCAATCAATAGTTTTCATCCCGTGACTGAGAGTCAACCGACAGCAGACGAACGGTTGAGCCGTCGAGAGTGAAGAATTTTATTCACTGCGGGAGACCGTAGTATATGAATCAGACTGTCGTCGACTTATTAGCGCGGAACGTCGACCACGCCCACGAATTCAAAACTCGGTTTGACGACGTTCAAGACGCCCAGTATCCGGGTGCGGTCACGGTCTGTTGTTCGGACTCACGGGTGCTTCAAGACCACATCTGGGGCAACGACGAGCCCGGACAGCTGTTTTCCTGTGGCAACATCGGCAACCGCGTCATCCAGCGAACTGACGAGGGCGATGTCGTCTCCGGCGACGTGCTGTACCCGATTGCCCACACCGGGACGAAAACCGCCATCGTGATGGGCCACACCGGCTGTGGAGCCGTCACTGCGACCTACGACGATCTGACCGAGGGCCTCGACGAGCCAGCCGGGATTAGTCACTGTCTCGACCTTTTAAAACCACCTCTCGAACCCGCGCTTGATATGCTTCCCGACGATGTGAGCCGGGCTGGTACAATAAATCGGCTCGTCGAGTACAATGTCGACCGACAGATCCAGATGCTCTTAGAGAGCGAGGACGTGCTCGACGATGTCGACTGTATTGGTGTCGTCTACGACTTTCAGGACGTCTATGATGGCGAGCGCGGCGAGGTCCACGTGATCAACGTCGACGGTGAAACCAACGTCGAGACGCTCCAAGCAGCCCATCCGGAGCTCGAGGCACGGATCGAGCGGCTCTGGGAGTACTGAGCGCCGTTGGCTACCCATCAAGCGTAGCTATTCGTGGCTGCCGACGGTCAACACCGGCACGGGGGCCGTTCGGAGCACTCGTTCGGTGATACTCCCCAGAAGGCGCTGATTGAGACTGGTCCGGCCGTGGGTTCCCATCACGATGAGGTCGACATTCTTCGTGTCTGCATAAGATCTGATTTCGCTTCGAACTGAACCTTGCTGCACAGCGGTGGTAACGTCGGTACATCCTCGCTCGGCTGTGATCTCGGCAGCCTCATCGAGGAGGGTCTGACCGTCGGCTTCGAGCCGCTCGGTGGCCGCCGCCGAGCGTGCATCGATTCCCAGTGGCTGTTCGTCGACGACAAACAGAAGATGGAGTGTTGCCCCATGGTAGGCGGCGATCTCCGCACCGCGTTCGACGGCCGCCGACGCGTGGTCGCTGCCGTCAGTCGGGACGAGGACGGTTTCGTATGGATAGGGTGCGGCCTCGGCGGCCGCTCTGACCGTCACGACCGGAGTTTCAGTTGTGGTAACGACCTGATCGGTGACGTTTCCGAGGACGTACTCCCCGAGGTCGCGCTGGCCGCGGGTCCCCATCACGATGCAATCGATCTCGTAGCTCTCGTCGTACTCAAGGATGGCTGCTGCTGGTTCGCCCTGAATCACCTCTGTCACCATCGAGACGTCGCGTTTCTCGCCACGCTCGCGGGCTTCGGCGACGATGTCTGCGCCCTCTTGGACCAGCGCGTCGACCACGTCGACGCCGATCCGGGTCAGACTGGGAACGTTGGTGTCGGCCACGTTGATGAGATGGAGTGTCGCCTCGTGGTCCGCAGCGATATCGAGGGCGTGGTCGAGTGCCGCGGTCGCCGGGTCGCTGCCGTCGACGGGGACGAGAATCTGGTCATACATGAATAGTAGTTTGGCGGCGACTGACTTACACGTGTGGCAGGTCCTTTTTAACCGGTGACGAGCCGATCAGTCGCTGGCCTCATCGTTTTCGTCGTCGGAGCGACTTTCCTCGCTCGCCTCGCCCTCTTCGGTCGACGTGTCAGTCTCGTCGATAGCGACCGAGGTGATTCGCGCGCCGTCGACGCTCTCGACAGTGAAGCGGTAGCCGTCGACCTCGATTCGGTTGCCAACTGCGGGGGCCCGACCCAACCGATCCAACACGAGTCCACCGACCGTGCCGAACTCGTTGGTTTCGAACTCGGTGTCGAGCGTCTCGTTGACCATCGAAATCGTGAGGCTGCCGTCGGCGACGTAGGTGCCGTTTTCGCGCTTGCTGATCGATGGCTCGCTCTCCGGAACGTCGAAATCGTCCCGCAGATCGCCAAGGACGACTTCGATAATGTCCTCAACCGTGACGATTCCTTCAAACGCGCCCCATTCGTCGATCACGGCGGCCATCTGCCGCTGTTCGGTCTGGAACTGGTTTAAAAGGTCGGTGACCTGTCCGGTTTCTGGAATGATCGGCATCTCACGGGCGAGATCTCTCGCCGTGATCTTGTCGGCTCGCTCGGCGTCGAACTCGCTTGCTCGGAGCACGTCTTTGACGTCGACGAAGCCGACCATCTGGTCGGACTCGGACCCCTCGACGACCGGGTATCGGGTGTGGCCCTCCTCGATGATGGTCGACCGGAGCTCCGACAGCGACAGATCCGCCGACACGCTCACCACGTCCGGACGCGGGATCATGATCTCTCGGACCGAAATATCGTCGAGATCGAAGACGCGTTCGATCATCTCGACTTCTTCGGCGTCGATATGACCTTCGGTCCCTGACCGGGTCAACACAGTCAGAATTTCTTTCTCAGTCAGCGTCTCATCGGTCTCGGAGGCTGGCGGAACACCGATGAGCCGTGTGAAGAAGTTCGCGGTCCCGTTGAACACGTAAATACCCGGTCGAAAAATAACGTAGAAGAACTTCATCGGCGCGGCGACGAACAGCGACACACGTTCGGCCTGTGCGATAGCGATTGTCTTCGGGGCAAGTTCGCCGAAGACGACGTGGAGGAACGTAATCACGCTGAACCCGATGGCGAAGGCAGCGATGCTGATCGCTTCCGGTGAGAGAAACGGCTCCATGAGGGGCTCGATAAGCGCCGCCACCGCTGGCTCCCCGATCCAACCCAATCCAAGCGAGGAAATCGTAATCCCGAGTTGGGTGACCGCGAGGTAGTCGTCGAGGTTGTCGAGGGCCTCATCCAAGAGATCCGAACCGGGTTTCCCCTCCTCAACGAGTGTCTCGACAGCTGTCGACCGAATTCGGACGTAGGCGAACTCCGCGGCCACGAAAAAGCCATTTAAAAATACGAGGAAGATGGCCGCAACGACTCGACCAGCCGAAAGGGCGAGAGTGGTCATTGGGTCCCTTATTCGTTTCTTCCCTAAAAATACACCCGTCGAGTACCACACCTGTTAGGCGTCTCGCCGTTATTGCACGTCAGAACTCGATGCCCGAGAGAGCAGCGAGACGGCAAGAGCACCGAACGCGAGATCCAAGCCGAGCAACACGACCACGGCCGGAACGACACCGTCGAGGGTGCCGCCGAACCACGTCACCTCGATCACAGTCATCACGTCCTGATCGAGCATCAGCGAGCGCGCGGCGTCGACCCCATACGTAACTGGATTGAGCCGGGCGAACGTTTGAATCCATCCCGGGAGCGCCGACAGCGGGAGAAATGCACTCGACAGAAAGAGGAGTGGGAACTGCAGGAGATTCGCGCCGATGATCGTCGACTCTTGGTCCCGAGTGAGAATCGCCAGCGTGTTCGAAAACGCGACGAACCACAGCGAAAACAGGATGCCGACCGCGATAATCCCGAGCGCACCGACGACGCCGGTGATGATCTCCGCGCCGAGGACGAGGCCGAGCCCGAGGATGATCGAGATCTGAACCGCGATGCGAAACACTTCGGCGGCGGTTTTGCCGACGAAGACCGCAGTGCGGTTCATCGGCGTCACGAGCACCTTCTCGAACATCCCGTTCTCGATGTCGTTGACCAGCCCGATACCGGAGGTGATCGCCGCCGCGAGGGCAACCTGAATGGTAATCGCGGGCACGAGATACGTCTCGTAGGAGATGCCGGGAATCCCCTGATTGACCGCCGAGCCAGCGACGGTACCGAATACTTCGGTAAACAGGACCAGAAAGATGATCGGCTGGACCAGCGAGACGACCAGCACAAACGGATTCCGGACGGCCTTGAGGTTCCAGCGTTTGAAATTCACCCAGACATCGCCGAGGAAGCTGTTGCCGGAGCGGTCGAGGCCGTGGCCTGCAGGGGTGGCTGTCTCAGTCGACTCCTCGACGTCGGTACTCATTGTGAGACCTCCGAGGCGGTCGACGCTGGCGTCTCGTCTTCCACAGCATCAGTCGACTCGGCGTCGACCGTATCGCCGGTGATGGCGAGGAACACATCGTCAAGCGTCGGCGCTCGAATATTGAAGCCAACGACAGTCAGCCCGGCATCGCGGAGGGCGACAAGTAGATCCGTCCCGTGTTGGCGGACCGACTCGGCGGTGACAGTGATTCCCTCGTCGGTTTCGTCGACCGTCGCATCGGGGAACGCTTCGAACTCACGAGCAATCGTTGCGGCACGGGCGCGAACGTCGACCCCACCGTCCAGTTCGAGATCGAGGACGTCTCCACCGACTCGTCTTTTTAGGTTGGATGGACTCCCGTCGGCGACTATTTGTCCGTCGAGGATGACCGCCAGCCGGTCACAGAGTTGGTCGGCCTCTTCGAGATACTGGGTGGTCAGAAAAATCGTCGTCCCGCGGTCGTTGATCCGCCGGAAGTAGTCCCAGAGCCGGTTTCGAGCTTTTGGGTCTAATCCGGTCGTCGGCTCGTCGAGAAAGACTAGTGGTGGCCGGTGGACCAACGCGGTCGCCGCATCGAGTCGCTTTTTCATGCCACCGGAGAACTCCTCGGCTCGCTTGTCGGCGACGTCGGCGAGGTCGACGAGATCCAGCAGTTCGTCGACTCGCTGGTCGCGGTCGCCTCGCGGGACGCCGTAGGCCTCACAAGCGAAGCGAATATTCTCCTCGGCGGTGAGTTCCGGATCGATGCTCGTCTCCTGGGCCATGTAGCCGATGGTCTCCCGAATCTTTCGCGGCTCGGTGCGCACGTCGAATCCATTGACGTGGACCGTCCCACTGGTGGGTCCGAGCAGCGTTGACAACACTTTGATGGTCGTCGTTTTTCCGGCTCCGTTGGGGCCGAGGAAGCCGAAGAACTCGCCTTCGGGGACGGTCATATCCACCCCGTCGACGGCGGCTGTTCCATCGCCATATACGAGTTCGAGACCCTCGACGTCGACGGCCGCGGGGACCGTCTCGGTCGAATTCGGCGGTGACATACTGGCCTTAGTACCGCGTACGGTATGTACGTTGGCTGTGTCGACAGCGACGACCGGATACGGAACTCACCGACAGTCACCAGCCTGTTCTGTGTGAGGGCGGTATCGCCACGCATCTCGCCATCTCTTTATGAGTCGACTGTGTGTTTGTCTGTGTGGTTGGAGAAGGACCAGATACACTCATCATCGTCGCGCTCATCCTCGCTCTCGGCGTGGCCGCACAGGTTCTCGCCGACAGATTTCGCGTCCCGAGCGTGCTGTTTTTGATTTTGGCGGGGGTGGCTGTCGGGCCAAAGGGGTTGTCGATTGTGACGGTCGACGTCTTCGGTGATTCGCTGACGACGATTGTGGGAATCAGCGTCGCGATTATCGTCTTCGAGGGCTCGTTCCACCTCAAAGTAGACAAACTGCGTGAAGCCCCCTCTGCGGCACTGCGTCTTGTGACCATCGGTGCGGTGATCTCGTTTGTCGGGACAACGGTCGCAGCTAGGTACTTCCTCGGTGCCGAGTGGGGGATTGCAGCCCTCATTGGCGCGCTCCTGATCGCGACCGGGCCGACAGTGATCACCCCTATTTTGGCCGTGGTTCCGGTTCGGGATCGTGTTGCCGCGGCGCTCGAAACCGAGGGGATCGTCAACGACGTCACCGCGGCGATTCTTGCCGTCGTCATTTTCAAACTCCTGACCGCACAGGAAGTCGCACCCACGCAGTATCTGGTCGAGTTTATCCAACGGTTGAGTATTGGGGTGTTTTTCGGACTGGTCACCGCAGGTGTACTCTGGTTCCTCTTCGTTCGGATGGAGCTGTCGACGGGCTGGACCCCACAGAATGCCCGCCTGATGACGCTTTCTGGAGCGATCTTAGCGTTCGCCCTCGCAGATACAATCGCCTCGGAATCCGGCGTTGCCGCGGTGGCGACCGCCGGGATACTGCTTGGCAACGCCGACCTCCCCTACGAGGAGACCATCGAGGAGTTCAAAGGGGATGTGACGATCATCGTGCTTTCGTTCGTCTTCATCGCGCTGGCAGCACTGATTGAGTTCGATACCTTGCTTGCACTCGGTGTCGGCGGCCTGCTTGTCGTGGCGGCGATAGCACTGCTGGTCCGCCCGTTGTTGGTGTTCATTTCAACAACTGGCGACCGGTTCAAGCGGAACGAGAAACTGTTTATGAGTTTCGTGGGACCTCGCGGTATCATTCCAGCCAGCGTCGCCACGTTGTTTGCGATCCAACTCCAGACGCCCGAGGCACCGTCGAACCCCGAGGGTGCGAGCATTCTTGCGGGAACGGTGTTTCTCGTCATTTTGCTGACTGTCGTCTTCGAAGGTGGATTTGCCAGACAGATAGCTGAGAAATTACAGGTCATACCAATGCGTGTACTCGTTATCGGCGGCGGCCGTGTAGGAAAAGAAATCGTTGAACGACTCGAAGAGCGGGGCGAAAACGTCGTCATCATCGAAGATCGAGGTGACACCGCAGAGGAACTTCGGAATCAGGGCTTTACCGTCCGTGACGGCGATGGAACCAACATCGAGACGCTCCGTAAGGCCGGGGCAGAACGGTCGAAAATCGTCGTTGCCGCCACAGGCGACGACGATACGAACCTGCTTGTGGCACAGCTCGCAAGCTCCAAGTTCGATACGCACAAAGTGATCTCTCGGGTCAACGAACCCGACAACGTCGACGCGTTCAACGAACTCGGCGTCGAGACCGTCTCGGCGTCATCAGCCACAGCATGGGGGATCGACAACCTCATCGAACGCCCCGCGCTCTCCCGGTGGATGACCGAACTCGGCCGGAGTGGCGACGTCCAAGAGATCGAAGTCACCGACGAATCGCTGGTCGGTAAAACGGTCGGTGACGTCTCCGAGATGCTCCCCGGCGGATGTATGATCGCACTCGTGAGTCGGGATGACGAGAACACGGTGCCAGACACCAATCAAGAGATTCACTACGGTGATCACCTCACCGTGCTCGGTCGAACCGATGCCGTCCACGAAGCCATCGAACGACTCCACCCCCACGACTGAGTTGCGACCGACGGTCGAGGGCAACGGAAGGGGATGTTGAGCCCGTATTCGGATCTCTTCTGGCGACAGAAAAAATAGCAGAACAGAACCACGTACGGTTCTCGTAAATATATAAGGCCGGTAGCGAAAATGCGAATGTGAGTAGTTTCCGAAACGCCGGACTGTTTCTCCTGTTATCGTTTCTGTGGGGAACGTCGTTTATGGCGATCAAAGCGGGCCTGGAGTTCATGCCGCCGGTCCTGTTTGCAGCGTTTCGCTACGACCTCGCCGCCGTCGGAATGCTTGGCTATGCGGCATACGCGACCGACTACTGGCGACCGCGCAGTCAGGCCGACTGGACGGTCGTCGGAATCAGTGCGATCCTCATTATCGCCTTTTATAATACGTTCCTGTTCGTCGGCCAGCAGGGCGTCACAAGCGGGGTCGCCGCGATCCTGATTGCGATGAACCCGATTCTGGCGACCGGCTTTTCACGGCTCCTGCTCCCGAGCGAGCAGTTGGGAGCCGTGGAGTCGGTGGGACTTTTCGTCGGCTTTCTCGGCGTCGGACTGGTCGCTCGGCCGACCTCTTCGGGGGTGCTGGCGGCGGATCTTCTGGCACCGGGGTTCGTCCTGCTGGCGGCGGTTTGTGTCGCCCTCGGCAGCGTGTTGATCCAGCGCGTCGACGGCGGACTTCCGGCAGAGGGGATGGTGGCGTGGTCGACCGCGTTCGGGGCGATCCTGCTGCACGCGATGAGCCTCGCCCTCCCGTCGGAATCGATGGCCGATATAACAGTGACAACCGAAGCCGTCGTGACACTGGTCTATCTCGCGGTGTTTGCAAGCGCTGTGGGCTACGTCATCTACTTCGACCTACTTGACCGACTGGGAGCCATCGAGATCAATCTCGTCTCGTATACCGTGCCGATCTTTGCGGCGCTGTCGGGCTGGCTCGTGTTGAGCGAGTCGGTCGACGTACTGTCGGCTGTCGGCTTCGCCATGATATTTGGTGGCTTCGTCCTGCTGAAGCGCGGGGCGCTCGGTGAGAAAGTCGACTGGCTGTGAGCAAAGCGTCGTTACTCGATCAACTCGGCTGGCTCGATGGCACCGTGCTCCAGTAGTTCGCCATCGAAGGTGACCATCGTGGCGTCGACATCCTCGGCGAGAGCAAGGAGGACGCAGTCAAGCGTGTACAGTAGCGTGTCTTCTTGGAGACTGTATGCCGAAATCTGATCACTGATTTCCGGCGCGTAGATGTCGACGCGTCCGTAGATGTCAGTCAGTATATTTTCAACTTGCTCTTGTTCCACACGCTTCTTTTTCGTCAATACCGACCGAATTTCCATCAGGTTGAGAATCGACGTGCAGAACTCATAGTTCTCGTTCAGCAGTTCGGTCGCTATCTCACCACGTGCTGGTTCCTCGGTTATGCTGGCAATGAATACGTTTGTATCGACGAATACCTTCATCAACGCTCTCGCGTGTCGCGCACTGCTTCAACAGAGTCGATGTCGACAGCTGCCAGTCGTCCAGACAGTACGTCACCGAGTTTGGCTGTCGACTCGTCGTCTTTGTTGAAATCACTGATGTTGGCCGTCGATTCGTCGTTCTCGTCGTTCTCGTCGGTTGATATCGGCCCGTTTGGCGACGTTACGCGACTTCCCATACGTACCATACCGGAGCGAATACTAAATCAGTTTGGTGGTCCTGCACGATTCGGAGAAAAACAAACGCGTATAGCGGTCGACTACCGGTTCTGTCGCTGTTCGACCTTGTTCAACTCGATCAGCAGTCGGAATACGGCCTTGACGAGGTTCGAGTCGACGTCGAACTTGTCGGCGTTCTCCCCAGCGCGATCCATGACCTTGTCCTCTTGGCCTTCATCAGTCGTTGGCAGATCTCGCTCGGATTTGACCTCCGCAATCGTGTCGGCAACATAGGTTCGGCGGGCGATCAACTCGACGATCTCCCGGTCGATGTCTTCGATTTCGGTACGCAGCTCGTCCAGACTCTTTTCTTCAGTGCTCATTGGATTCGTGCTCCGGTGGTTTGTGTCGACGTCTCAAGAAGGCTCCCATCGCGCGCGGCCCACTGCTCGCGGACCGCCGCCAGCGACTCACCAGTGCCAACCGCCACGACACTGGGGCCGGTGCCCGACAGCGAGACACCCTCGGCGTGGTCCATCGCCTCGATAGCTGGATCGGTCGAAAAGCCGAGCGCCGCCGAGTAGGCCAGTCCATTGACGGTCATCGCCTTGCCGTAGCGACCGTCGAGTGCCAACTCCTCGACGAGGTCGGCCATCTCGGTGATCTTTCCACAGCGGTCGACGTCGGCGTCCGCGCTGTAGGCCCGCTCCGGCGGCGTCCAGACCAGCACCTCCCAGTCGCGGGTTTCGCGGGCCAACAACTCGTCGGTGTCGTTGTCAGTCACAACAACGCCGCCGACCATGCTCGCGGCGGCATCGTCGAACGCGCCGGTGATCGTGACACCCACGTCACGGGCGGCTTCGACGCCGAGTCGACAGGCATCGAGAGAGGTGATTTCGTCGGCTGCGGGGTCGACCCCTCCATCGCCATCGAGTTCACTTTCACCAGTGGGGTCGACGACGTCGACGCCGAGGGCATCGAGCGTGGCCAGAATCGAGGCGTTGGCCGCCGCGCTCGAACTCTTGAGTCCGGCAGCCATCGGTACCTCGCTTTCGGTGCGGACGGTGCCACCCTCGCCGTCACCGAATCGCTCGGTGACGAGGTCGACACAGCGTTCGATCAGTCGGGTGTCGCCATCCGGTTCGCCATCGATTTCGCCGGTGACGGTGTCGCCGCTATCGAGGTCGACGGTGGCGGTGGTGTCGACATCGATGGCGAAGGCCGACCCTGTGTGTGTCGCCAACGCGTTAAGAACGGTGCCGGCACCCGGTGCCGACGCGACTCCCTTCATACCGGAACGGTGTCAGGGGTGATAAAAGAGGTGACGGTTCGCACTGTAGGAGTTAGTTGAGTGCCGAACTCAGCGCCGAGACGAGGCTCCCCATAATCGCAGTCGGAATCCCTGCGACGAGCATGGGGACCAGTGCCTGACCGAAGGAAAACGCCTGTGTCGCCCCATCGCCTTTCGAGAGGACGAGCACACCGAGTGCGATCACACTCATGATGTAGAACCCGACGAGGCTCCCGCCGCCGCCGGTGATAAGTGCGGTTTTCGGACTCGAAAACACCGAGCCGAGGAGGCCGCCGACGAGTGCGGCGATCACTGGGCCGAGGAAGAAGATGATGACAGCGGTCTGGAGATAGGCGATGGCGATGAAGATCGGCCCGAAGTCGGTGGCTCCACCAGCGTCGGTGACGAGCTGTGACTGTGCCCACGAACCGGAGACAAAAGCCAACACCCCGAGAGCAATACCGAAAAGGGTGAAGAGCGATATCATGAAACCAACTGCTTGCAGTGTCTTTTTCATAGGTGTAGTCGGATGTTATGGGTTCAGCCACGTGCCGCTGAGGAGTTCAGTCCACTCATCGCTCCGTTCTTCCCACGGGGTCGGTGAGGGGTCGACCGCAAACAGGTAGGAGTCTGCTCTACAGAAATAGGCGTAGAACCGCTGTCCGTCCTTGGTGTAGAGCACCTGATTCCACGTCTCATCGCCCCAGTCGACTTGGGATTCGATTTCGAGGTCGAACGCCTCGGAAGCAACGACCGTTTCGAACGCCGCCTCGGCGGCCGCGAGATCAGCGTACTGCTGGCCGTAGACTGCTAGTGGATCGGTTTGGGTAGGATCGATACGACCGCTGGTTCCCACATCGTGGAACCGAACGTAGAGTTGATAGCGCCGGTCGGTCGACTCCGCGAACGGTTCGAATCTATTGTCTATCGACGACAACAACTCGTATCGCCTGCCGCCCATCGGCCGGTCAAGATACTCGATCTCACGGCTCGAATCATTGACGACATAGACGCCGTGTCCGGGAAGCCGCTGATCGGCATCGTCGTGCTGATCGGGATCATCGCTGCGGTGTCGAATCTCGAACATCGTTCCGGGTTCGTCTCCGGCAAGCCACTCGTGAAGTCGGTTGTCGACCGGATTGGGCGAGTAACGCTCTTCGGTCGCTTTGACCGTGGACGCCTCGCCGTAGATCCGAGCGACGTATTCGAGTTCGCGTTCGACTCGGTCCCAGTCTTTGCGATTCCTGAACTGTTTGGCCACGGGAAACCGATCGTCGTTGACTGCCGAGAAGTTGATATGACCCGTGAACTGTGGTTTCGGAATCTCGATGACCGTACTAGCCACATCGTTTGCGAACGCCTCGACGTCTTCGAGCGGTTGTGCATCGAGCCGCCCGTCGGTGGTAAGCGTCTCCAGTAAGGATTCTACCTCGGTGTAGACATCCCGAAGTCGACCCCGATACGTTCGCATCGTCCTGTCGTACTCGGTTTCGAACCACCGGAGTTCGTCGTAGATCGAAGCCGTCTCCTCGGCAATCCGGGAGTTAATCGGATCTCCGGACGGCTCTTCGGATTCTCCCGGACTTTCATCGCCATTCCCGGAGGCGTCCGGTTGTCCGTCGGACCCATCGGTCCGTTCCGGATAGGTGATGTTCGATCCCGATGACAGACAGCCAGCAACCCCAGCGCCGATACCGACACCTGCAATCGCAAGGCACCGACGGCGTGTTGGTTGCATAATCCTGATTGGTCGTTAGTGGATAATAAACCCAACGCTCGGTGGGGGTGTGGCCGGACAAACGGCGGACTTTTTCGGGCCACTCCCATAGCGACAGTATGGCAGTTCATAACGACGTTCCCCCGCGAACACTCGGCGTCGAACTCCGTGAGGAGGGTGTCGTCGTCACCTACGCCGACGGACGGACGACCATCTACCGCGGCGTTCCCAAAAAGGTCAGTGGCTCACTCAAAACCGCTCCCGGCAAGGAGACACACGTTCTCGTCACAGATCCGACCGAAACCGAGGGCGTCCTGCTGTACGTCAACGACCTCAAAACCGCCGACGAAATCCTCGAAGACACCGGTGTCGGCCGAATCCTCCTCTCGGAAAACGACCGTGAGGACGTGTTCCCCGGCGTGACAGTCTCCCGAACTGGCGGTCATCGAACGACTGTCGAGGCCGACCCCGAGGAGGCTCGGGGCCGCGTCTTTGTCTTCGTCGAGGACGACTGGGGCGAAGCCAGCTACGAGTTCGTCGACGAGTCTCGACTCGATTAGTCGCTCCCTAACTGATACATGAGTCTCAGAAAACAGTGGCAAGCCTTGGATCGGTCGACCGTTGCCAGCGCCCCCGAGCGCTACGGTCTCTACGAGTTGGGCGACCAAGAGGGCACCAGTCTCGGCGTCGGCATCGGCGTGCTTCGGGACGAACTCAAGGAGGCGCTATCCTACGGGAGACCGTCGGGCTTCGAGTCGACCGAAGCGGGTGGGACAACCGGCGAGTCGACCGAAGCGGGTGGGGCAAACGGCGAGTCGACTGGCAAGCCAACACAGGTTCGCTGGGAGACCGCCACATCGAAAGCCCACGCCGAGCGGCTGCTCGAAGAGCATCGGTAGCCCAATTCCTGTTGTCCGTGCATAATAAACCGGTAGCGGCCTAACCCCCTCTCATGAGTGACGATCCCGGTGTTGAACTCACCGTTCGCAGTGCCGAAAAGCGGGATGCCGGACGCGGAATCGCCCGGCTTCCCGACCGAGCGATGCGGGAACTCGGCGTTCTCAGTGGGGATACAGTCGTTATCGAGGGCGCAGCCTCGACGGTCGCCAAAGTGTGGCCCGGTGGCCATAGCGTGGCCGCTGGCTCCGTCCTCATCGACGCCGACACACGCACCAACGCGAGTGTCAAAGTCGGCGAGACCGTCCGAGTGAAAAAAGAGCCGGTATCGGATGCCCGCCGCGTCCGACTCATCCCGCCAAAGGAGTTGGCCGCAGCCGACATCTCACACGAGACCATCGAAACCGCGGTCGAACGCGATATTCGGGACCGACCAATCCGCGAGGGTGAGGGCGTTCGCATCGAACGCCTCGCCGGAACGCGGTTCACCGTGGCGTCAACCGACCCCGAGGGGACGGTGCGCGTCACCGACTCAACGCGTGTCACTGTCGACCCCGTCGCGCAATCACGGTCGTCGAATCAGACGAGCAACCCGACGGAGCCGATCGACAAAGCGATCGACGGGAGGGCCAACAAGGTCGACAGTGACCCCCAATCCCCGACCGGTGTCACCTACGAGGATATCGGTGGCCTCGACGACGAACTGGAACTCGTTCGGGAGATGATCGAACTCCCGTTGTCCGAGCCGGAGGTGTTCACCCGACTCGGCGTCGACCCACCGAAGGGCGTCTTGCTGCATGGCCCTCCCGGCACGGGGAAGACGCTCATTGCGAAGGCGGTCGCCAACGAGGTCGACGCCACCTTCCTCACCGTCTCGGGGCCGGAGATCATGTCGAAGTACAAGGGCGAATCCGAGGAGAAACTCCGCGAGAAGTTCCAAGAGGCCGCCGACAACGCCCCCGCCATCGTCTTTTTCGACGAGATCGACTCCATCGCGGGCAAACGCGAGGACGGCGGCGATGTCGAAAGCCGGGTTGTCGGCCAACTGCTGAGCCTGATGGATGGTCTCAACGCCCGCGGTGATGTAATCGTGATCGGGGCAACGAACCGCGTCGACTCGCTCGACCCCGCCCTGCGGCGCGGTGGGCGGTTCGACCGCGAGATCGAGATCGGCGTTCCCGGCGAGGCAGGTCGCCGCGAGGTCCTCGACGTCCACACACGGCGAATGCCGCTTGCCGATGACGTAGATGTCGACAAACTCGCCTCACGGACCCACGGCTTCGTGGGGGCTGATCTCGAATCGCTGACCAAGGAGGCCGCGATGACCGCGCTTCGCCGGACCAGACGCGCTGGCGAGCCGCTGGGGAACATCACCATCTCGCGGGCCGACTTCGAGAGCGCGATGGCCGCCCTCGAACCCAGCGCGATGCGGGAGTACGTCGCCGAAACGCCGTCGACTGATTTCGACGACGTGGGCGGGCTCGACGAGGCGAAATCACAACTCGAACAGGCAGTGACGTGGCCGCTGATGTACGGGCCGCTGTTCGATGCCGCCGACACCGCCCCGTCGGCCGGCGTCCTCCTCCACGGGCCACCCGGAACCGGAAAGACACTTCTCGCACGCGCGATTGCGGGCGAAAGCGAGGTTAACTTCATTCAAGTGCAGGGGCCTGAACTGCTGGACCGCTATGTTGGCGAATCCGAGCGAGCGGTTCGGGAGGTCTTCGAGCGCGCCCGACAGGCCGCCCCCGCCATCGTCTTTTTCGACGAGATCGACGCCATCGCCGGCGACCGAGACAGCCTCGGTAGCGACTCCGGGGTCGGTGATCGCGTCGTCTCTCAACTCCTGACTGAACTCGACCGCCTTAGCGACAACCCGAATTTGGTCGTTCTGGCGGCGACAAACCGCCGCGGCAGTCTCGATCCAGCCCTGCTCCGGGCCGGTCGACTCGAACGCCATATCAACGTGCCCGAACCCGACCGCGAGGCCCGGCGGGCAATTTTGGCGGTTCACACCCGAGACAAACCACTGGCCGAAGACGTCGACCTCGATTCGGTTGCCGACGACACCGAGGGCTACTCGGGGGCCGAACTCACCTCGATCTGCCGGGAAGCCGCACTGTTGGCAATTACCGATGTCGCGGGTCGGTACGAGGGTGAGACCGCAAACGACCACGTCGACGAGCTGGTGATTACGGACGATCAGTTCGAGACCGCACTCCAGTCGATTGCCGCGAGTCGGTAAGCCGGCAGGTCAGCCCCACGACCCGTGGTTTCAAATCGCCCGCATCCGTACGGGTTTATATGAGCGATGAAGAACCAATGAGCGAGAAGCCACTGACCGAAAAACGCGCCGACCAGCTTAAAACCGCCTGCCGGAGTGCGGTCGGCGACAACTGTCGGTCAGTTACCTACTTCGATGCGACCAACTATATGCAAGTGTATCTCCGCGGCGATCTCGAACAGGATGCGGATCTGATGTCGTTTATCGGCCACGAATGGCACGACTACAAGACGACGACCGATGCCTACGCTGGCTCGGAGCTTGGCAACTACGAGTACACGATCCGAAACTTCGAAAACGGGTTTCTGGTCCGGGTCGGTGTCGGCGACAGCGGCGTCTTCGTGACGACTGACGGGCTGAAGCTGAAAGATTTCGACTCACTCGTCGCCACAATCACTGAACTCCTCGAAAGCTGGGACTGAACTGAGATCAAGAATGAACGACTCTCGTCACACGTAAGTTACTGTGTACCGTTCGGTCTGCTAACGTGTCATCCCGGTGGCTTCAGGAACTCTGTGACCTTCCCGCGACCGCGGTCGGCTGGTGGCGACGAACGACAGCCACCAGTCCGGCCGAACACTGGCTCGTCTTAGCTGGGCTGCCAGCCGTACTGGGGATACTGTGGCTCCTCTCGCCAACCGATGGGCTCGCGTTTAGTTTGGCGGCTGATTCGGTATTTGAGAGCTCACGGACGCTGTCGACCGCCTTTACGGCCAACTACGTCCACGCTGGTGGTCGACACCTTGCTGATAACCTGCTCAACTTCTGGGTGACGCTGTTCGGCATCTACCCGCTGGTCGCAATTGCTGGCTGGCGGCAGGAGTTCCGCATCTCGATGGCGGTCTACCTCCTGATTGCTCCCTTTGGTATTGCGTGGCTAACGTTGGCTACGCTGGGTTCGATCACGAACCAGCCATCGATGGGGTTCTCCGGAATCACAGCCGCGTTTCTCGGCTTTCTCCCGGTCGTATTGGCGGCAGCCGTCTGCGAAACAACTGATGGTGAACTCGACACCGCATGGGCGGCAGTCCCGTTTCTGCTCTCGCTGGCGATTGTGTTTGCGGTTCCGTCGGTTTCGTACTTCCCGGTCCAGCCAGTCCTTGCGCTCGGATTGACGGTCTGTGGTGTGTCGGCGGCTGGCGCACTCTGGTGGATCGACCCACCCCACAAGCTTGGCGCGTACAACCGTCACCTCGATCCGGACCGTCGACTCGCCTTCCTGATCGGGTCGACGGTGTTCGTCTTCGGGGTCGCCGGCGCACTGCTGTTCGTCCGACCCGGAACCAATGTCTGGGGCCATCTGGCCGGGTATCTCGTCGGCTTTACGGTCCCGTATCTGGGCTTCGTAATCTGGCCAGTAGTGACAAACTCACTCCCAGACTGATTGGGTTCGGGCGTACTGTTGCTCGGCGGCCAGAATATCCCGGTCGAACTCCGCCTCATCCTCGCGGACGTTGGTGATGATGCGGACGGCTGTCTCGGGGGCGACGCCGCGGGCCGCTATGGCGATGATTGCGGCTGCTGCGGAGCGAATTGGGACATTGAGTGGGTTGCAACTGCTCGCTACGATGCCTGAGTAGACCTGTGGCAAAGGGGCCGTGCAGGTGTTATGATTACATCTCAATTGCGTCCAGCGTGAATAGCGTGTCTGCAACAGTATCGTGCTGCGGTTGGCAGCCGACACCAACCGTTCAGCGTACGACTGAACCAACGACCGAGGTTATTATGAGACCGCAAACTGAACGATTAGACGCAAATGCCAGGGAATTCGGTGTATGATTTCGTTATCTCTTCGTCGGTTCGGGTTGATATTTTGCAGCGACTAGCCGCAACTACGCAGCCGACGGATCAGCTCATCGACCACCTGGATGCGAGCACGTCGACGGTGTATACCGCACTCGCGGATTTGGAGCGTCGGGGAGTGGTTTTTGATGGAGACGCTGGCTGGACACTCACGGGACAAGGCCGTCTGGTGGTAGATCTCATCGAACGAAAAAAATCCACCGTTCAGACAATCAACTATGATCAGGAATACTGGGAGACCCACCGAACCGATCATCTTCCCCGAGAGTTTCGCCGTCGACTTCCTGAACTGGGGCAGTACGAAGTCGTTCGTTCCGAACCACCCACTGTTCGAGCACATGCCAGCGCAGTTGTCGACCTGCTTGAGCAAGCAGATAGCTGCCGTACTGCCGTGCCAATCCACGCTCCAGAGTATAGTGATGCGTTCCCGGATGATCCTGACTCTCGGCTTATTTTGCCACCGAGTGTTGTCGACCAGTTACAGGCGGACGTCGAGGCGGGAACCCGCGACCGGATTCGTGAGATCGACACAGCCCAGTACAGAGTGACAGATATTCAGTTTGGATTCACTGTTGCTGATTCGTATATGATGATGGCGCTCCGACCGATGACCCAGTCGCCGGTTGAGTCGGTGCTAATCTCCGAGGCAGAGTCCGCTATCCGCTGGGCCTCGGACCTCTACGAATCGCTCTGGCAGGATGCCGAACGCTTGGATTCGTATCTGAGTCGGGGATAATCAGTTTCGTGAGTGTGCTACTAACTGCTTTTGGGGTGTCGTTGCCCACGGCACCAGAACCAACCGAACAATATCAGATTTCATATGGATAAAAATATTTTTGCCACAATGAAACAATCCGGCAGAACAAAAAATTTTTTCTCCAAGATTCTTTGGGTTTTATTACCTGAACCATACACTCTGGGATATGGCTGAAACGACCACAGCGACAGGCGTACAGACATTCAGTACACCGGAGAATCCCGCTGGGTATCTTGCCGTCCTGACTGCACTCACGACTGGCATCTTGCATCTGTACCTCATTCCGGGGGCAACCGCGACTGCAGGTACTACTGGGGGCGTGTTGTTTGCACTCAACGGGACAGGATTCATCGGCGGGACGGTGCTGTATCTCTCGAAATACTGGCGGAAGGGACTGTTCCTTGTGGCAGCGATCTATGCGGTACTCTCGATTCTAGCAATGTTTATGGTACACGGATGGGGGATAGAAGCATTCTACAGAGGCGGCTCCCTCGCTCACTGGGCAGTAATAACAAAGACCGCGGAGTCGATCCTCGCCGTCTGTTCTCTCTACTTGTATTCGAATAGCTAGTCCCACCAGACACAACGCTGATGAATGACTCTCCACACT
The DNA here is from genome assembly GCF_002788215.1 of Halohasta litchfieldiae. Taxonomy (NCBI): domain Archaea; kingdom Methanobacteriati; phylum Methanobacteriota; class Halobacteria; order Halobacteriales; family Haloferacaceae; genus Halohasta; species Halohasta litchfieldiae. Next base: position 2,488,624 of record NZ_CP024845.1, on the reverse strand, counting down.
ACGTTTGGGCCACCGCAGTTGTGACCGCGATTGCCGAATCACTGAATACGCAACCCACCACCAGAGTTAGTCCCAAAACGACTGCGTTCGGGCGTACTCGCGTTCCTGTTTAAGTAGATCCCGATAAAACTCCATTTCGTCTTCGCGGAACTTGCTGATAATCCGGGCGGCGTTGTGGGGGCCGACACCGCGGGCCGCCAGCGCGATCACGGCCTGTTTGCCGTGGCTCTGGACGAGGTTCGCAGCTTTATAAGCACGTCTCGTCTGTTTCTTCTGGTCGCCGTCCTTGTCATCCGCTCGGACTGCCGAGACGACCTCGTCGGCCCACGGATTGAGCGCGGCGACGCGTGTCGACCCACAGTCGGGGCACTCCGGCTGCTCGCGGATTCGCCGAACCTTTGTTGTATGATTCCAGTCTTTGCAGTGGCAACAACACAGCAGGACGCGGTCGTTCTGAATCCGGGTTTTGATCGCCTCGATCACGCTCGCGTCGGCCTTTTCAGGGACAAGTAGCTCCTGGCCACTCGGCCGCGAACTCGTCCCTATCGGTGTCTCATCGCCAATGAGAACGAGATCCAGTTCGCCCGACTGCAGTCGACTGAGCACGTCGGCCGTCGCGTCGACTGCCAGATCACGGTGAAAAATCTCCCGCAATGCTTCGTCGTACATCGGAGTGCCCTCCAGCGCATCCAGCAGTCGGTCGCCGCCGAATCGGTTCCGGCCCTGATACCGCTTCAGCGAGCCGAACTTGGCGGCCACCTGCGCAAGCGTGAATTTGAGTGTTTCCGAGTTCTTGAGTGCGAGTTCGAGATAGCTTTCGAGATGGTCGGGATCGGTCGACTGCAGAATATCTCGGAACACGCCGCCGTTGACGCCCTGTGGGACCTCGAAACTGATTCGGTAGGGGTCGACACTCATCCCAATCGAGGAGCCGGTTTGCTGGCCGACTAAGGCCGAGAGCAGTCGACCCAGCGTCTCGTTAATTTCGTGGCCGAACGCCGCGGTGACTCTGACTGTCCGCCCACGAGCCTCGATACAGAGTCGCTGGTCGGTTGGCATCGGAAATCCCGCCTCGACGTGGCGTTCGATGGGATCAAGCGCAGTCTCAAGGGTCGACTGGTTGGTTGGATACCGCCCGCAGAGATCGGCCGCGACTGTCGACGCTGTGGCCCCATGCTCGAACTGCGATCCAGCAATCCCCCGAATTTTACCCACCTCTTGGGCGACTGCGGCGGGGACTGGGATCTCTTGGCCGACCCACGAGGGCACCTCGCCTGCGGGGTCCTCGATGGGGGCGACGTTGACCCGGCTTCCCTCCTCGTCGGTGTCATTGATTCGCCACATCTCGCCGCGTTGGATGAACACCTCGCCCGGCGCGGCGAAGTTGATGACAAACCGCTCGTCGAGGGTGCCGACCTGTGTTCGGGAGGACATATCGTGGACCTCGTAGCTCTCCTCATCGGGAATCATCGAGAGGTTGGCGTAGTAGTACTGCCACGTCCCGCCCGACTTTTCGAGTTGGTCGGCGTCCTCGTTGAGCCAGCAGAGCCGATTGCTGTGAAGCTCTCGCACGACGGCCCGGAACTGGTCTTCGGTGAGGTCGTGGAACGGTTTGGCTCGCGTGACTGTCTGGTAGGCTCGCCGGGCACTTACTTCACCAAAATCCATCACGAGGCCGACGATCTGGTTGGCGACGACGTCGAGACTCCCGGTGTGGATTCCGGCTGGTTCGACCAGTCCCTCGCCTGCGCGGCGGGCGATGGCGAGCGATTCGAGCGTGTCGTCGGGATAGCTCGTGATGATCGTTCCGTGGGAGACCTGATCGTGGCGGTGGCCAGCGCGGCCGACCCGCTGAAGCAGGCGGGCGACCTCGCGGGGACTGCCGTACTGGACGACGTGGTCGACTCGGCCCACGTCGATCCCGAGTTCCATCGAGGACGTACAGACCAGCGCATCGAGATCCCCTGTTTTGAATCGGTCCTCGACGTCGACCCGAACGTCACGCGAGAGTGAGCCGTGGTGGACTTCGATTGGGTCGCCGAGCTTTTTGAATCGGGAGCCGAGTGCTTCGGCGGTCTGTCGAGTGTTGACGAAGACGAGCGTCGACTCGTGGGTCTCTACGATCTCACGGATCACTCGGACGTGGCTGGCGATTTCCTCGGTGGTTGCGAGTTTCCCCGCCAGCCGGTCGTCTGCGGTGGTGATCTCGGGCTGGGTGACGGTGAACTCTATTCGGCTGCCGACGTCGACCTCGACGATGGAGAAATCGCGGTCGGCGTCGGTCTCGCTTTCCGGCAACTCGTCGACACGGGAGCCAGTCAGAAACGCCGCCACCGCCTCGGGGTCGCCGACGGTCGCAGACAAGCCGATTCGCTGGAACGACCCCGAAAGCAGCCGTAGGCGTTCGAGGCCGACGGTCAGTTGGGCACCGCGCTTCGAGGCCGCGAGTTCGTGGACCTCGTCGACGACCACGTGCCGCACGTCTGAGAGCGCGACTCGCAACTTCGAGCCGCTCAACATTGCCTGCAGTGTTTCGGGCGTCGTCACCAGCACGTCGGGAGGATTGTTGGCCTGTTTCTGTCGCTGGTACTGGGTGGTGTCTCCGTGGCGGACATCGATCTCGATACCGAGTCGCTGGCCCCACCACTCCAGCCGCTGGCGCATATCCCGGTTCAGTGCGCGAAGCGGGGTGATATACAGGGCACAAAACCCCTCTGTCGACCCTTCGCGCTCGCGGTGTTGGACGATAGCATCGAAGACGGGCAGCATCGCGGTCTCGGTTTTCCCGGTGCCGGTTGGGGCGATGACCAGTGTGTTGCGACCCGAAGCAAGCGGCGGAATGGCTCGCCGCTGTGGCTCGGTGGGGGTTGAAAAACCGCGGTCAGAAAGCGCGGCTCGCACCGTCTCACCGAGATGAGAAAAGGCATCGACGCCCGACTCTGCGTCCGCAGAACTCATTGTTCAACCAAGCAGCGCGAGCGGATTAAGCACATCGCCCTCGTGGCTGGGAGAGTATAGATGACCACATTTGCGTCCGGCTCAGACCTGCTGGTAGGCACCCAATCGCGTCCCATCGAGTAGATATAGCTCTCCACTGCGAAGCGCGTCAGGGAGAAACGGAGCCAAGAATCCCGCTTCGTCGACATTGATCCATGTCCCTCCCGACCGGTCGTTGAACGCTGGCATGACGATGAGTTCGGGATCTGCCCACTCCAGCGCCTCGGGGTCACAGCCGACCCCCTTGGCAAGCACCGACCGGTCGAGTCGACCGCGGAGCCACGCCTTCTCGGTTCGGTAGCCACCCACGCTATCTTGGAGTTTGACGGTTGGATGTTCGTGGGCCATACAGATCACGTCGGCCGACAGCAGCGATTGGTCCGGCCACGTATGGCCATGGAACACGCCCACCAACCCTGTTTCCTCGGTGGCGAGCAGTCCACCCGACGGCGATAGGATGTCGACGCCATCGCGGTCGCCCCATACCTGATCAAGCCCTCCGTCGTGGTTGCCGGGGGCGACGGTAATCGGTACCCCCAAATCCTCGACGACCACCGAGTACAGCGCGTCGAGTTCCTCGCGCTCGACCTGCTCGACAGTACCGATTCGGTGGCCGAGATCACCGAGAATCACCAGTCGGTCGACGCCGGTCTCGTTGACCAGAGTCTGCAGACGCTGTCGACGCTCCGCGCCGTTGCTCGGGAGTTCGACACCACGTTCGTAGCGAAGTCCAGCCTCGATTCCGGCGTGGTAGTCACCGACTACTAGTGCCTGCTCGTCTCCGAGGTCGACCGTCGCGGCCGGGGCGTTGGGAACCGGCTCGACACGGGGTCGGGAGCCGAGGCCCATCAGATCGCCTTCAGGACTCCGTCACCCGGCTCGTAACACCGGCCGCCCATCAGCGCGTCGGCGATGGCCCCCTCGACGGCTTCCTCGTCGACGCCGTAGGTGTCGACGATCTCGGTCACGAGGTCTGCACGGTCGACGCCGTCGCCGTCGTCCAAATCGGCCATCGTCTCGACGACTGTCTCTTCGAGGTCAATCTCCTCAGCTGGTGGCTCGTCGGCTTCGGCGTCCGCCGAACTGTCGTCCGAGGCGTCGACCGCCGGTGATTCAGCAGCCGCTTCTGTGTTTGGCTCCACTGCAGGCGCGTCATCAGTGACGGGTTCGGTAGTCGTGGACTCGTCGTTATCGAACTCGTCCAACCCGTCGTCGAACTCCCCAAGCGTCTCTTCGTCGTCAGTTGTCTCTGTCTCTGCGGTGGCTGACTCTTCAGCCTGAGACTGCTCGGCCTGCTCGGCCTGCTCAGCGAGTTCGTCGACATCCGGCACGTCGATGTCGGCCTCGCCAGCCGGGTCGACGTCGTTACCGCTGGAGAACCCGGTGTCGAAATCTGATTCGAGTTCCTCGCGTTCTTGCTCGTCGAGTTGGTACATTCCGGTCTCCTCGGAAGCACCCTCGTCAGCAGACTCCTCGGCGGCCGGTTCAATGGCATCGTCACCGGCCGGAGCCACTGTCCCGGCGTCCGCATCTGGATCTGACGCCCCGTTTGCGGCTTCCGTATCCGGCTCTGCTGCCTCGATGCTGTCTCCCGTCTCAGTCGACTCGGTCGACGTCTCGTGGTCGGCTGGATCAGTAGCCGACGTATCCGACGATTCGGCTGCCGCTTCGGTAGTCGATGTCTCGGATGTATCTGCAGTCGCTGTGTCGGCTGACTCCGAGGCTGTCGTCGGTTCCGCGTCGGCTGGCTCCTCTGTTGAGGCTGACTCTGAAGCAGATTCCGCCGCTGACTCGGAGGCAGGCTCCGGCTCTAGCCCTGGCTCCGAAGCTGGCTCGGCAGCGAGATCGATGTCGACGTCTGGGACCGCGCCGAGACCCGTCTCGCCGCCCTCGTTGGGTGCGATATCCAGCGCGCGTACCTCCTCGCGCTCGTCGGCAACGAGTTCGAGCGCGTCGATAGCGACCTGCCGCAGTGCATCGAGATATGCCGTCGTCGTCCCGTAATGGTCGAGTGCGCGCGGAATGCCCACCGCTAGCGAGTCGTCGACACCGGCCTCGCTGAGGGCGGCCTGTAGCTTGTCGCCCCGCAGCGAGGAGTCAAGCGCGGCCGCACAGACCGCAATTCGGTGGAGCGTCGCTTCGGCCGCCGAGACCACCCATCGGTCGCGGGTGTCGCTGTCGACCTCGCTGAGGCTCTCCGGCCGAACCGAGGTGAACACCCGGTCGGAGTCCTCCGGCTCGAAGGTTCGAGCTTTGCCAGTGATCGCCACGAACGCTGGTGGGGTGGTCTGGTCGAGGAACGCCTGTGCTGGGGGTTGATACTGGCCAGCGTAGGTGACGAACGCGCCGGTTGGGTCGACAATCCGCCCCCGAAGCGTGTCCTCGTTGATCGATTCGACCTCGGTCAGCACCCCGACTGCGAACAGTCGGTTGACCCGAAGGCCGGTCGGCGTAACAACGAAGTTCGGCGCGCGCTCCTCGTCGCTCTCGGAGTACGACAGCGAGGCGTCGTCGAACTCCGCAGCAAATAGTCGGTAGGCGACCTCGCGTCGCCCCGGTCCGGAATCTCCCTCGGCGCTCATTGGCGCACCTCCGCGAGCGCGGCCGTCGCAAGCGCGGCCGGATCCTCGCCGGCCACCTCGAACTCCTCGACGTTAAGATTCGCCCCGTACTCGTCGACTGACAACGAGCCGCGAACTCGATAGGCCCGACCCACCAGTTGGCTCCGAATCGTCTCGGCGACGACCTCCTTGTCCATCGCCTCACGGGCGGCCTCCTTGGCGTCGTCGACGTCGCCGCCGTAGATCTCCTCGGTCAGCTCCGAGCCGATAATCGCCGTGACGGTGTCGGTGCCGTCGTCGAGAATGGCCTTGATTCGCAGGTCGTCCTCACCGTCGACCGTTCCGTGAGTCCGACACTGGTCGTTCTGGATGACGCGGCCACACTCGGGACAGCGTTCGATTAGCCCGGAGCCATCCCGGACTTCGAGGACATTTCCGACGACCTCGACGTCGAACAGCCCGCCGCTGTCGACCGTCTCGGCCAGCGAGAGCCGTGGAGCGGAGTCGGAGACCGTCACCGGCTCCGAGAGCGGCTCGACAGTCGAGAACTCCGAGAGATTCACCGACGGCGAGCCGCGGAACTCCCGGACGTACACGTCCTCGATTCGGAGATTCGCTCCTGCTTCGAGATCCGGATGCGGGTCCCAGTCGGTGAACGGGAGTCGGGCGGTTTCGTCGGCGACGACACCTGAGAGAATAGTCGTCTCACCGTCTCTCCCGTCAATCGTTCGGGATTCGACCTCTTGGACTCGGACCTCGACGTTTCGCCCCCGGTCGCCCGGTTTGAGATCGATCAGATCGCTGTCGCCACCGATGGGCTGGTCGACCGCGACCTCTTCGTCGGCCATCGACACTGACGTCGACTGGCCGAGGTTGAGTTCGGGATGACCGTCCCACTCGCGGACGCCGGCGTTGCCGATGACGAGCGAATCGCCCGCCTCGAAGCCGAAATCCTGCCACGCGGTGTAGGAAATCGTCCCCGACGAGTCGGCGAGTTTCCCCTCTCGGATCGTGACGTCCTCACCCTGATACCGGATCGTCCGCGTTCCCTGTGTGAGGACTCTGACGGTGACGTTCACCGAATCCTGTGTCGTCGATATTGACTCGATATCGAGGGTTTCAGGTGTCGACGACCCACCGCTGGCTCCGCCGTGTTTCCGGCGGACGCTCTGGGCGGCCTCCTCCAGTGGCACGTCGAACTCCAGCAACGATTCCAGATCCGCTTTGACCTCCTGTTTGGTGACACCGAGAGCGGAGGCAAGCTCCTCGGCTTTGTTATCTACGTCCATCATCTCTCCGTTGGTCAGCCGACAATAAAAACTGTTTGCGCCGAGCGGGGGTCTGGACGGGCGAACTCGGGGAACTGATAAGTGGGTTGCTCACCCACATTGGGTATGAGCGATTCCGAGACGGTCGACGAGGAGCCGGAGTTCGAGTACACGACTCGCATCGAAGATGGTCTCACTGTCATCGACGTGACCGGAAACCACGATGTCGCGTTCGTCATTCAGTCTGACAGCGGCGAGCGTATCTATTTCCCGCCGGAAGAGATGTCGAACAAATCGAAAGACGAACGCGACAGTCCCTACCAGAGCCGCGATAGTCCGTATCAGTCCGACAGCCCATACCAGTCGGCCGACAGCCCGTACCAGCCAAGCGACGACCCCGAAGTGAGCACTCGCGGCGTCAGCGAAACCCGAACCGGGTTCCGTATCACCCACCCGGAGCCAGCCTCCGAAATTACGCTGTTCCGTGAATCGGTCGCTGCAGTCGACGCGTAACCTGAGAGCGGCGGCACGCGAGGATCTGCGATCCAACTGGGCCGAAACGGTATGAAAAGCTGTGAGTAGAGGCCTCACCCGTCGTCGGTTCCGACTACGTTAGTCGTGTTTTTCGTACTTCTTTTTGTACTCCTCGTATTTCGCCTTGTGTTCTTTCATCCGTTTTTTGAGTTCCTTTTTATTGTCTGGCTCTGGCGGTTCCGGCGGCTCGGGTGGTTCTGGCGGTACCTCCGCACAGGGGGCGTCAGTCGCCTGAATGTTTCCAGCGAAGAGGGTTTCATCCTCGAACACGATCTCGATACTCGATGGATCGAAATCACCAGGAAGTGCGATTACACCCACACCGTCAGCGTCGACTATCACATCGTAAGTCGTTGAAATATCACCGACAAACTCAACGGTGACAAAGAGTGTCTCACCAGTTTCGATGTTGTCGGTCGTAATCGTGATCTCTTCACAAGTCACGTCGATGGCATCGATGAGGGGGTCTTCGGGCTCAGGTGGCTCGGGCGGCTCGTCGGTACAGGGGGCATCTTCGGCGACGATATCTTGCTCACCGAGCACGCTATCCCCGAACGAGAGTACGAAGAAGGTCGGATTGAGATCACCGGGGAGGTCGAATGTGGCTGTATCGTCTTCAACCGTCGCCTCGAAGGTTTCCTCTGACTCCACGCTATCCTGATCGAGGAACGTGACCGTCGCTGTCAGTGTCTCGTCGTCATCGATGTTTTCGGTTTCGACAGTGAGTTCCTCGCAGGTCACCTCGAAGTCGACCAGTGCGGGCGTCGGATCGCCACCACACGAATAAAACGTCGCGTTACTGATGTCGGGCGACCCCGGTGGAAGACAGAACGTCGTGTTGTCATCAACCGATGCTAAATAGCAGTTCAACCCTGCTTTGAGGGTGATGTAATCGGCACCGTCCGGGATCTCATCCGGCGTGAAACACTGGCCGGTTAGTCCGGTAAAAAGCGGATTGAGTGGGTTTACCTCCTCGTCACATTCGGCCTCAACGCACGCAATACATTGTTGATCTTGTGGCCCCGGATTGAAGAACCCACAAAATTCGGCGACAGTCGCCTCGTCGTTGACATCTTGGGGCGATTCTTGTTGTGCACTGGTCGATTTCGCCGCGAATCCACCGAGTCCAGCGACCGCACCAGCGGTAGTAACGCCCTTGACATATGTTCGACGGTAGATTCCAGCATCGTCTGATCCATCTGTTGTCATAATGCAGTTCCCAGATTACTACCGAATAGTATTGTAATAGTGACATAAAAACCTCAAATAATTTTAAATATTAATACTTACACAACTAGGCATATACTAGAGCTACTATTGTTGATCCCACAGAAACCATCATGGCCGCCGGTTCCAGCTCTGTGCTGTTAGATGATCGTTACAGACAGTAATCGATGTATACCGTTGTTAGATTAGTTGAACGTGACTAGTCAGTCGAATGCAGTGTTGTAGACCGCAAGCAAGTCGTCGGCGACCTCGTCCCACGTTCGCGGCTCGTACTGTGGCGGCCCCTCGCGGGCGAGTGCTTCGTCGATCCCACGAGCAATCGAATTCGAGTCGGTCGTCACCTCGACGAGACAGCCGTCTGGGAGTGTCTCTCGGACACCGCTTTCGGTGGCGACGACCTGTGCGCCCGCTGCGAGTGCTTCGGTGATCGTGAGACCGAACGGCTCGGCCCGCGACGGCGAGATGAACACGTCAGCGGCCGCGTAGTAGTCACCGAGCTTTTCTTCCGGAATGTAGCCCGCAAACTTCACGCGGTCTTCGATCCCGAGCAGTTTTGAAAACATCTTCAGGTGGTCGGTCTGGTGGCCGCTGCCGCCGAGAACAAGCGTCGCATCCGTATTCTGGACCTTGTTCATTGCATACAGCAGATGACTGATCCCCTTCTGGTCGGTGTGTCGACCGACGAAAAACAGCATTGGCCCTTCGATGCCGAGATCGGCCTTCACATTAAAGCCGGTCGTCTCAAGCGATGAAAACCCATTGTGGACGACGTGTGAGTCAGCATCGTACAGGTCGAGGACGTTCTGTCGGGTGATGTCGCTGACCGAAATCAGGATATCGGACTGGTTTGCGACACGGCGTTCGGTTTCGACTTCCCGTTCTGGGGGATTGATGTTGCGGTCACTGGACAGCGAGTGGAACGCCGACACCCACGTGGCGTCGGTTTCGCGTTTGGCCCGGAGTCCCGGCCCATAGCCGAACCAGTCGTTGGTGTGGGCGATGTCGGCGTCTTCGGCGAGTTCGACGAACTTGTCGCTCATTCGACCAACGCGGGTGATGATGTCACTGTCGCCGGTTGGGGCGCTATGAATACCCTCCCGATCAGTCGGAGCATACTCCTCGGGGAGCAAGAGCTGCATATCTACGTCCTTTGCTTCGAAAGCTTCGAACACTTCACCGACCCACGTGTCGAGACCGCCGGTGACGTTCGGTGGAAACCCCCAGCCAAGCATGAGTATGCGCGGAGTCATACTGTTTGATTCGCTCAGCCCCCACTTATCAGTTGGCCCGTTTGAGCTGTGAAATCGTTGCCACATTCCCATGTGGCCGACAGCCACCCCCGTCGACCGGACCAAAACGCCGATACCTCCGCCGTCTCATTCCACCGCATGGATGTCGTTATCAACGCCGCGATGAGCGTCGACGGTAAACTCTCGTCGCGTCGCCGCGAACAAATAAAGATCAGCGGCCCCGAAGACTTCGACCGCGTCGACCGCATCCGGGCCGACGTCGACGGCGTCGTGGTCGGAATCGGGACCGTCCTAGCCGATAATCCGCATCTTACGCTCGATGATCCCGAGCGACGCCAACGGCGACGCGACACCGGTCGATCCAGCGATCCCGCACGCGTGGTGGTTGACTCCCGTGGCCGCACGCCACCCGAGGGGCGGATCTGTGACGACGCCGCCGAAACCTACGTACTCGTCTCTGATGCTGCCCCCGAGGAACGCCGACACGCGCTCCGGGAGGCCGGAGCCGAACTGATCGTCGCCGGAGCACAACGGGTCGACCTCCCAATGGCGTTCGACCAGCTCGAAAAACGTGGTATAGACCGCCTACTGATCGAAGGTGGTGGCGAGCTGATCTTTTCAGTTATTGAGACCGATCTTGTAGACGAACTGACCGTGTTTGTGGGATCGCTCGTCATCGGCGGCCGTGATGCGCCAACACTCGCCGACGGCGAGGGGTTCGTCACGAATTTCTCCTCGCTCTCACTGGAAACTGTCGAACAGGTCGACGGTGGCGTTGTTCTCAGCTATATAGTCGATGATTAAATAATATTCTTTTGATAGTGTCATCTGAGTGAGAGGGGGAGGGGGTTGTGCGAGCTACTGACACATTCCTGCAACTGTTATACCATTTGACCTCGTAGAAACATGTATGAGTACCACAACTGCTTCCGAGCCGATTCACGTCGAGGATGAGAGCCATTTCGAGGAACTCATCGAGTCACATGGGGTTGTCCTCGTCGACTACTACGCCGACTGGTGTGGTCCCTGCAAGATGCTGGAGCCGACCGTCAAGGAGATCGCCGCCGAGACCGAGGCCGCGGTGCTCAAAGTAGATATCGACGAACTCCAGGAGTTCGCCAGCGCGAAAGGGATCCGAAGCGTTCCCACCCTTGAGTTCTACCACAACGGCGAATCAGTCGACCGCGTGATCGGTGTCCAAGACAAAGACGACCTGCTCAACGCGCTCGACGAAATTACCGGCTAAGGCGCTCGGACGCCATTCCGACTCTCCAAACCAACGATTCTTTTTGTGGACGTAGTGACCAACGGTAGTGCTCTTGCTGTGGCCGTGAAAATGGAGACTACAATTGGAGCGACGCTGACCTACGCTACCTGTTTAAAATCCAACCGATGTCCGGTGATCGCTTCGTGGTCGACCGCCTGTTGTTTGGCTGTCGAGGCACTCTCGACTAGTTGTTCTTTTGAACAGTCACGACAGACGAGGTGATACATGCTGGACTCAGACATTACGCATCAAGTCGTTGTTGGATTGTTTAGTTACGAACCGAATGTTCCATTGTAGGGACTGCCTACTGACCGGGAGTTGCTCACTCAGTGTTCCAAAACTGTGTGAACTGACTGCCGAGAAACTCCGGCGTCAGTCGACTGAACTCCCGTTGTTCTTGGGCAGCGAAAAACGGCGCGACGGACCGGGGTCGGTCAGGGAGATACCGCTCGCCGACCAGCACCCGAACCCCTCGCTCGTCGGGGCCGCGAAGCACGCGTCCGATGGCCTGTCGGACCTGTCGGACCGCGGGGATAGTCAGTGCATACGTGAACGCGTTGTCAGTGCCGAATCGGTCGCCGTAGGCGTGTCTGACTGCCTGCACACGGGGAGAGCCGATGTTGACAAGCGGGACGCCGAAGACCGCACACGTGTGGAGTTTCTCGCCGGCGTAGTCGACGCCTTCGGTCAGCGTCCCCCGAGTACTCGTGACCAGCACCGCATGCTCGCCACTGAAAAACTGCTCTTTGAGGCGCTGGGTTTCCTCGTGGCTTGAGGAACTGTCGAGGACGACGGGTTTGTCGACTTCCTTGCGGAGCCGACCGGCGGCCCATTTGGCTTCGGCGTAGTTGGGATACGACAGCAGAATGTTGCCGTGGCTCCGGGCAATCTCCCGGGCGACGTAGGCGTAGCGCTCTCTGGTCTCGTTGTGGTTGTCTGAGGTTGGTTGGCCCCGATTGCGGGCGGTAAACGGCATCACGTCGACCACCCAACTTTCGCGGTTGGCTGCCGGAAACTGCAGCTCGTAGCTCCGGCGGTCGACCCGTCGTTTGGCTCCGTCATCATCTGTGGACGTCCTCGTCGACAGCGATTCAAGCCCGCTGACAGTCTCAAAAATCGAAATTGGCTCAAGGGTCGCACTCATCAGGATGCCGCCGCCGAACTCTCCGAGGATGTCACGGACCTGCTCGGAGGGGATACAGTTGTACATCACCAGCGAGGCGTTGTAGGCGTTAAACCACGGATACTCCGGGTTTCGGTAGTCCAGATCCGTGGGTTCGAGCGTGATCTCCCGAAAGAACTCGGTGTGGTCACGCTGCCACCACTGACTGAACCGGACCCCGGTGGCCGTACAGACACAGTCACGGTTGATCCCCTGCTGGCTCAGTGTGTCCTCGACAGCGCTGCCAACAGCGCCGAGTGTGCGGAAAAAGTCACCAGTGTAGCCTGCTTGTTCTTCGGCCCACACCGTGAAGGCGTCTCGCTCGTCGGAATCGGGTTCACGGAGTTCGAGTTCGAGGGTTTCGTCAGGCAGGGCCTCATCAATAAAGCCGGTGCCGTAGCGCTCGAAGCGGTCGGTGAGTTCTGTTTCGACATACTCATCGAGCCACTGAATCGCCTCGCCGTAGAACTGGTGGGCCTGTTCGACCGCCTCGTACGGCACGTCGTGGTCGGCGAGATGCGACTCGATGAGTTCCTTGTTGTCAGGATGCTGTCGGGCGCGTTCGAGCAGTGTCTGGAGGTCCTGTTGGGCCTGTTTGAGCGTTACCCGGCCCATGGTCTCGCTGAGCAGATCCCTGACGCGCTCTTCGAGCCGGTGGGCCTCGTCGACGATCACGAGCGTCCGCTCGTCGAGGATCGACTCGGTGAGATGGCGCGTCTGACTGTCAAATAAGTGATTATAGTTGCCGACTACGATCTCCGCATTTTCTAGTAGGACGCTCATAACCCGGTGCGGACAGGTGCCAGCCTCAACTGCGGCGGGGAGAAAATCGTCCGTCGAGAGGACGTGGTCGACGCCCTGTTCGAAGCCGACCGGCGAGCCGGTGTCACGGGCATACCAGTCGGCCTCGAACGGACAGTACAGCGGCGTGCTCTCGCTATCGGTGAACTCCGCAGGGGTGGCTGGCTGTGCGGTCCCGTACGGCGCGGTCGCGCCGGCGGTCCGAAGCGGTTCGTCGTCGCTGGCGGCCTGATCTTGGCGCGCAGTCTCCACGAGGCTGCGGGCTCGGTCGGTGTCCCACCACTGCTCGGCGTCGTCAGTGGTTCCCTCGATAATCGCCGCTGGCTCGGGGTCTGTTTCTGGAGTGGTTGTTGATGAGTCGACGGCTGTCGACCCGCCGCTGTCGCCTCGGTGGCCGCCGGAATCGTCCTCACGGACGAGATCTGCGGTCGTCTCCCGCAGCTCCTCACACCGAGTTTGGACGCTGGTGTCGTCGGGAAATACACCTTCGCGCCCGTAGGGGCAGAGATCCGATTTCCCGACGAGGCTGACACCCGAAAGCGGCTCGTCGAGACCGCGGTTGATCGTTCGGAGGTCTTCGATGAACTGCTGGCGTTGCTGTTTGACCGGCGTCGCTATCACGACGTTCTCGAAGCGGTCGGTCTCCCGGAGCAGAAACGCCGCCGCGGTAAGGGCGGCCATCGTTTTGCCGGTCCCGCAGGGACCCTCCATCGCGAGATATCCCTCTCGGCGGACGGTTTCGATTGCGGCCTCGATGGCGTCGGCTTGGTTCTCGTAGGGACGCTCGAAGCCGAAATACTGCTCCCAGCCCGGGCTCTCGTCGGTCGACACGTTCACTGGCTCTCCTCCGTGACCGCATTTATATCCTCGGTGTTCCCACCTGCCCGCGGTGAGAAAACACAAAACATACATCCGAAAATAATTTATGTATGAATGACATAAATAGATTCAATGACGCTGATTTGGAGTTAAATTAGGGAACCATATGCCGATGTGGTTGATCGAGACCCGATAATATTAAATAACAGTTTCCATATTATACTATACTATAGATGAACTCGAATTTACTCGAACAAGACATTAACGATATCCTACAGACAGTGCTCACTGAAGCGACGGATGATCTGCTACTGATTGACCCGACCGAAGGGGCAATTCAGGCACTGGTCGACGTCGCCACCGGATTCGATGGTGAGCTCCCCACGATTCGGATGCTCGCAGAGGAACGTCCACTCAAGGAGACGATGGAAGACTTTCTGGTTGCGAGTCGCGCTGCCGACCTGATCGACGCTGGTCAGTTGTCGATCCGGACGCTCGATGATCCGGCGGCTAACTCGCTGCTTATTTCGGGAGCGTCAGTGTTGGCACTCGTCGCGGCTGGCGACCGGATCGCCGCACTGACGACTGATGACAGCGAATTCGTCGAGAGCGCCCGAGACAGCTACGACGACCAGTGGGAGGCCGCCGAGCCATTCCGCCTCCGAACGCCGCCGATCACGCGCGTTCGGGAGACGCTGGCCGCCGATATCAGCGAGGCCGCCCGCGAGGATTTCGATGCAGTGCTGGCCAAACTTGATACGGCTCGCGGCGACGGCAACGGGCTCGATGAAGTAACGATTTCGCTACTGGTCGCAGCGAGAAACGAGGTCCTCCTCTACGATATCTCCAAATGGGGCGAAGATGTCGGCATCGCCAGCAAGGCGACCTTCTCGCGGACCAAAACCAGACTCGAAGACATGGGGCTTATCGCGACCGAAAAGGTTCCCATCGATGTCGGTCGACCACGGCTCCGACTCCAACTCGGCGACGACCGACTCCGAGAGGCCGAGGCAAGCGAACTGGCTGGCGTTAGTCAGGACCTACTCGACTGAACGCAGTCGTTGAGCCATCGCCGTGTTATTTTACCTCCCACCCGCAGTGTGAGCTATGGAACTTGGTCTCGTTGGCAGCGGTCCCGCTGTCGAGGCGCTCACCGCGGCCTGTACTGATGTCGACCTCTCGGTCGACCGGATTGCGCCGTCGGCGCTTGGTTCGACGGCGGATGGAACGACACAGCCCGACATCGGGGCGGTCGTCGCACCCACCGGTGCAGACGTCTTTTCGGCCGCCTCGGCCGTCTTTGACCGATGGGTTGCGGTCGAAATCGGCGGCGTTGGTGGGTTCCCACTGGCCGACGTCGACGCAACAGTCTCGCTGTATGAACCCGGCACGGCCTGTTATGGGTGCCTCCGCGCCCGCGTTGCAGCCAATCAGGAGGAGCGTTCTGACGCACAACCCAGCGGCTCCCGGAGTGAGGTTCGGTTAGCGGGGGCGGTCGCCGGAGCCGAACTGATCGATCTGGTATCGGGGTCGACCACTGGTGGCCGACTTATCGAACTCCCCTGGCAAGAGCGCAGTTTTCTGCCAGTGCCGGATTGTGAGTGTGAGACGCCCGGTCCCGACCGCTCGCTTCGGCTTTCCCATCGGTCGGTGAACGTCGACGCCTCGCTGTCGCGAGCCGAACGGGCAGTCGACGACCGTGTAGGCCTTCTCAGTCAGGTTGGCGAGCGCGAGTCGTTCCCGGTTCCCTACTACATTGCAACGACAGCCGACACGGCCGGCTTCAGTGATGTCGCGGCCGCCCAGTTGGCCGCTGGCGTCGACCGCGACTGGGACCGGGCGTATATGAAGGCCATCGGCGAGGGCCTCGAACGCTACAGCGCAGGCGTCTATCGGCGCTCGAAACTCGATGGCGGCTCAGAACGAACCCGCAAGCGGCCGGTCTCGCCCAGCCGGTTCGTCCGCCCCGAGAGCTTCGAGACCCCGGACCCCGAACAACGGATCGAGTGGATCGAGGGGTGTGATCTGGCGAGTGACGAGCCCGTTTCCCTGCCGGCGGAGTTCGTCTGCTTTCCGCCGCCGAGTCGACGGTATCGGCCACCGATCACGACCGGGCTCGGCCTCGGGAACTCGACGGTCGAGGCCGTCCTCTCGGGACTGTACGAAGTCATCGAGCGGGACGGGACGATGCTGGCGTGGTATTCGAGTTTCGAGCCGTTGGGCCTCGCGGTCGACGACGAAGCCTTCGCGGAGCTAACGAGACGAGCCAGCGCGGAGTCGCTCACCGTCACGCCGTTGCTCGTCACGCAGGATATCGACGTTCCCGTGATTGCGGTCGCGGTCCACCGCGAGGGTGAGTGGCCACAGTTTGCGGTCGGCTCGGCCGCAGGGCTCGATCCGACCGCCGCCGCCCGGTCGGCGCTCGCCGAAGCGCTCCAAAACTGGATGGAGCTTCGGGCGATGGGTCCCGACGACGCCAGCCAGCAGGGCGGTGCCATTGGGAAGTACGCCTCGTTCCCGGCGGCCGCCCAGGAGTTCGTCAAAACCGAGAGCCGCATTCCGGTCGACTCCCTTGGTAGCCCGGGCCTAACGGGCACAGAAGAACTGGATGCGGTCGTCGACAGCGTGGCGGCCGTGGGCCTCGATGCATACGCCTCGCGGCTCACGACGCGGGATGTAGAACACCTCGGCTTCGAGGCAGTACGGGCAGTGATCCCGGCCGCACAACCACTGTTTACCGGCGATCCGTACTTCGGCGACCGTCTGCAGGAAGTGCCTCGGTCGCTCGGCTTTGAGCCACAACGCGACCGCCCGTACCATCCGTATCCGTAGCTATGACGAGTCGCCGTCGGTTGCGGTCGACCCATCCGATTGTGGTCTCTCATCGGATGACGGGATCGAGCCACCGAATTCCCCGTCAGTCGGCGAAGATACGGGGTCGGCCGGGCTGGTCGATTCGGTGGTTGGCTCGGTCGACTCCGCGTCTCCAGCGGCATCCGGTGAGACGGGGTCGGTGGCTGCTGTGGCGGCAGCCTCGCGGATTGCGACCTGCGCCTCGCCGCTGTTGTCGTCGAAGACGAGCTGTTGGTGTGGGTAGGCCATCTCGACGGTCGCGTCGGCGGCGGCGAACGCCTCTCGAATCTTGGTGCGGACCTCGGAGTGAACGGTAGCGATCTTGTACGGTTTCGTCACCCAGTAGCGGAGCCGAAGTAAGATTCCGTTATCGGCGTAATCAGCGATAAGACAGCCCGGATTGGCGGGATACCGTGCGCTCCCGACCCGGATATCGGGACCGCCCTGAATTACATCGGTGGTGTCTCTGGCCGCCCGCTCCATCAGTCGACGGGCCTCAGGAATGTCGGACTCGTAGGTGACCAGTACGTCCAGCGAGAGTCGGGTTCGTTCGTCCTCGGCGGAGTAGTTGGTCACGTCCCGCTCGCGGATGTTCCCGTTCGGAATCACCAGAAAGGTGTTATCGAGGGTGAACATCTTCGTGTATCGGATCGTGATATCGTCGACGAAGCCGCGGGTCTCGTCGTCGAGTTCGATCATATCGCCGATCTCGAAGGGCTGGTCGGCCAGCACGAAAAACCCGTTAAGGATGTTGCCGACGATGGGCGCGAGGATAATACCGACGACGGCCGAAAAGACCGTCACCGAGAGGACGATATCACCGATTCGAAGTCCGACCAGCGAGCCAGCCACGATGATCGAGCCGCCGATAGTGAGGCCGCGAACCCCGCCGAGGACGGTCTGGGCAACGCTCTGTCGGGTAAACCGGCGGGCGATGGGTCGACCCAACAGCCGCACCAGTAGTTTCGAGAGCCAGATACCGGCCGCGACCACAAGCAGGGCCATCAGCAGTCGGTGGCCCGGGAACTGGAGCCAGCCGGGCAGTAGCTGTGCCAACGCGTCAGCTTCGGTCTCTCCCGAAGTCGTCTGTAGCAACTGCCCGAAGCGGATCATACAGTGACGTTATGGGCTGCCTGAAAAAGGGTTTCTCCCTGTCTATCGAGGGCTCGAAGATACAGAATTACGGAACAGGGTGCAACTCAAAGTATAGTAACTTACAAACCTACTGGCTCGCCACGGAGTAGTATGGCAGATGACCTCCGACAGACGCTGGATGCGGTCGGCGACCGGTTTAATTTGGGCGACTACGAGATCGATGCCTATCTGGCCGTCTTGGAACACGGCCAGCTCACTGCCAGTGAGATCGCTGACCGAACCGACATCCCACAGCCACGAGTGTACGACACCGTGCGGAGCCTTTCCGACAGACAGCTCGTCGAACTCCGGGAGTCGCGACCGATGCAGGTTGTCGCCATCGATCCCGAAGACGCCTTCGGTGAGATCCAGTCGTCGTTCACCGAGATGGTCGACGAACTCACCGCCCGCTATACGGCTCCGACGCGGGAAACGGAGGCCGTGTCGCTGGTGAAATCCCGGTCGACGATCATCCGACATCTCCGGGAGTGTATCGAGTCGGCGGAGTTCGAACTCGCCCTGTCGCTGACCCCGGAGCTACTGACGCAGTTCGCCGAGGACCTCCAGCGACAGATCGCAAACGGTGTCAGCATCGACCTGCTGCTCACCCCGGCCACCGCGGCCCCCGATCCCGAGACGTTCGACTACCTTTCGGTCGCAACCACGGTTCGGGCCCGTCGCGGCATCACGACACCCGTATTGGCGGTTGCCGATGGCGAACACTCGGTGTATGCGACCCAAGACGCCCTCCGAGACGATCAGGACCGGTACGGCGTGATTTTCAACCGTTCGGCGCTCGGCTTCCTGATCTCGGGGTTCTTTGGCACGGTGCTGTGGACCACCGCAGAAACACTCGCCGTCAACGGGACGGAACGACCCTTCCCCCGCCGGTATGCATCGATCCGCCGAGCGGTCAAAGACATCCGAGAACTCGGCGGCGATTTCTACGCCACCGTCGAGGGTCGGGACATCGAAACCGGCGAGCCACGCATCTGCGCCGGCAAGATCGTCGACCTCGCCTTCCAAGACTCCGAGGAGATCGCCGCACTGACCGTCGACACCGAGTCAGGGCCGGTCGAGATCGGTGGTCTCGTCGCCGCACTCGAAGACGTCGAGGGCCAAGAGATCCACATCGGCCGCGAAAGCCCACCCGAAATCTGAGCGGCGGTAGCCACCGGCTACTAGCAGCGTAGGGGCCAAACGACGAGTTCGGCTGACAGTCAGGATAATCAGAACAATTACCTAGGCTGCAGTGTGTTGTATTATTTATGAAGGACTCGGTTCGAATCCTCCACGTCGACGACGAGTCGTCATTTTTGGATCTCACTGCGGAGTTCCTCTCTCAGGAAGACGACCGCTTCGAGATCACAACCGAGACGAGTCCGGCCGATGGGCTCGACCGGCTTGCAGACGAGGCGTTCGACTGTGTCGTGAGCGACTACCAGATGCCGTCGACGACGGGAATCGAGTTTCTCGAAGCCGTTCGGGAGTCGTATCCCTCGCTCCCATTTATTTTGTTTACCGGCGAGGGCTCCGAAAAAGTCGCCAGCGACGCGATCTCGTCGGGTGCGACCGACTATCTCCAGAAACAGACCGGCACCGAGCAGTACCAACTGCTTGCCAACCGCATCACCAACGCCGTCGAAAGCTACCAAACCCAGCGGGAACTCGAACAGTACCAGTTGCTGGTTGAGGCGGTCGGCGACCCGATGTATATTCTCGACAGCGAGGGATCGGTCACCCTTGCCAACGAGGCTCTAGCCGAGATGCTCGGCTGTGATCGGGAGATCGCACACCGGATGCATGCTGATGACTTTTTAGTAGAGGGTGGCTACCGGACCGAGAGCGACCGGTTGGACGAGATTCTGGTCGATCCGACCGTCGACTGGTCGACCTACGAGGCGTGTGTCGAAACAACCGATGGAACGGAGATCCCGACCGAAATCAATATCGCTCCCGTGGCCAGTGGGACCGACAGCTACGCGGCAAGCGTCGGGGTTGTGCGGGATATTTCCGCCCGAAAACGGCGGGAACGCCGGCTCGAAGCACTCCATACGACGACCAGAACGCTGATCGACGCCACCAGCTTCGAGGAGATCGTCGATATCGGTCTTTCAGCCGCCGAGGACGTCCTAGAACTGGAGCTTGCGTCGTTTTATGCACCGCCGGCCGAAAACGCGGATCTGCTCGTTCCGATAGCGTCGACCGAACAGACCGAACAGCTGTTTGGGACGATTCCATCGATGGAACGTGAAGAGGGGTTGATATGGCAGGTGTACGAAACGGGCGAAGAGATATTCCGGGCCGATATCCGTGATCATCCGGAGGCGTACAATGCTGAAACGCCCATCCGAAGTGAACTCATACTCCCGGCCGGAGATCATGGTGTCTTCATCGCCTCGGCGACCACTGTTGATGGATTCAATACAACTGACAAGAAGTTAGCACACGTGTTGGTTGCGACGCTCACGCGCGCACTCGAAAGCGGAGAGACTCGTGAGAACTGAGCGAACGGCCGCTACTCGACGTCTCGGTACTGGTTCAGCCGCTGTTTGAGCTGTTTGGCCGACTGACCAGCCGCCTTGGCGAACTGCTTGCCCCGATCCTCGCCGGCATAAATAATCCCTCGCGAGGAGTTGACGAGGCCGACACCGTCACCTCGGAGCCCATGCTCGACGGCGGCCTCGGCATCGCCACCCTGCGCACCGACGCCCGGCACGAGGAACGGCAGGTCGGGCACCGACTGGCGGATCGTTTCGAGTTCGTCGGGGCCGGTCGCGCCGACGACGAGGCCGACGTTGCCGTGGGTGTTCCAGAGATCGGCGAGTGCGGCGACCCGTTTATAAAGAGCTTCCCCGGAGTCGAGTTCCAGATCCTGCAGATCTTCTCGGCCGGGGTTCGAGGTCCGACAGAGAATGAACACGCCCTTGTCGGCGCGATCCAAAAACGGCTGCAGCGAGTCCCGCCCCATGTAGGGGTTGACCGTGATCGCGTCGACCTCCTCTAAAACCTTGGCGTACTGCCGGGTCGTGTTGCCGATATCGGCGCGTTTGGCATCCAGAAGCACGGGAACATCTTTCCCGTGGGCGTAGGCAATCGTCTCCCGCAGCGAGCGCCAGCCGTCGGCTGACTCGTAGAAGGCGGCGTTAGGTTTGTAGCAGGCGGCGTGTTCGTGGGTGGCGTCGATGATTCGCCGATTGAACGCCCACTGCGGGAGATCTTTGTCTTGGAGGTGGTCGGGAATGCGAGTCGGGTCGGTGTCAAGCCCGACCGAGACGACGCTGTCGACGGTAGCGATCCGGTCGGCGAGCCGGTCGAAGAAGGCAGTAGCCATTACGTTACGGGTGTCACGGCACTCTTAAGTCTCCTTCCCTGTGCGCAGACAGCCTGTATCTGTTGGTAGTGAGACACTACCAGCCGGTGGCGGCGGCTAACAAAACCGCATGCTGTGGGAGACCCGGTATGTTTCGCTCGTCCGGCGGTTCGATGGGTCGGCTCCACCGGCTCCAGCCTGCATTGTGGCTGGTTGCGATTGCGTTTTATGGTGTCGGTGATCTGGTGACGACGGTCATCGGGCTCCGAATCAGCGGTATCATCGAGGCAGGGCCGCTCGTCGGTCCACTGATCGACCAGTACGGCGTGATGAGCCTCTTCGTGCTAAAATTCCTTACAATAGGTGTGAGTTACGGCGTCTGGCAAGTTATCCCAACCCCCCACCGCACTGGCATCCCGCTCGGGCTGGCCGTCCTCGGCGTCGCTGTCACTGGCTGGAACACGGTGGTCGTGTCGACGGCGCTCTTTTTCTGAGACTCGCGGACCTAACAGTAAACAGCTCCCGTGGGCGTGCTACAGCGACGCCATCTGAGAGCATTACTCCAGTTCGCGTGGAACAACCGCCATCGGTCGACTCGAGTGGAGCAACACCTGTTCGGTGACGCTGCCGATAGCGACCTTGCTCGTCGACGTCGGTTTCCTGACACCAAGGACGATCTCGTCGGCCTCAACCGTTTCGGCAAACGAGAGGATGTCTTCGGCCGGGACGTTGCCCCGAACAAACTGGTGGGTTTCGACGGTCGTCATCGCGCCGAGCCGCGAGTAGATCCCGTTGAGCGCGTCCTCGCCGTCCCGGAGTTCGTCGTCGGTTGCCGACGCCTCGTCGAGATGTGAGTTGATCGCGTGGACGGTGTCGCCATCGTCGACTCGATCACCGAGATAGTCACAGATCGCTGCACTCGTGTGAACCGAGTTCGTTGCGACCACGAATATCGTCATAGCTGAGTGAATAACGCCAGAGGTGATAAATCCAAGTCAAACACTTAGAAAACACAGGCACACAAAACACACTTACTGGGAAGTAAAGGTAGTATGTATTTAATATATTCAAACATTTCTATAGCTTCTAACACATATTGGCCTTACAGTTTGTTTTATTACAAAGAAGCATCTCAACAGAGATAGACAATAGATGCGATACTGGTTATTTTTTCTGGGCACCAACAGATGTGACCCACTGTTCGACTATAGAGGGCGTGAGCAGCTGTGAATACGAATGATACACAGAGTAGCGATCGATTCCAACAGCTGTTCGAACAACTCAACGACGCGGTCGTCGAGTTCGCGCTCGTCGACGACGAGCCGATAGTCCGTGATGTCAACTGTACATTCGTGACAATATTCGGCTACGATGCCGAGGAGGCAATCGGCGAGCCACTCAACGAGTTGATCGTTCCCTCAAGCGAGCAGGCCGAAGCCGAGAACTTCGACCAACGAACCGCAGACGGGGAGTCAAACGCAGCCGTCGTCAGGCGGGCCACCGTCGACGGCAACCGAACGTTTGTCTACCGTGGCGTGGCGTACGCCGAAGATTGTGGGTTCGCAATCTACTCCGATATTACCGAAGAGATGCAGCGTGAACGCTATCTCGATGTGCTCCAGCGGGTAGTCCGGCACAACCTTCGGAACGACCTCAATATCGTTCTCGGGGTCGCCGATACAATCCTCGAAAGGACCGATGATAGCCAGATCACCGCAGCCGCAACGACGATCAAACAGACTGCTGAGGGTCTCGCGCGGCTCAGCGAGGAGGCGAAGATCGTCGACAGCGTGCTTGGCGAGCAAACAACGGTCGAACCAACCCCACTGCGGCCTATCGTGAAGACTGTCCTCACGGAGTATCAACAGCAGTTCGAGACGGCAACGATCAGTGTCAATCTGCCAGCGGACCTCTCAGTCGCCGCTGACAAACGACTCTACACGCTACTTCGAAGCCTCGTCGATAACGCCCTCGTCCACAACGATGCTCCGACACCGAAGGTAAACATCCGCGTGACGACAGCCGCCTCGGAGGTCCAGCTCGAAGTCCTCGATAACGGACCGGGGATTCCAGACGCCGAACAGGCTATCGTGTTGGGCGCAGCCGAGATCACCCCACTGAACCACGGTAGCGGCCTCGGCCTCTGGCTCGTCAAATGGATCACCGACAGCTACGGTGCGGAGGTCGAAATCGAAACCTCCGACAGCGGGAGCCTCGTCCGTGTGCGACTCGACCGAACTGATAGTCCACCATCGTAATTACTCCGCGACCCAACCATAGCCCAATGACGACCGAGTGTCGACGTCGACTGACACCGGAACAGCGCCTCGTCGTGGGACTCGCGGTCGACGACCAAACCCGGTGTGCCCACTACCACACCGACCGCGACGTGATCGCGGTTCAGTTCCCCTGTTGTGAGACTTATTACCCCTGTTTCGAGTGTCACGCCGCCTGTGTCGACCACGACGCCGTACAGTGGCCCCGCGACCGATTTGACGAACCAGCGGTACTCTGTGGCGTCTGTGGCAGCGAACTCAGTGTCCGAACGTATCTCGACTGCGAGCATCAGTGTCCGGACTGTGGAACAGCGTTCAACCCGGGCTGTCGACGCCACGCCGACCGCTATTTCGCGGTCGACGAAACCGTCACGACGGATTCGGACCGGTGATATTTAGCCATCGCCGCGGGACAGTCAGGATATGACCAACGACTCGCTCGAATGGGAGACCAAGGCAACGGAGATTGACTACCGCTGTCCGGGATTCGATATCCGTCGCGATGCGGTCGAACTCCCCGACGGCACCGTCACCGACTACCACTACGTCGACGAGTCACCAGCCGTGGTTATCCTCCCCCTAACACCCGACGGCGATGTGGTCGTCATCGAGGAGTGGCGACAGGCCGTCGACAGCGTTAACCGCGGGCTGCCGGCCGGCTCGGTCGAAGGCGAGGAGGATCTGTTCGATGCCGCTCGGCGGGAACTCCGCGAAGAAACTGGCTACGAAGCAGGCAGTCTCGAACACCTGCTAACGACTGAACCATCGAACGGGATCGCCAACTCGGTTCACCACCATTTCGTCGCCCACGACTGCGAGCCGACTGCCGAGCAGGAACTCGACGACAACGAGTCTATTCGCGTCGACGTGACTGACTACGACGAGTATCTCGCCAGTGTCGTCGACGACGAACTCGACGACGGACGGGCCGCACTCGCCGTTACCCACTACGAACTCACTCACCGGTGAGGCCCCCTGCGGCTACCGACAGCCGACAGAAACACCGAACGCAATCCTTACCGACCAGCCACGGATAGGGCTGGCATATGCGCGATCATTTCGAGATTCGGGATGCCGACGGTGCCGGGCGGATCGGCAGACTCGACGTCCCACGGGCGGGCCGCACGGTCGAAACCCCGGCTCTCCTCCCCGTTATCAACCCCAATATGCTCACTATCGAGCCCTCGCGGCTCGAATCCGAGTTCGGCGTCGACATCCTCATCACCAACTCCTACATCATCCGCCAAACCGAGAGCCTCCGCCAACAGGCCCTCAACGACGGCCTTCACGAACTGCTGAATTTCGATGGCGCGGTCATGACTGACTCGGGCTCGTTTCAGCTCTCGGAGTACGGCGACATCGACGTGACGACCGAAGAAATCCTGAAGTTCCAACACGAGATCGGCTCCGACATCGGCACGCCGGTCGACATCCCCACGCCGCCGGATGTAAGCCGCGAGCAGGCCCAGTCGGATCTCGAAATCACTGAGCAGGCACTGGCTGATGCCGAGAGTCTCGATCTCGGCGAGATGCTGATCAACGCCCCCGTTCAGGGGTCGACGTATCCCGACCTCCGCGAAGAGGCCGGTCGACACGCCGCCGCGACCGATCTCGACGTGTTCCCGATTGGAGCGGTGGTTCCAATGATGAACAACTACCGCTACGACGATCTTGTACATACAGTCGCAGCAGCCAAACGTGGGCTGAGTGTCGACTGTCCGGTCCACCTTTTCGGCGCGGGCCACCCGATGATGCTCGCGCTAGCGGTCGCGCTGGGCTGTGACCTGTTTGACTCGGCGGCCTACGCATTGTACGCCCGCGCGGGCCGATACCTGACCGTCTCGGGCACCCAACAGCTGGATGATCTCGACTACTTCCCCTGCTCGTGTCCGATCTGTGTCACCCATACGCCCGAGGAGATCCGGCAGCAAAACGACGACGAACGCGAGCGACTGCTGGCCGAACACAATCTCCACGTCACCTTCGAGGAGCTTCGCCGAATCAAGCAGGCGATCCGGAGCGGGAACCTGCTCGAACTGGTCGACCGTCGCGCTCGCGGCCACCCTTCGATGTACGATGGCTACCGTGCCCTGCTGGATCACGCCGACCAACTCGAACGCGAGGACCCCGTCTCGAAAGGCACCTTCTTCTACACTTCGCCCGAAAGCGCCCGTCGACCCGAGGTCCTGCGCCACCACGAGCGGCTTGATCGGTTGTCGACGCCCGACCGGCTCCTGCTGACCGAGGCCGGGGCCCCCGGCTCTGATGAGTACGACGCCGCATGGCGCGTTGTCCCGCCGTTTGGTCCGTTTCCCCGCGAACTCTCCGAAAGCTATCCGTTTACCGCGGCTGTCCCTGACCGCCCCGACCGGGGCGGACAGATCGCGGCTGCCGAGGGGGTTCGGCGGCTCGTCGAGACCAACCCTAACACCGAGTTCACACTCGCAGTCGAAGCGTGGCATGCCGATGCCATCGAAGAGATTCCGGACCGAGTAACGGTCGAATCGATGAAAGACGTCCGCGAAGGGTTCGGTACTGAGTAAGCAAACGGGGGTCTGATTCATCCGTTTGTGGGTCGAATCAAGACGACAGTCGACGGCGCTGTATAGTACAGTTCGGACAGAATACATAATAGATTTTGGTGGTTTTTCAGTTATTTGTGGGACTGTAGTCACTGTGCAAAAAGGATATAGTCGGCTCGCCGTATCATGATCTGTACAACTCATGTATCCCTACATTCCCGCATGCGAACACGTGTTCAGTCTCGGGATCTCTCAGTCGGCTCGGTATCAACAGGCGATGTTCGATCTCTGTTTTAGCGACACTGAGAGTACGGACCGTCGCTCCGACCACCCGTCAGATCGGGTCGACGATGCACAACTGCCGTGGGAGACAGCCGGGCAGTATGGCGGCTGGGGCGGCCACGAGTGGTTCGGGACGGCCCCCGGAACGACACAGGTTCCCGTTGTCTTCGTTCATGGCAATCAGTGCGATGCCTCGGACTGGACCGAGACCTGCGAGCAGTTCATAGAGGCGGGCTATCGAGGAGACGATCTGTGGGCGATTACGTTTGCCGAGTCGACGCCAACCCACGCGGAGATGGCAGCCCAACTCGACGAGTTCGTCGCTGAACTCCGCTCGGACACCGGTGCAGAATCGGTAATGGTGGTTGCCCACAGTCTCGGCGTGACCGGCGTCCGCTACTGGCTCTCCGAGCGTGACCGCTACGACTGGGTCGAGACGTTCGTCGGGTTGGCTGGGGCCAATCACGGCGTCTCGTGGGCCACACTCTGCTGTAAGTCCGGACTCGACAGTGGCCCGTTTCAGGTGAGCGGCTTTCTCAGAGACGACTACGACCGCTACACCAACCATCCACTCTCGGAACTCAACGACAACGAGACGCCCGGAGAGATCGATTACTACACGATCCGTGGCCGGTACGATTCGCTGTTTTGGGTCGATCAGGCGAGTCCACGGCTTGATGGCGCGGTCGAAAACGTTGTTCTTCCAACAGACCACAACGGAGTCAGAGACTCCGCTGCGGCTGTCGAACGGATATTTTCGTGGGTCACTCCCGATGCGTGTGGGGCCTAATGCGAGCAGTTAGTCGACAAGAGCTGGCTCGTCGTCGACCTGCGCGCCCCAGAGATCGGCGTAGGCTCCCGAACTCCCGACCAGTTCGTCGTGGGTTCCCTGTTCGATAACCTCGCCGTCGTCCATGACGACGATCCGATCCGAATCGCGGATCGTCGACAGCCGGTGGGCGATCACCAGCGCAGTTCGGTCAGCAATGAGGCGAGTGAGGCTCTCCTGGATGTGTTTTTCCGTCTCGGTGTCGACGTCGCTCGTGGCCTCGTCGAGAATGATGATCGCGGGATCGTTGAGAATCGCCCGCGCGATGGCAAGTCGCTGGCGTTGGCCGCCCGAAAGCTTCACGCCGCGTTCGCCGATCTCGGTTCGGTACCCTTTGGGGAGGTCATCGATGAACCGGTCGGCCTCGGCGGCGTCGGCTGCGTCGACGACTGCCTCGGGCACGTCTTCACCGTTGCGGAGCCTATCGAGCACCTCGCGGTCGCCGTAAGCGATGTTTTCGGCAACCGTCCCCGAGAACAGATACGGCGACTGGCCGACGATGGCGACCCCGCTCCGGAGGCTCTGTCGGGCATACTCCCGGACGTCGACATCGTCGACTCGCACCGCGCCGGAGTCGACATCGTAGAACCGGGGAACAAGCCGAGTGAGCGTTGATTTCCCCGCGCCGGTCTCGCCAGCGAGGCCAATCGTCTCTCCGGCCTCGATATCCAGCGAGACGTTGGAGATCACGGGTTCGCGGTCGCCATACGAGAACGTCACATCGTCGAACTCGATATCGCCCGCGATGGTCTCGGGCAGGTACGGATCATCGGGGTCGGAAATTGTCGACGTCTGCCCGAGCAGACCGAAGACGCGTTCGGCGCTGGATTTGGCCTGCTGGTAGCGGTTGGCCGACCGACCGATCCGCCGCATCGGCGAGTAGAGCCGCCGGAGATAGAGGAAGAACAGCGCGAACGAACCGGTCGACAGCGCGCCAGCGTCACCGAGCAGGATGATGTCTCGGCCGCCGATGTAGAGGATTGCAACGAAGGCGACCCCGGTCATCAGTCGGAGTGCCGCAAAAAAGCCGCGCCGGAGCCGAAGCGCCTTGATCTGTTCGTCGTGGTAGCGTTCGCTTTGAGTTGCCACCCGGTCGTGTTCGAACCGGTAGCGGTCAAAGGATTTGATGACGTCGACGCCCGCGATGTTGTTTTCCAATCTCGAATTCAATCGTGAAACGGTCTCCCGAATAGATTTGTATCGGGGTTCGATCCACGTGAGGAATCCCGCGCTGGCCAACCCAATGATCGGCACCGGAAACAGGGCAATTGCTGCAAGCTTTGGCGAAACTCTCCACAGAATGATCGTAATTCCGGTCACCGTTGCGACGACCCTGATGAGTTGGCGAAACTCACTATTTAAAAAGCGTTCGAGGCGGTTGATATCGCTGTTGAGAATAGACAGCATCCCGCCGGTCTGATGGTCGACGAAAAACTTCATCGAGAGCTGCTGGAGGTGGTCGTAGGCATCGTTTCGGAGGTCGCGCTGGACTTTTTGGGCCATCGACTGCAGGAGATACCGTGAGGCAAACCGGGTCACAGAGCGAATCAGATATGCGATAGCGGCGATAACGACGAGCCGCTGGAGGAACGCCAGTCGGGCTGCCTCGCCGACGATGTCACCGGTCGGAAGCAGGCCGACATCGGTCAGCAGTCCGGGGTCGCCCTCATTGAGGACCACTCGGTCGATGGCTGCCGCGACGATCAACGCGGGCATCAGTCGCGCAAATCGTGTGATGACAGCGGTGGTGACGCCGGTCAGCAACCGTGGCCAGTAGCGGAATGCGTACCGAACGAGACTGACCATCGGGTGTCCGTCGACGTTCCCTCGAATGTCTTCGAACCCACCGTGTTCGTCAGCCATATCTCGCGGTAGTGGCCACCCCGGTGTAACACTGGCGTTCCGGAGACAGTGACCGTCTGGAGGCCAGCTTGGGCTTACTCCCTTTCAGGAACCGATCCGGCCATGCGGTGGCTGAAATCCCACGTATACACGCGGTCGGGATCGATCCGAATTCGCACTTCGTCACGGTCGGGCGACAGCAGTCGCTTGGCCAGCGGCGAATCAGTTCCGCCGAGATAGCGTTCGAGCAGTGTTTTTAAAAGGTCTTTATCAGGGTCAGAGTCGACGCTTGCCGTCCCGTTGCCCCGAACACCTTTGTATGGCGGTTCGTTGGTCGATATTTCGAAGGCCACCCGG
Organism: Halohasta litchfieldiae; assembly: GCF_002788215.1. Classification (NCBI taxonomy): domain Archaea; kingdom Methanobacteriati; phylum Methanobacteriota; class Halobacteria; order Halobacteriales; family Haloferacaceae; genus Halohasta; species Halohasta litchfieldiae. The sequence goes on along the minus strand of NZ_CP024845.1, from coordinate 2,459,330 downwards.
TCGTCGTGCGAGAGGTAGTCGACGACGTCGGCCTCGGCGCTGGTTGCACACCACAGCGCGCCGTCGCGGTAGCGATACCACAGCGAGAGCATCCACAGATCGTCACCCTTCGTACGGCAAGAAAGCCGAATTGGGATCGTCTCGCGTTCGAGAAACGCCTCGGTTTCGGCGCGGTCCCATGCGCCAGTTGGGTCCATACAGTGAGGTCGACGGGGGGATCGAAAAACCTCGGGGTCGGCGAAAAGCAAGATAGTTCACCCTCGACTGCCCAGCATTGGTATGACTACGTATTTCGAGGTTCTCGACCGCGATGGGGCGGCCCGTCTCGGCGAGATCCGACTTTCGACGCCGGTCGACACCCCGGCACTGCTCGACGATGTCCTCGTCGACAGCGGGAGCCACTGGACGGCCGAGCAGCCAGTTCCGGAGGGCGACGACGACCAACTGACGATTCTCCCCCACCGTTCGTTGCCTGCTGGTACGCGAGAGGAGGTCCGCGAGGCATTTACCACGGACGCAATCGATGTCGACTTTCCATCGGCGTCGGTGATCTCCTCGGAGTCACCCCGTGATCTCGGCACCGATGCCGCCATTCTGAGCGACGCCTCCGGATTTGTGGGTCACGGCGAAGGACTGAAGGACGCGATCATCCGCACCAAAGAGGCGCTTCCGGCCGACACCGCACTCGTTCTTTCGGGTGTTGCCACACCGGTCAACGTCGCCACGCTGGTCTATGCGGGCGTGGATGGTGTCGACGCGAAACTGGCGAAAGTCAAGGGGAGTCAAGGAATGTATCTCACAAACGACGGCGAGGCATTCCTCGAAGACCTCGACGAGCTGCCGTGTGCCTGTCCGGCCTGTCAGGGGCCACGCGAGGAGTTCACCCAGCAAGATTGTATCGACCACAACGTCAACGCGCTCCGCGCCGAACTCCGGCGCGTCAGAGAGCGGATTCGAGCCGGTCGACTACGCGACTACATCGAAGGCCAAGCTCGCCACGAAAACTGGCTCACGGCGGCGTTCCGGGAGTTCGACAGTCAGTACAGCTATCTCGAAACCCAAACCCCAGTCGTTCGAAATAACGAACTCGCCGCCGCGACCAGCGACTCGCTCCGCAGAGTCGAAATCCAGCGGTTTGCCGACCGGGTGACCAGTCGGTACCGCAACCGGTTCGACAACCCGCTCGTCCTCGTGCCCTGTTCGGCCCGGAAGCCGTACAGCGAATCCAAGAGCCACAGTCGGTTCCACGATATGATCGCCTTCCGGGGCCACACCGTCTCGATGACCTCGCCGATTGGCGTGGTGCCACAGGAACTCGAATTGACCTATCCGGCCCAGCACTACGATTCAGTGGTGACAGGACGGTGGTCCGAGGACGAAAAGCAGTTCGTCGCTGCAGTGCTCGATAAATACCTCCAGCGAAACGACTATTCGCGGGTAATCGCCCACGTTCCCGACCACGGCTACCGCGACATCGTCGAACGCGTCGAGTCCGACTCGTCGCTCGACTTCGAGTACACGGTCGACGGCCATCCCACGTCGACGGATTCGCTGGGGAATCTGTCGGCCGCCCTCGAAGGCGAACTCAAATACGCCAAGCGGGAGCGGGAACACAACACGGTCAAAGCAATCGCCGACTTCCAGTTCGGGCCTGATGCGGGCGACGACCTCTTTGGCGATATAGAGATCAAGACGACAGGTCGCTATCCCAAACTACAGGTCCGGGACACCGACGGCGAGCAGTTGGCGACGATGGTCCCACAGTACGGCATGCTTGCGATGACCCTCGACGGGGCCGACCGCTGGGTCGACAGCGATGCCCCAACCAAGGTTGTCGAAATCGATGGCTTCGTGCCCCACGGTAGCGTGCTCGCGCCGGGTGTCGTCGACGCCAGCGACGAGATCCGACCGGGAGATGAGGTCGTGATTCGGGGACCGAAAGCGTTCGGCATCGGTCGCGCCGAAATGAACGGGCCCGAAATGGTCGAGTCGACACGGGGTGTCGCCAGCACGGTGCGGCACGTCAGAGAGCGATGAGACGGCGGCTCTGCCCGAGGGTTGATATGGTCCCGTCGCCGAACACCCAGTGAACCGAGCAATGAGTTCCGGAGACACCAACGAGGAGACGGCTATCGCCGAGAGCGACACCCATCCCGTGCTGCTGTTCGATGGCGTCTGTAACCTCTGTAACGGCGCAATTCAGTTCATTATCCCGCGTGATCCCGAGGGAACGATCCGATTTGCACCGCTTCAGTCGACGCTGGGCACACGGATTCAAGAACAGGCCGGGCTGTCAACCGAGGATCTCGAAACGGTCGTGTTGGTCGAAGACGGGGTGGCTTACACCAAATCGGATGCAGCGATCCGCGTCGGCGAACGGCTCGGCGGGATCTACAGACTGCTGTCGCTCGGTCGACTGGTCCCCCGCGGACTCCGTGACCGCATCTACGATTTCGTCGCCGACAACCGCTATGACTGGTTCGGCCGGAAAGACCAGTGTATGATCCCCGATGAGGACGTTAGCGACCGGTTTCTCGAGTAGGGAGTTCCTACTGAGCTGAATCTCCGATCTGTCGACTCTATTTTCTCACGAATTTACCCATAATAAAAACAGAACGTTCAGTATCACGGGCCTCCAACGGGAACCAATGTCTCGGTCGATCCGGGTGCTCTACGTCGACGACGATCCGCAATCACTGGACGTGATTACCAATCGGTGTGAAGCGGTCTCAGAGCTCCGGTTCGAAACCGAATCACGGCCACGGCAGGTGGCCGATCAGCTCCATGAGGATCTCGACTGTCTGATTACTGACTACCGGATGCCGGGAATGGACGGGATAGAGCTACTGGCAGAAGCCTCCAAACAGCGGCCGGAGCTCCCGATTTTGCTGTTGACGGGCCATGGTGGCGGTGAGATCGCAAGCGAGGCGCTCCGAAAGGGTGCCACCGAATATATGGAGAAGTCGACCGCAATCGAGCAGCCGGATCTGTTGGCCAACCGGATTCGAAACGCGGTCGAACAGATGCGCCGGGAGAAAACTAACGAGGCTCTGGCGACCGACGCCAACCGTTTCATTCGGGCGACCTCGCCCACTGCGGTCTACGAGGCAGCTATCGATCTTACCTGTGAGACGCTTGGCTTCGAGGATGCCGCGATCATCGAGGAGACGCCTGATGGTCATTTGGTCGTCGCCGACAGCGGTTTCTCCACGAGCGTTCTGAACGAGCTCCCGACTGCCGAGGCGGTGTCGACGGCCACCGACAGCGAGGAACCGGTCGTCGTCGAGCCGGGAACCGTCGACGAACTCGACACGGTGAGCTGTTGGGTGTCGCTGGGAAGCCACGGCGTGTTGGTGGGTCGAACCGCCGGGAGGGATGCCGCGGTCGACTATCTCCGCGACGGCATTCTGATCGTGGCGACCAACGCCGAAAGCGCGCTAACCCGGCTCGAACAGGCCGCCCTGCTCGACGAGCGGAAGCGGGAACTCGAACGCCAGCGCACCGAGCTGGCCTCGCTCAGACAGACCAACGAGGTGATTCGGTCGGTCAACCGGGCGATTACGAGCGTGAGTTCACAGCGAGAGATCGAACGCCTTGTCTGCGAGCGGCTTGTCGGCGAGGATCGCTACAGCTACGCCTGGATCGGCGAGTACGATCTCGAAAGCGAGCGACTCACCCCGCAAGCAAAGGCCGGGTTGGGGGCCAACGTTACCGTCGACTCGCCGGTCTCGCTGGTCGACCGCTACAGCGTCGAGACGCTCGAAACCGTGATCGACCACCGACAGGTGGCCGTCGAGACGCCACCCACCGAGATCGGCGAGGCGAGTCTCAGATACGTGACCGACCCCGACACCGATCCCGACGCCGGCACGGCAGTTCTCGTTCCGATCACCCACAACGAGATCCTCTATGACGTGCTGATCGTGTATGCGGCCGGGCGCACCTCAGTCGGCCACCGAGAGCAGGACGTGCTGGCCGAACTCGGCGAGACGATTGGCTACGCGCTTCGGACGGCCGAACAGCGCCGGGCGCTCGTCGGTGACGCTGACACCGAGGTCGTGTTCGAAATCGACTGCGAGCAGGAGCATCTCATCCAACTGTCGACGGCCGCCAACTGTACGGTCACCCTCCAGAGTCTCAGTACGCGCTCGGATGACCGCCTTCGTCAGTTCGTTCTGGTTGAGGGGGCCGAGCCGGATGCGTTCTTGGAGTACGCCGACCGGATCGGGATCGATCAGCCGACCGTGTTGGTCGAGCGCGACGACTGTTTTGTCGCCACGCTCACGACCGACGAGAGTCCGGTGATCAACTGTATCGCCGATCAGGGCGTCTCGCTCACGGAGTTCCGCGCAGCCGAGGGCCGCGGCACGGTGTCGATGACCGTGCCGGATACGACCGACGTCCGGACGCTGGCCGAACTGTTCGAGTCGACGTTTGCGGGGGCCGAACTACGGGCCAAGCGACAGCTCGACTCCTCGGTCGACACCCCACAAGGGTTCCGCGAGCAGCTTGAGGAGACGCTGACTGACCGCCAACACGAGACGCTGCAGGCGGCCTACCACGCCGGATTCTTTGCGTGGCCACGGAGCAACACCGGCGAAACTATCGCCGACCGGCTCGGGATCGCCGGACCGACGTTCCTGCAACATCTCCGCGCGGGCGAACGCAAACTGCTCCGGGAACTGTTCGAACAGGACCAGACAGTCTACTCCTGATCGCGTCGGTCGACCACCGGTATGGTTCAGTCGACACCCGAGGCGATGACTCCATAACGCCGTAAATCGACAATTCAAGATGCTTGCCTATGCACATAGGCAGTTTATTTTCAGTGCACCTATGCAGATAGGTACAAGTGTTATTTACATACCAATCTTTAGCCGATATGTGTCAAAGCCGACGGTGGCACCCGACAGCGCCCCACTCGCTGGCGGTCTGCAACCGTCGGTCGGTCGACACAGTTAGTCCCACACTACACTGGTGACAGCCCCACCACGTCTGTCACTACTTGAGAGAGCCCCACCACGCTGTCTCAGTGGTGACAGCTTTCCATACCTGTCTCCACACTCCCCCCGCTGTCGCTTCGCACCGGTTGCCCTCCACTCATCCGTTCTGCGGTGCGATGCGGTTTTATCCTTCACGCGAGTAGCATTGCCAATGAGTAAGCCGAGCCCAGAAGTGTACGAAGACGGGCGCGGGATGGACGCACACAATTCGGTGATGCGTGATATCCGCGGTCTCAAGGAGAAACACTACGACCCACACGAGCCGACCCGCGTCTGGCTCGACGAGGACAACACCCCCAGCGGCGTCTACGACTCGCTGACGATCATCCTCAACACCGGCGGCTGTCGGTGGGCGCGGGCGGGTGGCTGTACGATGTGTGGCTACGTCGCCGAGAGCGTCGAGGGCGGCACTGTCGAGCATTCGGCGCTGATGGACCAGATCCAGGCCTGTCTCGACCACGAGGCCGACAACGCCGACGAACCTGCCGACCTGATCAAGATCTACACCTCCGGTTCGTTCCTCGACGAACGGGAAGTGCCCGCCGAAACCCGGCAGGCCATCGCCGAAACGTTCGGTGACCGCGAGCGGATCGTTCTTGAGTCCTTACCGGACTTCGTCGACCACGGGAAAATCACTGATTTCACCGAGCAGGGACTCGATGTCGACATCGCAGTCGGTCTCGAAACCGCGACCGACAAGATTCGCCACGACTGTGTGAACAAGTACTTCGATTTCTCCGATTTCGAAGACGCCTGCGCGACCGCGAAAGAAGCGGGCGCAGGAGTCAAAGCCTATCTGCTGATGAAACCACCGTTCCTCTCGGAGCGCGAGGCTCGGGACGACATGCTCGCGTCAGTTCGGCGCTGTGCCGACGTCGAGGGCTGTCACACGGTGTCGATGAACCCCTGTAACGTCCAGCAGTTCACGATGGTCAACGAACTGTTCCGCGAGGGCGGCTACCGGCCGCCGTGGCTCTGGTCGGTCGCCGACGTCCTCGAACAGACCGCCGACATCGATGCCATCGTCATCTCCGATCCCGTCGGCCACGGCTCGGATCGTGGCGCACACAACTGCGGGGAGTGCGACGACAAGGTTCAGAAGGCAATCAAGGACTTCGATCTACGACAGGACCCCTCGGTCTTCGAGCAGGTCGACTGTGACTGCAAGCGAACTTGGGAGCTGGTCATCGACGAAGAGACCAGCTACGCGATGCCGCTGGCGCGGTAGCCGGAGCCTACCCAACTCCTCGCTGGTAAACGTTTTTACTCGTTCAACGAATCCCTCCGTTATGAAGTATCTCCGCTTCCGCGACCCGGCTGGCTCGGTTCGACGTGGGACGTTCGATGACGGCACCGTTCAGTTTGGTGACCAGCAGTACGAGGTAAGCGAGGTCGACGTTCTGTCCCCGACCGACCCAACCAAGATCGTCTGTGTGGGGCTCAACTACGCCGACCACGCGGCCGAACGCGATAAGGATGTGCCGGACCGACCGCTGCTGTTTCTCAAAACGCCGAACACGGTCTCGACACACGGCGATACGGTGACTCTGCCAGCAGGCAAACAGCGCGTCGACTGGGAGGCCGAACTCGCGGTCGTGATCGGCGAGCAGTGCCGGAACGTCGCAGTAGAGGAGGCAATGGATGTTGTCGAGGGCTACACTTGTCTCAACGACATCTCGAATCGGGACGACCAAGACACTGAGCAAAACTGGGTCCGCGGCAAGGCCTTCGACAACGCCGCCCCGATGGGGCCGGTCGTGGCGACGCCCGACGAGGTCCCAGACGACGCGACAATCGAACTCCGAGTCAACGGCGAGACGAAACAGGCCTCGTCGATTGACCAATTTTTCTTTTCAGTCCCTGAATTGATCGCCGAAATCACGACCCATCTCACCCTAGAGGCTGGAGATGTGATCTCGACCGGAACGCCTGCAGGGGTTGGTCCGCTGTCGGATGGCGACCACGTCGAGGTCGACATCGAAGGGATCGGCACGCTGGAACACGATGTGCGATCACCCAGTCGGTGAGTATCCGTCGGTAGTCGGCAGCTACGACGCCGGTAGCCGACGCCTACGCCGTTGATAGGTGGACAGTAACCCTGTCTCCCTCGGCGGCAAATCAGTCGACCGTATGATTCGTCTGCTCCAATCTGGACTCGGCCAGTTCATCTCCGAGATGCTCCGACCGAGCATGCCGTGGTTCGTTGCCGTGCTCATTCTCGTCGTGGGCTGGTATGGCGCGAAGTATGTTGCCCGACTGATCCGTCCGCAGTTCGTCAAGCTACTCCAACGTGTGAGTGTCGCAGAGACACTCCTTGGCGTCTTGCGGGCGATTGTGATGGTGCTGGCATTGTTTGCGGTGGCCAATGTCTTCGGGTATGAGCCCGAAAACATCCTGCTGTCGGTCACTGTGTTGACGGCGGCTATCGCCTACATTCTCGCGCCGCTTCTCGGGAGCCTGATCAACGGACTGTTCGTCCTCGTGAATCGACCCTACGAGGTCGGCGACATGATCGAACTCGTCGACACCGACCAGTTAGGGTACGTCAAGGAAATCACGCTTCGGTATACGAAAGTCCACACCCTCGAAAACACGACGCTCGTGATCCCGAACGATAGCATCCACCGCCGGGATGTGATCAACTACAGCGAAGCCGACGAACGCTCGTGGCTTACGCTCGAACTCACCGTCACTTACGAAAGCGATCTCGAAACGGCACTCAGCCGAATCGAACGGGCTGGCCGAACAGTCGACGAGGTAATCGACGGCGGGCCCTCGATCAGACTGGGTGGCAACCGATATCCGGCGGCTCCGACCACCTTTGTTACTGATTTCGGTGATCACGGCGTCGACATCGAACTTCGGTTCTGGGTCTTCGAGCCGTATCATCCGAAACGAGCCCGGTCGAAAGTGTACCGACGTATCAAGACGGAACTCGACGAGACGGACGTTTCGATTGCCTACCCGCGAACCCACCACGTGTTCGACGAAACCAGTGGTCGAGCAGCGGTCTCGGTCGATGGACAGCAGCCATCGTGGGCCGAGCAGTCGACACCGTCCGAACAGCGACCTCGCTGAATCACAAGCTTTACAATCTAATTTTCAGTAAGGCAAGTAGAGTTTATGACTTCCACTGACGACACCGTTGCCGACCGCATCCAGACCGCACGAGCGACCGTGACGCCGATTCAGGCTGCAACACTCCTTACGTTTGCCACCGCGATCACGTTCGCGCTGGTCGTCCTCCAAGAGCCGCTGGCCCACGAGTCGCTGCACAACTTCCGACACGCTGCTGGCGTCGTCTGCCACTGATCGATGATCGACTACCTCAAGCAAGGCGTGCTCGCAGGCGGGGTCGCCGGAGGAGCCTACGGCTTGTTTCTCTCCGTCGTGGCAAACCCACTGATCGAGTCGATCCATGAGCTACAGCACGACCACAGCCATGCCGCGGGCGAATCAACCGCTATTGTCGCCGAGTCGACGACGAATATCGTGAGTGTGGGCGGCGGGTTGCTGTGGGGTATTTTCCTCGGTGGCCTGTTCGCGCTGGCGTTCTTTCTGCTCGAACCCGCCGTCCCCGGTAGGAAGGCGGTCAAACCCTACCTGCTCGCCGGGGTGGGTTTGCTGACTGTTTCGCTGACACCGTGGCTGGTGCTTCCGCCCGCAACTCCCGCCTCCGAACAGCTCTACAGCGTCGACGCCCGGCTGGCCGTCTACGGCGGCCTCGTCCTCGTCGGAGCCGCCATCTCGGTGGCCGCTGTCGAGATCTACCGACGAACCGCTTCCCGACATCGGCTTCTCCGTATAGCTGCTGGGCTGGTCCCCATCGTTGGGACGATCATCCTCCTGCCAGTGCTGACGCCGACCACCGTCAGCCATCCGGGACTGTCGACTGATCTCGTCGTAGCCTTTCAGGCGATGGTCGCCGTCGGGCAGGCAGGTATCTGGCTGCTGATCGCGGCGACGTTCAGTTGGCTCCAGCGACGGGATGCCGCCGCCATCTCTCAGTCGACCGAGCCAACCCCGGAGTCAGCATGAAACACCGAACCGACGAACACAGAGAGCGACTCGATTCCCACGTGTTCGTCTGTACACAAGAGCGAGACTCCGGGTACGCTTGCTGTGCTGAGGCTGGCGGCGAGGAAACGTTCACAGCCGTCAAATCGTGGCTTCGAGACCGGGATGCGTTCTGGTCGACCGTCTCGGTCACCGAAACGGACTGTCTCGGCCTCTGTAGCGAGGGGGGAACCGCGATTTCGATCCAGCCACGCAACGAGTGGTATTCCGATGTCCAGCCGGAGGATGTCCCCGACCTGCTCGAATCGGAGTTTGGGCCGGATGCAGAGCGTGTCAGTGTTGAGGCCGACACTTCGACCTAACCCCTCACACACGCGCCCACAGGTTGTGTAAGCACGTTTAAGGGCGGGGGTCTGCTTCCAACGACTATGCAACCACGGGATCTCTCCGCGACCAGCCCGTACGTGCCGGGCCGGGGGATCGAGGAGGTCGCTCGTGACCTCGGACTCGATCCAGACGAGTTGATCAAACTCTCGTCGAACGAAAACCCTCACGGCACCAGTCCGAAGGCCGTCGACGCCGTCACGACACGCGCCAATGAGGGCCTCCACGTCTACCCGAAAGCCGCCCACACTGATCTCACCGAAAAACTGGCCGATAAGTGGGACCTCTCCGCAAATCAGATCTGGGTCACACCGGGTGCCGACGGCGCAATCGACTACCTCTCGCGAGCGATGCTCGAACCCGGCGACTCCGTTCTCGTCCCCTCGCCCGGTTTCTCCTACTACTCGATGAGCGCTCGCCACCACCACGGCGAGGTCGCCGAGTACGACCTCTCGAAGGACGGCGCGTTCCAACAGACTGCCGACATCGTCCTTGATGCCTACGACGGCGAGCGAATCGTCCATCTCACCTCGCCGCACAACCCGACCGGCACCGAATGGAGCCGCGAGGAGATCACGACGCTCCTCAACGCAGTCGACGACCAGACGCTGGTCGTCGTCGATGAGGCCTACGGTGAGTACTCCGACCGACCCAGCAGCATCGGTCTCCTCTCGGAGTTCGAAAACCTCGCGGTCCTCCGGACGTTCTCGAAAGCCTACGGGCTGGCTGGACTCCGGATCGGCTACGCGGCTGTACCCGAGGCTTGGGCCGACGCCTACGCCCGCGTCAACACGCCGTTTGCGGCCAACGAACTCGCCTACCGGGCCGGACTCGCTGCTCTCGATGACGACGACCACGTCGACCACTCGGTCGAGACCGCAAAGTGGGCACGCGAGTACATGTACGAGAACCTCGATGCGCCGACCTTCGAGAGCGCGGGGAATTTTGTCTTGGTCGACGTTGGCGACGCAAGCCGTGTCGCAGAACGGAGCCAAGAGGAAGGCGTCATCATCCGGGACTGCAGTAGCTTCGGCCTTCCCGGCTGTGTCCGCATCTCCTGTGGCACCCGCGAGGAGACGAAGACGGCCGTCGAGACGATCAACGGAATTCTGGCAGAGGTGGCTCCGACATGAGCGATGATCAGTCGGAGCCGCTGAAGATTGCGGTGACTGGAACGCCCGGCACCGGCAAAACGACGGCCACGGAGCTACTGGCCGAGCGTGGCGTCGACATCCCCGTCATCCATCTCAACGACGAAATCAAGGAGTACGATCTGTGGAGCGAGCGGGACGTCGACCGTGATGACTCCCTAATAACAGATATCGAGGCCGTCAAAAATCACCTCGGCGACTGGGATGGACTCCTCGAATCCCATCTCGCCCATCATTTCGATGTCGACCGTGTGATCGTGCTTCGCTGTGAGCCATCCGTGCTTGAAGATCGGCTCAGCGAACGCGGTGACTCCGAGCAAAAGGCCAAAGAAAACGCCGAAAGCGAGGCGCTTGATGTCGTACTCTCAGAGGCTGTCGACCAGCACGGTCAGGACGCCGTCTACGAGATCGACACCACTGGCCGCGATCCAGAGGCAGTCGCCGACGAGATCGTGGCCGTAATCGACGGTGATCGGTCGCCCAGTGCGGGCAACGTCGACTTCACGGGGTATCTTCTGCCATGACACTCGATAAGTTCCGCCCGGTGGCCGAACGCATGTTGACACCGTTTGTGACCGCAGCCGACAGCCTCGGGCTGTCGCCCAACAGCGTGAGCGTGCTCTCGCTCGGCGTCGCGGGGGCGGCTGCGGCGGCCTTTGTCGCCGGAACCCCGCAGTGGTACGCGGTGGGTGGCCTCCTCGTGTTGCTCAATGGGTGGTTAGATCTGGTCGACGGCGCACTCGCCCGCAAGCAGGGGATCGCCTCCGACGGCGGCGACCTGCTCGATCACGTGATCGACCGCTATGCTGACCTGATTATTATCGGTGGACTGGCAGCGGGTGTCGACAACTTCGCGCTCGGATTCCTCGCGGTGACGGGCGTGCTGATGACATCGTATCTCGGCACCCAGATACAGGCAGTCGGCCTTGGTCGGGCCTACGGCGGGCTTGTCGGTCGGGCAGACCGACTCGTGTTGATTACGGTCGCTGGGCTCGTTGCCGCGGTGTACACCGTGCCGATTGTCGCTGGCTACGGTGTGATCGAACTGCTGCTCGTCTTTTTCGCCGTGGTTGGCCATCTGACTGCGCTCCAACGGTTCTGGGGCGCATGGGGCGACCTGTAGGCCCGCGGCGCATGCTTTATACAGGGTCGCACGTTACCGATGAGTATGCCCCAATGTGAGATGTGTGGTGCCAACGAGTCGTCTCTTACCACCACCAAAGTCGAGGGTGCGGAACTGGACCTCTGCGAGAACTGCGAAGGGTTCGGGACCGCCGTCGAAACCCAGACCTCCTCTTCGAGTACCAGCAAGTACTCCACCTCATCGAGTAGTGGGACCTCGAACTCCTCGGGCGGGAGCTCCGGTAGTGGCGGCTCCAGCGGGTCGACGCGGCGCAAAAAGGACATGTTCGACGACATGGACGAACTCGCCGCCGACTACGACGACCGCATCCGCAACGGTAGAGAATCAATCGACCTCACCCAAGAGGAACTCGCCAACCAACTCAACGAGAAGGCGAGTCTCATCCGGAAACTCGAACGCGGCGACATCCTCCCGAGCGATGACGTCAAGGCAAAACTCGAAAAGAAACTCGACATCACTCTGACAGAGGGTGCCGATGTCGAAGACACCGAGTGGTCCAGCGGCTCCGGCCAGTCGATGACCCTCGGTGACGTCGTCGAGCGCAAAGACTGAGCCATCGTCGACGCGGTTGTTTCTGCAAACCATTTCTGTGGAGTCGACATAGATGTGGCAAATTCTGTCACAGTCTGTTGCCTGAAAGATGAACCTATTTGACGGGGGCGACACGTTATGTGGTATGTTCATCTTAGTGAACCTCAAGGCGTATCCGTGTGATCCAATTGCCGTCGCCAAAGCCGCCAAGGAAGTCGCCGACGAGTCCGGCGTCCGTATCGCCGTCTCGCCGCAGGCCTCCCAGATCAGCGCGGTCGCCGACACCGGCGTCGAAACGTGGGCCCAGCACGTCTCGCCAAACCAGTACGGCAGTTTCACCGGGAGCACGCTCGCCGAGGCCGCCGCCGACGCCGGTGCGGTCGGTACGCTGATCAACCACTCGGAGAACCGCCGCAAACTCGCCGACATCGACGCCTCGGTCCGCGCGGCCGAACGCGCCGATCTCGAAACCTGTGTCTGTGCGAACAACCCCCGACAGACCGCCGCCGCAGCCGCACTCGGTCCTGACTCGGTCGCTGTCGAGCCGCCGGAGCTCATCGGTGGCGACGTCTCGGTTGCCTCCGGCGATCCCGACATCGTCACTGACGCCGTCGCAGCCGCTCAAGAGGTCGACGAGTCGGTCGACGTCTACTGTGGTGCCGGTGTGTCGACTGGCGAAGACGTAACCGCAGCCCAAGAACTCGGCGCGGAAGGGATCCTGCTGGCCAGCGGTGTCGCCAAAGCCGACGATCCGAAAGAGGCACTCGAAGACCTCGTCTCGGACCTCTAAATAGGATCGTCGCGGTCCGTGCTACTCGTTTTATAGGTCGAATCCGAACCCCAAGTCGTCGCTGTCGTCAGTATCGGCCGCTGAGCCGTCAGTATCCGCAGTAGTGACCGCCGATTCGTCGGCGTCGACAGTCTCGTCATCGCGCGGATCGGGGACTGACTCGCGGAACACGGATTCGATGGATTGGACCATCGCCGCAACCTCCTCGTCGTCGAGTTGGTTGGCGTAGGCCTCACGGATCAGCTCCGGCACTGCGTAGGCATAGCGCCCGCGACCGGTGTGGCGGATCAGCTGGGCCTGTCGAAGCGGTCGGTTCCGGCTGTAGGCCAGCTGTTGGTTGTCGTCGCCGCCAGCTGCGTTGTGTGCTGCGAGCGGCTTGCTACTGCCTACCTCTCGGTAATGTCTGAGCATTCCAATCGAGAGCTCCGGAAGCCCCGCGATCCGTTCTTGGAGTTCGTCGACCACCGCATCCCGGGTGCCGAGTTCGACCGCCTCGGCGAACTGCATCGCCTCTTCGGCGATTTCCTTGCGTGTGACGGTGCCGAACTTCGAGTCACTGGCTGCCTGTTTTCGCTCGGCGTCAGTCGGGCCGCTCACTTGGTTCGGGTCGACCGGCGAGGGGTCGACGGGTGCGGATTCACCGGCCGTGCCGTCGAACGCCGACTCCTCGGCCGAGAAATCGAACGTCGATCCGTCGGTCGAATCGAACGCCGAGGTGTTGAGCGCCTCGATTGGGTCGGTCGGGATCTTCTCGGAGTCAACTGTCTCGTTGGGGGCGTCGGTCTCGTTGGGAGCGTCAGTCTCGTCGGTTTCGTCAGTCTCGTCAGTCGCTGTCGACGCCTCAGTGCTGGCTCCCAGCGCAGCCATCGGATCGTCGACCGACTGCTCGTCGGCTGTCGGCTCCGACGGTGTCGGCTGGGATGGTCCCTCGGCATCCTCACGGCTGGGTTCGGCCTCGGATATCAGCGGATCGAAGCCCGGATCGCCGGCTGGCGTCTGGCCAGTGGGAGTCGGACCATCGCTGTTGTTGGTCGACTGTTCGGGATGGTAATCCTCGATATCAGCCTGTTCGGCCGGTCGATTGAAGTTTCGTCCCTGCCCACCACGGTGAGGGGCCTCCGAGCGCTGGAGGAGCGCCTGAGCGAACTGGTCGGCCATCTGGCTCAGATCTCGTGCCTCCTCGAGCTCGTCTTCGAGCTGTTGGATCTTGGCCTCCTTTTTGTCTAATTCTTGCTGGAGATCCGCGATTTCGCTCTCGCGGCGTTCCTTCTCGTCGGAGATATCGGTGAGTTCCGAAACCAGATCACCGCTGACGGATTTGAGTTCGGGTCGCTCGAAGTCTTCGAGCCCGGGAGTCGCTCCCGCATCGAACGTTCGCTTACGGTGGAACTGGACACGCTGGATATCGGTCGCCCAGTCGGCCACCAGAAAGCCCTCGCCGTCGCCCATCTCCTCGATGGCGTCGGCGTACTCCGAGCCCAAAATTCGGCCGACGACTTTCGTATCGTTCCGCCACGTCAGTCGGTGCCAGACGAGCCAATCACATTGCGTGATGAAATCCTTCTTTACGTCTGCTGGGCGCTGACTGATCCCGACGATTCCCAGACCGTGTTTCCGCCCCCGCTTGCCGATCTTGATCAGCATCTTACCGGCTTCGCCCATCCCGCTTTGCTCGGGGATGTACTCGTGGCACTCCTCGATGACGACCAAGAAAGGTTTTTTGAGTTTTTTCTCCTTGGCGAAGAGGTGTCGCGTCGTCTCTAAGACCAGTTGGTCGGCGTCATCATCGTCCAAATAGCCCGAGACATCGAGGATGATCGGGATGTTCTCTTCGAGGGCAAGGGAAGCTATTTTTTCGGCATGATCGGCGGTGACTTGGATATCGCATTCGTCGTCCGCGCCGACATGGAGGACTTCGTACTCTTCTTTGAGGCCGTAGTACTCGCCGTCGCTGTCGACGATCAGCACGGGAAAGTTGTTGTCCAGCAGATTCTCCAACATCACCGAGACCGTGTTGGATTTACCGCTACCGCTTTTGCCGGTGACAAAGCCGCGGCCGGTTAGGATGTCGACGACTGGGAGGTCGACCGGGGTTCCGGCGGGGGTATCTGCGGCGCCACCCGGTCCTGCGCTGACGTCAGCGACCGTAATCGTTTCTTCGTCACTCATTCAGTTGACTGAGTTACTCGGCTGAGCACACATAGTTCCTCCTGTCGACTAGTCGCCTACCTGAACTGTTGTGCTGAACAGTCGAGCCAACGGCCAATAGGAGTTACCCAGCGCTGGTCGAACGCGGTGGTGTGGCTGACCGAGCGAGCGTCGACACGCGTTTCGGCGGCCGGTTGTCAAAAGGCGTATCGAGCGACTGGATACGGCTCGCAGCCCTCGCGGGGATCTGTCTCGACGGGCTGACGACGTGGGTCGTCCTCGGGACCGTCAGCTACCAAGAACTCAACCCTATTATAAACGGACTCTGGGACGGCCATCCGTTGTTCGTCGTCGGCTACTTTGGTGGCTTTGGACTTGCCGTCTCGGCGTCGACACGCCGTCACAGTCGGCTGTCGACGGCGGTGTCGACCTACGTAATCGTCGTGATGGGTGTCTTCGGCGGCCTCAACAATCTTGCGTTGTTGGTCGTCGGTCCACCCACACTGCTCGACTTACTGGTAGCCACGGGTGGCATATCGGGAGCCATAGCCATCCAAGTGGTTGTTCCAGCCTGTGGGCTAATCGCTGCCATTGGCGTCGCTCGCCTCCGCCATGACCCGCTCTCGTGGCTCAAGACCGTTGTCATCATGATTGCGGCAGTTGTCTATCTCGTCATCCTCAGTTGGGTTCCCCATCTATTCGGCATCAGTGGTCCGTAAACTATCGAGACCAACACACATGTGAGTTGTTGCGTGTTACCGACATCGTCGAGCGAATCCATGACGACTGTTCCAGCGATAGTTTTCTACCGGTCGACGCCGACTTGTAATCGATGCCAACAGCCTACGTTACAGCCCCCAAATCGGCGGCCGCCGGAACGAACTGATTATCGAATTTCGATAGCAGTCATCGTCCCGAGTTTCTTTGCGATTCTCTCGTCGAGTCCTTCGCTGGTGACGCGCCACGTCCAGTTGCCGTCGAGCGTTCCCGGCGTGTTGAACCGAGCGTGACTGTCGAGACCGAGCAAGTCCTGCATCGTGGTAAACGCGAGGACCGCGTCGGATCGCCAGACAGCCTCGATCATCGACCAGTTGATCTCGCTGCCGTCGACGCCCAGATTGTACTGCAAACAGTCCCGCTGGCGCTCCGAGAGGGTCTGATAGTAGCCGTCGAAGGTGTCGGTGTCGTGGGTCGACGTATAGCCCACTGAGTTCTTGGGATAGTTCATCGGCTGGTGTTCGTTGCCACCCTGACACCAGTCGGCGTACTGCGGCACTCGCATGCCGGGGAAGTCGAACCGATCCATCAGCGCCTGTAGCTCCGCATCCGGGAACCCCAGATCCTCCGCAATGAACGGCAGCTCGCCGAGTTGCGCCTCGATTGCCTCGAAAAAGGCGGCCCCCGGCCCATCCCGCCACTCACCCTCTGCGGCCGAGTCGGCCTCGGTTGGGATGGCCCAGTACTCGAGGAAGCCCTGGAAGTGATCGAGGCGAGTAATGTCGACCTGCTCGAACAGTCGACCGAGGCGTCGACCCCACCAGTCGTAGTCGTTGTCGGCGAGCGTTTCCCAATCATACAGCGGATTGCCCCACTTCTGACCGGAGTCGCCAGCGTTTGGCGGGACACCCGCGACCGCCGTCGGTCGGTTCTGGTCGTCCAACTGGAACGCCTCGGGGCTCGACCACACGTCGGCGCTGTCGAGACCGACATAGATCGGCACGTCGCCGACGAGTTTGATCCCTTTCTCCTCAGCATCGGCTTTGAAGGCTTGCCACTGTTTATCGAACCAGTACTGGATCAGCGTCTGGTACTCGATTTCCTCGCTGAGTTCCTCGCGGGCCTCGCTCAGGGCGTCTGGATCGCGGGTCCGGATCGGTTCGGGCCAGTCGACCCACGCCACGCCGTCGTGTTTCTGTTTGAGCGCGCGGAACAGCGCATAGTCGTCGACCCACGACTCCTCATCGCGGAACTCGTCGAGGGCCGCGTAGTCGTCGTCGGTTGCGGTCTCGCGGAACTGCTCGTGGGCGGTCCGGAGTTGGTTGCGTTTGTAGTCGCCGACCGCCTCGTAGTCGACCGAATGCTCGTCGAAGTCGGGGACTGGCTGGAGGTCCTCATCGGTCAGCCAGCCGTCGTCGACCAGTCGGTCGAGGCTGATCAGCAGTGGGTTACCAGCGAACGCCGAAAACGACTGGTACGGCGAGTTGCCGTGGGCCGAGGAGGTCGGTCCCAGTGGGCAGAACTGCCAGCAGGCCTGTTCTGCCTGTTGGAGGAACGAAAGGAACTCGCGTGCGCCGTCGCCGAGGTCGCCGATCCCGTGTGGGCCCGGCAGTGAGGTAAGGTGGAGGAACACACCACTCTGTCTATCGAAGTCCATATCTACCCTCTCGGTGGCCCTACTGTCAAACGTTGCGGTATTTTTCGTTCACAAAACAGTTGCTGGCTGTCGACGCTACGCTGACGCTACGCCGAGTCTCAGGCCTCGTCGCTCATCCCACCGAAGACGCTATCGGCGTCGGCTGGAACGTCGAAGTCGTGGTAGTGTTCGCCCTTGATGTCCGAAAGAATATTCAGGGCTGCGGCCGCGCCGTCGCCCGAGGAGATGACTGCCTGCCACTCCTCGGCCCGAACCATCGCACCGGTCGCGTACACGTTTTCGACGCTGGTCTGCATCGAGAGGTCGACGTCTACGACGTCATCGTCGGTAAATTCACAGCCGACCGATTCGGCGAGGTCGCGATTCGCACCGGTTGCGAGGACGACATAGTCGGACTCGTACTCGCCGTCGTCAGTCTCAAGAACGAATCCATCGTCGGCATCGCTGATCGTTTCGACGGCTTCACCCTGATGTCGCTCGACGCCGAAGCTGTCGACCTGATTCCGAGCGGTCTCCATGAACGCCGAGCCGTCTTGGGAGCCAACGCCGAGGTAGTTGAACAGGTGGGCCTTGTGCATCCACGTCCCGTCGAGATCGAAGACACGGGTTTCGAGCCCGTTTTTCTGGGTAAAAAGCGCCGCACTTAGTCCGGCCGGACCGCCACCAACGATACTTACTGTCGACGTCTGGGATTGCTCGCTCATCGTCGTCTACCTGTTTGATAGCAACCACAATAAGAGGTCGTGTTACCCCCTCGTCGACTGGTGAGAGTATGCAGTGGTCGTCACTCGAAGGGAGTAAACTGAAACGTCTCCCCGGCCACCGAATGGTAGCCGGGCGGACGCAGAACCGAACCGACCCGGGCAAAGTCGGCCGGTCGATGCCTGATGGTCCGGGCAAAGGCCATCAAGCGGATGATCAGCCGTCCGGGCAAGGCGGCCAATCACGTTGCCGGTTTGTCAGAGGCACCCCGGCGTCTATACTACCGGCGGGTTTCATCTTTACCTCACTGCTTGACCAGGCTCGTCAGCCGACGACCAACCTTTATATATTTGCTGGTTGTTTATATACATATGTCAGTAATATCTCCTGTTACTTCCGCTGGAGGCTGAGAGTCGGATGGAACACCGTGATACGGCCGGAGCGATTTCGCTGGTCACCAAGCGTGAGCCGATCCTCCGTGCGGTCGGAACCGATGGGGTCGGCAAGCGCGAACTCGTCGACCAGTTAGTGGTTTCTCGGTCGACCGTCGACCGTGGGATTCGGGAGCTAGAATCGGCGGGCCTGCTCGCCCGGTCGACCGAAGGGTATCAGCGTACGCTGCTTGGGGAGCTTCTACTCGCCGAGTACGACCGGTTTGCGTCGACGGCCGGGACGCTGCTCAACGGGCGGGAACTACTGGCCGAACTCCCGCCGGACTTCGAGCTCGATCCCGTGGTGTTCGAGGATGCCACCATCGTCACTGCCAGCCAGCACGCGCCCCAGCAGCCGATTTCGGCGCTCTGCTCGGTGCTTGACGAGGGGCGATGGACACAGACCGTCCTCCCGGCAGTGTTTCCACAGGTGATCGATCAGTGGGTCGCGCTCTGTGACGAGGAGATGGCCCGAGCCGATATCGTACTGACTGATCCAGTAGCCTCGACGCTCGTCGGCTCTCACACCGAGTCGCTCCAACAGCTGCTCGATGAGTCGCGTGTCGCTCTCCATCAGGTCGAGACGACGCCAGCATACGGTCTGGTCGTCGCCGAAACGGAGTCGACTGCCACCGCGGGACTCGTCGTCCTCGACGACCGCGGTGGGGCACGTGCCTTTATCGAAACCGAGAGCGACGAGGCCATCTCGTGGGTCCGCGATGCGATCAACGACCATCTGATGCAGTCGACACCGCTGTCGACGCCGTCACCGGAATAACAGAGAAGTTAGTCGAGTGCTGCCTCGACTTTCTCGATTGGATGTGGCGGTTCGGCGACCTCGCCATCCCGGTCACCGAGTTGGGTCCGACAGGAGGCTCCGGGCGCGACGACGGTTTCGCCCTCGCTGTCGTCGACTTGGTCGAACAGAATCCGGCCAATCGCCTGACTCATCGAGTAGTGTTCGGCCTCGTAGCCGAAGGCACCAGCCATGCCACAACAGCCCGAATCGAGGGGGTCGACGCTGTAGCCCGCCCGCCGGAGGACGCCGACGGCGTGGTGATCTTTCGTCGTGGCTTTCTGGTGGCAGTGGCCGTGGTAGGTCAGCGATTCGCCGGTTTCGGGGTCCTCACGGAACCAGAGCCGTCTGTCGATGTCGAATGTGTCGAGATACTCCATAATGCCGTAGCTGTTGGCGGCGACTGTTTCAACAGCCTCACCGGACAGCAGATCGAGATAGTCCGACTGGAACATCACGGCATCGGATGGTTCGACCACGACCACGTCCCATCCTTCGTCGATTTTTGGGGCGAGCGCGTCGACGTTCTGCTGTGCGGTCTCACGGGCTTTGTCGATGAACCCTTTCGAGTAGGGTGGTCGACCGCTGCCGCCGAGGCCCGTGGGAATCGTGACGTGGACGCCGGCGGCTTCGAGCACGCGGACTGCGGCTTGTCCAGCCTCGGGATGGTTGTAGTTAGTGTAGGTATCCGGGAACAGGATCGCGGTGTGGTTGGCCTCCTCCTGTGGAACGGTCGACCCACCGCGGGCATCGAACCAGTCTTCGAGGCTTTCGTAGCGGAACGTTGGTAGGCTCCTCTCTTTGGCGATGCCGACCGTCTTTTCCATGAGCGTCCGGACGCCCGGAATCTTTCTGGTCGCATTGGCCACCGGCGCGACCAGACTACCGAGCGACGACAGCGACTCGATGTTGGCAAACAGCTTGTCCCGAACTGAAGAGCCGTGTCGCTGGTGATACTCGTGGGTGGCTTCGACTTTGAGTTTCGCCATGTCGACGCCGCTCGGACAGTCCTTCTTGCAGCCCTTGCAGCCGATACAGAGATCCAAGACCTCGGTGACGAACTCGTCGCTGAAGGCTTCGTCTTCGGGCAAGTCACCACTCATCGCCTGCCGGAGCATGTTCGCTCGC
Source organism: Halohasta litchfieldiae (assembly GCF_002788215.1). Taxonomy (NCBI): domain Archaea; kingdom Methanobacteriati; phylum Methanobacteriota; class Halobacteria; order Halobacteriales; family Haloferacaceae; genus Halohasta; species Halohasta litchfieldiae. The sequence goes on along the minus strand of NZ_CP024845.1, from coordinate 2,438,731 downwards.
CCCCGGGTCGACGTGATTTCCTCGTCGGCCGCCCGAAACGTCGGGCACATCACGCCGCCGGTGAGGTCCTGACTGCCGCGACAGCCGCCGCAGCCGTGGCAGAGTTCGGCCATTCCCTGAAACCCGTTTTCGTTGTCCCACTCCAGTTTGGAGTCGAAGCCGGCATCAAACTCGTAGGCCGGATCGAACCGCAAATTTTCGGTCATCGAGACGTCGCCACAGATGTTGCCCGGATTCAGCAGCCAGTCGGGGTCGAAGGCGGTTTTTAAATCGCGGAACACCGACCAGAGATGGTCGCCGTACAGCTTTCGGTTCCACTGAGTGCGGGCACGGCCGTCGCCGTGTTCGCCCGACACGGAGCCGCCGTACTGGACGACGAGATCGGTCACCTCGTCAGCGATCTGCTCGAACGTCTCAACGCCGTCGACGGTTTTCGTATTCACCAGTGGCCGGATATGGAGGACGCCCGGCCCCGCGTGGGCGTAGTAGCTGGCGAAGGTGTCATGCTCGTCTAAGATCTCCTGAAAGTCACCGACGAAAGCAGGCAGGTTCTCAGCCGGAATCGCGGTGTCCTCGATGTAGGCGATGTGTTTGGCGTCGCTCGTTCGAGAGAGCAAAATCGGCAGCCCGGATTTCCGCATTTTCCAGAATTTCGCCTTCGTCTCCTCGTCGTAGGCCTCCATCGCCGTCCGCGCGGTCGGCGCGTCGACAGTCAACTCGGCCGCGCCAGCAGTGGGGTCGACCTCGCTCGTTGCGTCGGGAACCCGATCAGCGATCAGATCCGCGACCTGCTGTTTGCCATCCGCCGTGCTGTCGGCGTAGAACTCGACCAAGAGGACCGAATCGGTGCCCTCCGGCAGCAGGTCGACGACCGGCCCGAACTCCTCGGTTTCGCGGGCCAGATCCAGCAGGACGTCATCCATCACCTCGACTGCGGCGGGGTTGTGGTCGAGGATTGGGTCGACGTCTCGGACGGCGTCGAGCACGTCATCATACGTGAGCAGGGCGACCGCGGTCGTCTCCGGAATCGGCTCTAAGGAGACAGTCGCCTCGGTGATGATCGCGAGCGTTCCCTCACTGCCAGCCAACAGCCGGGCGAGATTGACCGTCCACGGTCTCGACGTTGGGTCCGGCCCTGACTGGTCGGGAAGTTGGAGTTCTCCGCGGGCGTCGTCGACCAACATATCCAGATTGTAGCCCGAGACGTTCCGTTTCAGGTCGGGATACCTGGCATCGATCTCGTCGACATCCTCGTGGAGAATAGTTTGTACTTCGGCGTAGATTCGGGGAAGTGGCTCGTCAGCGTCGGCGTCAGCCTCCTTCATGATCGTTCTGATGTCGATCTCGCCGAACCGCGTGACCGTGCCATCGGCGAGGACGGCCTCGACTTCTTCGATGTAGTAGTCCGTTTTGCCGTATTTCAGCGAGTGCGCGCCGGTCGAGTTATTGCCGATTGCGCCGCCAAGCACGCTTTTGTCGCCCCACGCCGGGTCTGGCGCGAATTTGAGATCGTGGGGGCGGAGTTCGGCGTTGAGCTCGCCGAGGATCGTTCCGGCTTCGGCGGTCGCGGTTTCGGCCGCGGGGTCGACCGCAACGATGTCGTCCATATATTTGCTAAAGTCGAGGACGACCGCCGTGTTGACCGTCTGGCCCGCGAGGCTGGTGCCGCCGCCGCGCGGGAGGACTGGAATCTCGTTGTCGGCGCAGTAGGCCATGACTGCGGCGACATCATCGGTCGACGTTGGCATGACGACGCCGATGGGCGTTACTTCATAGGCCGAGGCGTCAGTTGCGTACAGCTGTCGCGAGTAGCTATCGAAGCGTACGTCACCGTCGACGAGGGCGTCGAGTGCGTCCCGCAGCTCCGGGTCGTCGACGTCGTCGCTCGTGTAATCGTAGTCGCCAGCGACCGAGGGATCGGCTGGCGGTCCCGCTGTCGGTGCTGCCATTGGCCGTGATATAGGCTGGGAGTATAAAATCCCACCGACCGTCGGGTCGTCGACCACTGCTGTGTGCCTGTCAGACGGACGGCTTTCAATCACGAAAACTTAATATCAGCACACACAACCGTCACCCCATGGACGGGACCCCACAGGAGATCACGAGCCTCGTCGGACGCGAAGTATACTCGAACAACGGTGTCTTTGTCGGTGAAGTCGAAGACGTGCGCCTCAATCTGGACCAAGAGGCCGTCACCGGGTTGGCGGTCGGCGAACTCAACGCCGAACTGTTTTCCGAGACAGTTTCTCCCGGTGAGGGCGTCATCATCCCCTATCGATGGGTTCGCGCGGTCGGTGACGTGATCCTCATCAACGACGTGATCGAGCGTCTCAAGCAACCCGAAGACGTCGAAGAAGCCGTCGTCTAGGAGCCGTTCGTACTTTCGCCGCCTTCCACACCCATCGCCTCAAAGAGCTTTCTGCGGACTGCCTCTTCGGTCAACTGCAGCAGCGTATCGCGGTTGTCCTCGCTGGCTTCAATGCCGGTGAAGATGCCGAGCGGCACCTCGACGCTGCCCTGTTTCGAGTGACCGACGACCTCGCCGATGCCGTCGAACCCGTTTTTCAGGACGCTGCCGATATCGATCCGGATATCTTTCGATTGGGCGGCGACGATGATCTCGTTGTCGACAATCCCGAACACCGCGCTCGTCGTAATACCTTCCAGATCAAGCAGGTATTGGGCGGCCTGTTCGAGGGCATCTCGGTCCCGAATGAAGCCCGCACTCGAAAACAGATGGCTCCCCTGAACCTCGCGGTTCTGAATCGCTTCGGCCAGCACGTCGAGAGTTTCGGGCGACATCGAGGGCGACTCGACCTGTTCGAGCGTGTCGTGGTTGGCAAACGGATGGAGATACGCCGCCGCCGTGAGATCGGCGGGCGTCGTATCCCGTTTGAAGTCCAGCGTTTCGGCCCGAATCCCATACAGCAGGGCGGTGGCGACCGTCTCACTCGGCGAAAGGTCGAACTCTTGGAGGTATTTGGTGAGGATGGTCGACGTCGAGGAGACGTTGGTTCGAATGTCGACGAACTCGGTTTCGAGATCCTCGTCGGGCTCGTAGTGGTCGATGAGGATATCGATATCCAACTCGACGCTTCGGTCGCCGGATTTCATGTTGTCGACTAAGGCGAGTCGGTCGTACTCGTCGAGATCCGGGGCCTCCTCGCGGGCCAGCAGTTCGATCCCCAGCAGGTTGACGAACGCGCGGTTCTCTTGGTGGCCGATATCACCATCGTAGAGGATGTCGGCCTCGATGCCGAACTCCGCGGCAATCGACTGGAGGGCGGTCGCGCTGGCAATCGAGTCGGGGTCGGGGTTGTCTTGGGTGAGGATAGCGAGTCGACCGGAGGTCGCTTCGAGGATGTCAGCGAGCTGTCGGGCCTTGTACTGGAGTTCGCCGGCTTCGAGGCTCCGCAGGGCGGATTCGGCGATGACCGTCGACGGGTTGACGACGACATCCGAGCCGAGGTTGCGGAGCTCTTCTTCGGTGACGGGATCGGAAGCGCGGACGACGATATACTGGTTGCTGCCGCGGTTGCGGATCGCTGAGACGGCGGCCTTGCTGGCCTCGACGTCCGAGGCGAGCACGAGGATAATATCCCGGTCGGCGACCACGTCGGCCACCTCCGGCTCGCTGATGTCCTGCAACTTGGCGTTGAGGTCCTGATCGCGCAGGGCCTCGACGCGGCTTTCGTCTTTATCGAGGATGAGAACGTCGTTGCCCTCCTCGGCCAACTCTTCGGCGACTGCGTGGCCGACGCTCCCACAGCCGAGAATCGCATAGGTAGATCGTGATGAACCGATAGCGCCAGCGCTCATTCGTGTTGAATCCCGTACGGGTGGCACTTAACGCCATCCGTTTCGGGTTTATTCTTCATTTTATTGATAGAATGCCGAACGCTGTGAGGCCGCACGCGATCTGTCGTTCAGCTATTCGTCTCTGTGTAGTCAGGTCGTTCGGCGTACGAAATCGGGTCATGGACGCCGAGTCGCTGGAAGGCTTGGAGTCGAAACGCACAGGCATCACAGGTGCCGCAGGCCGGTTCCTCCTCGCGGTAACAGCTCCAGGTGTGTTCGAACGGAACGCCGAGGTCGACCCCTCGCTCGGCGATCTCGGTTTTGGTCGACTCCACGAACGGAACTTCGATTGTGATCTCAGTCTCGGGTTTGGTGCCGACCTCAACCATGGTCTCGAACGCATCGAAGAATTCGGGTCGACAGTCGGGATACCCGGAGAAATCCTCGCTGTGGGCGCCGACGAAGACGGCCTCACAGCCGTTTGCCTCGGCGAAGGAGACCGCCATCGACAGCAGGTTGGCGTTCCGGAACGGGACGTAGGTGTCGGGGATTTCTTCGCTGTCGAGGTCCGCATCGTCGACAGCCATCTCGTCGTCGGTAAGCGCCGAGCCACCGATCTGCTGGAGGTGATCGGTTTCGATGTGGAGGAAGTCCGCGACGTCGACCAGATCGGCCAACTGGCGGGCGCAGTCGTACTCGGTCGACTCGGTTCGCTGGCCGTAGGACGTGTGGAGGAGGTACAGCTCGTAGCCGCGGTCGCGGGCCTCGTAGACGGTCGTCGCGCTGTCCATCCCACCGGAGACGAGGACGACCGCGCGCTTGGTGGACTGATCAGTGGACGGTGCGTCGGCAGTGTCGGTAGTCGGTGGACCTTGTGTGGATTCTGTCATGGTTAGGTTTCGGGGGCGTCGTTCCAGAGGTCGACGTGGAGCCGTGGGGTGTAGCGATACCCCGACTCGATGGCGACCTCGGCGACTTCCTGTCTGGTTTCTGCAAGCTGGCTCCGGGTCTGTCCCTCCGGCATCAAGAGGACGTCACTGTCTGCGATTTCGGTCTCGGTTCCGGCGCGGAGGTCGGCGATCAGGTCCTCGATTTCGGGCAGGTCATCGCGGCCCGTGAGCACGAACTTGAGTTGGAATGGGAACCGCTCGATGAGCGCGGTGAGTTCGTCGTGATCGATCCGACCTGCTTCGTGGCGTTGTTGCCAGTCCTCGGCATCAACCGCATCCTCCTCTCCGCCCGCCGGTGGTCGCTCGGGTGTGGGCGTCGACGAGGCGAGTTTCGGGCTAATTGAGGCGAGATCGATTGGCGTTCCGGGCGGCGGCGCAATCGTCCCATTCGTTTCGACGGTGATGTGGTAGCCGCGGTTGGCGAGTCGGTTTATGAGGGCTATCGACTCCTCGTGAATCAGTGGTTCGCCGCCCGTGAGCACGACGTGGTTGGCGTCGAACTCCGAGACGCGGTCGATAACCTCATCGAGGTCCATCCACGCGTGGGTTGGCTCCCATGAGGTATGGTAGGAATCGCAGAACCAACACCGGAGATTGCAGCCACTCGTCCGAATGAAGATGCTCGGCACGCCCGCGAGGACGCCCTCGCCCTGCAAGGACTCAAAGAGTTCGTTGACCGGCAGGGCTGGCCCCTCGCTATCGGGTTGGCTATCTTGGTCGACGCTGAGTTCGGAACTGACTGGCATGGTTACTGGCAGCTGCTCAGTTCGGCGGTTTCGCTCACGTCGGCCGAGACGTCGGTGACGGTGTCAGGGAGTTCCGCGCGGAGTTCGTTTTCGAGGACGACTGCCATCACCTCGGCGGTCGGCGGTGCCTCAAGGACGACGACTGCATCGCCGTCGCCAGCGTCTTCGAAGGCTTCGATCAGCGGGTCGCCCTCCTGCAGGAGGAATCGGTGATCCCAGCGGTCGATAATATCGGTCACGTCGCCTTTGTCGACGACCCATCCCTCCTCGGTGAGTTCGCCGGAGATCGAGACCGAGATCTCGTAGTTGTGGCCGTGAGGGCGGCTACATTTGCCGTCGTGGTGCAGAATTCGGTGGCCGGAACTGATCCGGATCGGCCGGTCTCGGCCGACGTGGATCGTCCGCTCGCCGGCCCGGTCGACGAGCGAATGTTCCTGTGATGCTCTCTGAGTCATACCATGCGATTACCGAGTCGAGTATATAAATCCCGCTGGATGACGGTCGACAGCCAAAGAGGCAATCAGGGCGGCAGCCACCCTGTCGGTATGGGTGGCTCCGCAGACTCCACGGAGACGGTTCGGCTGGTCATTGTCGACGGTGAGACCGAAACTGAACTCACAGTCGAACGGGGGCGAGTGCTTCGGGATGTGCTTCAGGAGGCTGGTTTTTCGCCGTACAGTCGACTGACCAAGCGCGCCAACTGCGGTGGGCGTGGGCTCTGTGCGACCTGTGGGGTGCGAGTGGCTGAGGATGTGGAGCCGGACCACTGGCATGACCGAGTGGCTGAACGGTTTGGGTATCCGCGACTGTCGTGTCAGCTTGTCGTTGAGCAGGATTTGCGGGTGGAACTAGTGGAGAAGGTGGTGTGGGGAAGTCGAGACAAATAAAAACAGTCCGCCCTCCCCGAATTGAACTCGCCGAGACAGTCCGGGCATGCGGCTCGCTTCGCTCGCCGGTCCGGGCTGTGACTCGTCTGCTCAATTCGGGTCGGGAGAGACTTCTCACTGCTCACGTTGTTCGCAGAAGAAGGCTCGCGGCTACGCCGCTCGCTAACCGAGACTCTCACGATGTTCGAGTCTCGCAGTCCGCCCTCCCCGAATTGAACGGGGGACAAGTCGATCTACAGTCGACTGCTCTACCAGGCTGAGCTAAGGGCGGGCTATCTAACAGTAGCCGCCCAGCCCTGTTTAAGAATTCTCATTTCCACGTCGGTCGCCACGCCCTCCCACACTCCGAGCCGTCGACCTTTAGCACCCACCGTCCCCACAGCCGCCATGGGCGAGGAGCGAGAGCCACGACAGGCGACCTTCGGCAGCGACGGCGAACTCGACACCGACCGCGACCCCGAGGCCGACACGGACAACGACTTCGGCGAACCCAAGGAAGCCAACGAGACCGACGGGGGCTACAACCGCTATGCCGTCTCCAGTTTGCTCCAGAAGGCCGTCCGGCGCTCCGACGAGGAGGTCGCCGCCTGGGCCGCCTGGGAACTCGCCCGGTCGGGCTACGCGTGGAATCTCTGGGACCGGCTCAACCTGTACGTCGTCGAGGACCTCCGGGCTGGCCACGAGGTTGCGCTCACCATCGAACGCTACGAGGAACTGGCGACCGAGCGCTGGGAGGAGGCCAGTTGGAAAGGTCGACTCTGTGCGATTCACGCCGCGCTGGCCGCCGCTCGCGCACCCTCCACGCGCGAGGCATCCAACGCCGACGAATACTTCCGCAAAGTCGCTGATGTGCGAGCCGAAGCCCGTGAGGAGGGCGAGGAGCCAGCCGTCGACTTCCCGGCGGGTGATCTCGAACCCGGAGAGAAATACGACGCCATTTTCGACGGTCACACTGGCGAAGGCTCCCGTTTGGGTCGTGGCAAACGCTTCTTTAAAACTCGTGGCGCACGCGTCGGCCCGGACGGCGAGGACGACCAGAGCGCCCGATGGCAGCGATTGAGTATGGTGCTCGATGAGATCGACTTCTCGGAGGCCGAGATCGAGCATGCGATTGAGGCAGTCGACGTCGACGCGCCGTGGGACGAACCCGACGAGGTCGATTAACCAATCGCTACGAACAAAAGGAGCGCCGAAACCACCAGTGCTGCGACGACAAGCCCCGCGAGTTCGAACCACTCTCGCGGAGCCGGATCGTCGGGAGAAACAACTGATTTTGGATGGACCCAGTACCCGACAGCGGCGGCGATCTGCAGCACGGCAACGACAGCATATCCGTAGCCAGCCGACTCCCCCGCGCGGATCGAACTGACTGCGAGCCCGGCAAACAGGATGCTGAGAAGCAGGACCACGGCAACAAAAAATGATCGGCGTGTCATATGACTCCTAACTATACATATTACAATAAAACACAATGTTTGACAACTATTAGCAGTAGCCCACACAGCCAACAGACCGCAATCAGTTAATGGGTCGACTGCCCACTGACTGTATGTTATTCACACCGGGGCCGACCGCGGTCCCACCCGAAGTCCGGGAGGCGATGGCCCGCCAGCAGCCGAACCCCAACATCGATTCGGGGTTCCGCGACCGCTACAATCAGCTCTGTGAGAACCTCCAGCAGGTCTACGACACGAGCCACGATGTGATTGTCCCCGGCGGCGAGGGCATCCTCGGCCTTGAGGCCGCCATCGCCTCGCTGGTCGCGCCGGGCGACCACGTGTGCTGTATCTCGAACGGGGTCTACGGCGACGGGTTTGCGGACTTCGTCGACAACTACAACGGCGAGTCGACGCTCGTTTCGGCACCCTACGACGAGGGCTACGACCTCGCTGGCATCGAGACCGCACTCGCGGCGGCCGAAGACGCGGGCGAGCCGGTGTCGGTCGCCACGTTGGTCCACTGCGAGACGCCGACCGGGACGCTCAACGATCTGGAGCCGGTGCTCGATCTGCTGGACAAGTACGACGTACTGAGTGTGGTCGACGCCGTCTCCTCGCTCGGTGGAACACCGGTCCCAACCGACCGAATCGATGTCTGTCTCGGAGCCTCTCAAAAGTGTTTCAGCGCGCCGCCCGGCCTCACCACGGCGGCCGTCAGCGACCGAGCGTGGGACGCAATGGAGGAGCGTGCCCCCACGTCCTTATATACGAACCTGCTTCCATGGCGTGACGTGTCGGATGGCTTCCCGTACACGCATCTCGATGCGAACGTGGCCGCGCTGGATACCGCCGTTTCGCGACTTCTCGATGAAGGAATGGAGTCCGTTTATAAGCGACACGAGGCCGCCGCCGAGCAGTGTCGACAGCGCGGTGCCGAACTCGGACTCGACATTTACCCCGACGAATCCCGCAGTTCGCCGACCGTCACAGCATTCCACATCCCCGGCGAGGCCCAAGCGATTCAGCAGCGCATCGAGGACGAGCACGACATCGTCCTCGCAACAAGTCTCGGCGATCTGGCCGACGATATCCTTCGCGTCGGACATATGGGGTATAATGCAGATGTCGAGAAGGTCGACCGGGTGATGGACGCAATAGAAGCCAGCGTGGACTAGCTACTCGCTCACATTTGTCTCGCGGATTCTGACGCCCTTGCCCGCGAGATGCCGCATCTGCTGTTGGGCGAAGTCCTCCTCTCTGGTCCCACGGGTCGCCAGCACGTACAGCACCGCGCTCCCGACCGGTCGCATCGTTCGGCCCGCCCGCTGGGTTCCCTGTCGACGCGACCCCCCAAGCCCTGAAGCAACAATCGCCAGTTCAGCATTTGGCAGGTCGATCCCTTCGTCGGCGATTCGCGACACGATCAGCGTCTGTAGCTCACCGTTGCGGAACGCCTCGAACTGCTGTTGGCGCTCGTAGTGGCGCGTCTCACCACTTATGAACGGAATATCCAGCGCCTCGGCGATTTCTTTGCCTTGGTCGAGATAGTCGACGAAGATCAGCGTCTTCGAGTTGGGATGGGTTTCACACAAATACCGGATTTCGGCGATCTTCGCGGGGTTCATCGCGGCCAGTTGGTACCGCTCTTGGCCATCCGCGCTCACGTACTCGTTGCGGGCCATTTCGTCGCGCCACGGCACGTACCGAATCTCGACCTCCGGTTCGGCGACGAATCCGGCGTCAAACAGTTCGGCCCAGTCGGTCCCGATTGGCGGCCCGATCAGCGTGAAGATCTCTTTTTCCTTGTCGTCCTCTCGGACTGGCGTCGCGCTGAGTCCCAACCGATGGGAGGCCTGCAGATCAGCACTCCGACGGAACACCCGGCTCGGAATATGCTGGACCTCGTCGTAGACAATCAGACCCCACTTCCGGGAGTCGAACAGCTGTCGGTGCCGATCCATCCCGGCAGTCTGGTAGGTCGCAATCGTCACTGGGCGAATGTTCTTCTGGCCGCCGTGGTACTCGCCAATCTGGTCGTCAGTGAGCGTCGACTCACTCGTTAGTGCCTCGCGCCACTGGGCGGCGAGTTCCCGGCTCGGAACCAAAATGAGCGTCTCGCCACCGACTGCGGCGATGGTGGCGATGGCTGCAATCGTCTTCCCGCTGCCCGGCGGGCCGACGTAGACGCCTGCTTTCTGATCGAGGAACGTGTCGACCCACGACTGCTGGTACTCCCGGAGCGTGGCCGTCAGGTCGACCTCGATGGGGTCGCCAGTGTCGAGGTCCCGTTCGTCGACGACCGGGTAGCCTGCCTCGTAGAGCACGCGCTTCACAGAGGCAACCTCGTCGGCGTTGACCCAGCTTTCAGTGTCCGACATCGGCGCTCGCAACTGGTCCTCCGAGAGCTTCTGCCGGGCGACGTTGCCCATCAGGTCCTCGGTTGCGGCTTCGAGAACCGTGTAGCCGTCCTCGTGGGTTCGAAGCGTGAACTGGTGGGCGCGACTCCATTGGGATTCGACCCACTCTTCGAGATGCGTCGACCGGCGGGGAAACACCGACCGCATCGACGCCAGCAAGCCATCGAGATCGTCAAACGGCGCGGCCCAGATGTCTTCCTGCCGAATGCGGTACAGATAGCCACGGCTCCCCGGCTCTGAGCCCGTCGAGTCGACCAAATGCGCGAACTGCGAGAGGTGGGCGCGAGTGTACTGGGTGGGTTGGTCGACGACGACCTCCCGCCGGGTCGGAAACAGGACGATCCGCTCGCGGGCGGCCAGATCCCGGATCTCGGTGGGATACCACGCCACTGGCTCGCCCTCGTGGATGACCGTTTCGAGGTCGGCGGCTGCGGCGAGCGACTGGAGCCCCTCGCTGGCCGCCGCCTGCGTCAGATCGAGTCGACGGGCGACCTGCTCGGTAGTGAGTACCGGCCGCTGCTCGGCGTCGACTGCCGTATAAAAGTCGTCAAGCGAGAACGCCTCCGGCTCTCGGTCTTGGAGATCGCCGGAATCGTCGACATCCCCATCGGTGCCCGCGTCAGTACCGACATCCTCGCCTGCGTCGACATCGTCCCCGCTGTTGTCCCCAGTCATTGTCGGCCAGAGGGGACCGACCGACAAACCGGTTGTGAACGCGGGGAGTGCGTCACCTACGACCGACAGTGACGGCGAGCGAGTTCAGCTTTCGACCGGAACCGGCCGCCACAGTCGACACAGCCCACCGAGCCGTTTCCGGCCTCGGTGGTTACGCGATGGTCGCCGATGTCGAACGGGCGGCTGACGATTCGTGGCCGGATCAGGTCCGGAATCTGTGCGTCGTGGTTGTCGCTGAGGTCCGCACGGAGTTTGATCGTGTGCACGTCAGTGTCGTGCCACCGGTCGGAGTCGATGGCCGTCTCCCAGTCGTCGACTTCGGTCCAGCCGGTGACGACGACCGGCGAGTGGGTCTCGGTGTCGCTGACGACGACCACATACCGAATCCCGTCTTTGAGCAGGGCAAACCGCCAGCCGTCGGTGGTGTTCCACCGAATCTGGCCGTCGGTGATCGCCTCGCTGACGATAGGCACCGAGACGTAGCGACCCTGCTGATGCAGTCGCTCACGGAAATGGTCTGTCTGTGCATACAACGCGGGATTTCGAAGGGGCGGGTCCTCGGGTGTCCGCTTCGTGGCAGGAGAATCGGCACTCGGCCGTGTATGGCCGGCTGTTTCGGCATACGCGGTCGGTTCGGGGAGTGAACCGAGTCCCGATGTCTCGTCGACACCCGGGCCGCTTTGTCGGGATGCCACTATCGGCTCTTGGGAGACACCCAATATAAATTTTTCAGCCAGAATGGTCTACCCTCCCCCATATCCCACGTATTCACGTATACTAATCGACAAGTATGCGATGATTGTGGCATGATATTGCGTACCGAACACCAACATCGGCCACTGAGAGCGGTCGACTGTCTCGCGCGCGAGCAGCTACCCGCCGCTGACAGGGGGAAAGAGTGCCAGTTCGTCGTTGCTACTGACGGGCGTCGACAGCCTGCTATCGCCGCTTACGTTCTCGCCATTGAGAAGCAAATTCAGATGAGACTCGATCTCGCCGTCGTCGGTATAAATACGCGGCTCCAGTTCGGGGTAGCGCTCGATCAGCGCGCCGAGCGCGTCGGCGATGGTTGGCTCGTCGCTTCCGACAGTCACGTCGACCTCACCTTGCCCCGTAATTTCGGCGAGATCCGCAAACAGCTTCCAGTGCATACCCGTTATCGGGCCGGAGCCGTCTTGAGAATTGTGTCCCGAGCGTTATTCGGCGTCGTCGAGTTCCTCGTGATCGGCGGTCTCGCCGTTGGTTGCCACCGCTTCGACACTCTCGTCGGCCGCTGGCTCCGCTGGTGTCGTCGACCACTGTTCGAGCTGGCGGATCACGTCTGGTCGACCCAGAACGTAGATCGTCTCACCACCCTCGAATTCGCGGTCCCGCTTCGGAAGCGCGATCAGTTTGCCTTCGGACGGTCGGAGCGCAAGCACGGCCGCCGACACCGTGTCGGGCGTCTCGCCGACCAACGTACTGCCAACCTCGACCGTAACGGTTCCCATCGTCTCGTCGACACCCCGCAGCAGTGTGGCGAACTCCCGGTCGGCCTGTGGCTCGGCTGGCATCGTCAACAGCCGATACTCCTCGCTCGGCGACAGCAGTTTCGCGTCGGCATCGTCAACCGCAAGCGTAACCGCGTCGCCTGCAACTCCACGGATCTCGCCGGTCGTGAGTCGTTCGGAGCTCTCGCCGGTCGACCACACCTGAACTCTGTCGCCGGAGGCAGCGTTGTGCGGCGGATCCGCCCGGATCGCGACTGCCACCGTGCCGGGTGCGATAGTCGGGCCGAGCCCGGCGGCTCGTGAACCGACCGCGAGATACTCGACCGTTCCGTCGACAGTGAGATCGACGTCGACGTAGCCGACACTGTAATCCTCCTTCAATCGGGAAATCAGCCGCGAGCGAAGCTCGTCGAGGGTGAGCCGTCGGGGGAACACCAGCGTCTTGCTTGCGAGCTCGGCTTTCGTCTCGTCGGTGACCGGATCGTAGCTTTCCATATCCCCGATCTCCGAGGGGAGCGTCACGCTCGTCACGCGGCCAACCGACCGGACCATCGTCGACATCTCGGTGTCGATCTCACCGAGACCGAACAGCGAAAACAGCTGGGAGGCAAGCGTATCACCGATCCGTCGACCAACCGGCGCAGCGACCGTCGAGATGCCGAGGGCGACGACGTTGAAAAAGACGACGCCGGGTCGAAATAGGTCGACCGACCCCTGGCTGACGACGGCGCCGAGCGAGGCCGTATTGATGTAGAGGGCGACGACCGCCACACCCGCGAGAATGGCGATCCCCTCAGGAATCAGCGATTTGAAATACCAGCGGTAGGCAACCGTGAGTCCGCCCGCCGCGAGCGCCGACAACAGCCCAAAAATAAGGAGATTGACGCCTGCGGTCGAGGGATCCTCGAAGGTCACACCGGACTGCAGCAGTGCCGTGGCCGCGATGAGACTCATACCGCCACCTCCTCAAAGGAAGCCAGCGCCTCGCGACTCCCGATCACGTAGAGACTGTCGCCCGCCGACAGTATCTGACTGCCGCGCGGGGCGACCTGCCACTGCTCGTGTTTGGCGGCGATAATCAGCACGTTGTAGGTGTCTCGGACGCTGACCTCCCCGATTGTGTGGCCGTCGAGTGGGCCTGTGGGTTTAACCGTCAGTTTCTGGAAGCGAATACCGGACCGCCGGAGCAACGAGACGAGTTCGAACTCCCGGCGGGTTCCCCGCGAGAGGACGACCACCTGTAGCTCACCCGCTTCGAGGAGGGTTTTGGCCACCGACCGGTCGACGACCACTGTAACCCGACCCTCGCCACCGGTCGTCGTCGAGGCAGTGGGTGGTTTCGGCACCATCGGCTCCGTTTCGCCGCCGTCGGTTGCGACGGTAGGATCAGCTGATGTCGACGGTTTATCCGCCGGTTTGTCGCCCGAACGAGCCGCAATCAGGGTTCCAGTAACCGTTTCGGAGGGTGTGACCAGTCGGACGGACTCGCCGCGTGTCATCCCGCTGGGAACCAGCGCGGACAGCGAGACGGCACGTTTGCCGTCGGGAACGCGTTTCGAGGTACTCCCAATCGGTGGGGCTGCGCCCACGTTCGCGCGTGCACGCTCGTCAATCGAGACGGTCACGGCTGCGAGATCAAGCTCCGACTGCAGGCGGTCTGCAAACCGGGTTTCGAGCTCGCCGACCGGAATATCCGCCGGAAACGTCCAGTGGCCGTCTTTGATCTCCCCTCGCAGTTCAGCGGTCAGCGGTGGGTAGCCCTCGACATCGGTCACCTCGCCGGAAACGGTGACACGGACCTGATTCCGCCCGCCAACCAACTCGATGACGTCCGTGTTGAGCGTCCGGTCCCGAAGCTTGCGGAGCGAGATCCGTTTGGGGACCGATGCGCCGAGTTTGTCGCCCTGCGAGTGGGCATATAGCGCCAACATGAGGACGACGATAATCGCGGTCAGCAGTGCGACGGCGTTTTCGGAGGTGCGGATGTTCTCGTCGTTGAGCGCCATCAGCCCGCCGTTGACGCCCGCTATCCCGAGTGCGAGCACGACGACACCGAGTCCGGGAATCGAGACGTCCGTGAAATACTTGAAGATGAAGCCGAGAACGCCAGCGATCAGCGCCGGGATGATCCCTGTGAGAACACCGAGATAGATGCCCAGCAGGATTTCGAACGGAAGCGCAGCCATTGCCTGCTTCTATCGGTACTCCCGCTTAAAGTATCGGTTGGGACTACTACTCGGCCCCACGAGTCGACTCAGCGGCCGACCTCAGTCGGCCTACTGCCAGTGGTCGGCCGCTTCGAGCGTCGAGAGCGCCGACTCGAATTCCGTTTGGGTGACGCCGTAGAACCGCTCTCTGCCGACAGGGGTCCGCAGTTGGAGGAGGTCCGTATGGTTCGTGACACGGTAGACACTGAGCATCCACCCCGCCTCGGATTGGTGCCACTGACCTTCGAGCGTCGACTCCTCGTCGTCGATGACGCGGGAACCCAACTCCCAGCTCAGCCGCGTCGTGTGCGTGATATCGAGCGGTACGGCCTCGGGAAGTCGACCACACTGGTTTCGTGTGCCATGGACAGCCATACCCAATTGAGGGCAGTCTATCCTGAAAAATCCAACTGTTTGCCGCTGTCGGGCATCACCGTTGCCGTAGCCGCTGAGCTCCGTCTGTAGGTGCCGTTGGCCCTGATCGAACGGTATTTTCACGTTCGCTGCGTCGACCACGATTCCAGAGGTATTAGTAGCCTCCAAAGATAGCTGTGAGCGATGAAGTGGACACACGACTGGGTGAGCATCCGGGCGTCGATCCTGTTGACGTTCGCGATTGCGATCTTGTCGATCATCGTCGGCTTAGTCCACATCTCGACCGGTGGTGTCGACAGCCCGCTGGCGTTCCTCGTCCCGGATGCGGTTCGGCGCGCGGTCGGTTTTACCGGGACACTGACCGGGTTTACGATGCTCGGCAGTGCGCTCGCCCTGAAACAGCGGTACCAGATCGGCTGGTATGCGACCGCGATTCTCCTGCCGATCACCGCGATCCAAGGGCTGTTGCAGGTCTCGCCGTTTGCGGTCCCGCTGGTCGCGCTGTCGGTGATCGCTGCGCCCGCACTCCTCTACAACCGCAAGCGGTTCGACCGGACGTTTAGGCCGTCGCCGACACAGTTAGCAGCGGGGGTCGCACTCGTTACCGCACTCTCCTACGGAACGTTCGGCTCCTACGCACTTCGCGAGGAGTTCGACGGGATCGTGACGATCACCGACGCCTTCTACTACACAATCGTGACCGCCAGCACCGTCGGCTACGGTGATGTGACCGCGGCCCCTGGCTCCGAACTCGGCAAACTGTTTTCGATTTCGGTGCTCCTGCTCAACGTCGCAGCGTTCGCGGTCGCCCTCGGTGTCCTGCTGACGCCCGCCATCGAAGCCCAACTCTCGAAAGCACTCGGACGCATGACTGACAGCCAATTCAACCTCCTCGACGACCACGTCATGATCCTCGGCTACGGGGATCTAACCGAACCGATCATCGAAAACCTCGCCACGAACAGTACCCAGTTCGCGATCATCACGATGAACGAAACTGCCGCTCGGCGGCTCTCCGACCGCGACATCCCGGTGGTAACCGCCGACCCCAGCGACGAAAATCCACTGCAACGGGCCGGCATCGTCGACGCGAAAGCCGCCATCGTCGCCACCGAAAACGATGCTCAGGACGCCCTAGCAATCCTCACTGCCAGACAGCTCAACGATGATCTCCAGATCCTCGCAGCCGCGATGCAGCGGGAAAACGTCGCCAAACTCCGCCACGCCGGAGCCAACCGCGTGATTAGCCCCAGTGAGATCGGTGGTCGACTGCTGGCGAACTCCGCGACCGGCAAACGCGACGCCGAAGAAGCCTCCAAACAGCTTTTGGGCGAAGAACTCGGTGACTGATTCCGGCGACTACCTACAGACGGTCGTACTGTTCGTCGAACAGTTCCAGAGCGGCTTTTAGCGCGCCGATAATGATCGGCCCGATAAACAGTCCCATCACGCCGAACGCCGACAGCCCGCCGATCACGCCGATGACGATCACTGCCGGGCTGATCTCGGCATACCGGTCGACGATAACCGGGCGGAGATACTCGTCCGAAACGCCGACGACGACCGTCCCGTAGGCAATCAGAAACAGGGCACCGACCGTCTGGCCTGCCGACAGCAAGTAGAGCGCCGCGGGGCCCCAGACCAGAAACGACCCGACAAACGGCAACAGCGACAGCAGGATCATAATCACGGTCCAAAATAGGACGTTGGAGATGCCAACGATCAAGAGGCCAACGCCAGCGATCCCGCCTTGGATAATAGCGACGAGTACGTGGCCCAGCAGTACCGCCCGCGTCATGTTGTCGACCCGGTCGTAGAGTCGTTCTTGGACAGACTGTGGCAGCGGCGTGATCGTGTGGAGCCAGTCGACCAACTGGTCGCCGTCACGGAGCAAATAAAACAGCAGGAACGCCGCGAGACCGAGACCGATTGTGATATGGGTCAGCGAGGCGAGCAGATCCGGCGCTGTTCCCAGCACTGTTTGGGCAACTCCTTCGAGCCGAGTGGCGATTTCGGAGGTGAGATCGATGTTCTGGCCCAGCCGCGAGTTGAGCCACGCTTCCGGGGCGTTGAGTTGGGCCGCGATGTCGTCAGCAGCGAGGCTGCGTGCAATCGCGACCGCCTCACCCGCGGTCGCAACGATGAGTGCAACAAACGGAACCAGCAGTGCCAGTGTCACAACAATCACCAGCAGCGCGGCTGCAGTCGTCGACCCAAATCGGTCAAGCTGGGATTCGAGCCATGTTTGAACCGGCGACAACACGTAGGCCAACAGCAGTGCCGCGATAACGAACGAGAGATATGGCTGAACCAGTTGGAACGTGAGATACGACAGGACAGCGATCAGGAGAAGAAGGACGCCGCGCTGGGCATTCATGGGATGGGCTGGCTAGTCGGATGGCCACTTCATAAAGCCACGAACAGCCATGATAGCCGACCAGTTGCGAACGACTATCTGACTCGATCAGGGAAGTCGGTCGACCAGCTGCGGGAGACAGCCCTCGGCGGGCTGGAAATACGAGTAGTGATCCGGCACGCGTTCGGTCACGTCGACGTCTTGGTAGCCCTCCGGTTCGGCCGCGGCGTCGACGATCCCGGTCTGGCCGACAGCCTGCGTGCTGTCCGAGAGCCGGTAAACCCAGCCCAACACCCGGTCGTCGGCATTGTGGAAGTTGGTTACCGGCGCGTCGACCGCCGTGATCGCCTCGCCGTATCGCCCCGCTTGTCCGACACTGTCGTTCGGAATCGCGCCGCCGAGCAGCGAAACCGAAGCCACCGCGTCGGTGCGGTCTCGGTCGGCCAGCACGCGCAGTGCCTCGCCGGTGACGCGAGCACCCAGCGAGTAGCCGATGACGTGGACCGGTCGACCGTCCTCGTCGGCCCAGTCGGTCAGCCACTCTGCGAGCGGGGCGGCGTTGGCGTCGGCCATCGCCTTGGCGGGCCCCCACTCGATATCCGAGTCCCAACTGTAGGTGACTACGGGCGCGGCGCGCAGCGATTCGAGACCGGTCTCCATTGCGTACCCCTGATCTCGGGCCGTTTCGTCGCCGGTATCGAACCCGTGGACGAACAGAAACAGTTCCTCGGCCTCGCCGAAGGCCCACTCTCCCTCGGTTTCGGCGGTCGACTGTTCGCTTGACCCAGCATCGGGGTCGACCAGTCCGCGTGTGGTGACGACCGGGGCCGAGTCGGGTGCGCTGTAGTCGCCGAAATCCCCTTGGAGTTCGCTGGTGACGTACAGCCCGCCGCCAGCGGCGACTGCCACTGCACCCCCAGCACCGGCCAGCAGTCGACGGCGAGTCAGTCGAGATCCGTCGCTCTCGCTTGATTGGTCCGTGATACAGTATCGCATGAACGGCCGTTGTAAATAGCTCCCGTTTCAATGCGAGCTACTGGCCAGCGAACCCATCACCGTGGTCCTCAGTCAGTCGACAGTAGTGTCCCTGCGTAAAAACCGGTGGCAGTCTACAGTGCGACGACAGCCCACAGCCCGCTGCCAACGAACACGGCCGCAATGAGCAGTGGGAACATGGAACTCCAGAGCCGCGTGACAGCGAGTTGGCGTGGGGATTGATCCGTAATCACGAGATCCCCAGTGAAAGCCATCGTTCCCTGTCGGTGTTCAACACGACCGGCGATGACGTACTCCTCGCCGGGGTCGACCCGGCGTTCGATGAAGCGTCGTGTGCCGAACAACGGAATCGCCGCAAGCCAGCGAGCGACGGGTTGGATCTCTCGAACGTCCAGAAAGCGCTGAATCCGATCCGCCGGCGTCTCGTGGCTGTCGACCGAGATAACTGCCGACTCGGTGTCCAGCGAAAACCGACGTGAGGAGGGGTCGACGGCTACCGTTCCGTACGCGCCATCGAGTGCGAACGGTGTCGTGGCGACGCCGTCATCGAGGTGGTTGTTGGACCACGGAAGACCGATCCAAGCCAGTTGGCGTTCGGTCACCTCGAACTCGAAGCCAAGACAGTCCCGTCCCGTAAACGGGGCCGCAAAGCTCTCGCCGTTCTCCGTTGCGGTGCCGCGACAGACCACGAACCCATCGGACTCCGAGACCGCAGAGGGGTCCTGAACCTCGTTTCGAACGAGTGGCACGACCACTGTAAGCGGTCGGAGCCCAAACCAGCCGACTGCGAGACCGAGTCCAACGAAGACGATACTGAGGGCGACAACCCACATCAGTCGACACTCCGTCTGTCACCGGTGGCGAGGGAGGACCACGAAACCATGATTCGATTATCTGACTGTTGTTCGGGATATTACTAAAAAGTAACCTGTCTACAGCTCCGCAGCCGCAGCCAGCGTGATCGCAATCGCACGCTCGACGTTGTTTTTCGCCTTCTCTGGGAGTTCTTCGTCGCCGTCGGCTCCCTTTTGAGTGCCCTCAACGAGATTCCCGTCGACCGTACAGATCGCACCGGCTCGCATCCCTTTGCGCCGCGCGAGCGAAAAGACGGCTGCGGCCTCCATCTCGATGGCCAGCAGGTTGGCTGCTTCCCAGTCGTCGACGTAATCTTCACTCTCGGCATAAAACGCATCGTCGGAGACGATAGGACCCACGTGAACGTCCTCATCGTTTGCTTCGGCGGCGTCGACAAGCCCGCTGAGCACCTTGTAGTCCGGCACCGCGGGGTAGGTCGCCGACTCGTAGCGCTTGGTCGTCCCTTCCTCTTTGGCCGCCCCGGTGGCGACGATCATGTCGCCGATCTCGATGTCGGACTGGAGGGCACCCGTCGTGCCACAGCGGATGACTGTCTCGACACCGGCGGCGTGGAGTTCCTCGATGGCGATGGCTGCTGACGGACAGCCGATTCCGGTCGAACAGATAGTCAGTTTGCGGCCCTCGTAGCTGGCGTTAACCAGTTTATACTCCCGATTCTCGGCGACGAATTCGACGTTCGTACACTGGTCGGCGATCCGGTCGACGCGGCCGGGGTCGCCCGGGATAATCGCCAGATCGTGGACGTCGCCCGACTCGATCAGTAGATGCGGCTGTTTGGCCATGGCTACTGGTCCGGCGGTGGGACAAAAAACGGTCCGGTGTCGGTTGGTGGTTACTCACCTGATATCACCGCCTTTTCCCGCACTGACCGCTAACAACAGGTACTGATGAGCAATACGAGCAAACTGTCACCGGGTGACGAACAATGAATCCGAGCCGTGTCGACTTCCTCGTCGACTTGGCCTACGGTGTGCTGATATTTGCGGCGATCATCCTGTTCGTCGTCGTTGGCACCAACGTCGGCATCGCATTCGGGCTTGGCGTCTTCATATCGTACATGATCCACGTCGTCTGGAAGATGGCCCGCTTCGACCCCGAGTGGATGACACGCGAAGTGACCGAGACCGTCGAGCAGACGGTCGACGAGACGGTCGGCAAGGAGGTCTCGGAGGTTATCAACAAACTCGAAGCGATCAACGAGCGGGTCGACCGGCGGCCACGAACCGACGAGATCGAGGAGAAAGTCGAGGAGAAAATCGAAAAACAGACCGGCGAAGTCGAGGAGAAAATCGAGGAACAGACCGGCGAAGTCGAAGCCAAGGTCGAAGAAAAGATCGAAAAGCAGACCGAAGAGATCGAGGAAAAACTCGACAAAACAGCCGTCGACGGCGATGCCTAACTGGTAGCCGAAGACTCCTATTTTAGCCAGCAAGCGAGAGTGCCACGAGCGGGACTGATACCGCCAGCGTGGCTCCAAAAACGAGCGACGAGCGGAGCCACTGGCCGCGAATTGCGGTCGCCTGTTCCTCGTAGCTCCGGCCACCGGCCCGTGGCAGGACGAAGTGGGCGAAGAACGAGTAGATAAAGCCGCCGACGAGGCTGACCGCCAGCAGATGAGCCACGATGTCGAGACCACCAACTGCGAGCAGTTCGGGCAGTCTGGCCGAAAACCCCACCACCAGCAGTCCGTACAGCACCCCGGCAAGCAGCCCCGCGAAATGGTGGACGATCATCAGTTCGGGCATCGAGACTGCCTCGACCGGCTGTCGGGAGACGACCGCCGCGGCAATCGCCGCCGGAATGAAGCCGTCGGGCTGTCGACTCATCGGCCAGTCCATGACGACCGCCGCCACGAGCCCGGCCAGCGCACCGACTGCGATCACCACCTCCCACGGCAGCGGGTCGGTGGCGGTGACTGCAGTCGTCAGCGAGCTATCCATACAGGGATAATGCAGAACCTGTGGGTATATAACCTCGTCAGACACTGCCGGTCGACCAACGGTATCGGTTGACTGGTGTTAGCAGTCGACCAACGGTATCGGTTGACTGGCGTTAGCAGTCGACTACCGGACGAAACCTCTCGTAGCCCCTGACTACCACTGTCCACGATTACCGAAGATCGAACAGCGACCGATCAGCCGCCAGTCACCGCAAACAACAACAGATTGTGGACCCCGGGACCGAGACCGACCGCCGCAATGAATCCCAACAGAAGATAGCCCTCGGTGGGTTCATCCTCGATATAGTCGGCAAACAGCACCACGACGCCACCGACTAACACCAGCTTCACCACCACGAACAGCCAGCCGCTGCCAAGCGCCTCGGCGGTCGGCAGCCGATCTGCAAACTCGATAATCAGTCTCGACGCCGGGGTTCGCTCGCCGAAGCCGAGCACGTCGACACCCACAGCCGTCGAAACAGCATCCAGACTGTGGGCAAACAATGCTAAGAGGCCAACTGAGCCGGTCGTCGACGCCGCCGCCGGTCGGAGTCGACGCAGACCCACCCACGCGAGTACCGTCACGGCAACACTCAGGACCACCCCAACAGCGGGCCAAAACACGGCTAACGTCCCCTGCTGGGCCCCAACCGCAACTGCTCCGCCGACCACCGGCAGCAGTGCCAGCAGGCCGGTCCCAGCAATCACAGCAGGCACCTGTCGACGGGGACGCGTTGAGGCCGCGAGCAGCCAGCTGCCACCGGCAACCGCCGAGACGGTGAGATAGACCGCCGCGGTGCCGCCGAATGGCTCGACGGCTGGCGGAAGACCACCGATCACATGAAGGACGTGCAGCGAGGAGCCGACCACCATCCACGGCGCGAACGCGAGGATATGGCGGGCGGTGACCGGTGGCCGTCGACGGGAGAGCCCGTAGCCCACAGCGGCGACAGCGATGAGAAGGCCACCCAGATACGGCAGCGGCGGGAGCGAGAACCCTTCGGGGAGCAAGACCATACGCTGTGGCTCTCGCTCTCGCTAAAAACAGTACCGAACACCGGAGGCGAGCTTTTTCACCCTCTCCGTCTGAGCACTAGCTATGGACCGTCAGGAACTCGCCGGGCGAATCGATCACACGGTACTCGGGCCGGAGACGACCCCCAAGGACGTCGACCGCGTCGTCAGGGAGACAGTCGACCACGGGATGAACGTCTGTATTCCGCCCTGTTATGTGGCGACTACCGCCGAGCAGGCACCGCCTACCCTCACGATTGCCACCGTCATCGGCTTCCCACACGGACAGGACTCTCCTGAAATCAAGCGTGAGGCAGGAGCCTCTGCATGGAAATCGGGCGCCGACGAACTCGATGTCGTCATCAATATTGGTCGACTCAAAGCCGGCGACACCGAGGCCGTCACTGACGAAATCGCCGAAATCGTCGCCGCCGTTCCGATCCCGGTCAAGGTGATCATCGAGACGGCACTGCTGACTGACGCCGAAAAACGCCGCGCCTGTCAGGCCGCGGTTGCGGCGGATGCAGCGATGGTTAAAACGTCGACTGGCTTTGTCGACGCCGAGCCCGCTGGGGCCACAGTTGCGGATGTCGAACTGATGGCAGCGTATCTGCCGGTAAAGGCCAGCGGCGGTATTGGGGACTACGAAACGGCGATGGCGATGATCGAGGCAGGAGCCGACCGAATCGGAGCCTCCAGTGGGGTCGACGTTCTTGCGGGAGCTCCGGAGTAGCGGGGCGGGCCGACAGCGAGCCGAAAAGCCAACACCTTAGGTTTGGAACCGATTTGTCCCCCGTAATGAGCGAACCGAACGGCAATGGGCAAGAAGACTCGGTGCGGGACGCCGTCGAACGGTCCAGGAGCGGCGCACCCGCAGTCGGTGAGGTCCTCCGCGACCGGTTTTCGGCGGATGAAGTGTTTCAACGGGTCGTGGCGGCCGCCGACGAGGAGATTACCTCCGGCAGCCGCGAGCTGTTTTTCAGCGCGGTCGCCGCCGGTTTTGCGATCACGATCACCTTCTTGCTCTACGTCTCGATGTCCGCGGCTACCGACAACGCCGTCGTCGGCACACTGCTGTATCCGCTTGGATTCATTTATATTATTATCGGTGGCTATCAGCTGTACACCGAAAACACGCTGCCGCCGGTCGCGCTGACGCTCGAACGGCTGGCGAGTATCCCGACGCTGTTTCGCCACTGGGGGATCGTACTGGCGGGTAACTTCACTGGGGGGGCGATGGGTGCGATCTCGCTGGTCTACGGCGGGATCTTCGAGCCCGAAAGCCAGCTCAAGGCCATCGAGATCGCCGAGAAAGGCGCAATCTACACCGAGTGGTGGTCACTGTTTTTCAAGGCGGTCTTTGCTGGCCTGATCGTCGCCGGTGTCGTCTGGGTTGGCTTCGCGGCG
Source organism: Halohasta litchfieldiae (assembly GCF_002788215.1). Taxonomy (NCBI): domain Archaea; kingdom Methanobacteriati; phylum Methanobacteriota; class Halobacteria; order Halobacteriales; family Haloferacaceae; genus Halohasta; species Halohasta litchfieldiae. The sequence goes on along the minus strand of NZ_CP024845.1, from coordinate 2,415,159 downwards.
GGCGATACCGTCTCCCGACTCTTGGTCGTCTATCTCGCCTTCCTCGCGATTCCGAACGGCAACCTGTTCCACGTCGTCGTTTCGTTCACCGAGGTTATCTATCTCGTCTTGGAAACGAACTACTCGCTTGTCACCGGCATGACGAGCTTCGTGCTTCCCGTCCTGCTTGGGAATACGCTCGGTGGGGTGGTCCTCGTGACGGTCGTCAACTACTTCCAGACCAGCGAAGAGCGGCTCGAATCCGCCCGGTTCGAAGGGCTGAACCGTCGACTCACCCTTCCCGAATGGACCTTCGGTCGCTTCGCGGGCCGGTCGTACGTCCCGATCCTCGATGCCGCCGAGGCCGCCCTTGTCGGCGAGGACCGCTACCGAATTATGGTTCCGATCACGAACCCGCGGACCGATATCCCGATTGTCGAACTCGCCTGTCGGGTCGCTAGCCATCGCGAGAACGCCACCGTCCACGTCGTCCACATCGTTCAGGCACCGAAGAAGATGTCGCTGGCGACCGGCGGGAACTCCGAGCGGATTGAGGCTGAATCCGACAAGCGAATGGCCGACATCCACGCGCTGGGCGAGGAGTGCGGCATCAACATTAGGGTCTCGTCGCTCGCCAGCCACCACTCCTTCGAGGAGGTCTTCGACATGGCCCGCCGCACCCGGCCTGATCTGGTCGTCATGGAGTGGGGCGAAGATCAGCTCTGGAACGCCGCCCGCGCCGAGCGGCCGCTCGACGAGATTACCAACCAGCTACCCTGCGATTTCGCCATCATCAACGACCGCGGGCTCGACACCTCCCGTATCCTGATCCCGACCGCTGGGGGCCCGGATTCGGGACTGAGCGCCGAGGTTGCGGCGGCCCTGCAGGCGACGACCGGCGCGGAGGTCGCACTGCTCCACGTCGTCGACAGTCCCGACGAACGCCAAGCGGGCGAGGCCTTCCTCGAATCGTGGGCCGCCGAACACGAACTCGAAGACGCCGCGTTCATCGTCGACGACTCCGGCAATGTCGAAGCCGCCATCGAACGCGAGTCCCGAGATGCGACACTGATCGCCATCGGTGCGACCGAGAAGGGGCTGATCTCCCGGCTTGCGACCGATTCGCTCCATCTGGATGTCGTCAACGACGTCGAGTGTTCGGTACTCTTGGCCGAACGGCCCTCCTCTCGGTCGCTGGTCAAGCGACTGTTCGGGAAGGGTCGACACGAACAATCCGAACCGCAGCTGGAGTCGTAGCCGGAGGACAACGGTCTTGTGAGTCGGCTGTGTGGCCGGGGTATGGACGAGCAACTCGACGCAATCGACCGGCGGGTGGTCTACGAGCTGATGGCCGACGCCCGCAACACGTCGGCCCCGGAGATCGCCACCGCAGTCGACGTCTCACCGGCGACGATCAGAAACCGAATCAGCCAACTTGAGGAGGCAGGCGTTATCACTGGCTACCACGCACAGGTTGACTTCGAGGCCGCCGACGGTCGACTCACAAACCTCTATTTCTGTAACGCGCCGGTCGCCGAACGCGAGTCGTTTGCGAGCAAAGTGCGGGCGATTCCCGGCGTGATCAACGTCCGCGAACTGATGACCGGTCGACGGAACCTCCACGTCCTCGCAGTCGGTGAGGCAATCGACGATCTGCGGCGGATCGCGCGTGCGATCTCAAGTCTGGGCATCGAGATCGAAGACGAGGATCTGGTCCAAACTGATTCGGTCCATCCCTACTCACCGTATGGGCCTGAACCGGACGAACAGCGAAAGACGCTGTCGGATTTCACGAGTTTGGCTGGCGGCTCAGAAATCGTTGAAGTAACCGCGGGCGAGGACGCACCGATTGTGGGTCGACAGCTTTCAGGGGCCAGTCGACGTGGTATTCTCGACGACGATACGCTCGTGATCGCCATCGAACGAGAGGGGATGGTGTTGACGCCGCACGGCGAGACACAGATCGAAGCCGGAGATCTCGTGACGCTGTTTTCGCGTGGCGGCATCGCCGACGAGACGCTTGCCTCGTTTCGACAACGCGAGTAGCCTGCGTTTACTCGGGCGTAGAGAGTGGCTACTCGTCGTCGCTGTCGACACGCGGCAGTGCGATCACAGGCCGGTCGGCCTGCGTCACGAGTTTGAGCGAGCGGTCGCCGGACAAAAACTGGACGAGTCGGTTGCCGCCACGAGAACGGTAGGCGATGGCGCTTGCGTCGACCTCCTCGGCGGCCTCAAAGATTGCTTTCACGACGTTCCGGCTGTAGGCGGTGTGTGTCTCTGCATCGGGGAACTCCTCACGGACGGCCGCAAACGCCTCCGCGGCCATCTCTTCGGACTGCTCGACGGGTGTCTTATCCGGAGAGCCACCACCCTTTTCGACGACGTGGAGTGCGGTCACGTGGTCGGGGGTGTATGGGGCGAGCCGTTGGGCAGTCGCTCGCGCGTCTTCGGCCGTCGCAACGGGCACGAGAACATGAGACAACAGTGCTGTGTCGACTGGCTGAGCCATACCAGACGAACACAAACGAGTAAGAAAAGTGTTGCGTGCTATCCACCAGTCACTGCCACTGCCGCTCATCAAATACGTATCATACAAGACTACAAATACGACATCAAAAAGGAGTTTATATACAGTATTGCGTGATCAGTAGATAGCTGTCGAACATATTAAGTACAGAACACGGATACGGACTGCTACAATGCGAATAGTCGACAGAACCACCATCGGTCGAGGCTGTCGGTTCTCTGGTCAGTCGAACCGATTAAGGAAGCCGAAACTAATCCACTACTATGTTTGAGTATCTCTCTTCGGTTCACACACCAGTAGCAGGCCAGTACGCTGACAGGTACGGCCAGCGGGAGGGTCGACATGAGTGACGAAGAACTCGCCAAAGACCTGACGCTCACCTCGGCACTGACCATCGGAATCGGGACGATGATCGGGGCTGGGATTTTCGTCCTGCCGGGGGAGGCTGTCCAGCAGGCAGGACCGCTTGCAGCCGGGGCGTTCGTCCTCGGTGGCGTTATTGCGATCTTTACGGCGCTGTCGGCCAGCGAACTCGGCACAGCGATGCCGAAATCGGGTGGTGCCTACTTCTATATCAATCGCTCGCTCGGGCCGCTGTTCGGCTCGATTGCTGGCTGGGGCAACTGGATCGGGCTCACCTTCGCCTCGGCGTTTTACATGTTCGGCTTCGGCCAGTACGTCATTGCTTTCAAACCGCTGTTGACCGAGATCGTCTCGGCGGCTCCGTTCGGTGATCTCGTCATTGCAGCGCTCGAAATCCCCGGTCTCATTTTGGCTCCGATTCCACTGTCAAGTGCGAAAATCATCGCGCTTCTCGGCGCGGTCTTTTTCGTCGCCGTCAACTACTTCGGCGCGAAAGAAACTGGCAAACTCCAGAACATTATCGTGTTTATCCTGATGGGGATTCTGACAGTCTTTACGCTGTTCGGGGTCCTCAATGCTGATCTCCAGACACTCCGGCCAATCGATCCGCAGGGGTACACACCGCTGCTGCCGCTCACCGGACTCATTTTCGTCTCCTATTTGGGGTTCGTCCAGATTACTTCGGTCGCCGAGGAAATCCAAGATCCCGGACGTAATCTGCCGATTGCGATTGTCGGCAGCGTCGTCATCGTCACCGTCATCTACGCGCTGGTGCTACTGGCCGTGTTGGCTGCGGTCCCCAACAGCGTCGTGGCCGGCAACGATACCGCCGTGGTCGACGTGGCCCAGATTCTGATGGGGCCACTGGGGGCGTTGGCACTGCTGTTCGGTGGGCTGTTGGCAACCGCCTCCTCGGCAAACGCCTCGATTCTTTCGTCGTCGCGGATCAACTTTGCTATGGGCCGCGATAAGATCGTCTCACCGCAACTCAACGAGGTCCACGAGCGGTTCGGAACGCCGTACAAATCAATCGCGCTCACGGGCGTACTGATTGTCCTGTTCATCCTCGTCGGCAATCTCGAACTGTTGGCGACCGCGGGGAGCGTCCTCCACTTGGTCGTCTACGGACTGCTGAACATCGGTCTGATCGTGATGCGCGAGGCCGATCCTGACGAGTACGAACCGGATTTCACCGTCCCCCTGTACCCGATTGTGCCGATTCTCGGTGCGGTCCTCTCGTTTGCGTTGATCGGCTTTATTCAGCCACGGAGTTCGCTCCTCCTCTGTGCGGTCTTCGTGGCGCTGTCTGTCGTCTGGTATCTCGTGTATGCTCGCTCGCGGACGACCAGCGAGGGCGTGCTCTCGGAGTACATTCTCTCGCGCTCCGAGGAGATGCCCGACGCAGCGGTCTCTGCGGCCTCCTCTGTCAAACCTGATGGCGGCGAGTACCGCGTGATGGTGCCGCTGTCGAACCCCCGAACCGAGCGCGACCTGATCGAACTCGGGAGCCTCCTTGCCAAGGCCAACGACGGCACGGTCGTCGCGACCCACATCGTCCAAGTGCCGGATCAGACGCCGCTGTATGCAGGTTCGGAGCACGTCGACCGGATCGATGCCGAATCCGAGAAACTGCTGGAAGCCGCCCGCGAGGATGCCGAAACCTTCGGTGCAAACGTCGAGACGAAGACGATTCTCTCCCATCGATCCTTCGAGGAAGTCTTCGATGCCGCCAAAACTGACAAGGCGGATCTGGTCGTGATGGGTTGGAACCCCGGTTCACCGCTGTCAGCTGGCCGCGTCGAGGGGCCAATCGACGAACTCACGAGCAATCTGCCGTGTGATTTCCTCGTGCTGAAAGACCGCGGGTTCGATCTGTCGAACGTGCTGCTGCCAACTGCTGGCGGTGCCAGTTCGGACCTCAGTGCCGAAATCGCCCGGATCCTGCTTCAGCGTGGGTCGGATGTCTCACTGCTCCACGTTGTCGACGACGACTCCGAACGCGAGGCAGGCGAAACGTTCCTCTCGGAGTGGGCCGCCGACCATGGGCTCGACGAGGCGACCCAAATCGTCGACGACTCCGGCGACATCGAGGGCTCGATTGCCCACCATGCCGAAGATCGGTCGATGGTGATCATCGGAGCCACCCGCGAGGGGCTGCTCTCGCGGCTCGTCCGTGGCTCGCTGGCCTTCGACGTGCTCAACGATGTCGACTGTTCGGTCCTGCTGGCCGAGCGACCATCCCAGCGGTCGATTATGGATCGACTGTTCGGGCGGTGAACCGCCTCGGAGGCAACTTCTTCGAGAAACAGAGATTCTCGTCATTATAAGAGTGCGTCACTCGGCCGTGGCGACTTCTCGTCGCTGTTTCTCCCGTTCATTGCGAGAGTGGCTGCCCACCCCCGTGGCATTCGCCTCGACCTCCTGTAACGGTAGTCGTCTGCTTGGCAACACTGTTCGAAGCTGTTTGTACACCTAGGTGGTCTGTTCGTGGGTCTCTCACCGATTGGTGTACCGAGATGAGTCGACTCCGTACGGAGAATCCAGTCCCGAAGCGTTGATAGGGACGTACCGAATCACGTGATTGTAACTGCATATATGGAGTCCTTGGTATGAAATGGCGAGTTGACTGGGTTGCGAGTGTGAGCATGGTCGGAACCATCATCAAATATCTCGCCGTGACGATGGTAATTCCGCTCATGGTCTCGATCATCTACATGCGAGACATCTGGGTGTTCGTCGCCGCAATCGGGATTACGCTGCTCGTTGGGTTCGGTCTCGAACGACTCGATAAGGACCCAGATCTCGGGCCAACCGAGGCACTGTTGCTCGTCTCATTGTCGTGGCTTGCTGTCGCTGTTGTCGGATCGATCCCGTATCTGCTTGCCGGGTATGGGACCGAATCTATGCTTCGCCTCCCGATCAATGCGCTCTTCGAGTCGATGAGCGGCGTGACGACAACGGGGTCGACGGTGACTGCCGAACTCAGCTTCGACCGCCACTCACATGCGGTGTTGATGTGGCGACAGCTTACCCAGTGGCTCGGTGGGATGGGTATCATCGTCCTGATGATCGCCATCCTGCCGGAACTCGCAGTCAACGGAGCCCAACTGATGGAGTCGGAAGCACCGGGGCCGGAACTCCAGAAGCTCACGCCACGAATCGCTGAAACTGCCCGCGCACTGTGGCTGATCTATTTCGGCTTCACGCTGGTGTTGATCGGTCTACTGTACGGGGCCCATTTGCTCGGGTTCGCACCCAATATGAACCTGTACAACGCGATTGCCCATGGGTTCTCCACGCTTCCGACCGGTGGATTCTCACCACAGGCCGACAGTATTGCAGCCTTCGGTGCGGTTGTCCAGTGGATCATTATCCCGTTTATGGTGATCGCAGGCGTCAATTTCGCGCTGTTCTGGCACGTTCTCAGAGGCGAGTTCCGAACCATGGTCGACAATCCCGAATTCCGGTGGTACATGGGAGCGATTGGCGTGCTTATCGCCGTGCTGTCGGTGATTCTGGTCCGTGGGGCCGCGCCAGCGATGGAACTCGGTGGGGTTACAGAGGGGCTGACGGAGAATACGATCCGACAGGCAGCATTCCAGATCGCCTCACTGATGAACTCGACTGGCTATGCGACTGCCAACTTTGCACAGTGGGATGAACATGCACAGGTTGTGTTGCTCTTTGTGATGTTCATCGGTGGGTCGGCTGGCTCGACTGGTGGAGGTGTCAAAGTCGTTCGCTGGCTTATTACGCTGAAGGCGATCCGCCGGGAGCTGTACACCACCATCCATCCCGATGCTGTCAGTCCGGTTCGACTCGGCGGACAGGTTGTCGACGAGGATGCGATCCGCGGCATCATGGTGTTTACACTGCTCTACATCTTCCTGTTTGGAGTCGCAGCGGTGTTTCTGAGCCTCGACTCGGCACGCATCGGCTACGAACTGTCGACCTTGGAGGCAATCAGTGCCTCGCTGGCAACACTCGGGAACATTGGACCGGGGTTCGGCTCGCTCGGTCCGTTTGGAAGCTTTCGAGAGTTTTCAGACCTTTCGAAATTCCTCATGATCTTCCTCATGTGGATCGGTCGACTCGAAATCGTCCCTGTGTTGGCACTGTTCGTCGGACGACTCAAGGACCGATAACTCATCTCGCAGTTCACTACTCACGTCAATTTCTCGGTGGCAACGGTTCGGATTTTTGCAGTGTTGTGTCACACACGGACTCTCGGAGGGAAAACGGTAAGTTACCGACGCGCTGATAGTGTGATATGAACCCAGCAGTATCGGACGGGAGCAACCAGTGAGTCTCGGTCAGCAGGTGTGGTCGGACCGCCAGCTGGCGCGACTGCTCCAGATCGGGATCGTCCTCGAAGAGGTGGTCGAGGCCCGCGCCTCCCGGCATTATCAGTCGCTTGCCGAGGAAGACCGCACCCTCGACGCAGAAATCGAGGCGTTGCTCTCACACGCCGCCGAGGAGTCCGCTGACCACCGCAAGCGACTGGAGGATCTCATCGAGGGATTGAACGTCGACAGCGTTCCCTTCGACGAGATCGAAACGCTCGTCGAGGCCCGCTACGGACAGACCAAGCCCGACGATTTCGATGGCGTCCTCTACGACCAGCTTTGCAACGAGGAGACCGCCTACAAGTTTTACGACGATCTGATCGAGGCCATCGAAGCCAGTGAGGCGTCGTTCTCGGTCGACCGCGAGCAGCTACTTGCGGTCCTCCGTGGCCTGAGAGAAGAAGAAAGCGATGGCGTCGAGGAAGTTACTACAATCATGGAGGAACGCGAATGAACACGGCGAACCAGTATCTCAAAGCGATCTATCTGATTCAACAACAGGACAATAGCCCCGCCGCAACCGGCCGGGTCGCCGATATGCTCGATGTCAGTCCCGCCAGCGCAAACGAGATGATCGGCAAACTCGAAAGCCGTGAGTTGGCCGAACACGAGAAATACAAGGGCGTCAGTCTCACCGACGAGGGGATCGTCCGTGCCCGTGACGCGCTACAGACCTACTGTATCATCCAGCGCTTCCTCGTCAACGTTCTGGGTGTCGAGGAGTTCCGCGAGGAGGCTCACGAGCTCGAAAGCGTCATCGACGGCACCGTCGCCGAACGGCTCGATACGATCATCGACCGCAAACCCGAATGCCCCGACTGTTTCGATCCGGAGCTCGATGCCTGTGGCTGTCTCAACGTCGAGATCGAACCCGAGCAGCCAGCCGACTGATCGGCCCCACGCTATTTTGACAAGGTCGGTGTGAGTCAGTTGTTGTCGACGATTTTAGCGATCCACACGGGGGCTACTACTCGTAGATTAGTTTTAGACAGTAAGTAGACAGTTGCGAAGTTCTGGTCGCAAAAACGATAGCAGTAATTCAGCCGCTCATGGTTGAAATACTGCGATATAGTTGGATAAAAATATCCTGTTGAGAGATTTAATCAATATCAGATATCACACAGCTGTTGCAGATAGTATCCAAATCAGTACGATGAGTATCCATTTATATTTAGATTGACAATCCAGGGATGATACAAGCAGTTGTCCTCGCGGCAGGCGAACGCGGCTCCGACCGCTCACCGAAGAGAAACCGAAAGGCATGGTCGAGGTCGCTGGTTTCACGCTCGGCGCAACCGCAATAGCGGCCCGTCGACGGGCTGCGCTCTCGGTCGACGAACGGTTTTCGGTTCCCTATCAGGCGTGGATCGAAGCGGGACGCAGTGAGTTGTTGCAGCCTGAGACACGGGGCGATTCCGCGCTGAATATCCTGCTTGTGGTCAGTGTGCTGCTTGCCCTCGGAAGCGTTTCCTATGCGGTCGCCGTCCCGCCGGATGGCGAGCAGTTCTCGGAGCTGTATCTGCTGACCGAAGACGACGACGGCGAACTGGTGGCCGACAACTACCCCTCTGAACTCGTCGCCGGTGAGTCGACGGCGCAGCTCTGGTACCGAAATTTGTATAGCCACATACAGTTTATTTGTGGAGAGCCGACCAACTAACTTAGTAGTCGGCTGGTTTACGTCGCCAATTGGAGTCGGACGAGGTGGCCACTTTCTGGGGTCGCACGCGCGAAGAAAATAAGAAGCCAGCAATCTCCATGACCCAGCCGACGACGGACGACGAAAATCGAATCGTTCGGGCACCCAAAGCGCTGCCTGTTGATTGAAACGTTGGGCATGACCGACGGTTTTCTATTCGAGCTCTGTACCCCACTCTTCGGTCACGAACGGAGATTGAACGAGTCGATTAGCTCACCCCTCGACCGATAGGTCATCCGACCACGTCGACACTTTTGGGCGTGCGGTACGTTCCGAGTTTCAAACCCGTAGAAGAGGCCAACACAGTACCGCTGGTGATCTCGCCGTGTTCACGCAGCCGAACTGTCGATGCCGTTGATTTTGACAAAGGTGTAGCTACAGGTCGTACATCTCCATTTGGTTTTCTCTCCGAGATGGAGCGTCGTGCTGGCGGCTCGATAAAACGTCTCTTCGGTATCACAGTCGGGACAGTCGTGACTGATTTCGAGGCTCATACGCCCAACGTAGGACCGTGGTGTGTTAAGATATTGGGTCATCCGGGACAGTCATCCGGGCGCCACCACACGTATAAACTATATTTTGCTATATAGAATAGGGAAATCAGCATAATGAGATCGATTGGCAGAGTCACTGTACCAGCCTTCAGAGACGAAACACAGATCGCGTGGGTCGACACGAATCGGTCATATGAGACTGGTACACTGGCTAGAATCAAGCAACACCTCAGTCGCACTCGGAGAGGAGTCGACAGTCCCGAGCGTACATATGGATGGCACCCAACGGACCAGTATGGATGTCGACCATCCGGTTACGATCCCGGTGCCGGTTCGGTTCCGTGATCTCGATCCCTTAGGGCACGTCAACAACGCGGTCCACGCGAGCTACATTGAGGAGGCCCGAGTGGCCTATTTCAAACGGGTTCTCGATATTGATCTCGATACTGTCGGGACCGTCGTTGCCTCGCTGTCAATCGATTACCGACAGCCCATTGAACTCGGCGATGAGTTGGTAGTTGAAATCAGGGTTCCGAAAATCGGGACGACGAGTCTCACGACTGAGTACGAACTCCGGGCCGACGGGGATGTCGTGGCGACCGCGACCGTGGTACAGGTGTTGTACGATTACGAGGAAGACGAGCCGACACCGATTCCCGACGACTGGCGGTCGACAATTGAGCGCTTCGAGGATCACGACACCGAATGACTCCGAGCCGGACTGTACCAAACTACTTGCTGATTGCTCCAAAAGAGTAGTGTATGCACACAGCACAGACTGCCGACAGCGATGGGGGTCACAGATGACGATCTACACCGGCCGTGGCGACGAGGGCGAGACCGACCTTCGAGATCTCTCTCGCGTCTCGAAAACCAATCCGCGGATCGAGGCCTACGGCGTCGTCGACGAGGCCAACTCTCTGATCGGGACAGCCCGGCCCAGCGGCTACGACGACATCGACAACTGGCTGGAGTCGGTCCAAAACCATCTCCACATCATCCAATCGGAGTTTGCGACGCCTGAGCCGGGGGAGGACGATCCACAAATTCGCGCGGAACACGTCGACGAACTCGAAGCGTGGATCGATAGCGCCGACGAGGAGTTGGAGCCGCTCACGTCGTTCATCCTCCCGGGTGGCAGTGAGTCAGGGGCCGCCCTCCACCACGCGCGGGCGGTCACCCGCCGGGCCGAGCGCCGGGCGGTCGAACTCGCCCAAAACGAGCCGATCAACGCCGAGGCGGTAACGTATCTCAATCGGCTCTCCGATGGGCTGTTCACCTTCGCGCGGCTCGTCAACGCCCGCGACGGGATTCCTGAGGAGTCGCCGAGCTACTGAGCGTGCGGGACTAGTGTTACAAAACGGGGCCGCAGACCGCCACAGTCTGTTGGGACAGACGGATGAGTTCGCTGTGGCGGCCGAATCCGGGTCATGTCATCAGTCGATACCCACGGTGCCGTCGACCCGGCGGACGGAGGCGATACATGCGGCGGTGGCAAGCCACTCCACCGACCGTGTCTTTAGGTTCGCCTAAACCTTTGTCAAGTTTGCGGTTTAGGCTGGCCTAAATAACGTTCAGCACAAAGGCTATATCTGTTGCCCGCATTTGGTCAAATATGAACAAGCACTTCAGTGACGCACGATACTACCTCGGCCGCGCCGCATCGCACCTCAAAATCGGTCTGAGCGAGGAGCTGGAGCCAGTTGCTCGACGTGTTCGGGCGAAATTCGGCACGGAAGTCGACGAACCCGCCGAGCCGGAGACGCGTGCTGGACGTGCTCGTGTTGCTGCAAAGCGAACCGTCAAACAGGCGACGCGTCGTGTGCGAGGCTCCCGGCAGCCTGACGAGCAGGCAGTCTAACGGCGCAGTTCCGTCTTTTTCGATGTGCTACAGTGGCGAGCCGTCGCCCGGTTCGGACAGAAGCTTTTAAGTCCGGTCGACAGGTAGCAGTGAGTGCGGGTTGGTGGTCTAGCCAGGTTATGACGGCTCCTTCACACGGAGCAGGCCGGCGGTTCAAATCCGCCCTAACCCATTTCTAATTTCTCGCAACGCTGAGCGTAGCGAAGCGTCCGTGAAATCGAAATGGTCGACTGGCGGATTTGAAGCAGGGAACGACCGAAGGGAGTGACTGTGGTTCAAATCCACCCCAATCCACTTTTCAGCGGCACAATAGACGAGCAGAGCATTTTCACTCTATCACTTTGATCTGGAGCGTTCAGCTTCACAAATACCCGATAAAACGTCGACAACCCCTTCGTGAATCCCACTTCGAATCCCACTTCGAATCCCGTCGACAGACAGCTCAGGCTCCCCACTCACACCGTCGACACACCCGGCTTCCACACACGCAGCCAACAACTGACGCTCAGTATCGCCACTGTGCAGTAGATTCTCCCCAGTAAGCACCGACAGTGCGGCGACGATGCCGTAGGCTCCCCAGTTGGAGACACCAGCCACGACGAGATGGTCGACCGGCGTCACACAGGCAATTGTCTCGCCGTATGTGATTTCGGCTTCGACGGTCGACTGGACCACGCCCATCCCGATTTCGTTGCCGCCGTCGCCAACGTCGACCGTCGGACCCCGTGCTCGTGGGCTTGGTCGAAAACGAGTCGACAGCGCTATAACGTGAGTCGAAAGTTTGCTTGGGGTCAGTCGTGCTTGTGGTTCTCGTGTTGGGAGAACGCCTCGAACTGCCAGCGCCCAGTCGAGCGGGCAACCGTCCGGCGGACCACCGGCGCGAGCGACTCGTGGCCGATGATGACGAAGCCAATGACGACAACCCCGAAGCCAGTAACTGTTGTCATCGACAGCGACTCACCGAGCAGGAGCCAGCCACCGAGCGTGGCGAAGATCGGACTCACATAGAAGACGAGACTGGTGTGGGTCGCACCGATCTCGTCGAGCAGTCCGAAGTAGAGGATGTAGGCAACCGCACCTGCGAGGATGCTAAGGTAGCCAACAGCGAGTATCGCGCCGAGCGTCCAGTCGACGGCGGCGGGCGACTCTCCGGCCCCGAGGCTGAGCGCGTGGAGCAGGACGGCACTGATTGGCAGCGCCCACGCAGTCCGTACGGTGCTCGACAGCGAGGCGTCAGCTCGGCGGATCAGCACGGTCCCGAAGGCGAGGCTGGCCGCGCCAGCGAGGATGACCATCGCACCGCCGTTGAACGTCTCGACGACCGTCGCGGGCGTGATGTCGATCACGAGACCGACGCCGACGAGACCGACGAGCGTCCCGACTGCGCCCCCGGTCGAGAGTCGTTCGTCGCTCAGCAGTCCACTGGCGAACAGCGGTGCGAAGATTGGTACGAGTGCGAATAGGATCGCCCCGATACCGCTGGTTACCGACCCCTGCCCGACGAACAGCAGGCCGTTGGCGAGGCCGATAGCGAAAACCCCCGCCGCCAAGATGCCAGCAACGTCGGCACGGGTTTTCGGGAGCCACTCCGAAGGACTTCGAGTCAGTACAACGTAGCCAAGCAGCACCACTGCAGCGACATCAAATCGGACCGCAACGAGCAGCAGCGGCGGCATGTAGGCCTGTCCGGCTTTCGCCGCGACGAAGGTACCACCGAAGAAGATACTCACGAGCAAAAACCGGAGCAACAGGCGGTGGTTCAGTGCCAAAACTGAACGCCTCCAGTCGCTTGCCCTCGACGAATCGAGCCAGCAGTTTGGTGGTCGGTGGTAGTCATTACAACACTGTAGAACCCAGAGCCGTATAAATTAATTCAGAAATAATTTCATAGCAAGAAAGCCATCCACACGTCGACAGTCGACCACTCCGTGTAGTAATCTCACGTCAGGCTATTGTTTCATGGCGTGAAACCGCGACGAAACTGATTTGGAACGGGGACGACAACACGGGGTATGGACCCGGTACTCGACGAGATCGAGTTTCTCGCGTTGTCGACCAATCGGGTCGACGTGCTGAGTCAGTTGGCCAAGAGACCACAGACGCGCCAAGAGCTCGGTGCGGCAACCGGTGCGTCCCAGCCGACGTTGGGGCGGATTCTGCGGGATTTCGAGGAACGACACTGGGTCACACCCGGTCCAGATGGGTACGAAGCGACCCCAACCGGTCGACTGGTGGCCGATGGTTTCGGGGATTTCTACAGCCTTCTCGAAACGGAACGCAAACTCCGAGAGATCGTCGAGTGGCTTCCGACCGAGGAACTGACGTTCGATCTGCGAGCGCTTCAGGAGTCGACGATCACCGTACCGAGTCAGACGCGCCCCGGCGCACCAGTCAGTCGTGTGATCGACCTCATCGAGGACGCCGAGCAAGTCAAAATCCTCTCGCATGCGTTCAACGACCGGACGCTCCAAGCAGTCACCGACTGGGTTGCAGCCGGCGGCTCCTTCGAGGCCGTGTTTTCGGCCGCAGCAATCAAACCGGTCGCCAATGACGCGGCGCTCGCCGGCCTGCTCCGAGAACTCCTCGACAGCGAGACCGCAACCGTCCGGATCTACGATGGCCCGGTCCCGCTGGCAGTGACACTCACCGATAGCGTGGTGAGCCTGCTGGTTCGGGACGACAACGGTCGACTGCAGGCTGCACTTGACACTGACAATCCCGAAGTAACTGACTGGGCACAGGAGGTATACAGTCGCTACTGGGAGGAAAGTCGGCCCCTAGAGCCGGATCTGCTCGATACTTAGCCCGAGGACGTTCGCCACCGATCCCAGACGACGATCACGGAGGGCGTCACCAATAGCGAGGTGAGATAGGCGTACCCGACACCCAGCGCGATCAGAATACCGAACTCCTGGATGAGCGGAATCAACGCAACCGCCAGCACGCCGATTCCGGAGACGGTCGTCACCATGCTTCCAGTGAGCGCCCCGCCAGCGCTGGTGACCGTGGCCGACAGGGCAGCAAACAGCTCCCGGTTCTCGAACTCGTCGACGAACCGATGGACGAAATGCACCGTATAGTCGACGCCTAATCCAATCGAAATCGACAGAATAGGGGCATTGATCGGTGTCAACGGGATTCCGAGGAACCGCATCGATGCCAACAGAAGCCCGACCGTTACCAAAACAGGGACGAGATTCACCAGCCCATAGCTGGCCTGTCCCTCAAGGAGGCGATAACTAACGAGCAGTACAACTGTAGTGAGCAGGAACGCGACGACGAGGCTTCGGATCGCTGAGTCCAACGTGGCGTTAATTACCTCCTGTTGGACGACGCGGTCGCCGGTTGCCACCGCCGACAGTGGCGTCCGGTCGGCGATGAACTGTGCATCCTCGACGACTGTCGGCGTCTCGGCATCGGGGTCGACTGCGATGTCGACGCGCGCGCTCTCACGGTTGGCCGACAGATAGCGGCGAGTCTCGGTGGGCCGTGAGGCCTCCACGGCGTCGTAGACTGTCTCGAGATCTCGGTCAGGAACATCGGTTCCGAGTCGGTCGCGCCGCTCGACCAGTCGGTCGAACGTCCGGTCGGCCGCCCGCTCCCGCTCGATTACCGTCAGGATGCTTTCGGTTTCTGCCTCGCCGGGGGCTGACTGCTCGAAGCTAGCCGGTGGGTCCCGCCCGATGCGGTCGATCCGCTCCAAGGAGTGGTCACGACGAACGGGTTGGTCGATGTAGATCGTCACACCGCCGGAGGTCGACTCGTCGAACTCGGTTTCGAGAATATCGATGGTGTCCAGAAAGGTGTAGGTCGACGGTGCAAACGGTTCGAGGAGTCGGTCGTAGCGGTCGATCCACGTTTCGGAGGGAAAAAACGCTTCCTCGGAGAATTCAGTGTCGACGCCCGATCCGTAGGCACCGGCTACCCCTGCGGTAAGCACAACCAAAAGGAGGAACGCTACCGGTGCGGTCCGGGCAATCGAGACACCACCCGAAAGCCCGCGGGCCAGCCGCGAGCCTTCGCTGACGATTGGTGTCGTCCCAAATTCAGGAATCGGGAGTCGACCTCTGAGGCGGTCGGCAGTCACCTTTGCGGCGGGCAGATAGATGGCGAAGATGACGAACGTGAATGTCATGCCGACCGCCGCAACGATGCCGAAATCACGGAGTGATCCGAGTGGGCTGGTGAGGTTTGCCACGAAACTCCCGATTGTCGTCATCGTCACCAGCAGGAAGGCAGTGCCTAACTGTGCCATTGATCCTGCCATCGCCTCGTCGACCGGTATCTCGTCGAGTCGAGCCTCGCGGTAGCGGTTGATCGCGTGAATGCCGAAATCGATACCAACAGCCAACAGCAACGGAAACACCGAGACGATAGCATCCGAAAACGGGATACTGGCATAGCCCATGAATCCGAAGGTCCAGACAAGTGTCAACAGGAGCGCCGAAAGTCCAAGGAAGAGATCGATTGGATCACGGTAGGCAACGAGAAGGAACAACAGAATGAGGCCGAGTGCGGCCGGGAACACGACGATTGCGGTATCTGTGAGCAGTGCGGTTATCTCTGTCTGAAGGATTCCCTCTCCGAACAGATAGGCGTTGTCGCCGATATCGTTTCTCGGGGTCTCATCGATGACAGCCGCGCTGTCGGCCTGGAGCGTCTGGAGTCGACTGGTCTGGACCGACTCGGGCACGTCGTACTCGACTGTGACGCGTGCAGTTGAGGCCCACTGGGTCGTCGGGTTGTAGTCAGTCGAGAGCTGGGTTTCGAACGTATCGCTATCGTCGACCGCTGCGATTGCGGCCGACAGCTCCCGGTCGGTCGCGTCCTCGATGGCCCGCTTTCGGTCGGCGGCGGTCTCGGCGTTGTCATCGAGTTCGGTTGCGATCCGGTCGGCGTGACTGGTCGTCTCGCTGACGCGGAGCGTGCCGTCGGCTTCGAGTCGACGTTGGGTTTCGAGGAGTCGGATGAGGGCGGGCCGGGAAACCACGTTGTCGCTCTCGATGAACAGCTGGGCAGTGGTTTCGCTGTCGCCGACCGACCCTTCGAACTCCTCGTCGATCTCCTCCAACGCGGCTTGGGCGGGTACCTCCTCGGTGAACTGATCGGTGCCAGCCTCCTGATCGACGAGGCCGACCCCGCCCGCAAACAGGACAGTCACCAGCGCGGTTCCGACGAGGATCGGCACCGCGCGCTCGACAGTTGCCTCGGCGATCCAGTCGACGGTGCGGTCGGGGTCCCACATCTCAGCGGTGCCACCGAACGGCGACGGTGATACCGATAGCGATCATTGTGAGGCCGATCAGCGAGAGGAACGACGGGAGGAGACCGTCATCGGGCGGTGGTTCGGTGGCGGTCACCGGCAGTTGATACACCTCGGAGATGAGATCCTCGTCGGTCTCGGTGTCGTACCGGATGTCGACTTCGAGCGGATAGGCTCGTTGGGTGGCTGTCTCGTCGACCGAAACCTCGACAGCGATGGTCTCGGTTTCGCCCGGGTCGAGTTCGGCGATGAACGCCTCGTCGGTGTCGACACTGAGTGGCCCATCGGGGTAGAGAAAGACGTTGAGGTCCGACACCGTCTCAGCTCGGTTGTTCGTTACGTTCAGCCGGACGGTTTCGGTCGTCCCAGTCGGAATGGCACTGTCCTCGGCACCAATGGAGAATGCTGACCGGTCGGCAGCAACGTCGACCTGTCGAACGGCGGGATCGCTTTCGAGCCGATCACCGTTGGCCCCATATTCGACGGTAAACGTTACTTGGCGTGGACCTGGATCAGCCTGCCCGCTCACGTCGGCCTCGAAGGTAACCTCGGTCGACTCGTCGTCGTCGAGATCGTCGAGGGCAACCCGTGACTCCCCGATATCGATCCGTTCGGAGGCCGGCTCGGCGCGAACAACCGGAGTCTCGACGTCTTCGGGACCTGTGTTTTCGAGGTCAGCAGTGATTGTCCCGCTTTCACCGACCGCGAGCGTGCTGGTGACGTTCTCGATCTCGAACGTTTGAGCACCGGTTGGCTCGACGGCAGTCGCAAGCGGCGGCGATTCACGCAAGATACCGTCCTCGTCCTCGTAGACGACGGTGAGTTCGAGCAGATAGCTTTCGACGCTGAGATCCGAGTCGATTCGCGTATCGAACTGCACGTCCTCGGAGTCGTCGTCCTCTAACTCGCCAAGGAAAGCGCCTGATTCCGCGGTCGACCTCCCGGCTTCGCCCGGTGTTCCGGATGGTGAGTCGACGGCGTCGACCGACGAGTTGGGCCCGTTTGCGCTGTTTTGATCCCCGCCGTTCGGACCAGTGGCTGGGCCACCGCCGTTTCCGGCCCCGACCGTCACTCCACCAGTGGGTGAGCGAGCGGTGACACGGACGTTGTCGGCGTCTGCCTCCCCCACGTTTTCGATGTCGACTTCGACGGTACCATCAGTGCCGACCTGCGCGTCAGTGTCGGCATCCTCGATCTCGAATCGGGACCCCTCTTGGACAGTGATCGGCACGTCGAACGATTCGGACTCCGTTTCATCGTCGGCCGCGGATTCGACCTCCGTGTAGGTGTACTCGACATCGACATCGAGTTCACCGCTCTCATCGTCATTCGATGCCGGAGCAGTCACTGTCACCGGAACCGACACCGCTTCACCGGGCGGAATCGAGCCAACGCCGGTATCGCCGGTCGTGACGTCGACCGGGGCGTCCTCGTCGTCGACCGCGATACTGACACCGCGTGCGGTCGCCGTCTCCGTATCGAGGCTCGACCCCTCCTCAATGCTGCCTGTGTTTACAATCGTGAGCTCGACGGTCGTCTCCGTACCGGGGGCGACAGTCCGATCAGTGAGGAACACATCGAGTGTGGGTTCGCCGACTCGCTCCTCGAAGAGATCATCGGCGAGTTGGGTGGTCGGGTCGGCTGGAGCCTGTGCGGCGTCGACGGTCGCGCCTGCCGCGTGCCCAGCGGTGGCCAACAGCACCACACAGACTAAGACACCGGCCACCAGCCTGCTCATCCATGATCCGTCGACGCAGTTAGTTCTCCACCCAGACAGATCTCCACAACCATAGCGGACCAATACGCAACCCCACTACAAATGATTTATCCACAACAATTTTTATACGTACGAAATATCGTTTAGTCAAAATTCGACAGCAGTCGTAGGATCGACAGACGGCAATGCTACTGTCATCAAAATGTCTGGTAAGGTGGTCATTCAGAGATTATTGACCCAGTTGAAAGAGTGGTTGAGTATCGTTGCAATCGTTGCAATCGCACGACTGCGTCGGCATAAACAGTTCAGATTGGCTTACTTCCGCCCCCACGAGAGGGTACATGGTGGGCATACTGGGCTGTGGCGGTAAATTACTACATATCACCTCTCAGCAGTAACTAACAAGATGGTACGGGATGACCGTCTATCTGCATGACCCGTATGTTTGAACTGACCGGCTTCCAGCGAGACCTGTTGTACGTCATTGCAGGCCTCGGTCGCCCATCCGGTCAAATGGTCCGCCGCGAGATCGAGAAACACGTCGACAACGTCAACCACGGCCGTCTGTATCCGAACCTCGACACACTGGTCGACTACGGACTCGTCGAGAAAGGACGCCACGATCAGCGAACGAACTACTACGAACTCACCGAGAAAGGCCAAGAGCTGATCGAACAGCGCAAACAGTGGGAAGACGAGTACGTCTCGGTTCCCGCCGAGTAGCGATCCGTATTCTTTTTTATAGTAGACCGCAGTCAGACCGAGAGTGCTGCCGATTCGATGAGCGACTCCGCCCGAGCAAACAGTCGGTCGGCAGTCTCGGTGTCGGCGGCGTCGGCCGTGATTCGGACGACGGATTCGGTGCCGCTGGCCCGGATGAGAAACCACCCGTCGTCGGTTTCGATTCGGATGCCGTCGGTGGTGTCGATCCGGTCGTACTCCCCGTTGAGTCGACGGCGAATACGATCTATCGCATCGTGTTTCGCCCCCGCATCCAGACAGCTCCGACGCGTGGTGTACCGGTCGCCGAACGGCGCAAGCTGTGTCGACAGCGGGCCCTCGGTCGCAATGCGTTCGACCAGTTTGCAGGCCGCGAAATGGCCGTCGGGACACCGAGTTTCGTCGTCCCAGATCCACAGGCCGCTCGGTTCGCCACCGAAGGCAACTCGCTGGTCGTCCATCCCATCGGCAACAGACATCTCGCCGACACCGGTGCGAACGATCTTGCCGCCGGCAGCACGCACGGCTTCGGTGACAAGCGAACTGGTGTCGACAGTGAGCGCGACTGACTGTCCTTGCTTGGCCGCTCGGGCGGCAAACAGCGCGAATAGCTCGTCGCCGGGGACGAACCGTCCGGTCTCGTCGACCGCCGACAGCCGGTCGGCGTCCGCATCGTGGGCAATGCCGAGATCGGCGTCAGTCGCTTTGACGGTCCGGCTCAGCCGCTCGCAGGCGGTGGCTGTCGGCTCGCTCCCGCGGCCGGGGAAGCTTCCGTCACGGTGGCCGTTGAGTGTCGTGACGTCACAGCCCAACTCGGCCAACACGTCGGCAGTCAGCCGCCCGGTGCCGTTGCCGAGGTCGACGACCACCGAGAGCCCCTCGACGGCATCGAACTGTGAGCAGAGCCGCTGGTGGTGACGCTCACGGAGATCAGTACGCCGTGTCGAGTGACCGATCTCGTCGGGAGCAGCCGGGGTGACAGTCCCAGCGTTGGCCCGCCGGACGAGCGACCGGTAGCGATCACGGTCGAGCGCGCGACCGGTTTCGGTTCGGAGTTTGAACCCGTTGTCCCCGGCCGGGTTGTGTGAGCCGGTAATTACCACGCCGAGGTCGGCATCGAGCCACGGCACGCTCCGGGCTATCGTCGGCGTCGACTCGACACCGACGCGGATCACCGAACCGCCACACTCCACGATCCCAGACACGAGTGCGTGTTCCAACATGGGACCGCTGTCTCTCACATCCCGGCCGACGACAATCGAATCAGCAGTGGTGCCGAGGGCACGACCCAACCGAATCGCCAGACTCGTCCCGATACTTGCGCCGACCGGCCCTCGGATACCGCCCGTTCCAAACATGGGTGGAACTGTCGACCATTCGGCTTAGGTAGGCGGTTCATACTCTCGGTGAGCCACTGACTACTCGGGCCATAGCCCACTCGCTCGTCTCGTACGGGCTCCCTACTCGATCACGAGCTCGCCATCGCCTGTGAGTGATAGCTCATACCGGCGTAGGTGAATCTCACCGACAGACACTCGTTTGTCACATGTACTGTTATGTTCACTAGCGTTTCGACTCGGTCGACGATCAGCGAGGAAAACAAGACCGCTGCCGGTAGCTGTCGAAGACGTTATTCGACAGTGACGCTTTTCGCGAGGTTTCGTGGTTTGTCGATGGAGCGTTCGAGTCGGTTGGCGAAGTGGTAGGACAGCAGTTGGAGCTGGACGTTCGCCAGTAGTCCGTTGAGCTCCGGTGTCGACGACGGGATCGGAATCAGATCGTCGACGGTCGCGGCGACCTCCGTGGCGTCTTCGGGAGCGATACCGATCACCGATGCCCCGCGAGCTTGGACCTCTCGGACGTTGTTGAGCGTCTTCTCGTCGTGATCACCGGTGAACACCGCGATCACGACCGTGTTCGGCGTGACCAGCGCCAACGGGCCGTGTTTGAGCTGTCCGGCCGCAAAGCCTTCGGCGTGTTCGTAGGTGATCTCCTTGAATTTCAACGCCCCTTCGAGCGCGACCGGGTGGGCGATCCCGCGGCCGATGAAGAAGTGGGCATCCATCCCCTGATATTTCCGGGTGAGTTCGGCGGTCGGATCGCTGTCGAGGATCGACTCGATCTGTTCGGGGAGCGCGCCGAGTGACTGCAGCAGCCCCGAGGAGTGTGCGCTGGGTTCACCGGTAATATCTCGGTGGAGCCGCTCGGACAGCAGCGCAAGCGCGGTGACTTGTGAGGAGAAGGTCTTGGTCGCCGCGACGCCGATCTCGGGACCAGCGCGGATGTACAGCACGTCATCGGTCTCGCGGGCCGCGGTCGACCCAATGACGTTCGTCAACGCCAATGTCCGGGCGGGGGTATCCTCAAGTCGCCGGAGCGATTCGAGCGTGTCGGCGGTTTCGCCCGATTGGGTAACGCCGATCACCAGCGTCTCGTCGTCGACCGGCATCGGGTTCGAGGCGTACTCGCCGGCACGGTGGGCGTAGGCTGGAATCCCACGCTGGCCAAGCAGGTGACAGCCGTAGAGGGCAGCGTGGTAGGAAGTTCCACAGGCGACGAACTCGACACGGGAGATATCGCTGAACTCCCCCGGCTCGAAGTCATCGAGCGTGATCGACTCGTCGGTGGGATCGAACCGGCCGTGGATCGTCTGGTTGAGCGAGGCGGGCTGTTCGTGGATCTCCTTGAGCATGTAGTGGTCGTAGCCCGACTTCTCGGCGTCTTCGGAGGACCATTCGATGGTGTCGACCGGGCGGTCGACGGCAGTTGCCGACCGGTCGAAGATCCCATAGGAATCGGGCCGCAGGACCGCAACATCCTCGTTTTCGAGGTAGATCACCTGATCGGTGAACTCGATAAACGCCGGCACGTCGCTCGCGAGGAAGAAGCCGTCGTCGGCCAGCCCGACCACCAGCGGCGAGCCGTTCCGGGTGGCGAAGATCGCGTCGGTGCCCTCGACGATCATCGCCAGCGCGTAGCTGCCTTCGAGGCGGTCGACCGCGCTCATGAAGGCATCGAATGGTTCGGCACCATCGTCGAGGAACTCCTCGACGAGGTGTGGCACGACCTCAGTGTCGGTATCACTGGTGAACTCATGGCCGCGGTCTTTGAGCTCCTCACGGAGGACATCGTAGTTCTCGATGATACCGTTGTGGACGACCGCGACACGGTCGGTCATGCCGGTGTGTGGGTGGGCGTTCTCGTCGGTCGGCGGCCCGTGGGTACTCCATCGGGTGTGGCCGATGCCAATCGAGCCGCTGGGCCGGTGTTGGTCGACGAGCCGGCGGAGCTGATCTGCTTCACCCTCACATTTCAGCACGTCGATCCCGTGGCCGTTCTGTATCGCAAGCCCTGCGGAGTCGTAGCCGCGATATTCGAGGTTTTCGAGGCCAGCCATCAGATCCTCGACGGCGTTGCCGGATCGGATGCGACCGGTGATTCCACACATTAGTCGACCCTCTCGGTGGGCAGGTCCAGGAGCCGATCAGGGGTTAATTGCGTATCGATTCGGAGTCGTCGTGGAGGGGTGGACGGAGTAGTCATCGTTTGTTGTTCGGAAACGGTCACAGCTGTTCGAAGCGGCGACTGTCAACACCTTCTCAGGGGGTCCAACCGGCTTTGTTATAGATCCATTGTCAGTTCATCACCGATCCAACGAATCGAGTAAGCGTCGGATACTCTGTACTGAATCGGCATAATCAGCGGCTGAGAGACCAACATAACAGATATCAATCCGTACTGAAATACGGAAAATGGTATACGTACGTTACTAGTAGCTGGATCAAAACGTAGGGAATCGCTCTGTGAAACGCTCAGCGAGCGTGTCGGGTTACTCGGCAGTGAGTTGGGCGGATCCGAGAAGCCCGAAGCCGAGCAACGAGAGGCCAAACACAGGTGTGAGTACTGCCGGCGCGACCAGCAGTCCAACACCAAACAGCGTGAGGCTCAGTGCGGTATGGGCCAGATAATACTTCGGCCACGGCCGTTGGGCTTCGTCTTCGGCATCGAGGAACGGATACAGCTGCTCGGCGTTATCACCGAGGGCTATCGTCCCACGGTTGCCGTCGAAATCGATCACGTTCGTATCGTCCATCTTCGGGAGATGGCACTGGTAGAGACCGACATAGACACGTTTCCGTTCCTGCGAGGAGAGTGCCTTTTCGGGTTTGTCGTTCTCGATGGCGGCGATGTGTTCGGCGAGATCACTCAGCGAAACTGTCTCGGAACTACTTTCGCTGAGATATTTCAGCACGCGTCGACGGCGTTCGTTTTTCAGCACCTCGAAAACCAGATCTAACGAGAGGGGGTCTGCGGTCGTACTGTCGGTCTCGACATCGGTTGTTGGAGGGGTTGTTGGGTCGTCACTGTGCGTCTGGGTTGCTTCGGTGGGGGCTGTTTTTGAACTCATGTGTCACGGATGCAGCGGGGGGAGTCGGGAACACCGGTGGGGACCGGTGGCCCCGATTAGTTCGACCGTGCGGTGTCGACAGCTGAGCGAACCCAACGGGGCGTGTATGCAGTCACTACCGTTCGGCGGTAGGCACCCAATATGGGTCGTCGGTATGTATCGCACTGCCTGGGACTCCCAACCAAGCTCGCCAGCCGCGGTCGACCGGCGAGAGAGGGCGGTCAGGAACCCATGCAGGCAGTGATTTCGGGGACTATGTGGGGACCGTTCAGCTGCGGGGTGGTGCATCGGTTCGTTCCTATGCAAATCTCAGTACTTCACAAAGCCGCTTAGTTAGAACGTCTGCTTGCTGAAGGTGTGTCTAAAACCAAACAAGCAGACGGTGAGATCCACGAGGACCAGCTTCTTAACTTTCTCGTCAACCGCCTTGACGAGGAAGTTTCGCTCTCGTTAGCCAATAACGCTGAAATCACTGCTGAAGACATCTATGAGGTCCTCGTCGGCGCTTGCGCCGACGGGACCTCTGTCTCTACGCTCTGTGCGTCGAGCCAGAACTCACCCGCTGGGAACACGGTCCTCTACCATCTTCGGACGAAGTTCGAGCCGGAACGGCTCGAACGAGTCGCTAACACGCTCCTGCGAAAGGATCTCGATGAATTGCTCCCCGAACAGGTGGAGGTCTGCGCAGACCTCCACCTGCGGCCCTACTACGGTGACGAAGACGACACAGACGGCCTCTATCACTCGGTAGCGAAGCGTGGAACCACTGCGTTCCACGCCTATGCCACACTCTACGCGCGTGTGAAGAACAAACGCTACACGCTGGCGGTACGCCGTCTCAAAGACGGCGATACCGCAAGTAGTGTCCTCGCTGAGTTCTTCGGTGTCCTCGACGGCCTTGACGCCGGGGTCAAGGCCGTCTACCTTGATCGCGGATTCTACGACAGTAAGTGTCTCACGCTGCTTCAGGCGCACAATTACGCGTACGTGATCCCGATCATCCGGTGGGGTGAGGCGATTCAGCAAGAGCTCTCGGAAGGATGGAGTCGCGTCATTCAGCATGATCTGACGGGGAAACTCGACGGTCACAGCTGGACCGTCGATTTTCCCGTCTACATCGACTGTACGTACCTAAATGGGAAGTATGACGAGAACGGTGTGGCGCGTCACGGCTACGCCGCTGACGCGCCGTTCATCGACTCACCACGGGACGCTCGATACCACTACTCGAAACGCTTCGGTATCGAGTCAAGCTATCGCTTGTTTGAGCAAGCGATAGCGACAACGACAACACGAGATCCAACGGTACGGCTGCTGTACGTGGTGGTGAGTCTCCTCTTACAGAACGTCTGGCGGTACCTTCACTACGAGTATGTGGCGACGCCCCGCCGAGGCGGGCGTCGCCTCTGGTGGTGGCCGTACAAGGAGTTCGTCAATATGATTCGACGAGCTGCGTGGACGGCCCTCGCGGTGCGTCGGGCCGTCCCCGCGAATCGGCCACCTGACGACCGATTCCACCGCTAACCACCGACCGAGCAAGCCAGCGGAGTGAGTGGCGACGCTGTCGCGTCGGCGGCTGACCGCCGCCGACAGCGACAGCTCTCCGTCGATCCGTCCGTAATTCTCTCGTCGAGACCGTCAGTACAACCGCTTCGACACAGAACTCAGGCCGCAGAAACAGCTAGCCGAGGATGCTTTGTGAGGTACTGAGTCTCGAAGTCGCAGAAGCGGCCAAATGCATCGAGAATATCCAGCGAGACCTGAATATTGCGCTCGTCAACGAGCTCGCGATTACCTGTAACAATT
This sequence comes from Halohasta litchfieldiae, assembly GCF_002788215.1. Lineage (NCBI taxonomy): Archaea > Methanobacteriati > Methanobacteriota > Halobacteria > Halobacteriales > Haloferacaceae > Halohasta > Halohasta litchfieldiae. The sequence goes on along the minus strand of NZ_CP024845.1, from coordinate 2,389,976 downwards.
TGGACATTGACACTCACGCGGTTCTCGAAGCCGCCGGGACGAAGTGGAACTTCCACGAGTACTCCCCTGGATTGGTCGGTGGTCACTGTATTCCGGTCGACCCATTCTATATCATCTACGAATCCAAGCGCAACGGCTTCGATCCCAAGCTCATCCAACAAGCTCGTGAAATCAACGAGCACATGCCTACACACGTGGCCAAGGAGACGCTCAAAGCTCTCAACGACTGTGGCAAGGTAATGGGTAAATCCACCGTCATGATTCTGGGGTTGGCGTACAAACCCAACGTCGGCGATATTCGAACCTCAGCAGTCGAAGGAACGATTGAGGTGCTACGAGAGTATGACGTCGATATCGTCGGTTACGAACCGCATGTCGACGCCGAGGCTGTTCGAGACGAGTTCGGGATTACGGTTCAAACAGAGTTGAGTTTCCAAGATGCCGACTGTGTGCTCTTGGCGACTCCTCACGACGAGTTCGAACAACTCGATTATATGGCTGCGGCCTCCGAGATGGCCTCCAATCCGGTTCTCGTCGATGTCATGGGCGAACTCGATCCAGCACGCTTCGCCGACACGGATCTCAAGCTCAGGAGAATCTAACATGTACAGAGACCACTCTATCGGCGTCGTTGTTCCGGCCTACAACGAGGAAGGATTTATCGGCGACGTGATCCGATCGATGCCAATCTATGTCGACTGGATCTACGTAATCGACGATTATTCGACTGACGGAACCTGGAAGGAGATTCAGGCGGCCGCAACCCAATGTCGATCTGCGTCAGAGACGGCTCGGACCCCGCTTCAGTCGGTGATGACCGATGGCTCCGGTGGACTGTTGACCGAACGAGCGACCGTTCACTCCCACACCGGACGGGTAGTCCCAATCAAACATCGGGAAAATAGGGGTGCCGGTGGAGCAATCAAGACCGGCTACCTCGCCGCGCTTCAAGACGAGTTGGATATCACCGTGACAATAGACGGCGATGGCCAGATGGATCCCGATCAGATGGTGAAACTCATCGATCCACTCGTCGATGGTCAGGCGGACTACTCGAAAGGCAATCGACTGCTGTACAAGGATTACCGACAAGAGATGTCGAGGTTTCGGTTCTTCGGGAACGCGATTCTGACGTTTCTGACGAAGGTTGCCAGTGGCTACTGGAAGACGATGGACCCACAAAACGGGTATACAGCGATTAGACACCACGCCTTGGCAAACGTCGGTGTTGAGAATATGTACGAATACTATGGCTACTGTAACGACCTTCTCGTCAAATTGAACGCAAAGGGACTACGGGTTGCTGATGTCGCGATCCCTGCCATCTATGGCGAAGAAGCATCCAGTATCAGCTACCCTGCGTACATTCGACGCGTCTCCGGGATGTTGTTGCAGAACTATTTGTGGCGACTGAAAGTCAAGTACTTCGTCTTGGACTTCCACCCTCTCGCGTTGTTCTATCTGTTTGGTGCGGGAACGACGATGCTGGGAATGGCTGGTGGCCTTTGGTCGTTCTATCTGTACTTTTGGGTCGGTGAATCGTTATTCGTTCGGGCCTCTCTCAGTATGATGATGTTCCTCATCGGGAGTCTATTCCTGATGTTTGCGATGCTGTTTGATATGCAAGTAAACGAAGACCACGAAATCCAGATCCATGAGTAAATCCAACGCGACAGTCCTCAGCAAAGCAAACCAGGACGATCAAAAAACGGCCTGTATCACCCTCGATCTGGAGAGTGACTGGTTCGTCGACCAACCGGGTCACTCCTACCGCTCAGTGGAGTATCTCCAGAGCTACATTGAGATGATCAGGCAGGTTGATGTTCCCGTCACAGTATTTGTCAGTGGACGCCTGCTCGAAGATCGGCCCGAAGCCGTCGAACGGCTCCGGAGGGAACTCGATACCGAGTTCCACCTCCATTCGTATGCACACGATCCGGAGATGAAACAGGGGTTTCGAACGGATCTTAAACAGGGTATTGATGCCTACGAGGCGTTTTTCGGCTCTCGTCCGCGGGCATACCGTGCGCCACTTGGCAAGCTCACACCCTCACAGCTAACAATCCTCGACGATGCCGGGTTCGACATTGATTCGAGTGTGTTTCCATCCGTCCGACCGGGAACCTACAATAACCTCGGCGCGCCGATCGAACCGTATCAGCCTCCGGAAACGTCTGACTTAGTAGAGTTTCCAATCGGCGTGATTCCGCGACTTCGAATCCCTGCAGCCCAGAGTTATCTCAAACTCGGTGGCTGGCCGTATCTTCGACTACTCAGCATGGTCGACCTCCCCGATCCGCTCGTCTTTGTCTCCCACCTGCACGATTTTTTCGATTCAGGCGTCAACGAGTATCGGAGTCAGCCAATGAAGGCGATCCAGGAGCGTAACCTCGACGCCTCAACGACGCTGTTCGCGGAATTGATAAGCTGTCTCGATCGGCAAGGATACCGATTTGCAACGATCGCAGATGTGTACGACGACCATATCAACGGTGGCTTACTATGACGGCTGCACAACAGGGGCTTCCCACACAGTCCGAGACGCTATCGCTGCTTAATGAATCCTATAACGGATGGGGGACGTCTGAATATTTCCGCTGGAAGTACGATTTGTACCCAGAGTATGATCCCGAACAACACTGTTTCCACATCAACGTCGACGACAAACTTGCCGCGTTTCGTCGGGCCTTCTACAAGGAAATCGTCGGCTCTTCGCAAAAGAACTCGATATTCGTGCTTGGTGATACAGCTGTCAAGCCAGAGTATCGCGGTCAAGGGCTCTACTCTAGACTCCACGCCAGAACGGTGGAGTTTTGTGACTCTCAAGATGTCGATCGCCTCACGACGTTCAATCGGAAGACCAACACTACCTACGAAGCGAATCTGGGTCGCGGCTGGGACTATCGAGAGCTGCCGCTCAAAATCAGGATTCTCTCCCCCGACGTGGTGCTTCAACGATATGCAGCCCTCGTGATGTCAAATTACCCTGTGCTTACCACTGTCGCAGACCGTGTCGGTGATAGGGTTCATATCACGACCTCGAACGGTCAAGTCCCCTTGGGTGATTTCACACCTGCGGAGGACACAGACAACTCATCCTCACATACTGTAGGCCCATCTGTGTCGGATCAAACTCTTGTGAGACTCATCGACCTCGCATGCAGTGATACCACCATCGAACCTCTGGGCACCCTTCTCAATGGTTGGCTGACCACCCAACAGCGATCCAAACATACCGGCTCTCAGGGGCGCGGAGACGATCACCCCTATCAGGTGTCGTGTAAACAATCAATCTCATCCACAGAGTTCGAGTCGATCGTCGGCTTATACGATTCAGATACCACCTCGTTTCGACGGACACCAGCGGATATCAGACACATCATCCAGTATCCTGACTCAGATATCATTCTTATCAAACAGGACGATGAACTGATCGGCTACACCGTCGTCGGCCCACGGTCGAGGGCTAACGTTCTGGAGGGTCGGGTTCTGGAACTCCGTGTCGAAGACGAAGACGCGTTTGATGTCTTGATCGACGAGATCGAGCGGGTAGCGATTGACCGTGGATTCGACCTAATAATCGTGTTCTCGAAGCAACCGATTGGTGAACTCTGGGCATCGGTCGACCAGCAAGTGATCATGTGGACTGATCTTGACCACTCGAGCCCCCGGCTCGTAGATTCCTGTCAAATTTCCCTCTATGATGTCATGTAACACAAATCCGGAACCGCCGTCTGTGCTGCTTCGAGACCGTTGGGATTGTGCGCGCTACGTGGTGGTAGATTGGTATCGAAGCAGACCAGCCGTCGACACTCCTCGGGACCGACTGAAACTTCGGGATGAGGTGGAAAACGGACCGATCCAGCCTATCACTCTGAGGACAGTTATCGAGACATTCACGAACAACGGAAAACTCAAAATGACCAATAAAACACAGGTAATGCACACTTCGGTTTCAGGCTCACGTGGTTGTGCAAAACTGATAGTCCAGATTATAACAAAAAGATGACCGCTACTGTGTTGGTAACTGACGGTCGATCACTCTCCTCGTTAGCAATCGTTCGATCACTCGGCCAGCTGGGGTGTGATGTACACGTCTGTGATGATTTCAAGCGAAACCTTTCGGCCTTTTCGAAATATGTCTCCGACGTAAAAGTTCACGAGCCGGTTGGTGCCGATCCGACTGCATTCATTGATTGGTTAGTCGCCTGTTGTGAGCGTAGGCAGTACGACCTGATTGTCCCAGTCCGAGACGAGACGACACTCGCCGTTTCTACCCACCGCGAGCGTGTCTCTGGGGTGACCGAAGTCTTCATCGCAGATCCGTCGGCCATCAAGCAACTAATGGATAAAGGACGTTGCATGAAGACCGCCGAGCAACTCGGGATTCCGATCCCTACGACGTACTATCCTGATGAGGATCTCGAATCCGTTCGTGCTAACTCGACATTTCCAGTCTTGATAAAACCACGTGCGGCCTCGGGGGCTCGCGGTATCGTACGCGTCGACGATCCGACTAATCTGGCCCGAAAGTACGAAGCCGTCAATAGGGCTTATCAGAATCCAATCATCCAAGAGTTTGTCGACCATTCAGGTGGCCACTACAGTATCGGGACGCTCTTCGACGAAACAGCCGAACCCGTTGCAACGCACGTCTACAAAGAAACCCGACAGTATCCCTCCTCAGGAGGACCCGCAATCGCCGCCCACACGGTCGAGCGAGAACCCTGGATCGAATCGATGCTCGACCTCCTGCGAACGCATGACTGGAAGGGTCCAGCACATATGGATGTCCTCTATGACCCCGATAGCGAGGAGTACAAACTACTCGAAGTCAATCCTCGTTTCTGGTCGTCGCTCGGATTGACGATCAACTCGGGGGTCGACATTCCACGTCAGTTCTACCAACTGGCCGTCGAAGACGGGACGCCGGAGCATGACAATCAGTATCTTGTGGAGACTAACTACCGCTGGATTCTCCCGAATGAACTCCTGTGGGTGTGGGAACAGGAGAACAAACTCCGAGCCGCACAACAACTGGGGATGATTGATTCGAACACGTGCTGTGCGACACTGTCTCGTGACGATCTCAGGCCGGTATTGGGTGTCGTCGCACAGGCCATCGGGTACCTCCAGGACTCAAATAGACGAAAGAAGATATTCGACAGAGGATGGTCGATCGATCACAGATGAATCGTTCACGCAGCACTGATCGAGCGGCGAGTTTCACTGAACGGTTCGTAGCACGTCGACCGAGTGCCTTTGGTAAACTGTTGATGAGATGTACTGTATTCGTAAAGATACTAAATAAATCAAGGAAGATTATCAGATGAAGATACAAGAAATCGGGTTTTCAGAGTGGGATACCGTGCTGCCGACAACCGGCATCACTGTTTTTCATACCGCTGCTGCACTTCGAGTACTCGATAGACACGCAGTGGGAGAGCTGCGTCTTCTCGGTGGGTTCAAGGGCAGTCAACCGGTGGGGTTGATCCCCGTGTTTGTGCGGGACAAATCAGTTGCCAAATTCGTGTTTTCCCCACCGCTGGGGTTTGGAATTCGACGACTTGGCCCCATACTATTCCCAACTAGTCCCAAACAGTCCAAGCAGGAACAGGTTAACCGAGAGTTTATGAGTGGGGTGCTAGAGGAGCTTGAGGGATCGGTCCCCACACTGTACTTTATATCCTGTAGCACAGCCTACACAGATCCACGACCGTCTCGGTGGGAAGGGCTTGACTTCGAGCCACTATTTACATATCAACTCGATCTCACTGGCCGAACGCGGGATGATCTCCTCGCATCGTTCAGTAAGAGTTTACGCCGAGAGATTCGACACGGTGGTGAAACAGAGCTGTCGGTCGACCGCAGAGGAGTAGACGAAGCCAAACAGGTCTACGAGACGACTCGCAAGCGGTTCGAAGATCAGGGCCTCAATCTTCGAATCTCGTGGGAGTACATGCGTGATCTTCTCTATTCGCTCGATGACCGCGCTCGGGTGTATACTGCTGAAGACCCCGACGGCGACTTTCTTGGTGGGATTACGGTGTTGTACGCAGACGATACTGCATACTTCTGGAAGGGAGGAACACGGAGTAGTTACGACGGTATCAGCGTCAACAGTCTGATTCACTGGCGGATCTTAACTGATATCCTTGAGGATCCTGCACTGGAGTCCGTTGGTCAATATGACCTCTATACCGCAAATAATGAACGACTGACCAGATATAAGAGCAAATTCGGCGGTTCGCTCGAACCATACTACCGGATCGAATCTTCAAGCGTGCCGATGACAGTGGCGAAAGCACTGTATCGGACCGTGTCTTTTAATCCAACACTCTCCAAGTGGGTTTGATAGACCACCTGTGTAGCTTCGTAAAATAGTAAATCCACCTACTATTACACCAAATAATAATTATATCCAAGTAATATATCTGCGATCATATACTGATCAATCTCAGGCCAATCATACACTATTTTGTGTAAATGTCTGGTATTTTATATTTGGGAGGCGATGTTCCCTCTATGTCGGCCACTAGTCGTATTGTCAACGATATTGATTATAGGTCCGGTCGGGTGAACCGATAACTCCCCACGCCGAATCTGATGGCCGGTTGTTGTCCGATCAACTATGGCTGGGCAGACACACCACACTATGACAACCACTCAGACCCCTTCCGACACGCTCCGTGTGCTCCTCATGGCAACGACATTTCCCCGGTGGGAAGACGATACTATGCCAAAATTCATCCATGATCTTTCGAAAGAGCTAGAGACTCAGTCAGTCGACGTATTCGTGCTTGCGCCACATTATCCGGGTGCCGAGCGAAAGGAGACGATGTCAGGTGTGACCGTATACCGATATCCGTACTTTTTCCCGTTCAAATATCAAAAGGTGGCGTTGCAGGGGCACGGCGGTATCATTCCTTCGCTGAAACAGAGTCCGATTGCAATGCTGCAACTGCCGTTGCTGATCGCTTCCCTCACGATACACACCCTCTGGATTTATCACACAGAACGGATCGATTGGTCGTGTTGCAAAGCGGTCTAGACTTTGCCGCTGGTACTCTCAATTGAGAGGTCACAGTTGATTGCTGTTTTGGTCGAACGTTGGAGCAGTTCGTCGAGGAACGCTTGGTAGTACTCGGGGTCGGCGTACTTCACCAACCGAAGTTGGAGTATCGCTTCCAATCCCTCTGCTGTCCAGCGCATCCACTGGTTCTTGCACCGCTTGCTGACCTCGCCCATCAGTCGTTCGACGGGGTTCGAGGTCCACGGAACCTCGAACCCCTCGACAGCGTGCTCGGCGAACGTCACAATCGACGGCAGCCACCGCCGAAGATACCCTGCAGCCTTTGCTGACCCGAACTGCTCCAGTTGCCACGCTGTCTTCTCTAATCGCTCTCTCGTTCGCGCGATCCGCGAGCGGATCGCCGCGAACTCCTCCGCTGGACGATGCTTCGCCACAGAGTTCTTCAGATGGAACACCTCGTCGATCACCTCCGAAACGATCTCCTTCCGACGGTCCAAGGAGAAGACGCCATCGTCCCAGAGGGTGTTACCCAGCGTTCGGCCGACGTGGACGAGATCGAGCTGGTGGTCACGGTTTTCGTCGGTAAAGGCTGTGACGATGCCGCTATCAGCGTCACTGACGACCGTCGCGTCGTCAGTGACTGCGCCGATATCATCGAGTTCGGCGGCAGTTTCGTCCCAGTCAGCGTTGACCGACAGATCCAGCAGGGAGCGTGACTCTTCGGCGGTGTCTTCGCCGAGCGTTGCTTGGACGGAGTGGGACGAGCGGTCGTCGTCTTGGCTGTGGCACTTTGTCCCGTCAGGAATGACGGCGTCAGCGTCTGTGCCAGCGACACAGTCTGGAAGGAACTGTTTGAGCTTGTGGCCGTATTTCTTGGCACGGCGGTTGATGGTGGTCGGCGACGGCATCGAGACGAAGCTGTCGCCGTGATTGGCAGCGTCTCGATAGCTGAGCGAGGTAGCGAGATCGACGCTTTTGGCGGCGATGTCCTGCTGATAGCGGTTCTGCCCGTCGAAGTCGAGAACGTCTTCGACGGGCCGGAAGTAGCTGGATTCGTCTGGGGAAGCGGCTGTATCTTCGACGTAGTGGAGAGAGAACTCGTGTTCTCCGGCAGTTGTGACAGCTGTGCGGGTGTCGGTGCCGGCGCGTTGGAAGCGCTGGTCACCGTTGCCATGTGCGTGTTTCTCACCACAGAGCGCCTCGACGCTGGCGGCGTCGAGGCTCTCGACCAGCGATTCGAGAAGGACTGCTTCGAGGTTCTGGTCAGTGACGGCCTCGGCAAGCGTGGCGAGCGGTAGCGTTTTGTCGTCGTCGATACTCAGTTCGAACCGCACGTCGATTGTGGCGTGCATGGGGTACCTCGGTTTGGACACCAGAGGCAACCCCGCCTTCACGGGAGTCAGTTACTACTGAACTCTAGAGGACTTTGCGACACGACCGATCGATTTGATCAATTCACACTGGTTGGTGCCCAACGGCGTGATCGCTGGGGTGTTCGCGACGGTTTTCGGTGTCGACCACGTACTGAGCCTTCACGCACGTGGTGTGCTGTTCGTCGAAAAACTCCCGTTCGGATCGACGATCGGCACCTACGCCTATCGAACGTCGGATGCTATCCTTCCAGTGAGCAGCCACATTCGAGATAATTTCATCGGTATGATAAACGAGTCGACTACCGAGGTCGACAAGTTCCAGATCCAGCCGATGGGAGCCCACAGTACCGACTACGATATCGCTTCCAAGCCTGACTTGCGAGCCGACCGAGATGTCGAAGACACTGTTCGTGGCCTCTTTGTCGGGCGATTGGCCAAAAAGAAGGGAATCCGGTATCTACTTGATGCCATCGATCTTGCACAAGTACCTCCCGACGACTTTCAACTCACGATCGTCGGAACGGGCCCCCTGAAAGATGAGTTGCAGAACTATGCCAGTACGTTAGAACTCAACGATCAGGTCACATTCACTGGATGGGTAAGCCAAGAGGAACTCCACGACCAGTATGTGCTTTCGGATTTCGTCGTCGTTCCCTCCATCGAGACGGCGCAGGGAGATACGGAGGGGATGCCGACTGTGATCTCGGAAGCCTTTGCGGCAGGTAATCCCGTTATCGGGACCGACGTCGGTGGCATCCCGGACGTCGTCGACGATTGTAGCAATGGGTTCATCGTACCACAGAAGCAACCCAGCAAGCTGGTCGCGAAAATGCGGCTCTTAATCGATGACGCCGAACTGCGAGCCGAACTCTCGAACGAGGCGCTTGCAACGGCCGCTGAACTCGACTGGAGCCGGTGTGGCCAGCGGTATGCTCAGACCTTTCGATCGGTATGCTCAGAGAGATCAACCCCCCGCTCTACCACTCCCCCGAGCGTCCAGTCATGAAACTCGGCCTCCTGATCAATGACCTGCAGAATGGTGGTGCCGAACGGTTGGTGACGGATTTGGCCCTCGAATTTTGCCAGACCGATGGGATCGAACCACACATACTCTTGGCCCATCGAGGCGGCGATCTGCTTTCTTCTCTCGCCCCCACAGAGATTCAGGTTCATGGGCTCGACGTCGATATCTCGACGACGACGATCCCACAGGGAGCCCACGCTCTCTCGGAGCAACTGGAGCGTCTCGATATCGACCTCGTACACTCACACCTCTCTTACTCCCACGTTATCGGTCGTTTTGCCTGTGCTCGACAAGGAGTCCCCAACGTCTCGACGTATCACAACGTTCGGGCCCACAAACCGCGCCTCAAACGTCTGGCAGAGCGGACAACAAGATCGCTCTCGGATTGTATTGTGTGTGTCTCGGAAGGAGTCAAACAGTCCTACAGAAATCGTGAGGGTATGGTCGTGATCTACAATGCAATCGATACGGAGGGGTTCCGGACCCGAGTTGAATCGGCTGATACGAGCGCATTGTTGTCTGCACACTCGAACGAGACGACCGTGTTTTTGAACGTCGCTCGCTGCGTCGAGCAGAAGCGACAAGGCGATCTCATACAGGCTTTTGCCGAGTTCGATGCCCCCGACACACATCTCTATATCGTGGGAGACGGGCCGCGTAAACAGCAGTTGGAGACGCTCGTCAGTGAGCAAGAGCTCTCGGATCGAATCACCATAACGGGGTATGTCGACCGAATCGAACCCTACTATGCGATTGCCGACGCGTTCGTGTCCTCCTCGTCGATGGAAGGCCTCCCCTCGACCCATCTCGAAGCGAAGGCCGCCCAGCTCCCGATTATTTCGACGAATATTCCGGGCGTCACAGAGCTCGTCGACCACGGCACAGATGGCTACCTCTGTGCTGTCGAACACCCCCGCGAGATTGCGAACTACATGCGGACGGTCCACACGACCGATACAGGAGCGATGGGGAGACAGGGATTCGAGAGCGTCGACAATGAGTTTTCAATCGGTACCATCGCAACCGAACATGCCGACCTCTATCGGAGGGTAGTCTAACCCCCTATGATTGTTGAAACTGTAGATACGGTGGCTCAAGGCGCACTGCGGACTGTCTCGAAGGTCTCTACCTACGCAACGTACGGACGCCAATACGAGGCCCCGCTGAACCCCACAGAGGTTTTATCAGTCGACCCCAGATCGATCACTACGATACCGGTCGACAAACCCCGGCCGCCTTTGCCGGTCATTTCGGGTGTCAAGGGAGGACAGTGGGATCTAAACACACGTGAGGTAGCCGACGATGTCGTCTATAAGTCGTTCGTCGAACGGTATGAACGGGAAAAACCATGGGAGGAAACAGCATACCACTCGTTCATGTTGGATCGACTCGAAAACACCAGTGGTGAGTGGAAACAGTATCAACAGGTAGCGGACATCCGACAGCGGTATAATCGCTTGGATCAGCTATACCGGACGATCGAACAGGATGGCTATCGGCCGCAACACGAGATTAGCGAGGAACAGTTCGTTGATTTTTCGAACAAATCACGGGGGTTCGAATTCACACTCCCTCCCGAATTCAGAGAGGTTAGTGTCTACGTCTCACGAGATGGTGGATTTATGTGGGCCGCCGGGATGCACCGATTGTGTATCGCACAGTTAGTCGGAGTCGATGCAATCCCCGTTCGGATTCGTCTCAGACACGAACAGTGGCAACAGCATCGTGATGCCGTCTATGCTGGGAACAGGGATCCATCAGGGCATCCGGACCTTCGGCAGAGAGACTGACGGTCTGAACTGTCTCTCGTGATCGGTCAGCCACCACGGTTTCTTGCAGGACTTGGTGTGTCTACTCATCTGAGAAATGAATTCTTCGCGGTCAAGATGGAAGCGGTAGGTCTATTTGACTTAGATTGGTGGGGTGGGGTCAGCTCCTGCGGATTCATTATCGCCACCATCGGCATCATCAGCCGAAGCGTCCCCGTCATCGGTTTCGGATGTTTCATCGTCGTCATTATCCCCGCCATCATCCTCAACGTTGGCCTCAGAGGAGTCATTCTCATCGGGTCCAGGTATTTCTTCAGTGTCGGATTCAGAATCATCTTCGACAGATGGCTCGGAGCCATCATCACCGATTTCTGGAGGTTCTTCGGCATCAGGTTCAGAGGGGTCCCCACTATCGGTCTCTGTAGATTCGGTGCTCGATGTGTCCGTGGACTCCGCTTCGTCCTCGGTCGACGCCGAACTGTCTTCATCGTCGGTGGCATCAGGTTCAATCGGCAAGCCATCAGCAGCTTCGGATGTATCCTCATCGCTGTCATCTGAGGTGTCTGACTCAGTTGTAGTGGTGTCGTCGTCTGCTGAATCAGTTGACTCCTCGTCGGTCGGTGCGGAGGAATTGGGGCCGATTTGTTCGAAATTATCTCCAGTGGTGTTTGAGAAATTGGAGGTGCCAGGGCGGGAGGCATTGGAAGCCCCTGACTCAGTGTCTTGGTCCCCTGGAGTCTGATATAGTTTGAATTGACCGTTTGTGACTACCTTATTGATATCTGGATGATTTTCTAGGTACGCAAAGTCATCGTATGAAAATTTAAACCCGTTATAGAGCTCTGCGTCACGAGCGATATCTGAACCGACCACCCCAACATAGAGCGGGTTCTCGTTCGTATGGATGGATTGATTATCGAAATGTATCGGCGCGGGTCCGATTTCGTCTTCGTGATAATCTATGAGTCTTCGCTCGATCCCGCTGCTAGAGTCGGTCGTCACAGATGCATATCTAAAGGCCGCTGACCGAGCGTACACGATCGGCTGGTCGACATCGTAGTACTCAAACGCCGTATCGTACCCACTTACGTGGCTTTCGGGTACGTGTCCTGAACCTTTGTAGATAAAGCTGGATGAGTGTATGACTGGCATAGACAAAGCCAGACAGCAGACGAAAAAGATGAAAAACACGCTCTGTACGGACCGAGATCCTAGCTTAGATTGAAGAAGAGAATATAATCTCGCCAGACTGAGCGAGCCGAGAATCGTCACCACCACCATAACGAATCCCAGGTGGCGGGCAAACTGATCGGAGATGCCACCGGCAAGGTAAAAAAACACCATCCCAACCACGCCGAGGACGCCAATCGTAAGTGAGAGTTCGAAATAAGGGATGGTACGTTTTGTGCGCTTCACCGACCATCCAATCAGTAATACGTTCACCACGTAGAGACCACAAAATATGCTTGCAATCAAGAATAATTTGACAAATATCTCTCCGACGCTTCCTCCGACAGCGTCGACGGAACTCGCCCGACCTTCTACAGTCTCAATTCCCCGCCCGGTAAAAGAAATAATACGTTCAACAGACAGTTCTAGTTTATTGACGAAGAACTCTCGACCACTCATAAGTAGCCAAAACAGGATTCCAGTGACGAGCGTCGGAAAGTGGTGGTGATTGTGGGTGTTGATAAACTCTGTACTTACCCTCTTGTCGAGAATTATCAAACTAACCGATAGCAGACCCAATAACAAGACGAGATTCGCGGCCTGCTGTGGGTGGAGATAGATATAGAACCAAACTAGTAGCACTATCAGAACAGACGAACGGCTTCGAAGATTTTTGTAATAAAGAATAGTTGCAAAGAGAATTACTGGGAGAAACAACACAGCCTGACTCGTTGGATGTGCTTCAATTCGAACGCCGAGCTGATTTATTGGAAGAAACAACAGTCCAGACAATAAAGCAATATATTTTGCATTCTGTTTGCGGGGTTCAAGTCGTCGGACAGACAAGAAAACGAAGATTGGGAACACCAAGCCGTAAACTACGGCCAACATATACAACATCGTATTTGCACTACCTCCGGTTATGAGGGCCCAGATCGCTGTGCCAACATGAAGTGCAGGATACCGCCATTCGAGGATCTCTCCGGCCTGCAGAATATCCTGTACCGTTCCCCAGTGACTCATTGCATCTGTCGCTCCGACATGATGATACCCTCGAATAATCGGCAACAGTAGCAATGAGGCGACCGCAAATCCACCGAGTGTACCGCCAAGATATTTATTCAAATTTTTAGATAATAGGATGTGCGTCGCTACGACCAGCGAAAGAGCGAAACCGATCCAATAAACCATCGTCGTCTCGGTATAGATTGAGAGTTCGTACCCTGTTGCCGGTGATCTATAAGCTAATAAGATCCCCACAGATAACAAGATGAATGCAACAGAAGAGACGCTATACGTGGCACGGTCGATCTGGTCCATCGTCACCTTGGTGTTTTATTTGGCCCAGTTGTCAATCATTTGCCAGATTTTGGAGACAATCGTGACTCGGGTTAGAAGCCACAGGAATCTCTCTCAGAGACGAGCCTCATTGCGACAATATAATCTAAATTTGCAGACGTATTAGAGATGCTGAGAAACTATTAGCATCATGGATCACCGTCTTCACTGTGTATACAGTATCGAATTAGTCACGTTCTTGGGTCGACTACCTACGTGAAAAATGTGACAGTGAGATCATAATATCCGATATCAATGAGTATAACAAATCGAATTAGATACGTTCGCTTGATCACGCTGTGGCTACTCGTTTCCATCTTATTGTTGGTTGTTCTAGATAGGTTCGAACTGGAGCCGTTGGTAGCCCTTTCTGTAATCGGTGTGTTACTGATGACCGAAGTCACTGCCCCAACCCACATCAATCCCCAATGGCGTCAAAGACTCAGCATGGTGCGGCTGCTCAGTATATTGGTATTTGTTGTAGTTGCTTCTCGACGTCTGGTCGAGATCGTAGTTGAGTTGATATGAGTTCCACCGTTCGCCGAGTCGGATCTATCACTGCGTCCTCACGGTATCTGTTTACTCTTCGATTTTCCTCCGTCGACAGATCAGAGACGAATGCTCGGGCCTCTACTCCAAGTCTCGTTACCAGCGAAACGTCGCCGTAAGTGGGTCGTGGTTCGTACTGATCGTTTCCACCGGCGAATCCAACCCAACAGCAAGCGCCACGGCGAACAACGATATGAGTGGATGATCGAACCGAGTGCAGTTTTCATAGAGTGGATCCGAAAACTGGACCTCCATCGTTTGGTGTTCAATATCGATATCAGAACTGAGCGATTGGGCGAGGCCAAACTCTTCGACGACTGCTTCTGCAAGTTGTTGGGACAGTTCCTGTGGTTCGTCTGCGAGTGGCTTATCTAACATACTCAGAACTGAGAAAAATAGGCCCTCGCCCGTGGGGCGGATCGACAATCCGACTATCTCACTCTCGTTTCTCACTACGAAGGATTCGAGGTCCAACCAAGCTATTTCACGAAGTGGTATATCGGACTGTTTCGGGACGTAGAGGCGAACTGCTTGGGTTTTATTTCGGGGTTTTATATTGCTCTGAAAGTCTGTTTCGGTGTCTCTATCTTTCGGATTAGTTTGTGGAACGTACACACGCCGGTCAGACAGATCAAGATCCGCACAAATACCCTCGTAATTCCCCATGGTGGCAGCATGGATCTGTTCGCCCAAATCTGCGGTGATAAATCGATCTATCCCTAGATAGTAGGTAAGCACACCAGAAAACAAACCAATTCCGCCTAATACGAACAGCACGGCTGTCGCATCCAAAACTACCGCACCAATAGAAAACACAGCGCCGATTCCGATCAAGATCGCCCCAATTGCAGGGTATGGATAGCGTGTGTAGCTGACTGAGTCATCTCGTCGACGTTCGTCGGCGTCCTGTTGGGGGCTATTAGTGTCACGGTGGTTCCAGCTCTCTCCGTCCATCTCTGGGTCGTCTCCATCTTGACGTTGTGAATGTGGATCTGGTCTACTCATATTGGTACTCAACTCACGACTGAACGGCGGATTCGGCTCGAAATTTGATTAATGTGACACGACAATACAAAACTGGACGATACAGTTGGTCAGACATACCCAAGATCCTTTAGACGATCAGTCACTACAGCGTCTTCGACCGCTTCAGGTTCGTACAGAGACTGTTCGGCGTAGATATCTGGTCTCTGTCCCGTCTCTACGGTCAGCCACGGGACGTCGACCAACTGCGGCGTATAGGTCTTAGACGGATGACCCCACTCTGTGATCGGTATCGGACGAGACCGCTCTCCAATCATGTTTCCGTGGTCCGACGTGACAACGACCTTCCCAGAGATGTGTGAAAGCAGCTCCGTGACACTCTCAAGTGCGAGTTCAAGATTACTAATATAGGCGTCGGCGATAGATTCTTTCGTATACTCGATCCTATCGCGCATCTTGAGTCCCCAGATGTCGGTCCCGAAGTCCTCGATTATCCCACGGCCTACCTGCGCCAACTCCGTGCCAATGAACGGGTAGTGAGGCTGGAGATAATGGAAGATGTGTCGTTTATTCGGATACCGTTCGAGGCTTTCTAGGCAGGCTTCGGTCATCTGTGTGGGTCTTACGGTTCCAAGATCAGCATCCCACCGGTCAGAGTTCCAGACGTGATTGATATCGTGGAACTCGACTCCAATCGACTCAAGATGCTTTTCCAGCTGGGGATTGGCCGTGGTATAGACGGTATCGAGATGCTGTTCGCCTGTGAAGTTCCCGTAGAGGAACTCGGATGTATTGGATCCTCTGGAAACCTTTGATTCGACAGTACCGGCAATATCAATCACCGAAGAGAACACATCGTATCGACACGCGTCTAATATGACTAAAATATCCCACTCCTCGTTCATTATTTTAATTCCGTTTATATTGTAATCTGCAGCTACCTTTTTTGTATGGTACTGGCGATTCAGTTCTCGAAGAGCTAAATTTGGATGTCTGAATCCAATTTTGAAATGTTCACTACTGTACATAGTACACGATTTATTTTCGGTAAGCAGTCCCGAGTGGGGCCGTATGTATAGTTATAGGCGCTCTATGCTACATGGTATTCGGTAGTTTCATATTTCTTCTATGGTCTTTAACTGAACTACCACTGTTTTTGAGCAAATCTTAATATGCGTTTTCCAAACTGTCCAATCGTACTGGAGATTCAGACGATTAGTTGGTTGCAGAGTGTGATTTTCTGTGAGAGACATCCTCCGGTAGGCCCCCATCCCACTCGGCGTGGACGACCGCTATCTGTATCGGGATTTGATCAATGTCCAGTATTTTCGCAATCGACAAGCGATGGCGGCCATCCAGCAGCACTAGGTCACCATCTCTTCCAACGGCGACACTGATTTCACGCAGTGTGGGCGGGTAGAAACTCGCGTTTTCGCCTCGGTCAACTGTGAGCTCAGATTGAGGCGTGTATCCGTTTTCTTTGATTGTCTTGTAGAGGTCATCGAGATAGGAACATCGGCTTCGCAAATCTTGCATGGAGCTACACCCGTGCCAGCACGATTCACCGGATCGAATGAGTTGTTTCGCATGCTCCAGTTGCCTCGTTCGATCCCACTCCCATCCCCGTTCAAATCGTTTCTTCAGTGAGTGGTAGATGCGATACTCGTCGAAGTCTTCTGCCTCCGTATCCCACTGGCCGCCGTGTATTTCACCCGAATTGGCGACCGAGAACGACGGCTCAGGAGCAATCAGTTTCTGAATAGTATCGGGGCGGGTATAGTATCTCTGTCGCGGATGTATCTGTTTGTTCTTGAACTGACTCTGATATCTGTACTCGGTAATCATGGTAAAATAGCGCCGGATTAACGGTTGTGAATAAGATAGTACCAGCTGTGATATGTCCAACCTATTTATTTTATTATGGACGGCAAATAGATAGCGTTGGCTCTGTTGAAATCCTTGAAGATTTACATGTTTGTCGTGTAATTCCATGAGATGAAGACCCTCCCGAAGTCGCAGATTCTCCGTTTTACTGAGAAGGCGATCCACCTAGCACGCCGAGCAGTCTCTCGATACTCCTCGAAGTTTTCTAAACACCGCTATACACTCCCGCAGCACGTTGTTCTACTGTGTCTCAAAGTTCGGAAGAACACGACCTATCGTGGTCTGCTTGACGAACTGATCGAGATGCCACGCATTCGTCAAGCTCTTGGATTAACTGAACTACCTACGCCATCAACGCTCTGTAAGGCGTTCAATCGGCTTGATATGGCTGTATGGCGTGTTGTATTGACTCTCTCAGCGACGCTACTTCCGACGAGTGGAATCGTTGGAGTTGATGCGTCAGGGTTCGACCGCAGTCACGCCTCAAAACATTACACGAAACGGGCTGAACTCACGATTCAGCAGCTCAAAGTGACGCTGTTGGTAGATACGAAAGTGAACGCAATTCTCGATCTGCACGTGACGACGACACGAAAACACGATAGTCAGATCGCTCCATCGTTGGTCAAACGCAACCCCGAGACCATCGACATTCTGCTCGGTGACAAAGGCTACGACGACCAGAAGATCAGACGACTTGCCCGTCACCACGAGGTTCGGCCACTGATTAAGCATCGTGAGTTCACATCTCTCCACAAGGCATGGAACGCACGCTTAGACGCTGATCTCTACGGACAGAGAAGTCAATCAGAGACGGTCAACTCAACGCTCAAACGAAAGTACGGTGCCTTCGTTCGCTCCCGACAATGGTGGAAACAGTTCCGTGAACTCGTTCTTAGATGTCTTGTCCACAATATCGACCGAGCCCTCTAAGATCAGTACAGAGCAAAGGTCCCACAATCGTTATCTCATCAGGCATTAACCCATTATGTATGTCAAAAGTAATTTGGACACTTGCTGTAGCATATGGTCTCGTTGGACTCGGTCTATTCTACAGTTTAGCAGTAGATTCTAGTGAGCTATTTTTAGCCATGACTACCGTCATCTATGTTCTAATGCTTCCATTAGCATATCTAGTCTATAAAAAACGGGTTGTAAGTGAGTAATCGCTCAAGAAACAGCCAATTCCCACATCTACGTAGCAGCTGTGTCACTGCTAAAAGTGTTAGTTCAATAGGATTTCAACAAAGCCAAGTCAAGCGGATTACTGCGGCCGGAGATATTCGCCAGCCTGAGCGCCAGCGTCGACTCGATTCGCTCACACCCACCCAGCGAGAGGTGTTCGACCTCGCACGGAAGGAGGGGTATTACGAGTGGCCTCGCGGCACGTCGACCCGGGAGCTTGCTGAGTTGAGCGGCGTCTCGAAAACCACACTGTTAGAACACCTCCGCAAAGCCGAGGCGAAACTGCTCAATCCACAGGAGACGAACTGAGTTACTTGCCGACGATAGCTCTGAATGCGAACAACGCGTTTTCCTTCCGTTCGCGGAGTCGACGGTAGAAGTACGACATCCATTTGTCGCCGTACGGGATGTACTGGTAGGTCGGCACCCCGTCGGCTGCGAGCTCTCGCTGGGCGGCCTCTCGGACCCCCATCAGCATCTGGACCTCGTAGTCGGTGCCGTACTCCGCATGGAGCTCGGCCGCATGGTCGATCATGGCTGGATCGTGACTGCCGACTGCGATCCCATCGTCGAACTCTCGGAACGCGAACTCGAGGAGCTCCTTGTAGGCCGTGTTTACTGCCTCCTTGCTTTTGTGTGCGATCTCGGCGGGCTCATCGTAGGCCCCCTTGACAAAGCGGATTTTCCCCGGCAGTTCCGCAAGCCGTTCGATATCCTCACGCGTGCGCTTGAGATTCGCCTGGACGCAGAGCCCGACATCGCCGTCAGTCCCGATGGCGTGAGTCTCGAAGGCATCGAGTGTCACGTCGGTCGTCGTGTGGTCTTCCATATCGATCCAGACGAACCGGTCGTGTTGTTGGCCAGCTTCGACAATCGACGCGAGGTTCTCCTCGAAGACGTCGACACCGACATCGAGGCCGATCTGTGAGGGTTTGACCGAGACACAGCCCCCAACGTCGGCCGCAGCAAGCGCGGCAATGAGGTCGATGTAGGCCTGCGTATCGGCGTCAGCCGGTGGCCGCTTGCTGTAATGTTCGCCCAACAGGTTGAGAATGCCGTCGACGCCATCGCTGTTGCACGATGTGACGTGCTCGATGGCCGTCGACGGATCCTCTCCGGCAACGAAATTGTTGGCAATCGGTGGGATCATGAATGGTCTATTGTAGCTATCAGGCCTCAATACCGACCCTACCATACTATACTGACATTTGATGTCTGAAACGAACAACTCTCAGCAGCCGACCGACCATGGGAGGGTGACTGTTGATACAGATAGTACTATTCAGAAATACCATGGTAGATGATATCAAACGGAACCTAAATCGGCGAAATCTCATCAAAACCTCTGGTGTGGCTGGCATCACGGCGTTTGCAGGCTGTATCAGCACATCAGACGATGGCGGCGACGGCGGCGACGGTGGAGATGGTGGCGACGGCGGCGACAGTGGCGAGGGGGCCTACTCCATCGGGATGGTCGACTCACTGACTGGCTCGCTGTCGGCGTTCGGTGAGCGCAATCAGCGCGGCAAAGACCTCGCCCTTGGGCGTGTGAACGAACTGGGAATCAACGACCAAGAGCTCGATATTATTGTCGAGGACTCGGGCAGCGAAAATCAGGGCGGCATCTCCGCAGCCCAGAAGCTCGTCAACCAAGACTCCGTGCCGTTTCTCATCGGCGCAGTTGGCTCCGGTGTCTCGGTTGCGATCTACGAAAGCGTGGTCCAAGAGACCGATGTCGTCCAACTGAGTCAGAACTCGACTGGATTGGGCCTCACTGATTTCCCGGGACTGCTCCGGATGTCGCCAACTGGGCGAGCACAGTCACTCGCGTTGGCCAACATTATCGCGGACGATGGCTACGACAGCGTGGCGGTCACCTACGTCAACAACGAGTTCGGACAGAGCCTGACCGACGCGTTTGTCGACGCGTGGGACGGCGAGGTCGCCTACAACAGCGCCCACGATCAAGAACAGTCCTCCTATTCAAGCGTGATGTCGGAGATGAACAACTCGGGAGCGGATGCGTGGCTGTTTATCACCTACCAGGCGGAGTTCACCACGATGGTCAACGAAGCCTTTTCGAGCGGCTACGAAGCCCAGTTCTACGGTGCCGACTCCGCCCAGGGCAGCGGTGTGCTCGAAGGAACGCCGGAAGGGAGCATGGAGGGGATGAAGATCACGCTACCCTCGGCCCCAATCGAGCAGGAGAACTACCAAGAATTCGCAACAGCGTTCGAAGAGGAGTACGGCGAGGAGCCGACCTCCTGGTCGGCCTACGCCTACGACTGCGTGATCAACGCCGCACTGGCGATCCAGGCGGCCGACGATTTCAGTGGGTCGGCACTCCAAGAGACGGTTCGAGAGGTGTCACGACCGTCGGGCGAGCAGGTGTCGACCTACGAAGACGCCCACGCGATCCTTGCCGAGGGTGGTAGCGCCTCGGATGTCGACTACCAGGGCGTCAGTGGCCCCATCGACTTCGACGAGAACGGCGATCCGGTTGGCTTCCTCCAGATCGTGACCGTCGAAGACCACGAATACGTCGACGCTGGCTTCATCGAGGGGTAGTCAAATAATGTCCGTCCTCGAACTCGTCGCAAACGGGCTGATCTTCAGCAGCATCCTCGTCCTCGGGAGTATCGGGCTGTCGTTGATCTACAGCATTGCGAACTTCGCGAACTTCGCACACGGCGATACGATGACGGTCGGGGCGTACTCGGCACTGGTGACGTTCGGCGCGGTTGGCGGACTCGGTGGCTCGGTGTTAGGACTCCCGTACGGCTTTTTTGTAGCGCTGCTCGTCGGAGCCGCAATGGCAGCGGTCGTCGCCGTCGTTACTGAGAAGGTCGTCTACGAGTCCCTCGATATCGGCTCGATTGGCCTCCTCATTACGTCGATTGGCATTGCGTTCATCTATCGCAGCGTTATCCAGATCGGCTTCGGAGCCGACTTTACGCGGTTCGATATCGTGGCGCTTCGACCGATAGAGTGGCTGGTTCCGTACGGGATTCGGGTCACCCAACACGATGTCGCCATCGTGATTTCGGCGGCCATCCTCGTCGGTGGACTCCACGTCCTGTTGCAGTACACTGATTTGGGGCGAAAAATGCGCGCGATGGCCGACAACCCGGATCTCGCCCGTATCAGCGGCATTCGAACCAAACGCATCACGCTCGTGACGTGGGTGATCGGGGCCGGACTCGCCGGCGCTGGTGGGGTCTTCCTCGGGCTGTTCAACCAGCTCGCACCGCGAATGGGGTTCAATTTGCTGTTGCTGATCTTCGCGGCAGTCATCCTCGGCGGCATCGGCTCGATCTACGGGGCGATGCTCGGCGGCTTTTTGATAGGTATGATTAGTCAACTCACGCCAGTTCTGGAAATGGTCGGTATCCCGATTGGTATCGAGTACGCGAACGCCATCGCCTTCGTGATCATGGTGGTCGTCCTGCTCGTGCGTCCAACCGGTATCGCAGGGGAGGCGACCTGATGTCGCTCCGTGAAGATGCGGTCGACTACTGGAGCGATCTCACGCGAGCCGAGCAGGGCGTCTCCGGGAGTATCGCCCTGTTCGCGGCTGTCCTGCTCGTTGGCCTCGTCACTGGCGGTCTCAACCCGACGTACTTCCTGTTCCTCGTCGGGCTGGCCGGGATGTACGCCCTCATGTCGCTGGGACTCAACTCCCAGTGGGGCTTTAGCGGCCTGATCAATTTCAGCGTGGCCGCCTTCTTCGGCATCGGTGCCTACGGGGCTGCGCTGATGACGTCGGATTCGTCGCCGATCCTCGGCGGCTTCGATCCGATCTTGGGGCTCGTGGTCGCCCTGTCGGTTGCAGCCGTGATGGCGGTGTTGATCGGTATACCGACACTCCGACTGCGGGCCGACTACCTCGCGATTGCGTCGCTGGGACTGGCCGAGGTCGTTCGTCTCTTGGTGCTCAACGAGCGCCAGTGGACCAACGGCAGTGGCGGTGTGCGTGGCATCCCACGGTTCTTCGAGAACTGGCCGATTCTGTCGACGTTCCCCGAGGCGATGCCGGTGATCGAGATCGCGGTTCCGAGAATCGGATTCAGTATTCCGGGGCTCTTCGGTATCATACCGGGACTCGATGTCGTCATTCTGTCGGGGTCGCTGATCGTGCTCGATTCTCCGTTCTACCAGATGCTGCTCAACATCTCCCTTGCGACGATCTTCGTGGGGGCCAGCTACCTCGTCTTGCGCCGGGCCCACCGCTCTCCGTGGGGCCGTGTGCTGCGAACGATCCGGTCCGACGAGGATCTCGCCAGAGCGCTTGGGAAAAACACCTACTCGTTCAAGATGCAGTCGTTCGTCCTCGGCAGCGTCATCATGGCGCTGGCAGGCGTCTTTTACGCGCATCTCAACCTCTTCGTGAGCCCCGGCGACCTCAACCCCATTACGACCTTTTATGTCTGGGTTGCGGTCATCCTCGGCGGCAGCGGCTCGAACCGCGGGGCGCTGTTCGGCGGGATCGTCGTGGTGACGATCCGGGAAGGAACGCGCTTCCTCAACGAATTCGCGTGGATTCCGTTCGATACCGCGCCGCTCCGATTGCTCATGATCGGCGTGTTGATCGTCCTCGTCATGAAGTTCCGCCCGCAGGGGATCTTGCCACCGCAGCGAGAACTCATCTGGCCGGATGCCATCGCGGGTTCGGAGACGAAACCAGAGCGCCACACGAATCAGCAGACTGGCGGTGACTCCAATGAGTGATACTGACACTACAGCCGACGTATCTCCAGCCGAACAGTCGACGGTCGACGAGTCGACAGCCGACGGATCGACCACTGACGAGTCGACCACTGAGCAGGCCGACGAACCGGAAATCGTCCTCGAAGTCGAGGATCTACAGAAATCCTTCGGTGGCCTCGTTGCCACCGACCACGCGACCTTCGAGGTCGAACGCGGCACGATCACCGGACTGATCGGCCCGAACGGGGCTGGGAAGTCGACGATCTTCAACCTCATTTCGGGGTTCTACGAGTCGGATGGTGGCACTGTCACGGTCAACGGAACCGACGTGACCAACAGGGAACCCTACGAGGTGGCCGAACAGGGCCTGATTCGGACGTTCCAGACGCCCCGAAAACTGGAGGGGATGACCGTCCGCGAAGCGATGCTCATCGGACCACGAAACCAGCCCGGTGAGTCGTTTCTCACGCTGTTTACCGATCCGGCCACCGTCAACGAAGCCGAATCAGCAAATCTGGCTGACGCCCAACGGATCCTCGAAGAGTTCGAGATCGACCATCTCGCCACCCAGCCCGCGACCGACATTTCGGGTGGCCAGATGAAACTCGTCGAGCTGGCGCGTGCGATGCTTGCCGAACCCGAGATTCTGCTGCTCGACGAGCCGGTCGCGGGTGTCAATCCGACGCTCAGAAACACGCTGGCCGAGCAGATCCGTCGACTCAACGAGCAGGGGACGACGTTCCTCCTGATCGAACACGACATGGAGTTCGTGATGAGCCTCGCGGACCCGGTGGTCGTGCTCAATCAGGGCAGCGTTCTGATGGAGGGCAAGCCAGACGAGGTCCAGAGTAACGACCGTGTTATCGAGGCGTATCTCGGAGGTGGCACATGAGCGACCCCGTCCTTGCGTTGGACCACGTCGACAGCGGCTACGGCGAAGCGCAGGTGCTCGATGATCTTACACTCCAACTCAACCGGGGCGAGATCGTCTGTCTGGTCGGTCCGAACGGGGCCGGGAAGTCGACCGTCCTCAAAACCGCCTTCGGGATGCTGACGCCGTGGGAGGGCACCGTCCAGTACCACGGCCAAAACATCGGTGGGATGGCACCCGAGGAGATCGTCCGCGAGGGGATCGGCTTCGTGCCACAGACCGACAACGTGTTTGGCTCGCTGAACATCGACGAGAACCTCCGTATGGGTGGCGTCGCTCGCACCGACGACCGTCTGGGTGAGGTGATCGACGAACTCTACGAGCGGTTCCCGCTGCTCGACGAGAAGCGGTCGGCCAAGGCCAAGACGCTCTCGGGCGGCCAGCGCCAAGTGTTGGCCTTTGCCCGCGCACTCGTAATGGAGCCGGATGTACTCTTGATCGACGAGCCATCGGCCGGACTTGCACCGAACACGGCTGATGACGTATTTGCGGACGTGCAGGCAGTCAACGAGATGGACACCTCGATTCTCATGGTCGAACAGAACGCCACGAAGGGGCTGAACATCTCCGACCGTGGCTACGTCCTGGATCAGGGGACAGTCGCCTACGCGGATGACGCCAGTGGTCTGCTCGACAACCCCGAAGTCTCGAAGCTGTATCTCGGTGGGTAGGCGTCGACGCTACGTTTTTGATTCATGAGTCGACAGTCACCTGTTGCACTGGCACCGCTCCTAGCAGCCGTGCTCTGGGGCGGGATGTACATCGTCAGCAAGTGGGGATTCGACGCGATACCACCAGTGACGCTCGCGTTTCTCCGCGTCGCGCTCGGTGCGGCAACGCTTCTCGGCGTGGTTCGAGTCGTCTACCCGTCACGAGAATTTTCGCGTCAGGATTGGACCGGATTCGGGTTTCTCGGTGTCTGGGTCGCTGTAACGATGGTGACGCAGTTCATCGGGACGGATCTGACCACTGCAAGCGAAGGGGCCCTCATCACCGTCCTGACACCGATTTTCACGCTCGTGTTTGGGGTCATAATTCTCGACGAGGCCCTCACGCGGCGGAATATCGCCGGCATGGGGCTTGCGGTCTGTGGAACTGGGCTCGTTCTCGCTGGCCAATACGAACTGGCGTCGATTGGTCTCGGGAGCCTCTTTGGTGTCCTTTTGCTCGTGGTCGCGAGTGCCGGCTGGGCCGCCTACACCGTCTGGGGTAAGCCACTGATTCGGCGGTATTCGGCGCTCGAAACGGCAACCTACTCGACGGTGCTGGCTGTGCCACTGATCGGACTCCTCGTGCCGATTGAACTGGCCGTCTCCGATGTCGCGCTGTCGACGATCCCAGTCACACTCTCAGTTGTGGCCGCAGTCGTCTATCTCGGCGTGTTGAGCACGGCTGTCGCGTGGTACTGCTGGTACAAGGGACTCGAAGAACTCGATGCCGGAACGGTTGCGGTCTACTTCTTTGCCCAGCCCGTCGTCGGCGCTGCGCTTGGGGCGCTGCTACTCGGTGAGTCTGTGGGTCCAGAATTCGTCGCTGGTGGTGTGTTATTGGCGGTCGGAATCTATCTTGTAAGTACGGCTCGCACTGAATGATCAACCGGCGCTACTCCCTACACGGACGAGGCCAGCGGGCTGGTCGACAACCCCGAGGTCTTGAAGCTGTATCTGGGTGGGTAGCTGTCGCTGGTTTTGTTTTCGTGGCTCTTAGCTGATCTGGTAAAACAACATACAATATGCAGATATTGCCATCAGTTAGCATACAAAATATAGAGCATATAAACAGCGTATTGTGACACTAATTGGTGACTTAATTTCCTTGAGATACTCTTACTTACCTGAGCAAATAGATACAATCCATGAGACAGACATTCAGTACTATTTCCCACAAAGAATATCCTGAAGACGATGAGTCGATAGTAGCTACGTTAATTCTAATAAAAGATAACGATAAAATTCAAATTCGGATAACAAAAGAAACCGGTGAAATTCAGAACAATGAAGTACAGATTACATCAAAAGAAATTTTAGATCTTGGTGATGTTAATGTGAAGACACTAAGCACTATCAGGGAGCGAACAAATACGTGGATTCAGTCAGAGAGCAAGGCAGCAATTTTCGAAGAATTTGATGACGTAGAAGGCGAATACGAGCGAATCAGTTATACTCAAAATACCGGGAGAGGATTTAGTAACACCTCATCGAAAGTTGTAGAGGGAAAATCTGAAAGCTCGTTTGATGAGATCCGTTTTTCTATTGCTGAAGAAGGCATATCATTCGATTTTCCAGAGGATGGCGGACATGGAAGTGTTTGGATACCAAGCGCTGACGAATTAGAATATGGTCCTAAAAACATTTCAAATGCAGACCTTTTCAATAAGACTCTTTTCGATTTCTTTCAATTAAGATTTCCTAACGAAATTTTATCTGATGCATCTAAATTAGCATCTCCCGAAGATGATGCTATTTCATATGTTGAGAGAATTTTCGATAGATTTGGTGCTGTAGTTCGACAGCTGGATGAACGACAGAGAGACCGGGAGCCGCTACTTGTTAAGGATGAATATGATGTCCAATACATACTCCAAGCGTTACTCAAAATCAACTTCGATGATGTTAGAACAGAGTCTCACACAGAGCAACATTCAACGGTCAATCCACGTGTTGACTTTCTGCTTGAGACTAATAAAATTGGTATAGAAGTGAAGTTGGCATCAGAATCGATGAATAAAAAGAGGATTCTGAAGGACCTAGCGAAGGATAAGGAACAGTACCGTAACTCCTCGAAAATAGAAACTTTGCTCTGCTTTATTTACGATCCGGATTATATCATAAAGAATCCTGCTGAGCTTGAGTCTGACCTATCAGGATCACGTGACAATCTCAAAACCACTGTTACAGTGACTCATTGATTTCTTGAAAGGGTTCAATTTTATGACAAGCAGAATTGGGTTTAGGATCCACTTGTAGGTACGAGCGTTATATTCAGCTTTGAGGGTTGAGATAAGCATCAACGCTGCGTCTCAATCGGTCGACACACCCTGAGTAACCCGCTCTCGGACTAGCCCCCGCCGCCGGTGACTGTGGCGGGGCGGTCGGTGTTGAGGAGGACTTCCTGTGTGACCGAGCCGAACAGCAGCTTGCCGGCGGGCGAGCGTTTGCTTCCCCCGAGGACGATGAGGTCGACATCGAGGTCCTCCGCGTCCTGAATAATGTCGTCGGCTACCTCGCCACTGTCTTCGAGGAGCTGGTAGTCGACACCGGCGTCTTCGAGGCATTCCTCCGCGCGGCGGACCGACGCGACGCGCTCGGCGGAGTTGAATCGCTGCAACTCTGTGGGCATCTCCGTCGCACCTGCCCCATCGGTAAAGACGAACAGGAGGTATGCTTCGACCGCCTCGTCAGCGTTCGGAAGGCCGGCAACGAACGATGCCTGTCTGCGAGCGCGATCTTCATTGTCGTCGACCGGAACAAGTACGCGGTACATATGTTATTAATTATAAAGTCAGAATTGATTGTCAGTCTGTAATTCAGTTCGCCTCAGTCGTCGTCGGTCTTCACGTCAGCCGACAGGCCCTGCGCCAACTCGATTTCGGGCGCGTTGTTCAGTGTCCACGCGGTCCGCTCGGTGACGGCTTCGATGACTTCACGGGCCGAGGGGTAGCCGTTGCCGGATTTCTTGACGCCGCCGAACGGCAGTTGGACTTCCGCACCGATACACGGGAGGTTCCCGTAGGCCAGTCCGAGGTCGGCGTGATCGCGGTAGTAGTTGATTTGTCTGTAGTCCTCGGAGATAATCGAGCCCGCAAGCCCGTAGGGGGTCGCGTTCTGCAGTTCGACGGCGCGCTCGATATCGCCGTCGTACTCGATGAGCGCGACGTGGGGGCCGAAGACCTCCTCGCGGATACATTCGAGCGACTCGTCGTACTCGATTTCGTAGACGAACGGGCCGGTCCAGTGGCCATCTTCGTGGCCCTCTGGAATTTCTTCCTCACTGAGTTCGCCGCGGTCGACCAACACGTTCGCGCCCTCCTCGCGGGCCCGCTCGTTGCCAGCCAGCACCTTCTCCTTGTGTTCGGCCTCGATCAGTGGTCCCATGAACGTGTCTTCGTCGAGCGGATCTCCGACCGCAACTCGCTCGGCTGCGGCGACATACCGTTCTTTGAACTCCTCGTAGACATCGGTGTGGACGATGAGCCGCTCGGCCGACACACAGCGCTGGCCTGTCGTTTTGAACCCCGACAGCACAGCCGCCGGAACAGCGAGATCGAGATCCGCCTCATCGGTGATGACGACCGCGTTTTTGCCGCCCATCTCACAGGCCGCGAGTTTGCCGGGCGTCCCACCGACCTGATCGGCGATATGATGGCCGACCTCGGCGCTGCCCGTAAAGAGGACTGTCGCCACGTCGTCGTGGTCGACGATGGCGGCTCCGGCGTCGCCGTACCCCTGAATCATGTTGAACACGCCATCCGGAATCCCGGCGTCGACCATGAGTTCGGCAATGGCTTGGGCACAGCGTGGCGTCTGTTCGGCGGGCTTCCAGACGACCGTGTTCCCCTCGACGAGTGCCACAGCCATATGCCAGAACGGAATTGCAATCGGGAAGTTCCACGGTGTGATACAGCCGACGACGCCGCGGGGTTTCCGCCGCATGTAGGCATCTTTCGAGCCGATTTCGGAGGGGACGACATCGCCGTGGGGATGGCGGGCGTTGCCGGCGGCCCATTCGACCATGTGGGCGGCCTCGACGATGTCGGCCCGGCCCTCGTTGATCTCCTTGCCACACTCGCGGGTGACGAGTTCGCCGAGTTCGTCGGTTCTATCCTTTAGTTCTTCGTAGACATCCCAGAGATACTCCGCGCGGTTCGGATACGAGAGGTTGCGCCACTCGTCGGCTGCCTCGTCGGCCGCGGCGATAGCTCGGTCGACGTCTTCGTCAGTGCCCCGTGGGAATTCGCCCAACGCCTCACCCGTCGCTGGATTGGTGCTCGTGAATGTCTCGTCGCCCTCGACCCACTCGCCGTCAATATAGTGTTCGAACGTCTCCATACACTGTCTAGACGGTATACCGGCGAATAAGCCATACCGACCATGGGAGGGATTCCGGATCGTACTGCAGTTTCAGTTCAGCAAGACTCGAAACGACTCAGTCGACGGCTGCCTCGGCCACGTCGAGTTCGTCCATTGCGACCTCAATGATCGTCGCCTCAACGAGTGCTCGCTGTTCAGTCAGTGGATCGTCAGCCGACTCCAAGACCTCCCGGCTTCGGTCGAGCAGTCGACTTTCGAGTTCGGTCTGGTTGGGTTCTCTGGTCTCGTTGAGCATGGCCTCGAAATCCTCCCGGAGGTCGAAGGAAGCGTAGGCGACGTTACACCGCGAGAGTGGATGGTGGCCCATCTCAAGAGCGAGATCAGCAACGAGGTCCCAGTCGTCGGCACAGAACTGGAGGGTCACCGGGCTGACGATATCCTGCCACGCAATCGGCCCGCTGTTTTCCATCAGCGTCACCGCCCGCGGCGGGACTTCGATGCGACTGGTGGTTTTGGCCTGCCCGCAGAGACAACACGGGGTGTCGGTTCGCCCAGTGAACATACCTCCTGTAGGGGGGTGACTGGTATGGTCCTTTGGTCCGTGTCGGCAGAATCAGTCGTCGGTGGTCTGTCGTCTTCAGTCGACGGTACCTCGTCAGTCGTCGGCTTGGGCCTTCTCGAAGCGGTCCGGCGGCAGTCGGAGGTCGTCGAGGTCAGGACGGTGTTTGATGTTGTAGACGACTTTCAGTTCGTCAGTCGTCGGTCGACCATTACACGAGAGCCGGATGCCCTGCTCAAGCAGGTCCTCGGAGAGAATGTGGTCGACCAACTGCGAGAGTTCGCCTTCAAGCAGCGCGACCGCGCAGTTTGCACACGCCCCGCCGCGGCAGGCAAAGGGCCAAGCGTGACCGCTTCGCTCGGCGGCCTCCAGCAGCGTTTCGTCGTCTTCGACCTCGAAGCGACCGAAGTCGACTTCATCGAGATCTACCCTCGCGGCCTTCTCGAAGAGGTCGTCGTCATCGAGTTCCCAGCCGTAGTCTTTGAGGACATCATAGTTGAGATAGTCGACTGTGGCTGGCTCCTCTTCGGGTTCGGGCTGGACAGTCGCGCCGATGAAATCGTCGTCTTCGAGAGGGTCGTCGGCTCCCGTCTCGGTGAGAGCTTGATAGGCTCGTTCGACGCGTTTGAATGCCTCTTCGGAGCCGCCGAGATCCGGATGTGTCTCTTTGACTCGGTCTCGGTAGGCCTGTTTGATCTCCTCGTCGTCTGCATCCGGGTCGACGCGGAGGATCTCTGCTGGAGACGCCATCTAGGTAGGTGGTCGACTGGTGGGTCTCGCTCATCCTTAAGGCGTCGACTTGGGTCGTGTCCAACGGTCGTACCGAGTCGAAATGGCCCCACCAAACACGGTTGCTTTTCACACTCACTCCCGACTGCTACGTAATGACGTACGCAGATTCGGATGGCTGTTCGATCTACTACGACGTCGACGCCGCCGCTCCCGACGCAGAAACCGTCGTCTTCGTCGGTGACCTCGCTCTCGGCGCGTGGCAATGGGGCTGGCAGTACAACGCCCTCGCTGGCCTCTTCGAGACTATCGTCTACGATCACCGCGGCTGTGGCCGATCAGATTCCCCTGACGGCCCATACTCGATGGCCGATCTGGTCGACGATCTGGAAGCCGTCTTGGTCGACGCGAACGTTCGCCGCGCCCACCTCGTCGGCTGTGGCCTCGGCGGCTGTGTGGCCCTCGCCGCGGCCCGCCACACCAGCCGCGCCGAGAGCCTCACGCTGATCGGCACCCCAGCCTCGGGCGAGGCGTTCGATCCATCCGACATCCGGGCAGATCCTGCCGATACCAACGGTCTCCGAGCCTCGACGACTGCGCTGCTGTCGACCGAATTCTGCGAGGCACACCCCGAAGTCGTCGACCGAATCGTCGACTGGCGAGCAGACGAAGACGCTCCCCCCGCGGTCCAGCAGGCCCAACTGGCCGCCATCGAAGGGTTCGATGCCGAGCCACTGTACGAGATCACGCGTCCGGCGCTCGTCGTCGCCGGGGGCGACGATAGGGTTGTCGACGGCGAGGCGAGCCAGCGGTTGGCCGAGGACCTCCCAAAGGGCGAGTTTCTAGAGTACCCCGAGGCTGGCCACCTGCTTACCGTCGAGCGGTCGGCGGCGGTCAACGACGAGTTGGTCGGGTTTCTGGAGTCGAGCGGTGAGAGAAGTAAGTAGGCTCGCCGAGACCGGCAGAAGCCGCGCGCGACGCAAGGCACTTAGTTACGGCTCTCCTGTCTGCTGGTAATGGAACGGCTACGGTTTGGGCTTCTGCAGGCGGCTCACGACGACCCCAACACGACACGGAACTTCAGACGCGAACTCGATGCCGACCTCGTCGAGTTCGACGTGAACAACGGCAACCTCCCGCCGACCACCGAGTTCGACGCATTGGTCGTCACCGGCTCGCGGGCCTCGGTTTACTGGGACAAAGACTGGATCGGCCCGCTTGTCGACTACGTGGGTCGGGCCGCCGCCGATGGCGTCCCGATCCTCGGCATCTGTTATGGCCACCAGGTGGTGGCCGAAGCCCTCGGTGGTCGGGTCTCTGGGATGGACGACTTCGAACTCGGCTACAACGAAATCGAACAGGTCGACGACGACCCTCTCTTTGCGGGCATGGGCGAGGCATTCACCGTCTTCACTAGCCACGGCGATTCGGTCATCGAACTCCCACCGGGTGCGGAACTGATCGCTCGCAACGAGTACGGTGTCCACGGCTTCCGCCGGGACCACTGTTGGGGCGTGCAGTTCCATCCGGAGTACGACATCGAAACCGCCCGCGAAATCGCTGAAAGCAAACGGGAGCGATTGGGCGACGAGCAGGTCGACCGTGTGCTCAGCGAGATCTCATCTGAACAGTACGACGCCGCCTGCGAAGCCAAACAGCTCTTCGAGAACTTTGCGGCCTACGCCCGAAAGCAGGCCGCCGAGGGCGACGAACTCGAAGCCACGGCCTGATCAGTCGACTTCGCTTCTGTCCGGTTTTTTTGTATCGGCTGTTACCGCGGAATCACAGCAGACCGTAACCAAGAGCGTCGACTGCACTGGTCGACTGATTGACGGTCAAGCACGACAATACATTCATTACGACAGCACACTAGGTACAGTGTATGCCCGTTCGTATCGACGAGTTCGAAACCGGCGAGTTGCCAACCGGTCCGAGTGTCCCCGAGCAGGTACTCACGTATTTGTACACGAACCAAGAGCAGGCGTTCACTCGTTCGGAGATCGCAGCCGGAATCGACGAAGATCCAAACACGGTCGGGACTGCTCTCAGTCGACTCAAAAAACGGGATCTCGTCCGACACAAGGGGGAGTACTGGGCGTTAACGACCGATATCGACCGAGTACGGGATGCGTATGCGCTCCATACAGTTTCCGAACACCTCGACGGAGACGATGGCGGGATCGATCCAGAAGCGTGGGACACTGCTGCTCCGGATCAACCCCACCCCAGCGAGCAGGACGAGTAGATGGAGCCCGAACGCGGAGATGTCGTTCGGAGTGTTGATCCATTTAAAATAGGCGAGGACCGACAGCGACCATGGCTGATCGTCAACAACGAATCACACCCATTTGGAGATCAACAGTATATCGCCGTCGCTATTTCGACGAAAGCATACAGTGACTCGCTGTCACTAGAATCCAAGCTATGGGACGTGGGTGGGACACCACGCGAATCATTCGTTTCTCCATGGGCAATCCACTCGCCACGGGGCGAAGATTTCGTCGCATGGCAAGGTCGACTCTCCGAGGCGTTCGTCGACGAGGTTATCGATGCAGTCGAGACGTATCTCCGCTGATTGGGATCATCGCCAGTGAGATGGACCCTGCCAAGAACGCCCTTAAGTAGCCGCCTCACGACCATTCAGTAATGGCTATTGACCCGAACTTCGATGTAAACAGACAAAAGGTAGGTGAGGAAAACGGCGTCGACGTCTGGGGCCCCGTCGACCCACCCGAAACACTGGGCATCCACGGCACCCACGTCGCCGTCGACTACGATATCTGCGTTGCCGACGGCGCGTGTCTCGAAAACTGCCCCGTCGACGTCTTCACGTGGGTTGAGACCCCCGACCATCCCGCCAGCGAAAAGAAGGTCGAACCCACCCGCGAAGACCAGTGTATCGACTGCATGCTCTGTGTGGATATCTGCCCCGTCGACGCAATCGATGTCGACGGCAGCCGGAAGTAATCCAAACCCAGCCACCACACCCCTCTGTGGGTTGACAGCCACTGTACTCGGTTTGACAACTTGTCACATACATTTATTTTCATCGACCGAATACTGGGAGCTAGTGTCACGGGCAGCGTGAGGATGGTTCCCTATGCAAGTACAAGATATCATGCGTTCAGGGATGGTGACCGTCCCTGTCACCGCCGATCTCCGAACCGCGTCTCGAAAGCTCCTCAAACGGCGTGGTCGACCACTGACGGTCACCCACGACGGCGAGCCAGTCGGGCTACTGGCCGAGTACCACGTGGTCAAAGCGGGCTGTCTGTCGAACCGCCCGTTTGAAGAAATTCCTGTGAAGAAAGTCATGGCACGATCCTCAGGCTCGGTGTCGCCGACGATGCCGGTCCGAATCGCCATCAAGCGGATGAACCGCCACAACGTCTCGGCGATCCCGGTCGCCGAGGAGTTGGAGGTGATCGGCTCGCTGACGATCAGAGACGTCGCTCGAAACTACCACCAACTGATCGACGAGGCCACCACCGAAAGCGAACTCAAAGAAACGTGGAACAGCGACGACCAACGCATTGAGTTCGAAAACTGATCTCCTACCTATTGGCAGAGCCACTGCCAGCAGCACCTCACCCGAACACCCGTCGACGACAGCCATATGACCATAACAACTGATATCTCTCTGTGACACAGTTCGAAAGATGAACTATGTCTGAGTGGTCTCCGCGGTCAGTGCCACGGTCGTGGCGAGTTGGACTCGGGATTGGTTATCTGCTGGTCTTCGCCTACGCAATCATCATTGCCCAACAGATCTTGTATGGACTCTTGCTGGGTCTTTTGTGTGGGGTGGTGTATTTGGGTTGGCGGTTCCTCGTTGCGATAGAGGGCATCACTGACGCACTCCAGCGAATCGCCCGACAGTACGAAGAGAACTAAGCAGATCAGCGTCTGTTCGGTGGGTCGGTGTCGTCGCTCAGAAACACACTATCCTGTGTCGGATCAAAATAAACCTCCAACGCCCGTAACGTCCCGGCATACGCCGCGGCCATCACGAACGTGAACCCAACCAGCGCCGAAAGAACGACACCAAGGACCATTGCGACACGGTTTTCGCGTTTTCATCAAATAGCTGTCTATTCTCGCTATTCTGTCATGGATTACAGAACCACCTGAGCGAGTCCGACAACGAGCAACCCAACCGACACCCCAACGACGGGCAGGTCGACCAACCCAAATCGGAGCGGCGGCAGCGTCGGGTTCCACGAGAGACACCGTGCCTGCATCGCCAGCGAGAGCCGGTCGGCCCGCCGAAAGGCCCGATTGAGCCCGCTGGTCGTCAGCGTAATTATTCGCTCGCGGAGCGGCCGATCAGTGCCGAGTCGGGCAGCCTCGGCGTCTCGGATCGCAAACAGATCCTGACGCAACACCGGGAGGAACCGGGCGACGAGTTCAACTCCCAATCCCAGAAACTGGCCCGGTCGACCGGGCACGGTCGACTGAATCGCCGCCCGTGAGGCGGTGATCGAGGTGGTCCGAACGTAGCCGCCACAGACGACCAGCACGATGAGATTTCGGAGGCTCGCCAACGCGGGGTCGACGGCGTCGCCAACGACGAGCCACGGCGACCCGAAGGTGAGCATAGCGACCAGCGGTGCGGCCACCAGAAACGGGAGGACGAACCGGTAGGCCCAGATCACCCGCAGGGGGTTGGTGTCGGCTCCAGCGAGTGCGACCAAGCCCAACAGGCCGAACATGGCTACCCCATGCGGACTCGTATAGGCGAACGCGGCGGCCGCAAAGCTGAGCTGGAACAGGAGTTTGGTCCGCGGATCGAGCTGGTGGGCCAACGAGTCGCCCGGCTGGTACTCAAGCATTTTCTGGCCCGGGTGTCGACGGCGATTGCTCCGACCCGGTGCTGTCTGTGCTGTCTGTGCTGTCGGGCGGCACGTACACATCGAGCGCGGCCAGTTTCTCACGGGCAGCCTCGGCGTCGGTATCGAACGCAATCTGCCCATCGGCCATCCCGATCACGCGGTCGGCGGCCTCCAAGACGCCGCGGAGGTCGTGGGTGACCACGATGATGCTGGTACCGGCGTCGTGGAGCGCCGAAACCCGCGAAAGGACGGCTCGACGGGCTGGCTCGTCGAGTCCGGTCAGCGGCTCGTCCAAGACGAGATGATCCGGCTCCATCGCCAGCGCACCAGCGATGGCGACCCGCTCGCGTTCGCCACCCGATAGTTCGTCGATCCGGTCGCCCTCACGCCCAGCGAGGTTGACCGCCGCCAGCGACTCCTCGACCCGGCGGTCGACCTCGCTGTGCGAACAGCCGAGGTTTCGAGGCCCAAATGCCACGTCAGCACCGATGGTCGACGCCACGAACGCATCCCGCGGCTCCTGAAACACCATGCCGACGGCCTGTCGGGCCGCAACCAGATCCTCCGCAACTGGCCTACCGTTGACCAGCATCTCACCCTCGTCGGGCGTTTCGAGCCCGTTGAACTGCCGGACGAGTGTCGTCTTTCCCGAGCCATTGGGCCCGACGATGAGGACGTACTCGCCGGTGTCGATTCGGAGCGAGACCTCGTCGACGGCGGTCGTCTCGCCGTAGCGGGCGACGAGGTCGCGTGCCTGAAGCATCGCTTAGGTGGCCGCAATCGCGTCGCTTCGGAGGATGCCGATCACGGCGGCGATTTTGACGGCCTCGAAGGGAACGAACGCGAGCGCCGAGACGGTAAAGGACTCGACGAGACCGATGTCTTGGATCACTGCATACCCAACCGTTCCCATCGCGTAGATGACGACCGTTCCGGCGACCATTGCCCCGACAAGCAGGGGTACGCCGACCTCGTTGTAATCACGAAGCTCCATGCCTCGGTGAACGATGAAGCCGATGACGCCTGCGGCGATCAAATACGACCAAAGATAGCCGAACGTCGGCGCGCCGATGAGATAGCCGAGTCCTGCAGAGCCACCGGCGAACACGGGAACACCAATCGCCCCAGCGGCGAGATACAGCGCCAGCGCACCGGTTCCCCACACTGGGCCGAGCATGATCCCGGCAAGGAAGACGCCGACGACCTGCAGCGTGACTGGAATACCCGGTGCGAGTGGATTCGGGAACGAAACGTACGAAAAGGCCGCCACAAGCGCGGCAAACAGCGCCGCACGGGCGATGTTGCTGACGGTATCGCCGTCGACTAAGTCGACTGATTCGGTCGAAGTTGCCATACAGGGAACCTCTCGTAAACTATATTCAAAGGTTCGGTTTACATGACGACTGTCGACACTGCTGATAGGTTTTGGTCGATTGTTGTCACCATGTGAGCATGCAGACAGATTTTTATATACCGACACTGTGGATGGTTCCACCTATGGACGACAAGACTGCCGAACTCCGGGATATCTTCATCGATGCCACTGGTTCGGACACCGTCACCGAGAGCCAGTCGGAATCGCCGGGTTCGTTGACTGACACGGGGGGTGATGCCACCCAGCGACTGCTCGAACTGATCGGTCGTATGCGAGAGCGGTACGCCTTCGACACCGAGTTCGACGACGAGACACTCAGTCAAGTGGTACAGTTGTACTACGCCGAGGGCTCCGACCGCGAGATCGCCGCCGAACTCGAAGCTGACGTCGACAGCGTCTTCGAGGCCCGACTCGATCTCCACCTCGTTCGAGAATCCGACCGCGACGCCGAGTTCGATCTCGACGACCTCCGTCGACTGATCGTCGAGGATGTACCACTGTCTGAGCGTGCCGACAAACTCGATATCACCGAGGCAACTGCCCGCCACTACAGCGTGATTGTCGAGGCCGATCTCCGGTCGACGCGGGCCAACGACCGGTTCCGCGACGAGTTCCGCGAACTGCTGACCGACTCGGATCTCACGAACCAACTCGCCCGCGACGCCCGCGAAGACGGCCTCGAAGAGGCCACCGAAGACCTCGAAACCGACACCTCGTTCTAACGCTCTCTCCCGTCTGTCCTCCAGCGGTGCGTACTTTCAAATACGAACAGTCGACCACGGGCTGGTATGCCGACGTTCAGCGACCTGAGTCGGGCCGCCTACTGCCCCCGACAGCTCTACTACGCCCGCACCGACGACGACCGGGGACCGCCACCCGAAGCCGAAGCCCGGCAAGCACTCGCGTTTCAGTACGACGACCTCCGAACAGCCGACGACGAAACGCTCGCCGAGCTTCCAATCAACTGCTCGCCGACAGCCTATCGGGAGGCACTGGGTGAGCTGTCGAGCCGCGTCGACTGGAAGGCGCTCTGTAACCCGGTCGAGCGGGACTACTTCGTGGAAGGAAAGGACTGCCACGGACGGATTCACAAACTGCTGGCCGGTGGGTCAGAGCCACCAGTACCGACCGTAATTTCGCCGGGAACCCCACCCGAGAACGGTGTCTGGGAGCCACAGTCTGTCCGGGCGGTAGCGGCCGCAAACGCACTTGCTTGGGAGCGTGAACAGGAGATCCCCCGCGCCCTCGTCGAGTATCCAGCGGTTGGGATCGTCCGTGAGGTCGAGTTGACCTGTCGACGGACCGCCGACTACCGTCGCGTCCTCCGAACCGTGCGGTCGATGGATGGCCCACCGCCGCGAGTCAACGACAACCGCTGTGAGAGCTGCGACTACCGGACAGAGTGTGGCGTGAAAACGCGGTCGTTGAAATCACTGCTCGGCCTCTGAGTCGTTGCTGCGGCCGGTCAGTCACTCACCGGGTTAGGTGGCGAACTCGGAGAGAGCGTCCTGACACGCATCAAACGAGATCTCGTCACGATCCGGGTCGACGAGAGTCCGTCGAGCGGCATCGGTGACGATCTTCGTGAGATCACGGGCCGAGTAGCCATCGGTCGACGCAGCGAGGTCGGCAATTTCGTCGTCGGTCACCGAGTGGGCACGATCCGAGAGATGGGTTGTGATGATCTCTCGGCGGGTCTGTTCTTCGGGCAAGCCGACGAACAGCTCCTTGTCGAACCGGCTGAGCGCCGCCGAATCGAGTTCGTCGTGAACGTTCGTCGCCCCCATGAAGAGGATGTTTTCCTCACCGACGTTCTCGATCTGGGTGAGGAACTCGTTGACGACCTTCTGGTCTTCGGCGTGCTGGTTGGTCGAATTCCGGGCCTTGAGCACGGAGTCGATCTCGTCGATGAAGATGAGAGCCCCACCCGCGTGCTCGGCAAGGGCTCGCGCCTCGGCAAACAGTTCGTTGACGTTCTCCGTGCTGGCGTTGATATACCGCGACAGCATGTCGCCACCGCTGAGCGTCACGTAGGGGTAACCGATCTCTCCAGCGAGAGCCTTTGCGAGATAGGTTTTCCCGGTGCCCGGCGGGCCGTACAGCAGCAGGCTCGGTACCGGAACGCCGAGCTGTTTGGCCTGCTCGGGGCGGTCCCGGAACGGGACGATAACGCTGTTTCGAATCGTCTCAGTTAGCTCCGGTCGACCGCCGTAGTCGGCCATCGTGACGGCCGACTCCTTGGTCCACGAGTGGGAGAGTTCCATCTCCAACTCCTCGGCCCACGGCGGCTGGTCGTCGGTCGACTCCGTCGACTCCTCGTCGGTCGACTCGGCGTCGGAGGGTGCCTCATCGGAGGCAACGGTATCTGATGACGGCGATTCGGTGTTGGTCGACGAACCGTTTGTCGGAGTCGACGACTCGCTCCCGCCGTTTTGAGCTGCGGACTGCAGGCGATCCAACGGCGGCCCGGAGACACGCGACATGCGGGGAAACGGATTTTCTTCGGACTCCAACACAGTCTGAGACGGCACATCCTCGGGGATATTGGGTCTGAACTGCCGGTACTCGGGATACAGTAACTCGGCTTTGAACCGGTCGCCAGTATCGGTTTCGGCGTCATACTCCGACAGATAGAGCCGGTAGATCTCTTCGAGCGTCTCGGTTATCTCCGCGTGATAGATGATCGTGATGTACTCGGTGGTTTCGTTATTAAAAATGAGGACGTCAGTCGGGTGTTGGTCGCCGAACGTCCGGTTTTTGAACTGCGATTCGAAATCGAGCAGTCCGTTCCAAAACAGCGTCAACAGTTCCGTCGACTCGGGTTCGAGAATGATATCGGCCGTATAGTCGCCGCTTTCGGTTTGGAAGCCGCCGGTTGCGGTCTCACCGTCGCTGTCGGCCCACAGCTCCGCAAACGGTTCGGGCGTCGGTGCCGACCGGGAAAACAGCCGGATCGACCGTCGGTCGATGATCTTCACCGATTCGAATCGGCCCACCGTCCGTGCATCGTGAATCCCCGTGGCCACCAGCTTCAGCCCGTCGCCCTGTTGGATCTCGTCGACGGTCTCCTGAAGCCGTCGGTCGTACCCCCGAGTGCCGACTGTCGCCGGCTCGCCATCGGCGGAGTACATGACGAGATACCCCGGCTCACGACGAATGACTCGGTATTTGCCACGGCTGGTGAGGGGAGGATTCGCTGACATGATGCGGTTCGATACTGGCTGGTATTTACCAGCCAGATTGTATTAATCCTTTGTACGGATGGTTGACAGCCCACCGTCGACAACGACTAGTTGTCAGCGAGCCACGCCTCGATTTCGGCAACCTGTGCCCCGCGGCGATGAATCTTGTTGGCTTCGATGTCGACGACCGTGCTCTCAGTGCCGGGTGTCTGGCCGGTATCGATGATCACCCTCACGGCCTCACGGACCGAGGCCGAAAGGTCATCGGGCAGTCGGGCACTCGGCTGACCGCTCCGATTGGCGCTGGTGGCGGTGATCGGTCCCGCCGCCCGGCAGAGTGCCAGCGCGACGTCATTGGCCGGAATCCGCACGCCGACACGACTCCGACCGCTGGTGAGAATATCGGGGAGTGTGGGTTTGCGGTCGACGACGACGGTCACTGGACCGGGGAGGAACTGGTTCATAAAGTCGCGTTCGCGCTCGGTCGGCTCGGTGTACTGGCGGGCAGTCTCGCGGTCGGGGAAGGCTACCGAGAGCGGCCTGTGGTAGGGGCGGTCTTTGATTGCGAAGATGCGGTCGACGGCCTCGTCGTCGGTCGCGTCCGCACCCAGTCCGTAGACGGTTTCGGTCGGGTAGACCACTGCCTCGCCCGCCTCGATGGCCGTGGCTGCCTCGTCGAT
This sequence comes from Halohasta litchfieldiae, assembly GCF_002788215.1. Lineage (NCBI taxonomy): Archaea > Methanobacteriati > Methanobacteriota > Halobacteria > Halobacteriales > Haloferacaceae > Halohasta > Halohasta litchfieldiae. Next base: position 2,349,642 of record NZ_CP024845.1, on the reverse strand, counting down.
GGCTGCCTGCGTATCGTCGCCCAGTGTCATAGTTGAGGGTCGACCAGCGATGCGAAAAGGATACTGTTCTGGGGTCGACCGGACTCAGTCAGATCAGAGCAGTTAGCCGAACAGCCCACCAGAATCAGTATCTGTTGTGTGGAATGTCGGATAGAGGTCGTAGTGGTCGTACCGACGAGCGTAGATGAACTTCCCGAACCCAATGGTCTGGAACGGTTCCGGTGGAAGCAGACCCATCCCGGCGAAACAGTCCCGGACCTGACACCGAAGGTGGTGGTCGATATAGTCGCGGAACGCCTCGAAACCGCCGGGATCGGCGGGGATCAGTTCGATTGTCGCATCGGGCTCTCGATCAAGCGGATCGTCTGCCCGTTGGACCTGATGTTCGCCACGAGCATCGGGGTAGCCGACGTGAATCCCGGACACGGCGGCGATTTCCAGTGGGATATCGTCGACGTCGGTGGTCTCAATGACGTGTTCGCCAACCGCCTCCCAGTCGACGAGGTCTGGCTGGGTGGCCGCTGAGACCGTCTCTGCGGTCGCGGCCTCGAAATCCAGACCATGTGATGCTGCGACGGCTTCAGCAGTGTCCGAGACGGCATCATCTTCGAGGTCGACGCCAAGATAGACATCGAGTTCGTAAACCACCGCATCTTCGGCCCGAACACCAGCCGGGAGGTCGACGAGCCGCTGGACGCTCTCGTCGTGATGGCTTCGAATCTGCTGATGTAGTGGCCCGAAATACTGCTCGAAGTCGGACGCCGACAGATCGGTTATGGCTTCTCGAACAGCGTTGACGTACTCGGGGTTTTCGGCGTGGTCGACTGTATCGTAGCCGCGCTGTTGGTAGACATAGTATTTGGCGTATCGACGGGCCTGCTCAACATACTCGTTATCATTATCAGTTCGATTGGCTGCCTTGTCGGGGTAGCCATCTGAGTCATGGCCAGTGATCTCACCATTTTCGCCAATCTCGATTAGGTTTTCAACATCTTTGTTGTCGATAACGCTGAGGCCAACAATTTCTTCGTTTTCACCGGTGATTATCGCATCCATACTCATTCACTCCTGCTCTGAGCTTTGCCTTCAAGATTCGAGAAGTCAGACCCTTCTTTCAGTTCCTTGTACATCCGGGTCATCTCGCTGTACATCTGTTCTAGGTCTTGGGCTTGGCTATCGAGGAGCCGGTCACCAGCGTAGTCGACGCCCTGCTTGGTGAGATCGCTGGCCATACCGGCAACAGCACCGACGCCAGCCCCGAGGGCAGTCCCAATCGGACCACCAAGGACCGTTCCAATGGCCGCACCTGCGCCTGCACTCACAAGTGAGCCGCTGGCACCCTTGATTGCAGTTTGGGCCAAGTCATCCATACCAGGTGCACTCGTCGCACCCGGCTTGGCTTCGGTCAGTGTTTTCATGACCAACTGTTGATTGGCTTTGATTTGTTGGACTTCGTCTGCCAGCGTCTCTGGATCGGCTTTGATTTCGTCGACGTCGATGTCGACTGGCTGTTGGTCCGACTGGGTCGGTTGGGGCGGCTGCTCTGGACGGTCACCGGGCGACCTCGTCTCATCGCGGCTGATGCTCCCGAGGCCTGCCCGCTGTACGTGGACCTCCGTCTCAGACATTCGTTGAATATCCAACGCTCCGCCCTTCATTACCTGTTGAGCCGTCTCTTCGGCCTCACGCTCCAATGCAGGATCTGGGTCGACCTCCAGTTCTACATTTTCCTGCGGTAACATCGACACCGTGCTGCCAGTCTGTTGCCTCACGTGCGCTAACTCGTGAGCCAATACATGCTGACCCTCTGGTGATTCGGGATCATACTCGCCCTGATTGAACGCAATATGACTCCCGACCGTGAACGCACGCGCATTGATCGATTCACAGGCCGCAGCCGCCGTCGACCCTGTATGAATCTGGACGTCACCGAACGAATCGCCCATCCGGTCTTCCATCGCTCGCTGGATCGAGGCGTCCAGCGACCGGCCAGTCGACGAAATCACGTCTCGAACCGGCTCTGGAACACCAGTCTCACCAGCCGCGCCAGTGTCGACAGCGGCTTTTTCGCTGCGCTGGAGTGATCGCTTGTTCTGCCGCTCAATGTTGGTTGGTACTTCAGACGGACGCTCGGCCTGTCGCTGGCGGAAGGTCTCCATATCCCACGTTTTGCCGAGAATTTCGGCGGTCATCCCCTCCTCAATCCAGTCGTGGACCTGTGGTCCGTGAGTATCCTCAGCGATCTGTAACCGCTGGAGGATTCTATCATCGGGTATCTGCATCCCGAAATGCTGTTCTGCACGGTCAGTGTCGGTCGTCCAGATGGCCCCAGTCGAGAACTCTTGCTGGGTGGTCGACTGCCGGTGGCGGGCAGTCTGCCCTGCGACATCAGTCTCTTGGGTCTGTGACCGACGCGATGAGCGAAACCCCATTCTCTCAGTCGGATTTTCCCTCGTCTTTGTATAAATACTCTCGTGCCAACATTTTAACAGGGATCACGGAGCAAACTGCGGTTAAGATGACGACCATCCCCGTCTCGCCAGACGAGTTATGAGCTACGCGTCGACCCACGAACATCTACGCGCGGAGCTTGATCGAGTCGACGCCATCCTGGAAGCGTACAATCCCGGCGAGGAGAGCGAGCGCCCTGAATCATCGGGTGAGGGGGCGTCGAGAGCTGAGGCTGAAGGTCCCCTGCCGGACCCGCGGGAGTTGTCACTCGCGGTTCCCGAAGCGGACCGTCGACAAGTGTCGGAGCTCACTACGGAAATACGCGAAAACTGCCGGACCACCGACGACACGCGGCTCCGGATTCGTGTCCTCGCCGAGACGTGTGGGCTGTCGCGTCGACATCTCGACGTGCTCATGCTGGCTGTGGCTCCAGAAATCGATACGGAGTATGGGACGCGATTCCAGCAGGTCCACAATCATCAGTCACTCGTTCGACCGACCCCGCTTTTCGTCGAGAATCTGTTCGGCTGCTCGTGGACCGACCGCCTCGCTGCCGGAACCCTCGTTAGCAGCGACTCGCCACTCCGCCAGCACGACCTCATCGAACTCCAGCCGTCTCCTGCCGAGCATCTCGGTAAGCGCGGTCGACTCATCACCGTCTCTGAACGCATCGTCGACTACCTCAAAGGCTACGACGGCGTCGACCCCGAACTCGACGCCACGCTCGCCGACCACGTCAAAAGCGGCCACAGCGAACGGGGACTGGCCAACTGTACAGCCGACGCCACTCTCGATTCCCTCGCCGTCGACAATGAAATCCAGAGTCGACTCGCAACCCTCACCGATTCTGCCGAGAACGGTCGCCGATTGTACTGGTACGGGCCAGCGACCGAGAAACACCGCGCTGTCGAGGCTGTCTGTAGCGCCGACCAGTATTAAAAGCCGATCTCGCAGCCGTGCTGGCAGCCGACGCGCTCGACTGGCTTCGCCGGGAGGCCGCGCTGCTCGGTCGACCACTCCACCTCACCAACGCGACAGTGGTGACCGACCATCCCGAACTGAACACATCGCTCAAAGCCGTTTTTGATTCCGTTGCCGACCTCGATACAGAGGTCTTCGTCACCGGCAGCGATTCGTGGACGCCGACCGAGACGATGGCCCGCGAGGTCGACGCCATCATCGCATTCCCGTATCCCTCCGTCGACCTCCGGCGGGAGTTCTGGGAGTCACAAGCAACCGAACTGCCAGAGGAAGTCGACTCCGAGGTGCTTGCAGGGACGTTCCGACTCACCCACGGCCAGCTTCGGGCCGCACTGTCGACGGCCCGGTCGCTCGCTGGCGACAAGGCGTTGACTGCCGAGGATATCTACGCGGGCTGTAGCGCTCAATCGGCCGACGGACTGGGCGAGCTCGCCGAGCGGATCGAACCTGACAGCGAGTGGGACGAGATCCAACTTAGAGCCGAAACCGAGCGAAAACTCCAGCTCGTGCGGACCCATATCACACAGCAGTCGACGATCTACAGCGACTGGGGATTTGCCGAGGGATCGAGCCGCGGCACCGGTGTCGTCGCGCTGTTCGAGGGCCCGTCAGGCACGGGCAAAACGATGGCCGCCGAACTGCTGGCGGGCGATGTGGGGATGGATCTCTACCGAATCGATCTCTCCGCAGTCGTCTCGAAGTATATCGGCGAGACCGAGGAAAACCTCGAAGAAATATTCGAAGCCGCGACCAACTCGAACGCTATTTTGCTCTTTGATGAGGCTGATGCGGTGTTCGGCGGCCGGACGGAGGTCTCGGATTCGACTGACAGATATGCCAACGCCGAGGTGAACTACCTGCTCCAGCGAATCGAACGCTACGACGGGATCGTGTTACTGACGACCAACTACGCCTCACAGATCGATTCGGCCTTCCAGCGTCGACTCGATCACACCGTCTCGTTCAAACAGCCACAGCAGTCGACTCGAACCGCAATCTGGACGGAGATATTCCCCGACGACGCCCCGGTTGGCGAGGTCGACTACGAGTTCCTCTCGACCTTTGAGTTCACCGGCGGCCAGATCAAAACCATCGCCCACACGGCGGCCGTGTTGGCAGCCAGCGAGGCCCAATCGAATGGGACAATCGAGATGCGGCATCTCGTCGGAGCCATTCAGTTAGAGTTCGAAAACAGCGGTCGAATGGTCGACCCCACTGAGTACGAACCCTACCAACACCTGCTGTATACTGCTGGGGATGGTGATGCGGACAATACAGTCGACACACCAGATCCAGTTGATTCGTCTACGTCAGTCGCCGCCGAAGCCAACGCGCAAAGAAACTCGGAGACTGCTGACCGCAGCGCGAACGAGGCGACGGAGTCGACCGACGGGAGCCCGGAAGACGTCGTGCGTGCGTTTTTCGACCGGCTGTATGCGGGCGATCCCGCAGTTCACGACCTCTACCACTCTCGGGCAGTTACCGACCGAGTATCGCGGAAGGAACTACGACGAACCAAAGGAGTCGACCACTCGATTGCAAGCGAGATCGAACGCCTACAGGACGACTCCAGCCGGGTTCGGCTTGGATTCAGCCACACGAGAGATGGGACGAAGACACAGATCTCGGCCGAACTCCGCCTCGATGAAGGCTGCTGGCGACTGTTCGATCTGCAGCGTGGATCGACCCGTACAAATACATAAAACCCCGAAGCGAGTACCGCCTGCAAATGAGGGACGCCTACGGGAGCGAGACTGATGACACACGGGAGTGAGGGCAGATGACACTCCAGTTGCCGAGTGAGATCGTCGTCGACCGATTTCTGCCGACTGCCCGGTCGATGCTGGCGGTCGAACTCGACGACCGGGGGTTGCCACAGCAGGAGATCGCCACCAAACTCGGCATCTCACAGGCCGCGGTCAGCAAATACCTCAGCGGCAAACAGACCGGCGAGCCGCGGTTCGCCGACAACCCGCGAATGGTCGAGACCATCGAGTACATCGCCGAGGGGTTTGCAACGGGCACACTCGATGACTACGAAGCACTCTCTGAGCTGCTGGATCTGATTCGGGCCTTCGAGGACCGCGGGCCGATCTGTGCAGTCCACGAAGAGGAAATGCCCGCCCTCGAAGGGATGGGGTGTGATCTCTGTGTGCGAGGCCAAAATAAAGGACTTCAGGCCGAACGCGACGTCTTGGGTGATGTGAGACATGCTGTTCGGTTGTTTTCCAACACGCCAGCAGTCGTCGACCACATCCCGAACGTCGGTTCGAACATCGGGATGGCACTCCCCGAGGCCGACAGCCAGACCGATATCGCCGCGGTTCCGGGCCGAGTCCACGCGATGCGAGGCCGGGTCAACGTTCCATCAAATCCCGAGTTCGGGGCTTCCGAAAACGTCGCTACGACGCTGTTGGCAGTGATGGCCGTCGACCCCTCGGTTCGCGGCGCGGTCAACCTCGCCACCTCCGATGAACTGCTCGCGGCAGCCGACGAGCAGGGGCTTGAGGCAGTTGCGTTCGATGCGAGCTACGAGAACCGCGCCGAGCGGATTCAGTCGCTGCTCGAAGATCGAGACCGCGCCCCATCGGTTCTCTACCACGAGGGTACGTTCGGCATCGAACCGATCACGTATGTGTTCGGTGAGACCGCCGTCGACGCCGTCGAAACTGCGATTGCGTGTCTCTCGGTCGACGCCTGAAGTCGGCTGAGCGATGTCTTTATTTTTCGTGGTGTGGCTAGTTGTTGCATGGACGACTCAGAGACGACCGAGACGGACGATCTCGCGCCCGATGAGGAGACGGAATCGCTCCAAGAACTCGTGAACTACCTGACGCCACGGCGGGACAACGATATGATGGCGACCTACCAGAACACGACCTCGATTGCCTGTCCGGCCTGCGACGAACCGTTCGACTATCTCGTGGTCTGCAAACAGGACCAGACCAGCCTCTCGCTGTCGGACGTGATGGATCTCTGTGTGAGCGCCGACCACGACGGTCGACCGTTCCTGTTTACCCACGAGTAACACCGGTCCAACGACTCACGAATAGCACAAAACCTATCGCGGCGGCCACACAGCGTTCTATCAATGGTGATTGCAGCACCGATTGTGGCGGTCCTCAGTTTCGCCTTGCTCTATGGTGTCCTCCAACCGACCCACCGCGGCCCGACCGCAACCTACTGGAATCGAGGTCGAGAGGCGGTGTTACCGAAGCTCCACCGACTGGCCAGTCGACTCCGAGTAGGGTATGCAGCTTACGAACTCCAAGACCGGGAGTATGCGGGCCGAATCGACGCCCCAGTTGAGGACGTCGACAGACTACTCGCAGCCTACGGCTTCGAGCGAATGCCGCTGTCGGCGTGGAAAACCCTCCCTGATGGCCGAAGCGAGGCTGGCTCGTGGGCACGTCGAGACGGCCCATTGGCGGACCGACAGCTCCACGTGATGCTGTTTCAAACCGGCGACGGTGCGACTGACTGCTACGTGCACGACGAGTACAACGCCTTCCATCCACGGTATGCCGCCAAACACTACCATGGTATCGACTACAGCCCGCGAGGCGGCCATCGACAGCTCCACGGACTCATTGGTGAGTATCTCTACGAGCCAGCCGTCGGCCCGACCAATGATACCGAACAGCAGAACTGTGAAGAAAACTAAGCGGCGCGGCCACAAGCACGAAACACTATCAGATCGGACACAGTAGCAGGGGGTATGGACACCGTGTTGTCGGCAGTGCGGCGGGCGCTCGATCCCGACACGCAGTCGACGTTCGACCGGCGGGTGGCCGAGCAGGCCGAGCGACTCCGGGCCGAGCTTGAAGCGGGGGCCTTCGACAGCAACGGGGCCGCAGTCGGGTTGGAACTCGAACTGTACGCAGTCGACGAAACGGGCGCACTCACACCAATCGACGAGACGGTGTTCGGAGATGGCGGCTACGCCCGAGAGATCGGCCTCCACAACGTCGAACTCAACGCCAGCCCCCAGCGGTTCGATCCTGAGGGCGTCGCCGCACAGGCCGACGAACTCAAAGCGTCAGTGAGCGGGCTCCAGAAAGCCCTCTCGGCCCGTGGCCAACAGCTCATCTGCGATGGAATGTGGACGATTCCACCCGCCGAGGGGAGTCTGCGCTATCTCGATTTGGTCGACACCCACGACGGTATCCAGACCGCGGTCAACATGCCGACCAAACCGCGCTACTGCGCGATGGACAACACCTTGGTCCGCGAGGCGGGCGGCGGAATCGAACTCGACGTACCGGGTGCACACCACCGGTTTTCGACGATCCTCGTCGAATCCCTCACGAGTTCGATCCAACCCCACCTCCAAATCCCGGAGACGGCGCAGTTTCCGACCTACTTCAACGCCGCCATCCGAACGCTGGGACCGGTACTCGCGCTGTCGACCAACTCACCGTTTCTGCCCGGAGACCTCTACAATTCGGTCGACGATCCACACCGACTGGTCGACGAGACGCCACACGAACTCCGGATACCGGTGTTCGAGGGGACCGTCAACGTGGGGGGTCGAACCAAGGCCTGCTGCCCACAGGATATCGAGACGCCGACCGACATCGTCGACCGCGTGGTCGAAGACTGGACCTGCGGCCCGTTCCTCAGCGAGTGGAGCGAAACGCCGACCGAGGAGACAGCCGACGCGGTCGACTCCGTCTGGGAGTTTATCCACAAGTACGGCACCTACTGGCGGTGGGTGCGACCGATCATCGGCGGCGACGCCAGCGACGGCGAGGGTGGCTCGCTCCGTATCGAGTACCGACCGCTACCGACCCAGCCAACCGTCGAGGACGTACTGAGTCTCCACTGGTTGACAACCGGACTTATTCGTGGGATCGTTGCTGCCGACCACCCACTCGTGGAACTGGACTGGGCCGACGCCGAACAAGGGTTCTACAACGCGGTCGACGACGGCCTGAAGGCCGACCTTTCGTGGATCACCGCCGACGGCGAGTCGACAAGTGACCCCGAACTCATCTACCCGGAGCTGTTCGATCTCGCTCGCCGTGGCCTCAGAGCACAGGGGCATACCGACAGCGAGGCCGAACAACTGCTCGCGCCGATGGTCGACCGCTGGGAACGCGGCCAGACGCCGAGCCAGTGGAAGAAGGCCCGCGTACGCGAACACCTCGACGATGGGAAACCACTGGCCGAGGCGATTACCGCGATGCAGACCAGTTACAACCAGCACAGCGGACGCGGTGTGCCGTTTGCTGACTGGTAGTCTCTGGCTACTCTTGCTTACCACGCTGCGTGTCGCTCGTAGGCACCGGTATCAGCGCCTCAGGAAGCTGCTCTGCGAGACGGTCGAAGCGGATGGGTAGGATATGTCAGATTCATCCCCGCGCTAAAGCACGGGGCTTTCTCCTTGAATTTCCGTAACAGACGAACGAAGCCATCGTACCAACTCACGGCCAGCGCTTGCAAAAGCAGTCGTATTGTCATACATCTAGTATTATCGGTGCCGTCTGATAGAATTCTGGTGTATCTCGGCCAGTAAGTCACGAGATGGATGTTACGACGGAGATACCGCAGCCCCACAGTCCGGACAGTCGTCAGGATACCGGCGTCCGTCGACCGCAGCAATTCCATACTCCTCGTTTTCGGGTGCCTTACGCCGCAGTCGACTGCCACAGTTGGAACACTGTTTCATCTCGATACGTCTTCGCGTGAGGATATATGAATCCTCTGCCCGTCTTGAAATGTATGTCTAACTAGATATATAGCTGAAAACTGGCAGTAGGGAGTGGATAAATATGAGAACTGTCAGGTTCAGATAGGAATTTCGATTGGGAGTCGCTTGCGGGCCTGATCGAGCATCGCGTCGACGCGGTCCTGGAACTCCTCGACAGAGCGTTCGACGTAGTGGACGCGCTGGCGAGGTATCCGACGGATAACATCGTTGCCGTCGGCATCGGTGCCGGTTTTGAGCTGCCAGTGGTCCTGGAAGTAGACGATGTGTTCGTTGTCGACTGTCCGTTTCGTTGTGTCGCCGTCAGGGTCGTCGAAGACGATTGTGGCCTTGCCTAACTCGGGATCCGAAACATCGAGTTCCGACTCGTCGTCGGTGTCGTGCGATTCGTCCGCAAGATCCTCGTCGACGCCGGGCTCTGCTTCGAGTTCCGGCTCGGGGTCTGAATCTGACTCGGACATACACGGAGCGAGGGTTGCCATGTGCAAAACACTGCGGGCCGAAATGCAGCGGTAACGAGACTGTACTGCGTGATTAGATGAACTGAAAACAAGTTAGCAATCAGTCCGCACTGACCTGCTGTGGATCCGCAAGGAAGGCCTTGACTCGGCGATCATGGAGCCGTTTCCGCTCGTCAAAGGCACCGTGTTTTGCGCCATCGATTGGTCGTGTTGCAAAGCGGTCTAGACTTTGCCGCTGGTACTCTCAATTGAGAGGTCACAGTTGATTGCTGTTTTGGTCGAACGTTGGAGCAGTTCGTCGAGGAACGCTTGGTAGTACTCGGGGTCGGCGTACTTCACCAACCGAAGTTGGAGTATCGCTTCCAATCCCTCTGCTGTCCAGCGCATCCACTGGTTCTTGCACCGCTTGCTGACCTCGCCCATCAGTCGTTCGACGGGGTTCGAGGTCCACGGAACCTCGAACCCCTCGACAGCGTGCTCGGCGAACGTCACAATCGACGGCAGCCACCGCCGAAGATACCCTGCAGCCTTTGCTGACCCGAACTGCTCCAGTTGCCACGCTGTCTTCTCTAATCGCTCTCTCGTTCGCGCGATCCGCGAGCGGATCGCCGCGAACTCCTCCGCTGGACGATGCTTCGCCACAGAGTTCTTCAGATGGAACACCTCGTCGATCACCTCCGAAACGATCTCCTTCCGACGGTCCAAGGAGAAGACGCCATCGTCCCAGAGGGTGTAACCCAGCGTTCGGCCGACGTGGACGAGATCGAGCTGGTGGTCACGGTTTTCGTCGGTAAAGGCTGTGACGATGCCGCTATCAGCGTCACTGACGACCGTCGCGTCGTCAGTGACTGCGCCGATATCATCGAGTTCGGCGGCAGTTTCGTCCCAGTCAGCGTTGACCGACAGATCCAGCAGGGAGCGTGACTCTTCGGCGGTGTCTTCGCCGAGCGTTGCTTGGACGGAGTGGGACGAGCGGTCGTCGTCTTGGCTGTGGCACTTTGTCCCGTCAGGAATGACGGCGTCAGCGTCTGTGCCAGCGACACAGTCTGGAAGGAACTGTTTGAGCTTGTGGCCGTATTTCTTGGCACGGCGGTTGATGGTGGTCGGCGACGGCATCGAGACGAAGCTGTCGCCGTGATTGGCAGCGTCTCGATAGCTGAGCGAGGTAGCGAGATCGACGCTTTTGGCGGCGATGTCCTGCTGATAGCGGTTCTGCCCGTCGAAGTCGAGAACGTCTTCGACGGGCCGGAAGTAGCTGGATTCGTCTGGGGAAGCGGCTGTATCTTCGACGTAGTGGAGAGAGAACTCGTGTTCTCCGGCAGTTGTGACAGCTGTGCGGGTGTCGGTGCCGGCGCGTTGGAAGCGCTGGTCACCGTTGCCATGTGCGTGTTTCTCACCACAGAGCGCCTCGACGCTGGCGGCGTCGAGGCTCTCGACCAGCGATTCGAGAAGGACTGCTTCGAGGTTCTGGTCAGTGACGGCCTCGGCAAGCGTGGCGAGCGGTAGCGTTTTGTCGTCGTCGATACTCAGTTCGAACCGCACGTCGATTGTGGCGTGCATGGGGTACCTCGGTTTGGACACCAGAGGCAACCCCGCCTTCACGGGAGTCAGTTACTACTGAACTCTAGAGGACTTTGCGACACGACCCATCGATTGCCAGCATACTGGCCTCCGGGATGCCATCGGCCGTCTCTCGGAGAATTGATTCGGGGAAAAACGGATCACTGCCCCCGCCGATGACGAAGCTGTCGGCTTCGATATCGCCGAGAGTCGACGTGCCATCGTAGTCGAGAATAGCCGACAGTGACCGCGAGACATCAGCCGGAACCGCTGGACGGGGAAGGACGAACCGGCCAACCGTCTGGATCGTCGGTGGTAGGCTGTACCGTCGCCAGTCACGAGAGCTGTAGAGCGCCGTCGCCAGCTCCGACCGGAGCTTGACCCACCGATGTCGGTCTGCGTACTGTTTCCAGCGGCTGACCGTCGACCGACCGGCGTCGACAACGCGGTTGCCGGAGCAGCTGACGATCAGCTGGTTGACCAGCTCCGGATAGCGTGCGGCAACCCCCTGGCCGATGAAGCCACCCATCGAGATGCCGAGAATATCGATAGGCGTTGGCACTGAATCGAGAATCTGTCCGTACTGCTCGGTGGCGTCGTCAATGGTGTAGTTCTCCGGCAGGCTGCGTGGTCGACTGATGAGATGGATCGTGTACTCATCGGTTAATCGGTGGAAGTAGCTCTGGAGGGCCCACGCCGCAGCAGGCGGATACCGACCACCGAACATCGCATCACCGAAGCCGGGGATCACGACCAACTGTTTGTCACCATCGCCGACACGAATATAGGGAAACGAGTCCAGAAGGTGGCTGGTCAGTAACTCAGTCATCACGCATGCTTCGGCTGTGGCGGTCAAAATACCGGGGTTGCGTCGGTTCTATGATATGGGAATATCCACTGAATTCGACGGGTGCCAACAGTTACCCTCAACAAACAGACACAATATAGTATGAGTGCTGCAGATCCCAGTCGACCGGCAGTGAGTTTTCCCGATGCGCTGTCGAGCCGTGAGCGATGGCTCGACCCCTTCGATTGGTATCGAGAGATGCGGGCCGAGTCACCGGTTCGGTACGATGCCGACCGAGAGCTGTGGGACGTGTTTCGGTACGAGGACGTGAAACGTGTCCTGAACACCGACGAACGATTCTCGTCGGACCCAGCGACAATGCCCGGCTTCGAGGAGGAGATCGCCGACTCGGAGGGCGAACCGCCGCCGGTGTTCGACACGATGCTGTTTGCCGATCCGCCGGAACACAACCGGCTCCGGGGTGTCGTAGAGGGGTTCTTCCAACCCCGAGCAATCGCCGAGCAGGCCGACCGGATTCGGGAGCTCACCGAGGAGTATCTCGACGACATCAAGGGTGGGGAAGTCGACCTCGTCTCCGAGGTGGCGTACCCCGTTCCGGTCGACGTGATTGCGATGATGCTCGGGGTGCCGACCGACGACCGCGCGCAGTTCAAGCGGTGGTCCGATACACTCATCGAGCGACCAAATGCGAAAACCGAGGCCGCAATGGAGGAGTTCCAACAGCGACAACAGCAGACACAGGCGGAGATGAGCCAGTACTTTGCGGAGCTGATCGAGGCGCGTCGAGCCGAGCCGCAGGATGATCTGATTACGGCGATCATAGAGGCGGAAGTCGACGGCCACCGGCTCTCGGAGCGCGAGATGGTCGGCTTCTGTACCCTGCTGTTGGTCGCTGGCAACATCACCACCACGAATCTGATCACTAACGCGATGCGGTGTTTCACCGCTCAGCCGGGTCTGCTCGACGACCTGAGAACCGGAGACGTGAAGCTGTCGACCGCAATCGAAGAGGCCCTCCGCTATCGGTCGCCCGTGCAGGCGCTGTTCCGGGTAACGACCGAGTCGGTCGAACTCAGTGGTCAGGAGATCCCGGCAGGCGAGGGAGTCGTAGCGTGGCTTGGGTCGGCCAATCGTGACGGAGACGTCTTCGACAGGGCCGACGAGTTCGTGGCCGACCGTCGACCGAACCAGCATCTCTCCTTTGGCCATGGGACCCACTACTGTCTGGGCGCACCGCTTGCACGACTCGAAGCCGAAATCATCCTCTCGTCGCTCTTAGAGCGATACGAGGCCATCGAGCCGGTCGAGGCCGACCTCCAGCCAATCCGAAGTTCGTTTATATATGGTGTCGAAGAATACCCGATTCGGGTGATCGAACAGTAGTCTTAAGCACGAAACGGAGACATGTTGACATGTATGGCGTCAAGCGAACCGGTTGAATCGGTCGACGAGACGGAGGCGACAGACGATGAGTCGACCGCTTCGGTGTCGTGGGGGCCAATTCGATTTGCTCGGGTTCGCTCGCTGCTGTTCGGCTGTCTACTCGTTTTTGTGGTTGGTATTGTCGGTGGTCTTGGTGTCCTCACAGCAATCATCGCACTCGACGTCCTCAGTGGTGAGTCACAGACATCCGGTTTTGTAGTCCTTGCTGTCGGGTTGATTTTCATCGGCGGACCGTTCTCTCTGTTCTACTGGTTGATTGCCTATGACAGGTCGACCAGTACCGAGCGAGCGTCGATCCGTGAACTGGTCGTGCAGACGCTCCCCGAGCGGTCGACTATCCGCCCGCTGTGGGTTGGCTGTGGCGCAGCCGTCAGTGTCGGATTCGTGTGGATCGGCTCCGAGTCATTGCTGGGCGTCCTCTCGATCCTCCCGCTGGTTTGTGGTCTCAGCTTTCCACTCGTCTTCGGGATGCGGGGAATCGAATACACGGTCGACTCCGACCGAAACACCGTTTCGACCCACGTGGAGTGGGGCGACAGAACGTTTGAGCAACAGCTTACATGGGCAGTTGGTGTCCGACGTGTCGACCTCGGCATCGTGAGTCTGTTTGTCTTCTCGAACCGAGGCAAACGGTGGTACGAGGGGCCGCATTCCCTCTTTGTTCCGACAGCGCTCGCAGCAGACGTCGAGCGACTGCTTCGGCAGATGGTCGAGGAGCAAGCGCCACCGACACCAATACGCAGGGACGAACGAATCATCGTTGGGGGTGTTGGGCTCTCGATGCTCGGAATCGGGCCACTGCTCTACCTGCTCAGCGGCGAAGCCGGACTGTTACTGCTCATTGCGGGCCCATCGGCATTCATTGCTCCCGGACTCCTGCTACATTCGATCAGGGGCTAAAGCGTCGTGACGCCCTCCAAGTCAGCACGAACCCTGACAACAAGCCGAACTTACTTGACGACCAACACGGTATGTCGACCCGGATGACCTCGGCCGAGTCAGCATCGACAGCAGCCGAACGGGATACTGTCGACCCAGCCAACGAGCACCATCCGAGTCAGGGAGTCGATCCGGTCGACCGGTCGGTGTCGTGGGAATCGATTGCACCGAACCGGTTCCGGTCGTTCGTTGCTGGTGGACTGGGGGGAATCATCGGGCTGGCTCTCGTGGCGGTTGCAACGCACAACCCACCGCTCATCAGTGGGGAGTGGCTCTCGGTCGACCCGCTGGCGTGGGTCGGCGGGCTTGTGGTCGTCGCTGGCGCGCTGGCACTCGGCTACTGGCTGTCGACAGCCAATGGGCCAATGGACGGAGAGCGAGATGCCGTCACAGAGCGGCTGGGCCAACAATCCGACTGGACGTGGATTCGCCCGGTCTGGGTCGGCTGTGGTGTCGTTGTATCCGGGATCACGATCTGGAGTCTCGGCGGTGCTGCGGCGAGTCTACACCTGTTTCCGATGGCCGCACTTTGGGTGTCGCTGCTATTTCAAGAGTGGGGTGTCAGACGAACGGTAGACCCGGAGGCGGGAGTCGTCGAGGCGAACCGACCGTCCTACACCCGACGTCGCAGTCTCGACTGGGCAGTTGGTGTTCGGCGGTTCGACGTTCTCGGCCGGAGCCTGTTTGTCGTCTCGAACCGAGGGAAACGGTGGTACACGGGGATTCACTTCCTCCCAGTTCCGGCTGCGCTGGCTTCACAAGTCGACGCGACACTCCAGCGGGTCGTCGACGAAAACGAGTCACCCGAACGCATCCGACGAGACGAACGAATCATTACCGCAGCCGTGGGGGTATCGATGCTCGCGGTTGGACCCCTGCTCTACCTGCTCAGTGGCGAAACCGCGCTGTTGCTGATCGCTGCTGGACCCTCAGCGATCATCGCCCACGGACTCCTGTTGCACGCCACTCGGGGATAGCTTCCCGACCCGACTTTCGGCGAGCCAGACAGTCGACCAGTCGCTCGATAAGACAGTCGACTACGCAAGACGGAGCGGCGAACTTTGTGCGTGGCCCTTGTATGTGTGGCTATGACAAACAACGTCGAACAGAGACGTCCCACCGCAGGCTCGGTCGACGACTGGTCGACCGATCCCGAACGCTGGTATGCGGCGTGTCAAGCCCAACTCGCGGCCTACTACGATGTCGAGGTCGAGTCCCGCACGGTCGAGACCGACAGCGCCGGACGAGTTCACTACCTCGTCGCCGGTGATCCCGATGGCAAGCCGGTGGTGTTACTGCACGGAGTCACCACGACGGCGGCGACGTGGCTCCCGATGGTGCCTGCGCTGACCGACGAGTATCGCCTTTATATCCCGGACCGGCCGGGACGCGGGCTGTCGGCCCCAGTCAGCTATCGCGGCCGGTACCTCCGGTCGTTTCTGGTCGCCTATCTCCGAGAACTGTTGGACGATCTCGATGTAGATCGGCCCCATGTGGTGGGCAACTCGTTGGGTGGGCTACAGGCACTGCTGCTCGCCATTGACCACGACCGCGTCGACCGCCTCTGTCTGGTGGGTGCCCCTGCTGGCATCTCAAAAGAGTTCTCGCTTGCGTGGCGACTGTTGACCGTCCGTGGCATCAATCGCCTGCTGTTGTGGCTCGACAAGCGAGGGGATCCGGTCGAGAACGCGAAGGAGGCGACTCGGCAGCGGCTCGTCGTCGACGCCTCGGCCATCCCCGAAGCGTTTTACGAACTCATGGCCGCCCGCCAGCAGCTCTCGGGGCGCGAAAAGAGCCTGCGGTCGCTGTTGACTGAGGAAGGATCGTTCGGCCGCATGCACCCATTGTTCGATATTCGGGAGGAAATCGCCGACATCGACCAACCGACCGGATTCATCTGGGGTTCGGCGGACGCCTTCTGGCCACCCGAAGTCGGTCGATCGATCGCAGATCGAATGCCCAACGCCGAGTTTTATGAGCTGGCCAATCATGGCCATATGCCGTGGATGGAACCGGGCGACGAAACAGCTGATCGAGTCCGGTCAGTTCTCGATGGGTGACCAGACACACAGACAGTCGACAGCTTCTGTACAAAGTATTCTCAATAGTCCTTTATTGAGTTTCGCGCGGAGTCAGTAACTGAACAACCCATGACAACTGTCTTCAAATCACCCGCTGCGTACGTACAGGGTCGTGGCGTAGCCACAGAAATTGCCGACCACACCGAACATCTCGGAGACACAGCCCTCCTGCTTGCCGATGAAGTCGTCCTCGATATTGTCGAGGAAACCATCGTCGGGAGTCTGCAGGAAGCCGGATTGAATGCCTCGTCGCTGGAGTTCCACGGTGAAGCCTCACAACAGGAGGTCGACCGCGTCGGAGACGTCGCCGCGGAGCGAGGCGCAGAGATCATCATCGGTGCTGGCGGTGGGAAAGCGATGGATACTGCCAAAGCCGCCCGCGAAGCAACCGGCGGCTCGATGGTTTCGATGCCGACAATCGCCTCAACCGACGCTCCAACGAGCGCGCTGTCAGTGATGTACAGCGAGCACGGTGAGTTCGAGGAGTACTGGTTCTACGAGCAACATCCGGACCTCGTTCTCGTCGATACGGAGATCATCGCGGCTGCACCAGCTCGATTTTTCCGCTCGGGGATCGCCGACGGACTCGCAACATGGTTCGAGGCAGATGCCACGAACCAATCGCACGGCGACACAATCGGCGGTGGCAAACCAACTCGCGCGGGACACCAACTTGCCCAGCTCTGCTACACAACACTCCGTCAGCATGGCGTCTCTGCGGTCGACGCGGTCGAAACCGATGCGGTCACCGAAAGCGTCGAGGCAGTGACCGAAGCCAACACGCTGCTGAGTGGGCTCGGATTCGAGAGCGGCGGCCTCGCCGCGGCCCACTCCGTACACAATGGCTTGACTCAACTGGAAGCAACACACGATGCAACCCATGGTGAAAAAGTCAACATCGGGACCATCTCACAGCTCGTCTTAGAGGGTCGAGACGACGAGTACATCGAGGACTATGTGCAGTTTTCACGCGACATTGAGCTGCCGACCACACTGGTAGATGTCGGGCTCGAAGATCCAACTCGCGACCAACTCGACACTGTTGCTGAGGCGGCCTGTGACGAGAACGAGACGATTCACAACGAACCGTTCGATGTGACGCCACCGATGGTTCGTGATGCAATCCGAACAGCCGACAGTATCGGTCGACGACTCAGTCGATAGTCATCCAGTCCACAGTGGTCGTACGAACCCACTGCAGCCGTCAGTGGTGGGCAGGCTACTCGATTTATTTTAAAAGCCAACAGAAATCGGAGAAAGCTAGTCGTTGTCGACCAGACCGGGATTCGTCACCGCACCTTTTGCGGCCGAGCCGAAGTCACGGGCGTATTTTCCCAGCACGCCGCTGGTGTACTGCGGTTCTCGTGGCTCCCACGCCTCGCGGCGCGAGTCGAGTTCGTCCTCCGAGAGGTCGACCGACAGTTCGCGCTCAGGGATGTCGACAGTGACCGTGTCGCCGTCTTCGAGGAGTCCGATTGGACCGCCGTCTTTGGCCTCAGGGGCGACGTGACCGATCATCGGGCCGCGCGTCGCGCCGGAGAACCGACCGTCGGTCAGTAGTGCCACGTCGTCCTCGTGGCCTGCACCGACGACCGCCGCGGTGACACCAAGCATTTCTCGCATTCCGGGGCCGCCGCGTGGACCCTCGTTGCGGATGACGAGCACGTCACCCGACTCGATGTGACCCTCTTGGACGTAGGCCATCGCGTCCTCCTCGTTTTCGAAGACGCGGGCTGGCCCCTCGTGGTGGAACTTGTCGTCACCGGTGACTTTGAGCACCGAGCCGTCGGGGGCGAGGTTGCCGGTGAGGATCTTGATCGCACCCTCCTCGGAGTACGGGTCGTCGACCGTGTACAGATAGTCGGCGTCGAGCGTCTCATCGTCGGGAAGCAGCCCCTCGGCTTCAAGATGAGCGAGTTCCTCGGCGAGCGTGCGACCGGTGACGGTCATCGCGTCGCCGTGGATCAGGTCCGCATCCAGCAGGCGGCGGAGGACGACCGGCACACCGCCGAGTTCGAACAGATCGTTCATGACGCGGGTGCCGCCGGGCTGGAGGTTGATGATCTTCGGGGTGCGGCGGGAGATCTCGTCGAACTCCGTGATATCGAGGTCGACGCCCGCTTCTGCGGCCAGCGCCAGCAGGTGGAGGACGGCATTGGTCGAGCCGCCGGTGGCGACCTGCAGGGCGATGGCGTTCTCGAAGGACTTCTTCGAGAGAATGCCGGAGGGGCGACGGTCGTTTTCGACGGCGTCGACGGCGATCTCACCGGCGCGCTGGGCGATCTCGTAGCGGTCGTCGTGTTCGGCAGGGGCCGCAGCCGAGCCGAGCGGTGCGAGGCCAAGGGCTTCGGAAATCGACGCCATCGTGTTGGCGGTGAACATCCCACCACAGGAGCCAGCGCCGGGACAGGCGTGGCGCTCCATCTCGTCGAGTTCGTCTTCTTCCATTTCGCCTTGGGCGACCGCACCGACACCTTCGAAGACGTTCTGGATGGTGATCTCGCGGCCGTCGTGTTCGCCGGGCATGATCGAACCGCCGTAGAGGAATACGCTGGGGAGATCTGTTCGGATCGAGGCCATCATCATCCCGGGCATGTTCTTGTCACAGCCGCCGATGGTCACGAGGCCGTCCATGCGCTCGCCAAAGGAAACGAGTTCGACCGAATCGGCGATCATCTCTCGGGAGATGAGCGAGGCTTTCATTCCCTCGGTACCCATCGAGACGGCATCCGAGATCGTGATCGTCCCGAACTCGATTGGCATCCCGGAGCCGTTGTCGACGCCCTCGTAGGCCGCCTCGGCGACGTCGTCGAGGTGAACGTTACAGGGTGTGATGTCGGCGGCGGGGTTGGCGACGCCGATCATCGGCGAGGAGAGATCCTCGTCGTCGTAGCCCATTGCCCGGAACATCGCCCGGGAGGGAGCTTGATCGGTTCCCTCGGTGACTTCGCTGCTCCGCAGATTCGGGTCCTTGCCCGACTGCTCGCGAGATTCCTGCTTACTCATGGCACACAGTTGCCGCCCGGTGGGTTAAAAATGATCGATAAGCAGGAACCGAACCGTGAGGGCTTTGCGGGCCGAGTGCGGAGAAGCAGACAGTGAGTTCCGACACCAGCGAGTCGACCGGCGAGCACAGCGAGGGCGGCTACGTCCACCGGCCCGACAAAGCAAGCACGGTCGAATCCGGGGAGTCCGAAGCCTACACTGGCGAGCCGGACGGCGAGGGGTTCGGCAGCCAAGGCTGGATTCTCGTTGCTGGCGTCATCGTCTGCTTTCTGGTGATTCCCGGCGTTATCTATCTGTACCCAACCGCCCCAGCCCAACTCGGCTGGACGTTCTTTGCGACGTTTTTGGCCTTGCCGCTCGTTCCAGCAGTCCTCCTTGGGCTGCTTGCGGTGTGGTCGATGCAGGCCGCGGCGTAGCTACCCTTTTAAAATAGTGAGACAAGGTGAATCGGGGTTCGACTGCAGAGCGTCGACTATTCGGTGAGCTGGAGGATGTTGCCGTTCCGGCTGATGTGAAGGTCGCGACCGACCTCGTAGCCAAAGGAGTTGGCCGTGTCGACGTAGCCCGACAGGCCTTTCAGGTTCTGGTGGGCCGGAATCAGCTCTTTGGGCTGGAGTGCATCGAGCATCTGGTAGTGGCCCTCTTGGCTGAGGTGGCCCGAGACGTGGATGTCGTCGTAGATCCGTGCGCCCTGCATTTTCAGGAGGCGCTCGGACTGGTAGCGGTTCCCCTCGTTTGTCGGCTCGGGAATGATCCCGGCCGAGAAGATGACCTTGTCGCCGTTGTCGAAGTCATAGTTGGTCTCGCCGCGGCCCATTCGGGTCAGCAGCGCCCGTGGCTCGCCCTGATGGCCCGTCACGATTGGCAGGAAGTTCTCCTTGCCGTCTTTCATGATGCGGTTGAGGCTCTGGTCGATGGCGCGTCGATGACCGTACATCTCGATGTCGTCAGGAAGGTCGACGTCGAGATGCGTTGCGGTCCCGGTGTATTTCTCCATCGAACGCCCCAGCAGGATCGGTTTGCGGCCAATCTCTTGAGCGAATTCGAGGAGGCTGGAGACACGGGCGATGTGGCTTGCGAAGGTAGTCGCAACCATGCCGCCGTCGTAATCTTCGAGACTGAGCATGGTGTCGTGGAGCTCTTTTCGGGCAACCGACTCGGAAGGTGTCCGACCCTTCCGGTTGGCGTTCGTACAGTCTTCGAGATAACAGAGGACACCCTCGCCCTCGCGGCCGATCTCGCGGAACCGTTTCATGTCGAACGGATCACCGAGCACTGGGTTGTGGTCGATACGTTTGTCAAGCCCGTAGACAATGGCTCCTTCCGGGGTGTGGAGGACCGGGTTGATGGCGTCAATCGTCGAGTGGGTGACGTTGACGAACTCCATTTCAGTCTTGTCGCCGATCCGCATCGTCTCGCCGGCGTTCATGACCTGCAGGTCATTCTGGACGTCGAACTTGTCCTCGTCGCGGATCTGTTCGCGGACGAGTTCGATGGTGAATGGGGTCGCAACGACGGGGGCGTCGTAGCGGTGGGCGAGTTTGGGGATCGCGCCGATGTGGTCGAGGTGGCCGTGGGTCGGGACGATGGCCTTGATCTCGCCGTCGAGTTCGCTCATCACGCGGTCGTCGGGGATCGCGCCCATATCGATGAGATCCAGACTGTGCATGCGCTCAGTCTGGACGTTGTCGTGAATCAGTACCTGCGAGAGGTTCAGGCCCATATCGAAGATGACGATGTCATCGTCCATACGGACTGCCGTCATCTGTCGACCAACCTCTTCGTAGCCGCCAACTGTCGTAATTTCTATTTCCATAGGTGTTCCGAACGGGAGCTGGTCCACGGAGACGGCGAGGAATCGAGACAGCCACGGAGGAGGTCGACAACTGCACGACACCGCCCGGGAGATCCGATTCGGAGACCCGTCGTCTACGGGAACAGCGCGTTGGTTATTCCTATAGCTGATCCCGAGACGTAAATAGCCGGTGAATCACGGCGATGTGGCCCAAAAGTGAAGAGAGTCGACGGCCAGACAACTACTCGCTGTCGAACGGAACGAACCGGCCGTTGATATCCCATTCGTGAATACAGTAGACGCTGCCGGGGTCATCGCCGACAACCTCCCACGAGTCGGTTGTCGCGTTCCACTGCTCGGCTCTCCCGCATCGTTCACACGTTCGGTCTGTCGGTCGACGAAGCGCTGCAGTCATACTGAGAACCGAGGCGTCCACTGATTTAAACGTGACTTTTGTTGCCATACAGCGACACTGTACGACCCACGCAGAACTCCCGGACTGGTCAAATGAATAGTTTTTGCGCTAAACAACCCATATTAAACCACAAACGTGTGTCTGAATGTCTGATATAGTAGCCGAGAGTGGCAAAAAGGTTTATTTGTTGGCTCATGCCTAGACTGTCATATGATACCCAATAACGCTGATATCGACCCCTACGCTCCGGAGTTGAACTACTTCGAGTGTCGGGACTGTAGCACCCGAACGACAAGCGAAACGCGGCTGACGACCTGTGGGGCATGTGGTGGTTACCTCGACAACATCGCCGTTCCGCGGGAGTAAGCGGCCGAGCCGCCGGAGTCATTGATTCGGCGCCGAAGCTACACTGATTCCGACTCTCCCTCGGCGGGTTGTGAGGGACTGGGTTTGATCCCGCCGGCCAGTCGGTCGACGACGAGCACCGCACCAGCGCCCAGCACGGCAAACAGACAGAACAGCCCAACGGTCGACGGCGTCCATGCCGCGCCAGCATCGGCCAGTTCTATCGTTGTCTGTTCGACCGGCGCTCGGAGCGCCCCGAGGACGAGACTCACGAGGAAGGCGAGTGTGGCCTCTCGGTAGCGGTCGAGTGCCCACCGAACGCTGTGAGCCAACGTGAACAGTCCGACGACGCCGCCGGCCATGAACGTCACTACTGGCACCGCCGCTTCGACGAGCGTGTCGGTTAGCCCGCCGCTGAGACTCCCGACCAGCGCATCGGTAAACCGACTCAGCGCGGTCGACATATACTCGTACTGCCCGAGCATGAGCAACAGCAGCGAACCCGAGACCCCGGGGAGAATCATCGCACTCACCGCGAGTGCGCCGGCGAGAAAGATGATTGGCAGCGACGACCCCAGTGTGCCTGCGGCATAGCCGGAGAGCAGAAATGCGAGGACGAATCCACCCCCAGCGGCGGCCTGTCGACGGCGTGTCGAAAGCGAGACCGCACTGTAGAGGACGACCACCGAAGCCCCGATCAGCCCGAAAAAGAAGCCGTAGGTTTCGACGGGGTTCGTCTCCAACAGGATGCTGACCAGCCGGAGGACGGTGACGACCGCGGTTGCGATCCCAGCACCGAGCGCAAGCAGAAATCCGGTGTCGATTTCGCGGAGGGCGCCGACCGCCTCGGGTCGACCTTCGGCCCGGAGTCCGCCGAGGATCGTTCGGAGTCGACCGGGCTGGATAGCGGTGACCGCGCTGATCAGTCGTTCGTAGATGCCCACTATAAGGGCGATAGTGCCGCCGGAGACGCCGGGGACGGCATCCGCCGCACCCATACCGAGACCGCGGAGATAGATCCCAGTCAATTCGCGGAGTGTTGTCATTACCGACTACTGGGCGTCCCACAACATAGGTAGTTCGGGTTTACCAATCGACAGTGGTCGTTGACTGACTGACGACGAGTAGTAGGTAGAGGCTACGCTTGAGTGGGCTGTTGGTGGTTCAGATCGACGAAAACTGCAGGAGTAGTCAGTGCTTACTGACCGTTTTCAATAGTCTGTCCCGCTGTTGTAGCCTCAGAGATGTCGACAGTAACCACGCTGTCGTCGGCCCCGACAACCTGTGCCTCCGAGACACCCGTTTGAATCGTGGCCGCAGTACCGTTAGTACTGAACGTATACTGGCCGGTTGCCTGAACGCTCGTGTTCGTGTAGCCGTTTTCCGGACCGAACTCGTCGTACCCCGTCGTGGAGTACGGCAGCGTCATCTCGAAGGCACCGTTGGCGTCGGCAGTCGCATACTGCGTGTAGCTAAACGTCTGGCTGCCTTCGGGGTATTGCATCTCGACAGTTGCGCGGACCTCTTCGCCCGGCGCTGCACCCGTTCCCTCGACAGTCGCTCCGGGAACTCGCTCGAAGGTCTTCACCCAGTTTGGTGTCGTTCTGGTGAGTTCGTTGATATCGAGCCTAGTCGACTGGGCTGTTT
Organism: Halohasta litchfieldiae; assembly: GCF_002788215.1. Taxonomy (NCBI): domain Archaea; kingdom Methanobacteriati; phylum Methanobacteriota; class Halobacteria; order Halobacteriales; family Haloferacaceae; genus Halohasta; species Halohasta litchfieldiae. The sequence continues at coordinate 2,326,000 of NZ_CP024845.1, read as the reverse complement.
GGAACAGTTGCTGTTGATAGCCCCGAGAGCTACGGAGCGCGTTCGACTGGCTGGCTTTAACTAGTCGGTAGTGTTCGAGCGCGTCGACGCGTTCTGTCGGATTTGCACCGATCCCGCCGAGCTGTGCACCGGGCGTCTCGTTGACGTAGCTTTCAGCCTCCGAAAGTGTGTCGAACGTCTGGATGTCCTCATTCGGATCGAACGCATTGATCGTGACCTGTTGACCGCTCTGGGTTTGAGCGGTTGTCGGCTCGGTTTCGATCACGGTTGGATCAGGGGTGGCCGCACTCCCGTGGTAGTTGTAGAGCCGGACCATCTGGCTGTCGTAGTAGCGCTGGGTTTGGAGCGTGATCGGCGCGCGGAACCCTTGTTGGCCCTGCTCGTTTTCGACAGTCGGGTAGGCTTGGTTGACGAAGTCGGATTGGCTTACGTCTTCCTCGTCGTAGAACACAATCGGCGCACCGAACTTGGAGTTCGGCGACACCATCTGCCAGTCGACCATCACGTATCGCGTCTCGTCGTTGTCGCCCATTTTCTCGCCGAGCGCGTCGGCTGCCCGCTGTTCGGATGGGGCTAACAGGTAGTTGGCCGCTTCAGTCGCACCCTGCTGGAATGGGTTGGCGTTCGGAATCCGCTCACCGTTGGTCGTGATCCAGTGACCGTAGTCCCACCACGACTGGACGCCGTAGGCACCCTCCGGATACTCGAAGTCATCGTCAGCAGGACGCTCGTAGGTGCCGTACAGCTCCATCGGATTGTTCGCGCCTTCAAGTTCGCCCGGCTGCGGCGTCTCGGTGCTCATCCATTGGAAGCTGTCGTCCCATTGGGTCACTCCACCGGGACCATTGCGGTCACCAGTGGCCCATGCCGACCCTGCAAAGGGAACCAGCAGCGGGACGGTGAGTATCAAGACAACGGCCACCACAGCCATCACTTGCCAGCCTTCGAGGCTCTGAACCGACTCTCGGAGCGACTCGCCGGTAGCATTGATGTCGACGGCGTCGACAACCTGACCGATGAAGATCGCACTGAATACGGCGACCACGATAGCCAGATAGTAGTTGAACCGAACCTGTGTGAATGCTGCCGAGGTGATGAATGCCGCCCAGACGAGCGCGTAGAGTTCTGCAGCGTCATACCGATGGCGGAGCGTTGCACCGACAAGCAAGCCCGTGGCAATAATCAAGCCAAGGACCTGCCACTCTTGACCGATGAAACCAGCAATCGAATCAAGCACTGGTGTGGCGAGGTAGATGAGTCCGACTGTCGCGAGACTTCCGACGACATAGATGGTGTCATTAGTGTCGTCGCTTTTGATGAGTGGTCGACCGAGAATGATGAGTGCGGCCGCGAGCGCAGCGAAGAATGCGAGGCCATACTCGGAGTAGATGATATTGAACGGAGAGCCCTGGCTGAGGAAGGGTTGGGCTTCTCCAATCGTCCGTGTACCTGCATTGGCGCTAAATCCAACTGTATTCAAGAACTGACTGATGATTGAACGGACCGTACCGGGGATAACGAGTAGAGAGGTCCCAAAGAGGACCGCAAGAATTCCACCGACTGCGGATGGATACAGTGACGAAGAGAGATTACGGGCATCCCATTGACGAGCGAGGAATGCAAGAAACACACAGCCCAGACCCACACCGAGTGGAAGAATTACTTGGAGAAGAGAGTAGCTTGTCGATCCACCAATACTGAAGCTGGTTAGTGGAACGAACATAAGCAATCCAGTGACTGTCATCGAGACGGCACCGACAAATGCAATCGGTTCCGGACTCTGGTTGTGATAGACATCGCTTGTGAGTTTGATAGCGAAGTAGATACCGGTAAACCCGACAAGGAGAACACCTGGTGGCCAAGTCCACATGTAGAGAGCCGCAGCGATACCGGCTCCAACTGAGTAGAACAATGGAGTTCGAAGAGCCTCAAAATCACGGTCGACGACTAACTCCCAAATCGGCTGTTCACGTTGCGCAACACTGAGAGCACCAATGAAAGCCAAGACTGCGAGTGTCTGGAAAAACACCTCTGCTGCGTGGTGGTCGAAAAAGCCAACCAAGGTATAATTGAGCACGCTTCCAGGGAGCAGTGCAAGGACGGCAACTCCTGCGAGTGCTGGGCCACGTCCAGCAAGGCGAGCTGCGATGAGATATGTTGGAATCACTGCAAGCACCAAGAAGACCGGTGCGGCAACAAGCATAATTAGGGTCGCGTATTCTCCGGACGGATCACCAAAACTAGTCAGGAGAATGAACCCACTCACAAGCTGGTCAAACAGCGTCCCGAACTGCTCGGCATTTACCCCAGATGGATAGTTGGTCCATGGGTCGAACGGCATTGTCGACGGGAAATTGTCGAGGAGATACGTTGTCTCTCGGAAATGATACCACGGGTCGTTCCCACGGAACGTAATACCACCATTCTGGAAGTTACTTAGTGCACGGAGACGCGTGGCCAACATAAACGCCATCAACGCCACAAGCACAGGAATATGATACCACTGCTTGGCATACGCGAGAACAGAGTTCTCGGACTCTGTCTGACTCTCGCTCCGCTGTTCTGCTGCATTGCTCATTATGTTGAAGCAGTTTCAAGCACTCAATAAGCCTTGTGAAGTGTTGGTGGAACGAACTGGTTCGTATGTAGAAATCCTTATTGACTGGAGTGAGCAATCGGTGGCTAATGGACGTTTCCGTCGTTATTTGTACCTATTCGATGGAGCGCTACGATGTGTTTTCGGAGTGCGTCGAGAGCGTGTTAGCTCAGAGTTACGAGCCACTTGAGATTGTTATTGTCGTCGACGGTAATCCGGAGGTGTTTGACCGTGTGCAAGAAGATTTCGGTCATCATGAGAATCTCGTCATACATAATAACGACGAGAACCGTGGAATCTCCTACTCACGAACGAAAGGGGCGAGACTCGCATCTGGGGAGATCGTTGCGATGATTGATGATGATGCGGTTGCCGAGCCGGATTGGGTTTCGGAGCTGGTGTCAGTCTATGAGTCGAGTGATGCAGTTGCCGTCGGTGGACATGTGGCACCGAACTGGGTTTCTGGCAAACCGGACTTCTTTCCCGAAGAGTTCTACTGGCTTGTCGGCTGTGACGAACGAGGATTTGGTGAACATATGGAGGAAGTGCGGAACACGTATGGATCAAACATTTCATATAAACGAGACGTATTTCTAGAAGTTGGCGGCTACGACGAAAACACCGGGCGAAAAGGTGATCGACATATTCAAGCTCACGAAGCTCCGGTCTGTGTTCGGATTCGGAAATTAACCGGCAACGGTGTTATCTATACGACAGACGCAATTGTTCATCATACGCTCTTTGATTATCGGGGAGAATTTCGCTGGTTGGCTTCCCGGTCGTTCTGGCAGGGTTATTCGAAACGGATCATGGATCAAATCCTTCCAGAAACAAGTAGTGACAAAAACGAGTATCTGAAGCGGTTGATGATGGAGTTCGTGCCATTACGAATCAGTAGGTTGGTTCGACAGCCCTCGACCGCACAATTGAAGCAGCTGATCGCAATATTTGTGTTTACCGCTGCAGTTGGATTTGGGTATCTATACGGCTTGACTAAGAGACAGTTCTCGATTAATGATGGATCTGAGTTGTCGACGGCATAAATGGCAGAAATATGCACATTCTATATTTACTAAACGAATTTCCAAAGCTGTCTGAAAGCTTTGTTATCAATGAGATTCATGGATTGGAACAACGAGGACACGAAATCTCAATTATTGCGTTGAAAAAAACGGGAGAGATCATTAAACATGACGAACTTGCTGAGCTAGATGCGACAGTACGATTTCTACCATCACCGGGAGTTCAGTCGGCTATTCAAGCAGTTAGTCGACCACTGAAGCTTGCGGAGGGGTACAATCAGTTACAATTACTCTCGATGAAAAAAGCAATTGGAACAAGATACATTGCGGGACACTTAAATCGAGAGATAAGATCGCTGCCAAATGTTCCAGATCATATACATACTCATTTCTTCGATTGGCCGAAGTTTTCACTCAGTTATATCGGTTTTGACATACCAATGACGATCACTGCCCATGCGTTCGGACTATTTCAAGAGGGAACAAATACCCAACGCCGCGCGCTTGCAGACCGTGTCGATCGGATCGTAACGATATCCGAGTACAATCGTACCTACCTCAGAGAGACAGTCGGTATCGGAACACCTATTGACGTCGTTCGGATGGGAATACGATCCGAAAAATTCAATCCGATAGGGACCACTGTCGACGGTCGCTTCCTTACTGTTGCACGATTCGTGGAAAAGAAAGGAATCCGATATGCCATAGATGCTATCACAGCAGTTGCTGACCAGTATCCCGAGATCGAATATCATATCATCGGCAGCGGGCCATTGGAAGCAGACTTCCGTGAACAGATCGTTTCCAATGGGCTTACAGAGCAGGTTCAGCTACTCGGTCGAGTGAGTGATGAACGACTCATTCAGGAATTAAATGAAGCATCGGCATTTCTCCTCCCCTGTGTCATCGCAGCCGATGGTGACAGGGATGGCATTCCTGTCGCGCTTATGGAAGCAATGGCAATGAAAACAGTCCCAATATCGACAACTGCCTCTGGGATCCCAGAGCTCATTCAGCACAACAAGAATGGCTTGTTAGTGGAGCCGAAAGACAGTGAACAGCTTTCGGCAACCATCATGACACTCCTGAGCAACCCACAACGACACAGAGAATTAGCTGCCGAAGCACGCAAACGTGTCTGTGAAATGTATAATGTTACACAGCAGGTCGACGGAATGATCAACGTTATGAATCGGTGTGCTGAGCCGTGATCCGATCGGAATCGAAAAGTAACGACTCGTATTCGTCGACAATGCGATCAACACGGAACATCTCGGCGCGACTACGTAGCTTTGTTTCGTCATGTTCTTTGGTAAGCTCTGTTTCAATCATGGCCGACAACCTCTCAACATCACCAACAGGAACTAACCGGCCGTACTCTCCATCAACGAGGATTTCACGTGGTCCGTTCGGACAGTCCGTCGAAACCACGGGGCAGCCACAAGCAAGCGCCTCGATGATACAGAGACCGAACCCCTCCCATTTTGATGATAAGACGAACAGATCGGCGCGTGAGAGATATTTGTACGGATTATCGACGTACCCAGTAAACTCAACAACATCACTGATCCCGAGTGATGCTGCGAGGGCTTGGAGTGACTCTCTAAGCTCACCATCACCCAAGATGAGGAGACGTGCACTAGGAGTACCAGCGTGGACTGCTGCAAACGACTGTAACAGAGTCGAGAAATCTTTCTGTGGCGTCAACCGTCCCAATCCGACGATTGTCTGGTAGGAATTAGATAACCACCGATGTGTGAGTGGTTCGTTCGCTCGTTCGTCGACCATTGATAATTCAATTGGGTTATATATAGTTGTAATTTTTTCCGACGAGACAGAGAATTCGTCGACAAGATCGGCTTTGACCCCGTTTGAGATAGCGAGAATCCGATCTGCTCGACTGTAGACGAACGGAAGCAGATTCCGTCCGATAACGTGGCGTGCTGAGTTTGACGAGAGATGGATCGATGGTGTGTTTGCGACTCTCAATACGAGTCGACTGTTTGATCGGGTGAGGAAATGACTCATCATCACGAGAATATTTGAGAGGTAGATCGTCGAAACTATCACCGAGGGGTGCTGTGTCTGAAGATAGTTGATAAGCGAGGGGAGAGCTACTGACAAGCGCGAGTGATCGAATCCAAGAACTGTGATCTCTGAGGGGAGATCCGCATCCGAGCCGTCAGTTTCGCCCAACAGAAGGTCGACGCTGTAGCCCCGACTACTCAGCTCGGATGCGACAGTCGTGATAACGCGTTCCGCACCGCCGCCGTATGCAGAAGGTAAAAAAAAGGCAATGTCACTGTTTTCATCCATACTCTCACGCTTGTCGAACGGATCGTAAGAACTTTTTGACTCATAAGTAAGGGTAGGTTAATGGAAGCGTCGCTACGGAGTCTCGATCTCTATCTCCAGTATCCTGCAGGGGCCGTAGTGAAAACACGAGAGCTCCGTGATGTGGGGTGTGGGATGTATCTCACGTATTATACGGTCGTCAACGACGAGATCTGGGCATCGACATCGGCGTCGAACCTTGTGTTTGCGCTCGGAGAATTGGAGCCGAACGAGACGTTTGATCCTCCAAATTTTTTCGATGAGCAACCAATCATGGAGCGACTACTTCCCTCGCTCCCACCGGGCGTTGTCGAACACACACCCGCAGTTGTTGGCCAGTTGCTGCGCTCTGTAGGACTTTTGTCGGAAAAATATTGGGACGATAGCATCGAAACGATTGATAAGCGTGTGACGAAACTACGACCCTTTGAACGTCGCACCGCTACGAGTTCATCAGTCGACTTTTCTCCGACCTTTCGGCTCTCGGATCCTGCGGAGTTCGTAACTCGATCTGCGACCCACATTACCGAGTTTATCAATACTATTGAAAAACAGTTTCCCAACCACCATCACATCGCGCGGGTCGGGGGAATGGATAGTCAGCTGCTGCTGCTTGCGCCAAAAGTAACCGACAACTGGCATGTATTTAGCGCAGAACCGAACTATCCGATAGTGAAAGACTTCGTCGAGGAAAACGACATTTCTGTACAGAACGTGTTCAGACACGACAACCAAAACGAGGAAACGGACGCTGATCTCAAGCGAAAACTTATTTGTAGTGATTTGCGAACTGATCCGCGCCATCTCCGGTGGTATCCGACATTGGAGCAGCTGGTCGACCGGTTCGATGGAAAGGTGATTTTTTGGTGTGGAACCGAAGGAGACACGATCTACAGCTATCATGCGGATTATCAGGCCAAGGAAGGAACGGCGTATTTTGACCTCCACCAGTCCCGTGCCGCAAACTGGCAGTCAGTTACACATCAGGTAACAAAGAACTACACTGGTGCTGCAGCACTATCACCGTATCACTCCGAAGAGATATGGTCGGAGCTATATCGCCACTACGATCCGAATATGATTGATAAGGGAACTGATCTCCGATATGAGTTGGGTGAGGAACTTGCGGGCCGGTCGGTTACGTGGCCAACTTCAAATCCGGGACCGGCTCCATATACCTACGACATTGTTGTCGACCCAAGAGAACTGTACACAGAATACATTCATGGAGTCCTCAACGGTGAACACAGTCAACTTATTACAGAGAATCGAGGAGAATGCCTGACCCTTTAGGGTCAGGATGAATCCGACAATCGATGACACAACCCACTGTCGATAGCACGGCTTGATATTCCAACAGATACTTAAGCAACCTCGTACAATTACAAGTGTAATGGTCACGGTGACTGTCACCGCGAAGTTCCACAATCCATCCCTCTCACGGCGGAAGGAGTGGCAACGCGCCACACGTCTCTACCGTGACACCAAACAATTCTGCATCAACGGATGGGAGAACGGCAACTTCGACAAATCCGTGACCACAGCCAGCATCGATAACGACCTCTACTCGGCCATCCAGAATCAAGCCATTCGAGAGGCGAAATCCGACCACAGCAAGGACGGAGCGGTTCGATATCAAGAGAGCCAGCCGTTCGCTATCAACAACCAGAACTGGGAACTCGACACAACCGAGAGCGGTACGGTCGTCGTTGGCTTCCCGTGCGTCTCTCAATGGTGGTACACGCCGATAGAGGTGTACGACGACATTGACGACCACGTAGACCGACTGGTCGAAGGAAACGCTAAGAAGACCCGACTACAGGTCTACCGGCGTGGCGACGACTGGTACTGTACGTTCAACATCGAGTACGACACCGACACGTCGGGTGAGACACCCATCGGTGTCGATATTGGTGAACGCCACATTCTCGCCGCGACGGCCTACGACGAAGACGAGTCAATGCTGGTGTCTGGTGGTGAGGCGAAGTACGTTCGACGCAAATATCGTTCCCTACGCGATTCGCTATCGGAAGCGGGTGCGCTTCGCGCACGTAACCGTGTGGGTGACAAAGAACAGCGTCGAATTAACGACCTAAATCATAAACTCTCCCGTCGTCTCATCACGTTCGCGGAACAGTTCGAGAATCCCGTCATTCGGATGGAGGACCTCGAAGGTATCCGCGAGAACAGTTCGTGGTCGGGTGTCCATTCGTGGCATTTCCACCAACTCCAACAGTTCATCACCTACAAAGCCGAACGCGTTGGTATTCGTGTCGAGAAAGTTGACGCTTATCATACCAGCCAGCAATGTTCGGCGTGCGGTTCAATGGGAACCCGTGATGGCGACCAATTTTCGTGTGCGGAGTGCGGTCGTGGACGCCACGCCGACTTGAACGCTTCGGAGAATATTGCACAACGGGAGGGTGAACCATGCACGGCCTAACACTTCAGGTGAGGCGAACCGTGCTACCTCGCTGGCTGAACAACCAGCCGTCGTTGACGCCCGCTGTATGCGGGGAGGAAGGCCGTTTTGACACGGCTCTACGCGCTGTAACGCACACCGCCGGTCACAATTCGGTGGCAACCTTCGACGGGTCACGCGAAAGCGTACTTGTACCCCGAGGAAACGCGCAACCCGAATATCCACTTCGTGGATTCCCGCGTCTTTAGGCGCGGGAGGATGTCAATAATTATTTAAACGAAGAAAGAGGTTCAGAATGACAACGACCAACAAGCAAAAACACACGATAGCAGATCGTTTCAAATCTCTTGAGCAGGAATATTCGCTGTTTGACATTAGGATAGACAGTGTTCCGATTTGGGAGCGCATTCGCTTCCACATATACAGACAGATCAAACAACAAAACGGAACGGGACAGGCACACACAGGTGTCGATAACGATTGGCGAGATTACATTCGTGGCGGTGGCTTGTTTCTGAAGAACCTTTTTATTAATAATCCATATCTTGCCGATCAGAGTGATGTATTATATCTCGGCCACCATCGAAGGAAAAAACAAGAAGACGGCCACTGGTGGGATCTCTACTGCGATCCGATACATGAAGCCTGTGACCACGAGTATGTGCAGTTCGAACGACCACACCTGTTGGACCATTACCGCCCAGCTCGAACGTCGAACCTCCGCTATCTTGACCTCATAGAGTACGGTGGTACCCTCCAGCGTCTGCTCGGTCTACACGAGCCAGAGATACCACAGGAAGCACGATCTCAACTCGTAGCGGCTGGTTCAGCAATGGAAGACCAGTTCGATGCAGATGTCGATCTACTCTCACAGGCCACGGAGGCACTACATGTTCGACGAACTACGTTGCCGCTTTACCGTCGACTTCTTGAGCGAGTCGATCCAGAGCTTGCAGTCATCGTTGTGAGCTACGGTAATGAGACGTTCATTGAAGCTTGTAAACGGCAGAATGTACGAATTGCGGAGTTACAACATGGAGTGATAAACGAGAATCACTTAGGCTACTCCTACTCGGGCTCGCGTACCAAAGAGATGTTTCCCGACTACCTGCTTACGTTCGGCGAGTTCTGGACGGATGTCGTTGAGTTCCCGATCCCAGACGACCAGATCATTCCGGTTGGCTACCCTTATCTTGAGCAATTTGCCAACACGTATGACAACGTAGAGACAAAAAATCAGTTGCTGTTTATTTCTCAAGGTCTAATCGGTGAACAGCTCTCAAAATTCGCCGTAGCGGTCGATCAATCTCCAGATATCGACCACAATATTGTATACAAACTCCATCCAGGAGAGTATGACCGATGGCGCACAGAGTACCCATGGCTTGCAGAAACCGAAATTACAGTGATAGACAGTTCAGAGCCAGCGTTGTATCGGCTGTTCTCGGAGTCGAGTGGACAGGTCGGCGTCTACTCGACTGCAGTCTACGAGGGGTTACAGTTCGACCTCAAAACCTACCTCTACGACTGTCCAGGCGAAGAAACGCTCCAACCGCTTCTTGATAATGGAACTGCAATACTCGTTTCATCAGTCGACCAACTCGTATCGGCACTCAAAAACCATACCACCCAGTTCGACCGTGAACAGTATTTTTCCCCAAACGCAACAAGTCGGATGTGTGATACACTTTCCGATCTGAAGTCGAAATAGCCGCATACTAGAAGTCAGTAGTAATCGTGGTACTTGATAGAAACAACGTCTTCAATAGGCAGTCACCACCAGTTACCGGTATGCGCTCAGCGCTTGTCACTGGTGCAGCCGGATTTATTGGCTCTCATATAGTCGACACACTGCTTGAACGAGGGTGGACAGTCACGGGATTAGACGATCTCTCGACAGGAAGGCGGTCGAATCTGGCGGCCGCAGACGAGGACCTCTTTGAGCTGATTGAAGGAGATCTACGAGACAAAGCGGCGCTCGAAACGGCTATTGAGGGTATCGATGTAATCTTTCATCACGCGGCAGCGATCTCGGTTCCGGAGAGTGTCGAACACCCAGCACGGACGACCGACGTGAACTGTACGGGGACGGCGAAACTGCTTGAAGTTGCCCGTAGAGAGGGTGTCGACCGTGTGATCCTCGCCTCGTCGGCTGCCGTCTACGGCTCCGATGTTGAGATTCCAGTGTCCGAAGAGACACCGACCGCACCCGAGTCACCGTATGCGCTCTCGAAACGATACACCGAACAGCTCGCCTTGCAGCAGGCCGAACAGTACGAGTTAGAGAGGGTGTCATAGAAAGCGTCACACACGAAGACGCAGGATGTTGGAACTGTGTCTACGAGCGCCAGCATCCTGCAAGAGGAGACTTCTATCGACGAGTTCTTCAATGTAATGGCGACCGAGACGCTCGCGTTGTTCGAGCATCTTGAGTTCGACTTTCTCGAAGAATTCGATGTGTTCGCCCCCGCTCGCCGGGGGCGAACACGAGATCATCACCCACCAGCACTCTTCCGAGCGTTCCTGCACTGCTACTACAAGAACGTCTACGGCATCCGTCCAGTCACGCGAGAACTCCAGAACACGGTCGTCTGGCTCAGCTGTGGCTTCGATCGACCGCCGTCGAGAGACGCGGTCGATCGCTTCCTCACCGACCTCGAACACGTCGTCGACGAGGTCTTCGACCGCCTCGTCGAGCAGGCCGCCTGCCGCGGCCTGCTCGACTTGACCTACTCCATCGATTCCACCGACGTGAGGACGATGCCCGCCGACCAAGACGCGTCGAAAGGCTACGATCCAACCGCCGAAGAGTACTACCACGGCTACGGCTGTACGATCGTCTCGACCGGGCAAAAGATCCCGATTGCCGCGGAGTTCACCGAGAGCAAGCAAGCGCCAGAGGAGACGGCGATGCGCGTCACGTGTGACGCGCTCGCCGTCGAGAAACCGATCTGGATGCTTGGAGACAGCGCCTACGACACGCTCGGCTGGCACGACCACCTGCTGGCCGCAGGGGTCGTGCCAGTCGCTCCGTACAACGCACGAAACACCGACGATCCGAAAGACATCGAGTACAGGGTCGAAGCCCGCATCGACGAACACAGCGAGGACGTTCAGCTGAAGCAATCGACGCTAGACGAGACGTACAACCGCCGGAGTGGAGTCGAACGAACCAACGACGCCGTCAAGGACTGCGGCCTCGGGCACGTTCGCGCCCGAGGCCGCGTCCACGCACGAGCACAAGTGTTCCTCGCGCTGTGCCTTCGTCTCGTTATTGCGATCACCAACGACGAACGCGGAGACAATCCAGGAAGCACCGTCATCACGCTATGAGAACTATTCTATGACACCCTCGTGTGGTAAACTATATCTGGGAATACCTCCTTAACTTCTTGTCTGTATGGTTCGATTCCTAGCCAATAGACTGGTTCCCAGTCAAGTTTAGAACGCATATTTTCTGCCACTGCAATCCAATCAGGAAGATAAGATGTTTTGTATATTATATTAGCCATGATTGATTAGTCGTTTCTTAAATATAAATATCCAGCGTCATTACTTTACCGTTATGACTAATATGAAAGATCTTATTTGAGGGATGAAATAGGTCATTTTCACCATCCATCTAACAAATTAATATCATCTATTAGTTCTCCATTCTATGAGCGCTCTTGCAATCTCAAGGTCTATTGGTTCGTCAATATCTAATGAGCGGCTTGAAGGCATCTCGTATCCCATCGTATCCTTTGTATAAAATGTTCGCTCGTCTCTGAGCGAAGACACCTCAGTGACGAAAATAGCACCGTTCGGATGATAGAGCGTCGGAGCTTCCTGTGATCGGGCGGGTGTCCAATGATCAAACGATTTTTCAAGACGTCCATCTTGATCGTCCATTGTGAGAGCCCAAGCTGGCGGTGTGTCGTAAGTAGTCACGCTAACAAGCGACGTCATCTCTGCTTTGCGCAATTTCGTGACGGCTGTGTCGATGTCATCGGCCAACCGAAACGGTGTCGTCACCTGTAAGAGACAGACATAATCATACTGTTCACCCTGCGAAGCCAACCAATCAAGAGCGTGGATCACGACATCCTCACTCTCCGCGGTATCTGACGCTAGTTCATCCGGGCGCCGAAACGGCACATCACCGCCATAGTCGGTCGCGATTTTAGCAATTTCGTCATCTTCAGTCGACACTATCGTTCGATCCAAAGTCGAAGCGTCGGAAGCTTGGTCAATCGTATGAGCTATGAGTGGTTTATCACTGACCTCACGGATGTTTTTTTTTGGAACCCGTTTGGAGCCACCCCGTGAAGGGATCACTCCGAGCACTCTGTCCGTCATCGTCCCATTCCTCTGATATAGTTAGATTTAGCTTGACAGGAACTTGTTTGTGTATGGTGAATAAAATTCCGTACAGAGTACATAACAATCGTTTTTGCAGTGTGCTATGTATCTTTTTCGATATGAGTGGCCGGATAGAACACGAATTATAGAAATTAAAAAACGAGAAACAAGACTATACAAAAGTAACCACGAGTTCCGGATCGGAGGGTTAACTCGGATCCGTCAGTACGTCATTTGTTTTTTGAGTAGTTTGTCGTTGATCGTCGTCTCTGATAGGTGTGATACAATTTTTTTGCCGGCACCGCCGTAGTAGTACGGATTCGAACACTCTACTACTTCACGACGGAATTGTTCATCCGTCAGGCAAGTGTAAATAGCGTTTTCGATCTCCGTTGTATCGTAGTCGACGGCTATAGTATTGGTTGCTCGTATGCGGCCAGTCTGACGCGGCCCTACATCAACAACAGGTAGATTAAATGAAGGTGCTTCAACAACGCCACTACTCGAATTTCCGATCATAACGTCTGCAGCATCCATCAGACCAAGATAGTCTTTTCTTGGGAGACTCTTGAATGTCCTAGTTCGGTCTGAACCATCCATTGTCGCGGCCCACGATTCGATGGTTTCAATCATCGCTTTACCGCCAGCATCAGCGTTTGGATAAATCACAATGATGTTCCCATCGAAAGATTCCAGCGCCGATAGCGTCGTACGCATCTGCTCTGGTGCGTTTTCCGGTTCCGCTGTCAAGGGATGCTGTACTACCAGTGCAAGTGACTTTGACAGATTGAGATCATGCGCCTCAAGTATTTCCTCAGGAGGCGTATAATCGTTTGTGTGAATTGCGTCCAAACCTGGAGACCCGACGACGAAGATTCTCCAAGGTTCCTCCCCGAGTTTCTCGATGTTTGTAGCGTACTGGTCGGTAGCCGGGTAATGAATATGTGAAAACTTCGTTATCGCATGTCTGATACTGTCATCAATGGTTGACCCGCTCATCACATCTCCTCCGTGAATGTGGGCAACGGGAATGTTCATGTGAGCGCTGGCAAGGGCGGCAGCGAGTCCTTCATCCCGGTCTCCGATCACCACAGTGATATCGGTGTCGAGACTGTCTAATGCTTCGGCCATACTCGCCGTTCCAATCCCGAGCGACTTCGCCATAGCTTTACTCGAATCACCATCAAGGAGCATGTGGATCTCTTTGTCGACAGTGAAACCATCTGCCTGCAGTTCCTTGACTGTCATACCATGTTGCGGCGATAGGTGCATACCAGTAGCAATGAGAGATAGTGTTAGATCATCTTGTGACTCAACTGCGTGGATTGTAGAGGCGACCGGTTCAGCTCGAGTTCCAGTTACCACAGTAAGATTTTTGTTCATGATTTATTTTGAAGACGCGTCTTTGTTAAGTAGATCAGAGGCAATCATAAATGTGACCTTTTAACATTCATTTGAATCACATATCTAAGAGAAAAACAAACGCGACTCCCCATTGACATACCAAGACTACTTCTTTTCACAGAATGCAAAAAGTTCTGATCCGGCACGTTTGAAAAAGCGTGGTAGCACGTTGTAGCTTAACCACCTCCCGATCCGTGGAAAGTAATCATATAGCGGGAAGTCTACATACCGGACGTCGACATCGGAGACTTTCCATCCATTCGATTCGAGGAACTTCGTGAGAAGGTGATAATCCCACCCTTGTTTGTGGCCGTCGAACTCATTTATTTCCTTTCCCAACATCGCGGCAACGAGTCTGTTCGGTCGACCAATATTTGGCGTCATAAATACAGCATTTTTCTGTGAAACACGATGAACTTCATCAACGAAGTGTGATGGGTTCTCCACATGTTCAATCACGCCAAGGGCAGTTACGAGGTCAAACGAATTCGGTTCGAACGGAAGATGTTGGGCATCCGCTCTGACCGAGTGAACGTTGACGTGACGTTCTGTTTCAGCAAGCAGATCTAAATCCATATCTAAGCTATACATTGTTACGTTCTCTAGTTCCTCGTCGACAGTCTCGAGAAACTCCCCGAGCCCAGAACCGATATCAAGCACAGACTCGATATCATCGAACTTTCGGATATAGTCAACGACGATACGATGACGTTCAGTCCGGGGTTGGTATCCGCGTTCTTCTATGATGTGTTCTATATTCTTCGGAGCGTCTGTTTTACGTGTCATATAATAAGTATGAAGTTGATAGTTGATCTAATTGATTAATGGCGATAATGATCAGTGTGTTCACTCCTTGATATACAGATCTGCCCACGTAATCGGGTCACCGGCAGAAAGGTTAGACCGTGTTTTAGTTCCTATCACTGCGTCCAATTCTGTAGGTTTCAATCCATCTGCTGGTCTGATAAGCTTGAGATCATCTTCGTTGATCATCGTATTCCTGGGGATGTCTGTCGTGGTGTGTACAGATTTACGGAACTCATTTTTGTTTGGCCGTTCTGCCTCAATCGGGTGTTTTTTACTGGACCCTAAAGCGTTAGCGGCATTGCGAGCAATGTCCACTGCCTGAGCCAGTTCATCTGGTTCAAGAGAAACTTCGGCATCAGGAACCGGCAAATGTCTACTTAATGTGAAATGTTTTTCGACAATAGACGCACCTGATGCCACCGCAAGGCCTGGCGTCTCAACTGCTCTGGAATGGTCTGAGAATCCAACGGGGCCATCAACTAACTCATCAATGTCAGACATCATCCTAAGATTGAGATCAACTATCTCTGTTGGATATGCCGAAATACAATGAAGAAAAGCAACGTTTAGATCTGGGTTAATTGATTTGATATGATTTTCTGCTGCCCTGATTTCACCTTTGTTAGCCATACCCGTGCTCACGATTAGTGGTCTGCTGAAACTAGCTGCGTGTTCAAGCAACGGGTGGTTAACAAGATCTCCGGAACCGATTTTGAACGCATCAACATCAAGATTGTCAAGAGTCGTTACACTTTCCTCATCAAATGGGGTCGATAAAAATGAAATACCAAGGTTTTCTGTGTGTTCTTGGAGCAACCGCATCTCTTCCTCTTCAAGAATCAACTCTCGGAGAGCATCAATATCGTCACTCTGCGCTGAAATGAGTTCCTCCGGGACAAAAGTCTGAAATTTGACTGCATCTGCACCGGCCTCAGCAGCGACCGACGCCAAGCGCTTTGCGACTTCAAGATTACCATTATGATTACTCCCTGCTTCGGCGATAAAATACACGGACCCGGAGCCTATTTTAGTTGATCCGATTTCCATCACTATCCACTGGATTGAGAGGGTAACAAATATATTGGTCGTGTTGCAAAGCGGTCTAGACTTTGCCGCTGGTACTCTCAATTGAGAGGTCACAGTTGATTGCTGTTTTGGTCGAACGTTGGAGCAGTTCGTCGAGGAACGCTTGGTAGTACTCGGGGTCGGCGTACTTCACCAACCGAAGTTGGAGTATCGCTTCCAATCCCTCTGCTGTCCAGCGCATCCACTGGTTCTTGCACCGCTTGCTGACCTCGCCCATCAGTCGTTCGACGGGGTTCGAGGTCCACGGAACCTCGAACCCCTCGACAGCGTGCTCGGCGAACGTCACAATCGACGGCAGCCACCGCCGAAGATACCCTGCAGCCTTTGCTGACCCGAACTGCTCCAGTTGCCACGCTGTCTTCTCTAATCGCTCTCTCGTTCGCGCGATCCGCGAGCGGATCGCCGCGAACTCCTCCGCTGGACGATGCTTCGCCACAGAGTTCTTCAGATGGAACACCTCGTCGATCACCTCCGAAACGATCTCCTTCCGACGGTCCAAGGAGAAGACGCCATCGTCCCAGAGGGTGTAACCCAGCGTTCGGCCGACGTGGACGAGATCGAGCTGGTGGTCACGGTTTTCGTCGGTAAAGGCTGTGACGATGCCGCTATCAGCGTCACTGACGACCGTCGCGTCGTCAGTGACTGCGCCGATATCATCGAGTTCGGCGGCAGTTTCGTCCCAGTCAGCGTTGACCGACAGATCCAGCAGGGAGCGTGACTCTTCGGCGGTGTCTTCGCCGAGCGTTGCTTGGACGGAGTGGGACGAGCGGTCGTCGTCTTGGCTGTGGCACTTTGTCCCGTCAGGAATGACGGCGTCAGCGTCTGTGCCAGCGACACAGTCTGGAAGGAACTGTTTGAGCTTGTGGCCGTATTTCTTGGCACGGCGGTTGATGGTGGTCGGCGACGGCATCGAGACGAAGCTGTCGCCGTGATTGGCAGCGTCTCGATAGCTGAGCGAGGTAGCGAGATCGACGCTTTTGGCGGCGATGTCCTGCTGATAGCGGTTCTGCCCGTCGAAGTCGAGAACGTCTTCGACGGGCCGGAAGTAGCTGGATTCGTCTGGGGAAGCGGCTGTATCTTCGACGTAGTGGAGAGAGAACTCGTGTTCTCCGGCAGTTGTGACAGCTGTGCGGGTGTCGGTGCCGGCGCGTTGGAAGCGCTGGTCACCGTTGCCATGTGCGTGTTTCTCACCACAGAGCGCCTCGACGCTGGCGGCGTCGAGGCTCTCGACCAGCGATTCGAGAAGGACTGCTTCGAGGTTCTGGTCAGTGACGGCCTCGGCAAGCGTGGCGAGCGGTAGCGTTTTGTCGTCGTCGATACTCAGTTCGAACCGCACGTCGATTGTGGCGTGCATGGGGTACCTCGGTTTGGACACCAGAGGCAACCCCGCCTTCACGGGAGTCAGTTACTACTGAACTCTAGAGGACTTTGCGACACGACCCATTAATTATCAAATTACACGTCTTCGAATGTATTTAAATAACCGGTGTTATTCTAATCACTCACAGACCTATTTTGCTCGTCTAATACTACCTTATATAAATCGGTTGCTTAAACTTTGGTTCATACTGCTATCCCAGAGCTGCTCAACGAAGACATCAGCGAAGAAAATGTCGAGAATAAAATCTAATTCCGCCTACATTTATCAGTCAGACCTGCTCGAAGTATGGACACCAGTCCAGTACGAATCGTACTGCTGAGAGATAGTTTACTTGTAACAACGGTGGATACTCAATGGATAGAGATCAGAATCGGATCGACAGACAATGTCTGGCGGCAGCACAGTCAATATGAGACTTTGCGACGGCGAAAATATCGGAGAGAGTGCTACCCATCGGGTAAACGCCCCGATAGGCTGAACAACGGTTATCTCGCCCTCAACTCTGTACGGTGAGCGGGAACGGCGACTACACTGCATCCACGCGATGTCGACAGATTATAAGTCTACGGATGAGCCCACGAGTTCAATCGTGGGACGACGAGATGCTATGCTTTCGACTGGATCGTGTACAGGTCCGCATAATCGCCCTCTTCAGCAAGCAACTCCTGATGTGTGCCGGATTCGATGATCTCGCCTTTTTCGACCGTATAGATCTGATCTGCATTCTTGACCGTCGACAGCCGATGAGCAATCGCGATGATCCCATACTCTCGGTCCATTGACTCAATCGCGGCTTGTACTTCTTTCTCCAGGCTTGAGTCAAGATCACTCGTCGCCTCATCTAGCACGAGGAAGTCAGCATCTTTCAGCAGTGCTCTCGCTAACGCCACACGTTGCCGCTGTCCACCTGATAATCGGATCCCATCATCACCCAGTTGCGACTCGTAGCCATTCGGGAGGTCGTCGACGAACTCGTCAACCTTTGCGATCTCACAGACATCTTCGACTTCTTGTCGCGTCGCTTCTCGATTCCCAATCGTGATGTTGTTTTCCAAGGAGTCGGTGAAAATAAACGGCTGTTGGCGCACGACAGCGATTCGCTTGCGCCAGGATTCGAGATTATACTCCGTAATTGGAACGCCATCGGCACGGATCTCTCCCTGATCGGGATCATACATCCGTGCGATCAGCGAGACAATCGTCGACTTTCCAGCTCCAGACTGGCCAACAAATGCGATGAAATCTCCTTTGTTAGCCGTAAATGAAAGTTCACGAAGCACCTGTTCGTCTTCATTGTACGCGAATTTGACCCCATCAAATTCGATACTAGAGACGTGTGTTACTGAGCGAGCGCCGCTGTGCTCTTCGTGTCTATCAAGCCGATCAAGAAACGTCTGTGTTCGAAGCGCATGAGAGAGATATCCTTCAACTTGATAGACTTTCGAGTTGAGATCGCTTACCTTTGGTGCGAGTTGGAACATTGCAATAAGAAAGATTCCGAGTTCGCCGAGTGAGAGTCCAGTAAACGTGAAGCCGACATAGATTAGTACAAAGATCGTGATTGCTGCCGAGAGTTCGAAGAAATTCTTGATCGCGATTTCGTTCCGGGTGAGATCTATTTCTGAACTAGTATACTGATCGATAGACTCAGAGAACGTAGAGAACACTTCTGACCGGAGTCCAAACAGTTTCACATCACGAATTCCCTGTGTTCCTGCTTGAACGGTCTCTTGGACGAGCTCGTTTGCCTCTGCAACCCGGGTCCCAACGGTTACTGCTGGTTCGATAACAACCCGAAGGAGTACGGTGATTCCACCAAGAAGTACCATCGCAAGAAGTGTCATTGAGGGAGTGATATAAAACATTACAGCAATGTACATAAGAACTAAAAATAACGTCTCCAACATCGCAATCCCTTGTTTAATTACTCGTCCCGAATACCGTGTTTCTGTGATAATAGCATTGAGAATATCGTCAGTTCCCTGCTCATCGTAATATTGGACTTCCGCATCAAGCGCACCTTCAAACGCCCTCGTGCGAAGATGCTTCTCGTACTGTTTCCCAAGTATGACAGCGAGCCATCGGACGAGGAACGACATCGTGTACCGAATGGTCATTACGAACGCAACACCCACAATCAAATATCCCAGTGAAAAGGGGATTCCGAAGAATTGGTAGGTTCCAATGAATCCTTCCATCACAGGTCCGCTTACATTAGTTGGATCATTAGTCTGAGCCGTCTCAATAATCGGGTAAATAAAGCTCAGTCCGGTTCCTTCAAGAAATGCGACGAATCCACCCAACACAACGAGCATAAAAGCAAACTTTGGTCGATAGCGACCAACACGTTTGAGTGCCCGAATTTTTTCTTGAGTTGAGAGCGTCTCATTGTTTGTAGACATTATGAGTTATTGGGTATCCAATAGTGACGAAGATAAGGATGCTGTTTGCAAACGAGCAGGTGACACCAGCCATCAATTATGTATTACTTGTAATTGTTCAATATCCCCTTCAAGCCAACAGGCCAAATATAACGAGTATATAAAAACAACATGTGCTCATTCTAAGCAAACGTTAAGTCCAAACAGACAAACGCCACTGCATGTCAAACAGTCCTGTCAGCGACGACAGTCGACCCTCCTCTGCGGTCGTATTGGCCGCTGGTGAGGGTATCAGGCTTCGTCCACTGACCGCAAACCGGCCAAAGCCGATGTTACCGGCCGGAACCCGCCCGATTCTTGAACACGTTCTCAACGCCCTGATCGACGCCGGTGTCGACGATATTCATCTCGTCGTGGGGTATCAGGCTAACCGAGTTCGTTCGTATTTCGACTCTACCTACCGTGACGTTCCGATTACCTACCACACACAGGCCAATCAACTCGGCAGTGGGCATGCTCTCCTTCAGGCGCGCGATGGGCCGGATGGACCTTTCCTGTTAGTTAATGGCGATCAGATTATCGACCACCGGATCGTCGAGGCCGTCAGTGAGGCTCACGGCGACGGGACAGCAACACTGGCGGTTGTCGAAGGGCCGGAGGCCGTCGACTACGGTGCAGTTCATCTCGACGGAAGCGAAGTCACCGAACTCATCGAACAGCCAGCAAGTGGCGAGTTTCGGCTATTCAACGCGGGGGTGTACGCTTTCACCGAGCAGATATTCGAGACATTGGAGACGCTGTCCGTCGAACGTGGCGAACTTCCGCTGACCGATGCTATCCAACAGTTGATCGCCGACGACAACCACAGCGTCAGTGGCGTCCGCACCGATCATTTCTGGATGGATGCCACCCATCCGTGGGATCTGCTGTCGCTCTCACGAGAGCTCCTGAGTCGTGGCTGGGTCGACGCACCGACCGTCGACACTGACATCTACGTCGCCGAGTCGGCACACGTCCACCCCGATGCAACGCTGGTCGGCCCGGTCGTCGTCGACAGCGACGCCGTGATCGAGGCTGGCGCAGTCGTCGGTCCGTACGCTGCTATCGGTGCAAGCACCACAGTTGGCTCCGGATCGGTAGTCAGCGATGTCGTCGTCGACACTGACACCGTCATCGGCTCCAACACCACCGCCATCGAACTCGTCGCTGGACAGGGCTGCGAGATCGGTGCCGCACTCACCGCTGCCGGTGGACCAGCGGATGTCGTCTTAGACGAGCAGGTCTACAGCAACGTCGACCTCGGTGGCGTGATCGCTGATCGGGTCGACATCGGCGGCGGCGCGACCCTCGAACCGGGGGCACTAATCGGTCCCGGGTCGACCATTGGCGCAGGCGTAATTATTCGTGGCCACATCAACGCTGGCAGTGAGGTGGTCCGCTAATGTGTGGCATCGTCGGCTGTATCGGCCGTGGTGATGGTACCGTCGACGTACTGATGGCGGGCCTCCGAAGCCTCGAATACCGAGGGTACGACTCGGCAGGTATCGCACTCGGCCCATCAATGAGAGTACTCCGCAAATCTGGAGAACTCGACGAACTCGCCGAGGTCGTCGAGACCACCGAGCCAACCGGCACCTACGGCATCGGCCACACTCGCTGGAGCACCCACGGCCCGCCAAACGACCGCAACGCCCACCCACACACCGATGAAACCGGGCGAGTCGCGGTCGTACACAACGGAATCATCGAGAACTACGCCGAGCTCAAAGCCGAACTCCAAGAGGGAGGTGTCACCTTCACTAGCGACACCGACACCGAGGTCGTCCCGCATCTGATCGCCCAAGCATTGGACGCCGGCGACGACCCCGAAACCGCCTTCCACAACACCGTCGACCGCCTCGAAGGGAGCTACGCCATCGCCGCAATCATCGACGGTAGCGAAACGATCTACGCTGCCCGCCAAGGCTCGCCACTCGTCGTTGGCGTCGGTGACGACTGTACCTATCTGGCGAGCGATGTTCCGGCCTTCGTCGAACACACCCGTGATGTCGTCTTCCTCGAAGACGGCCACCGTGTGATCGCCACGAAAACCGGGTATACGATCCTCGATGGGGATCGTGAGCCGGTCGACGTCGACGTCGAGACTGTCTCCTACACAGCCGAGGCCACGGGCAAGAGTGGGTACGACCACTACATGCTCAAAGAAATTCACGAACAGCCCACCGCGCTCCGACAGTGTTTCTCCGGGCGAAGCGACGCCCTCGCAGGGACAGTTACCTTGGAGGAGATCGACGAGATCCCGCAACCAAATGCGGTCCAGTTCGTTGCCTGTGGTACTTCGTACCACGCTGCGCTGTACGGAGCGGCCATCCTCCGAGAAATGGGCATTCCCGCAGAGGCGTATCTCGCAAGCGAGTACGCACTATCGCCGCCGCCGCTCACTCTCGGCACACTCGTGGTCGGAATCACCCAAAGCGGCGAGACCGCTGACACGCTTGCTGCGCTCCGGGACGCGAAAAGCCGCGGTGTCAACACGCTCGCACTCACCAACACGGTCAACTCGACGGCCGCTCGCGAATGTGATCACGCGGTCTACATCCGCGCTGGACCCGAAATCGGGGTCGCCGCAACCAAGACCTTCTCCTCGCAGCTCGTGGGCTGTAATCTGCTCGCCGAGGAGTTGGTCGACGGGCCGCGAGATCTCCGCCCCCTCATCGAGTCACTTCGGAACCTGCCGGACGACGTGCAGTCGATTCTCGACTCCTCGGCCGCCGAAGAACTCGTTGAGGAGTACGGCGGTAGCGATGCCTACTTCTTCATCGGTCGGGGAACGAACGTCGCGGTCGCTCTGGAGGGCGCGCTCAAATGCAAGGAGATCAGCTACGAACACGCTGAGGGGTTCCCGGCGGGCGAGCTCAAGCATGGCCCACTCGCACTTGTAACTCCTGACACACCGGTATTCGCGGTCGTGACTGGTGACGACGAACGGGCCCGGAAAACACTCGGAAACATCAAGGAGGTTCAGGCTCGTGGCGCACCAGTAATTGCGGTCACGGATGGGAAATCCAATGCCGCCGAGATCGCCGACGAGACGCTCATGATCCCTGAAACCGAGGAGCGCGCCGCCCCCGTGTTAGCGAACGTCCAGCTCCAGTTGTTCTCGTATCATCTCGCCGATGCACTGGGTCGACCGATCGACAAACCACGGAATCTCGCAAAAAGCGTCACTGTAGAATAGTTTTCGAATAGAGTCTAAATTGAAGCGTTATAGGGGTTTGAGATTAATATCGTCAGATCAACAATAACATAGTCTCCAGAAACAGAAAGGACAACCGCGAACTATTGCATAATGTAGAAGTCGACGCCGTTGAAAATTTCGACGTCTGTCGGCTCTCTCATTCCGAAAAATCAAACAAACTTCAATCTATTTTGTCGACGGAGGAGTTTGGATCTCCACACCCGATCCTGAGTGAGGAGTGAATTTCACAGAACTACAAGGCGGATGCCACGGGGCTTGACCCCGAGGCAGTTTACGTAGTCATTCATCAACCACTCAGAGGTTTTCCTCATCAACCTCAACAAGGGTGAGTAGTCACACACCACTGTGTCGAGTGTTCCAAGAAAAACACGAACACGCTGAGAACACTACCTCATTTGGTATGAGATGTCTCTATTCAAGACTACTGCTATTGTAGAGCTGTAGAGCAGCTGCAAGCACAATTTCGGAGGTAGAGACACACCCCACTGTGTCAAGTGTTTCACTTCACATCAGCAGATAGCATCGAACAGCCACACCCCACCGTGTCGAGTGTTCTCCACAAAACAGGATCAACTCTCACAGATGCTGCTCAATACGACGTGAAAGCGCGACACCATCGAGTGTGTCGACAACCTCACACACAAGTTTGAGCCCAACATTGAATTCGTACTCGTAGTACTGGCCACCAGCACGACCCTCATTTCGAGACTGCCGGTTGAGAATGCCAAGCATTGCAAGGTCTGCGAGATGGTCATGCATTCGTCGACGAACTAAGGGATCGATATCTGACTGTTCAGCAATGGTTCGATACCGTGGATAAATTTCTCTGACACGGGCTGGTGTTTCTTCCTCTAGTGCAAGCGTAAGTGTTGCCACCAGAGACAAATGACCATGCTGTGTCAGTTCACGCATCCCATGTTCGATCTGACTCTGTTCAAGTGCCTCACGAGCTTTATGAACATTGTCTTCGGTGATCTCTGATTCGTCGGCAGCTCGCGCTAGCTCACCTGCTTTGTAAAGCAGATTTAATGCCTGTCGTGCACTCCCTGTATCCTGAGCAGCAAGTGCAGCACAAAGCGATATCACACCGTGCTTAGCTGCATCATCGTATAGCGCCCCAGCTGCACGTCGATGAAGAATCGCTTCAAGTTCAGGACCATCATATGGTGGAAAGTGGATGTCTTCTTCACAGAGTGTATCTTTGACTTTCGGTGAGAGGTTATCACGGAATCCAAAGTCATTACTGATACCGATGACCCCCGGCTTTGCAGATTCAAGATATCCGTTTGAGCGAGCACGTGGCAGTTCATACAGGATTTCGTCATTACTACCAATATGATCAATCTCATCAAGAACGAGTAAAATCGTCCCACCAATTGCATCAAGTTCCTCATAGAGAATATCAAAGATGCGTTGTTGTGGGTAACCTGTCGTACTGATACGATTTTCTGCAGGTCGGATAGTGTTGACTAGGTTAACAGCAACCTGGTAGGAAGACGAGAGGTTCGTACAATTAAGCCAATAAACTGAGAGATCAATATCGTCATACTGTTTTGTGTCTCGTTTCAGTTGATCAAGAAGGTACCGTGAGACGGCTGTCTTTCCTACACCCGTCTTTCCGTACAAGAAGATGTTCCGTGGCTGAGCACCATTGACGACTGGCTGAAGTGCAGTCTTGTAGGCACTGAGTTCTTCTTCACGCGCAGTGATTGACTCCGGTTGGTAGTCTTCCCGGAGCATCCCTTCATCGCAGAAAATCTCCGTATCACGGGTAAAGGTGGTCATTGAGTATCTCTAATTGATATCTATTGTCTAATAAAACCACCGTGTCGAATGCGTCAAGTGTTATTTGGAACAGATGATCACAAGAATAACACTCGACACAGTGGGGTAACACACAAATTAAAACTGGCTTATTTTAGTTCAAAATAGGGTTTAATCACCGAAAACACTCGACACGGTGGGGTGTCTCGATGCTGTCGACTACATGAGTAGATTACAAAATCATCATTAGCCGAGAATCCAATCGATATGATCGATAGAAAACATTCGACGCAGTGGGGTCTGAGAGAGGGGTATGTTAGGGACATCTCACTACTCGCGATAACACTCGACATGGTGGGGTGCCCGTGTAACACGTCTGAGCTATAGTCTTTTGAGTGTAAGTTCCGGTATTGTGGGTTAGAGTCTCAAAAATAGGTGTCTAAACTGAATTCAATCCTTCTCACCCTTAACGATCAACTCATCAAACAGCTCTATAGTAACTTGCGAATACGTCCTTATAGCCGTACAGCTAGGTGCAGTAAACGAATACCGTTCGAGTGGCGTCGTTGACTCTTAACCTCCGCAGGTCAAGCGAAATCCACGATTTAACTGAGGTCGACCCAACAAGTGCATCAACAACACGGTGATCCAGTTCACGGTTGGCAACCAAACTGCATCTGCAGGCTCACAGCCGACCATCGAATCGTAGTCAGCGGTACTCCATATGTGTGAGATCATGCGTCGACCACTCGACCAAACTGGGAGAAGCAAGAAGGCCCACTCCCAGCGAGGCCGTCAAGCCGAGCAGGATAGTAATTCATCATAGCCAATGGGCGCATAGATAAAATTGGGGAAGATTCTTATTTCTACCCACCATATCTTTGGGTATGTCCGATGTTACACTTGATGAACGAGGCCGTCTAACGCTCCCGAAGAAGGTGCGAGAGCAGTATGGAGACCGTTATCATATCGTCGAAATTCACGATGGGATTAAGTTAGTTCCACTCGCAGAAGATCCGCTTGATGCGCTCCGAGATGAGTTCGCAGACGTAGAGAAGACAGCTGAGGCCCTTCGTTCGGAAGCACGGGAGGCGGCATTGGACGAGGCAGGAAACTAAATGTATGCAGAAACTGATTTTCTTCTTGCACTGATTAAGGATGAAGATTGGCTTGGGGAGGCTGCTGAAACGGTATACCAAACCCACCGTGACAAACTGTGGACCTCCCAATTCACGCTCATCGAACTCTTGTTAGTCGCATATCGAGAAGACAAGGATACAGAACGAGTCATCACTAACGCCGCCAATCTCGTCGAAGTTCGTGGCGATGTTGATACAGTCGTTGCAGCGGCGACGTACGTAGAAGACCACGGATTCACCCCCTTCGACGCCCTGCACCTAGTTGAGTCAGGCGGAGACACCATCGTTTCCAGTGACGGCACATACGAGGGATTTGCTCCCCGTATCGACCTGAAGACAGTAATCGAAGATTGACCCCTCTCAGGCCTGAAACTGTGGGTCTGTGCTCGCACTAGGTATTATATCGGAGTCAAGTAGTTCAAAAGACTCTGATTATCTCCATCACTCCTCTGTGCGTTCAACAATCAATTGATCAAACAACTCAGGCGTAACCGCCGAGTAGGTCCGAATCGCCGTACACCCCGGTGCACTAAACGAATAGCGATCAAGTGGCGTCGACGAACTTTTGATTTCGGCAGGATCGAGCGGAATCCGTGCCTCGTGTTTCGACGAGCCGACAAGCGCCGTCACAACACGATGTCCGAGTGCACGGTTCGCTACCAACCAGACGGCCGCTGCAGGCGCACAGTCGGCCATCGCATCGTAGTCGGCGGGCACCCCGGTATTCAGATCGTTTGTGGGTCGTTCGACCTCAACAGTCACCACGGGCTTGTCGTCGACACCCAACCCAACGAGATCGAGCCGTGTCCGCTCATCCGGGGGACTCCAGTACCGCTCGACGCGATGAACAGGCGACGAGGGTCGCTGGGCGAGTTCGCCTAATGCCCGAGCTGCAATTTCGATGCCCTTGATGTGGGCGGCCGACTCGTTGGCATCCCCATACTTGGGCTCGGGTGGATCCGCACCATTACGGAGGTCTCGCAACAACCCTCGTCCGTCATCGGTCAGATGATAGTACTTCCCCCGTAATTCGTCTTGGAGACTAATTAGACCCATCTCTTTGAGTTCAGCTTCATCGGCACTCGTACAACCCACCTCATCGCGCAAGGGTCGCATTGTCTGGGTAACGATATCCCAGGCCCGTGAATCAATTGCTCGGCGTTGGGCCTTCTCAATCAGCCGCAAAAACATGAGCTGTCGAAGCGAGATGGGTGCAGTCTTGACGTCCCAAGGGTCGATCTGCAAACCGATCTCTGTGATGGGCAAGTCGACGTCCTCAAGCGAGGAGTCTCTGCGAACTGTACGAACTGCATCACAGACGCCTTCGAAGGTTGGAGCGAATGTTTCGTCCGTCGACGGACAGTGAACTGTATCGGTCTGGCTGTCGTACTCGATGCCGTCAGGCAACGATGCGGTCCAGAGTGTGTGTCTGAGTCCGCGGGCGATCTCCTGGTCGCTAAATTCGGTCGACGTCGTACTCTCGGAGGCGGTCACCACATCAGGTCGGCTACGAGAACGCTCGTAGACATCACGAATGGCTTCAGCACAACTCGCTTGTTCGGCGTCTGTGAGTTCGATCTCACTATCTGGATGGCCCTTCGGGAGTGGCAGTGCCCCGACAACGAACGGATCGAATGGCATATGACCTCTTGGAGCGGTCATACTCACTAGCCAGTCACCAACCGGTACTTCGCCGAGAATCCGCTTGGCATCGGTTTGGCTATATTTATGATCGACGGCGGCTTGGGCTGCAAGTGCATCAGACGGGCCGCAAACGAAGGTGCCGATATTACCTGACAGGCTCTCAATTGAGCGATCACTAAATTGAGACAGAAGCTGACTCATTAAGTACAGCCCTACATTAAATTCACGCCCTTCTGCCATAATGTCAAGTAGTATTTGGCTATCTGAAAAAACGTGTGCCTCATCAAGAAATAAAGACGCAAGTGGGTGAATATCACGAGTCGACCGCTGGCGGAGTCGCCCAGCGACAAAGAACTGTGAAACCACGGCACGGCCAAGTTGCTCACGCCGCACACTACTGATCCCACTCATATCAAATATCATTACAACATTATCATTCATTAAAGAATAGAAGTCAATTTGCTCCAACAACTCTGAAGCAGTTCCAAACGCATCCGCAGTGAGACTGCTTCGAAGCAACGGAGTGAGTCGACGAATCGCCCCGTTTGCGAGTGCTTTTCGTGTTTTCGCTGACTCATTGACGAGCGTGTTTATAACAGTTTGGTACCGACTATCAGAGACAGATACAGAATATGTTCCTTCCGATACACTATTCAATTCAGAAACTAGATCTTCAATATTAAAACTATTTAGACCAGAATTAAATAATGATGAGATTATTGTACGAAGTAAATCTAATGACTGAGATGCTTGATTAAAACCTTTTTTGTCGAAAGCCGTCGCTTCAAATACACCCATCGCGGCGTCGACAACAATTTCGATAAGCCGTTCTCTGCTAATATCGATTTCAGGATTATCAAGATAAGGTGTAAGTGTAAATAACGGAAGTCTCGGAAGTGCTTCTACTGCTTCGATAACAGTTATGTCCTCAAGATTTATGTCAGAATGGTAGCACATAGGGAGAAATTCTGTTGCAAACCCGCCCTTTGGATCAACAATAAATGTCAGGCCACTATTATTTTTGGCTGCGCTCAGAGCGGCTATCTGGCAAGTGGTTGTCTTTCCGGCCCCCGAGCGACTTATATGGGCAATATGTCGTCTCCGTTGTGAGGGAGGAATGACAAGCGGCTTCTCTGAGGGCTGAGTAGCCGATTCATACAACAGCCCAATCGGAATCCCACCGGAAGTATCGGTGGTAAGTACATGTTTTGGGGGATGATTCTGCCGCAGCGAACTAGCGTTAGGGAGTTCTGTGGAATTATACATCAGAATCAGAGTGCTTTCGCCGCTGTAGGATGTTATCCATATCTTGTTCAAGCAGATCCAATGTCCGCTTTTTGCCGTCGGTCCTGTAGAACAGATGCTTTGGCAGGTGACGTTTGATGTCTGTACTTGCGTAGGCTATTTTATCTGCGGCGAGTTCAGTCCCGACTTGTTCACATTTATATTTATGGTCAGATGTTGATAAATCGGTCAACCCGTCAATGAGTGGTTTAGATGGGCGGCTTTGTTGTTCTGAGTACGCAATAAGCTCGGTAGGTTCAACATAATACACGCGGTCTTCCTGATCGATATTCGCCTCACTCTTATCACGAAACCAGTTGGTGGCGTCATCGATCTTTTGCTGGATAATACTGTTGTCTTGTGCTTGCTCTTCGTCAGATTCACCGATAAGTTTTGGACGGATAGTCAACACAATCAGATGGTTGTATGGAGATGTACCGATTAGTTCGATGAGTTCATCAAGTACTGTCCGAGATGGTGTGTTGGGTAGACGATTAGTTTCTGTGAGAGTTCCGATTGGAGCTTTTGGGAGTTTACCACACAACGCATAACCGTCCATTTGCTTATCCACGTGAGCATTTAAAAAAGCACTCAGGGGATTCCAATCAGGAAGATAGATTGTATTAAGATCGGGGATATCATTGATTTCGAGATGCGGCTGGTCTGCATATCCAGATTGACCCGTGAATGCGATTATGGGACCGCTCTGAATATTTGTGAGAAATAGTTGCATTGACGCCCTCTTATTATATACATTCTGTAAGCAATGATGCGTAGAGTGAGTAAGCAAGTGGGTGAGCGCTGTAGAGTCAGTTCTAAATCCATCAACTGGAACAATGTACACTGATCTGTCTTTGAGCTGTCCATCCAGTTCTTCTAGGGGTTTTGTAATTGGTCTCATCGAAGTTCCTCCTCAATTTCATCAAACGTGCACTCTATCTCTGTGTATTCCTTGACTGTTGTCTGGGTGAATGGCACCCATCGCCACGCTCGTTCAAAAGCGGTCGAGAATTCAGTTCTAACATGTTCATCTTTTATGATTTTTAATAACTGTCGGAAGCCTGAAACAAACAATATAAACAATATCGTCACAACCACCATTGCTCCTATGAGGAATATAAGATCATACTGAAACAGCATAGCCATAAACCAAAGTAGTAAATCTACAACAATATCTGGTAGGCGTGGTCTCAGTGCCGACTCTATAAGTTCATCTGCCAGAAGCAAGTTAGTTTGATAAACCATGTTGAATACCTAAGATGAGTTTCTTACATTGTTATAAATCTTTCTATCAAATCCATTTTATTTAATTTTGATTGGATTGCAGTTCATATGACTTTGACCGAAGGCTCCGAAGCATTGATGAATGCAGATAGGAGACTCAGTAACACGTTATGCATGATCTAAATGAAATCTCAGATCTACCAATGAGCACTACAATTATGAAACAGGCTATAAGTAGTGCCATAAGAAAAATAATCAAAACAGAAAGAGAGACATCTGTTGATTTTGATTCAAACGTAGATGTTTTTGTGGCCTCAAACGAAATTGAACCCTATTTAAATCCGCCAATAACGGTTAATGATGTTACAGGCAATAATGTAGATGAAATAGAACGTATCGAATTTCATCACTTAGCAAAACAACTCATAACAATTCAAAAGACACTAGTCTCAAATCTTCGGACAATTATTGGAGGTGCACGGTCTGGGTATCATACATCTGATGTAGAAGTTATCGCAGAGACGCCAGACCACTATATTTTGCATGACCGGCAAGAAGTAATCGCAGAGAGTTTACAAGAGGTATGCAAAGTAACACACACAACGCTCACCGCCCACGTCATTACTGTCAATAAAATTCTCGATTCGCTCCAAATTGATCATCCAGAGGGAACAGCACCATGCTGGATAATTATGAAGCCACCACACTGGTATGATGGGCAATGGGCCGTCGTACAGACAATCCAACATCTAATTCAGTCTGGCTTGTCACCGACAGAAACCCTTGACTATTGGATGTGTTCAATTATGGACGTACCAGTGCCATACTGGAGTCACATTCGAGACAAATCGGAATCATCTCAATACCGTCGCATTAGTACAGCAAAAGAAAAACTTGAGGGTCAACCTCCACAAGAAACCAGCCCCGAGTATGAATATTTCACACGGACATATGAGAGTAAAACAGTCGACGGTAAGGAATTTATTACGGTAGATAATGGATTCCTACATTCACAACGTAATGTTTCAAACCCATCATTGAGAGGCAACATGATCTCTGGTTATTCCGGTGCTGGCCCTAAGCAATTAGCAACTGCAATATTAGCCGACGCCTTTGATCGGGATACAGCTATCAAATTCAACCAAAAACTTAATGGCCAAGTCCACAAGATCGCCGATGAGAACGATGACGGCGGATGGACGCTCTCAGAAGATCAACTCTTGAGTTGGATATTAACAAACACTAATTGATTTGGCTCTATTAAAATCCATAGAAGAATACAGTTTCAGGCAGTAGTACGGCTGAATGCAGTCTCTCCCAAAGTCACAGTTACTCTGATTTGTCGAGAAGACAACTACTTAGTTCGGCGAGCAGTCGCACAATACTCCACGATGTTCTCAAAACTACCCCTAATAGATAATAATTTGATGTTAGTCAGAAGACTAGAAGAGTTCGTCAAGAGGCCGGTCTGCACCGTCTTCGGTCTCTGCGTCTTCATCCAGCTCAATAGGGGAGCATCGAAGAGTCGACTGCGACCATATGTTCGGGTTTGAACAACGGTGTCGTGTCTACATTCTTGAACTGAACCTAAAACGAGTCCGAGACAGTATTCAAGCGCAATATCCACCTCAGCCATCCAATCGGTCGGAACCGATCCTAGATTCAATCACGCATGGTCGACGGATATGTTTCAAATCTAGCTTCGAACGGCAACTAAGCCCTCCCGAAGGGCGCCCAATGCCTACGTCGTTTTCGAACAAGACACGGGCGCGAGCCCCGCTGTTCGGAACCTTGTGTGGGATCAAGTCCGACGAGCACGAGATCACCGCGATAGATGCCCATCGAGGAATCACCCTCATCGGAGACCTCACCGAATTGATCGACAACGAGCGTTCCTTTTTCATACCAGTAGTTGGTAATACGGTTTCTTTACTCACTCTGAGAGGTGGAAGCAGTGTTCTGACCCAAACGATTATACTCAATCCCACTCTAAGTGGGAATATGACCAAAGTGGATTCAAAAGGGCGAATCGTCCTCCCGAAGAAGGTGCGAGAAGGTCTCGGTATTACTCCCGGTACAGAAGTAGCGATCCACGAAGAAGACGGGAAAGCAGTCGTAAAACCTGAAGACAATCCCGAAAAAATTATCGAACGCATGAATCGACTCATCGCCGAAACGTCTTCCGAGCGAGAGGAGACGATGCCGATTGGCGAAGGGGCTGACCCCATTGCCCAGAAGCACAGAGACGCGGTTCGAAGAGGGGCAGAGGAAAACAGCGATGAGTGACGCTGATAGATCGTATCTTTTCGATGTCGGTGTGATAGCCCTCGCACACACAGCGGCTCCAGTCCGTGATTCTGCGCTCTCGTACATCCGAGATGCCATCACTGGCGACATAGATGCCGTTGTTCCGTATCCTGCGTTATTTGGAGCACACACCGTCCTGACGACGTACTACGGACATTCAAATGCAGACGCATCTCGGCTGCTCCAGAATTTCATGGATGCGAAACAAATTCATTGGTACGACGGGATGCCCGAGAACGTAGTTCGGAGCGGGTTTTCTCAAGCAAGTGAAGCAAACGTTGGTGGATGGGACGGGTACTATGCTCAGGTAGCGATAGACCAAGGGGTGGACACCGTATTGACGATTGACGACGATTTCGAACGATTTGATACGTTCGAGACCGAGGTCATTCTCTCAGCCGACGAATTTAGCGAACTGAACAGATTTCTTGGAAACTAATTCCGCACCTCACTCTGAATAAAGAAACCGTATTACCAACTACTGACAAACAAGATAGGCTCACATTGTACACTTGGCATCCTCCCGCACTTGAAGACGCGGGAATCCCGAGCGTTGAGATATTAGGGTTTGCAGTCTACCACTTGATCCCTCGGTGAGAATCCGTGGGACAAGTCATGAAGATAGACTCCGGGCTGTGCCAACCAGCCGGTACACCTATTTCCACCAAAACCAGGTGGAGACTCGGAGTTACTTTGATTCAAGTCGAGACGGATGTTTTCCGCCCCGTTCACATCAGCGTTGAACGCCGCATCACACGACTCACACACGTACAACCCGCGTTCCACACGCTGACTGTCGTCTTCTCTACCGCACACACAACACGTCTTGCTCGTGTCGCGCTCTGAGACTTCTACCACTTCGATACCCTCAACCTTCGCTTTGTACGTGAGAATCGATGTGAAGCGGTCGAACGCCCAGCCGTGCAAGTCAAGGTTGCCGTGACGACCCCAGTTCTTCGACTTACCGTTCTCATTCTCTCGAACACCCGCGAGTTCCCCGACGTTGATACGACCCACTTCACGTTCGATACACTTCTCAACGATGTGCTTCGCTAATGAGTGGAAAAAGTGTGTTCGACGTTCCGACCATTTGTGATGTAATCGAGTGGCCTCAGAACCTCCTGAGTCGTCGCACTTAGCGATCTCCTTCGGGAAGTAGTACCCGTCCTGTTTCAATCGGTTTCCGGGGTACAAGTCGGCTTCCTCGGTGCTGTATGCGACCGCTGCGAAGTTACAAATACCGAGGTCAACGCCTGCTGTCTCGTCACCGGGAGCGTCTGGAGTCTCAATTTCGTGCTTACACACGAGGTGGAGTTCCCATTGCCCCTTCGACTTATTGTAAACAGCTCTGACTTGTTGAACATTTTCAACCGTGACCTCGGGACGAGCCTCGTATTTAACGAGGATGTAGTCCCAGTCTCGCGGATGGTCTTTGTGATTCGCGCCTTTCGAGAGGCGGACACGGTTGTGTTTGGTGTCGTGACGGATGCCTTTCTGCTTCCACGTCACCGTGCTTCGAGGGTGTTCTTCGTGGACGCGGTTGCCGTCGTTGTCGTAGTAGTTTCGTTTGCGGTAGCCGGGCGGATTGGCACGAGAATCGTTCTTGCGTTTTCCGTACCACGAGTTGAAGGCTTCAGCAAGTTCTTCCAGAACGCGCTGACTGGACTGACTGTGCAGTCCCTTGTAGTTGTCATGACCTTTCAACTCACGTTTCAAGTCCGAATCGTCGGGGATCTCGCCCGTGTCCTCCCACACTTCTCGGGAGTGATAGTTTGCAACGTTCCACAGTTTCGATGCACTCCATCCATGCAGGTCGAGCATCCGCTCCACTTGTGAGTAGTTACGGATTTTCGCCCGATATGTTCGATGGATGTGCATTCGTGAAACGACTCCATAACCAGTTATGTAGCGTTCTGTAGCAAAAGTTTGGATTAGAACGTGGAATATCTAGCCGGGCAATCGGGAGGTAGTTGGTGTAGAGGATTGTCGGATTCATCCTGCGGCTAAAGCCGCAGGTATTCTTCTTGAATATCTATAATGAGTTCCGACAAGAAACGGGTCCAGTTCCGGGCCCCGAACCGGCTTATCAACCGAACTGATGCACTCGCAGCAGTGTTAGGTGAAGACCGAACAGACATTCTCGTGACTGCACTTCGTGAATATCTCCAGGACGCAGTTCACGATGATACACTCACCCAAGAAATTGGTCGTGTCGCAAAGTCCTCTAGAGTTCAGTAGTAACTGACTCCCGTGAAGGCGGGGTTGCCTCTGGTGTCCAAACCGAGGTACCCCATGCACGCCACAATCGACGTGCGGTTCGAACTGAGTATCGACGACGACAAAACGCTACCGCTCGCCACGCTTGCCGAGGCCGTCACTGACCAGAACCTCGAAGCAGTCCTTCTCGAATCGCTGGTCGAGAGCCTCGACGCCGCCAGCGTCGAGGCGCTCTGTGGTGAGAAACACGCACATGGCAACGGTGACCAGCGCTTCCAACGCGCCGGCACCGACACCCGCACAGCTGTCACAACTGCCGGAGAACACGAGTTCTCTCTCCACTACGTCGAAGATACAGCCGCTTCCCCAGACGAATCCAGCTACTTCCGGCCCGTCGAAGACGTTCTCGACTTCGACGGGCAGAACCGCTATCAGCAGGACATCGCCGCCAAAAGCGTCGATCTCGCTACCTCGCTCAGCTATCGAGACGCTGCCAATCACGGCGACAGCTTCGTCTCGATGCCGTCGCCGACCACCATCAACCGCCGTGCCAAGAAATACGGCCACAAGCTCAAACAGTTCCTTCCAGACTGTGTCGCTGGCACAGACGCTGACGCCGTCATTCCTGACGGGACAAAGTGCCACAGCCAAGACGACGACCGCTCGTCCCACTCCGTCCAAGCAACGCTCGGCGAAGACACCGCCGAAGAGTCACGCTCCCTGCTGGATCTGTCGGTCAACGCTGACTGGGACGAAACTGCCGCCGAACTCGATGATATCGGCGCAGTCACTGACGACGCGACGGTCGTCAGTGACGCTGATAGCGGCATCGTCACAGCCTTTACCGACGAAAACCGTGACCACCAGCTCGATCTCGTCCACGTCGGCCGAACGCTGGGTTACACCCTCTGGGACGATGGCGTCTTCTCCTTGGACCGTCGGAAGGAGATCGTTTCGGAGGTGATCGACGAGGTGTTCCATCTGAAGAACTCTGTGGCGAAGCATCGTCCAGCGGAGGAGTTCGCGGCGATCCGCTCGCGGATCGCGCGAACGAGAGAGCGATTAGAGAAGACAGCGTGGCAACTGGAGCAGTTCGGGTCAGCAAAGGCTGCAGGGTATCTTCGGCGGTGGCTGCCGTCGATTGTGACGTTCGCCGAGCACGCTGTCGAGGGGTTCGAGGTTCCGTGGACCTCGAACCCCGTCGAACGACTGATGGGCGAGGTCAGCAAGCGGTGCAAGAACCAGTGGATGCGCTGGACAGCAGAGGGATTGGAAGCGATACTCCAACTTCGGTTGGTGAAGTACGCCGACCCCGAGTACTACCAAGCGTTCCTCGACGAACTGCTCCAACGTTCGACCAAAACAGCCATCAACTGTGACCTCTCAATTGAGAGTACCAGCGGCAAAGTCTAGACCGCTTTGCAACACGACCAAGAAATTGCCGCAGCCTACTACGACGATGAAATTACCTATGAGCAACTCAAGTCACTGGTCGGCGCACAAGAGGCTGCCAACCTCCGTGTATTGAAACAGCAGCTGGACGACGGCTTCGTTGACGACATCGCCGAGATATAAATGACGAAACTGGTTGCAGATATCTCTGGGCTTGTTAGTCTCGGCATCACTGACGGTACCAACCCTGATCCACTCTCTCTGTGTCTAGCCGTCTACGATGTTTTTGTACCAACAGCAGTGATTGAGGAACTCCAAGAAATCGCCTCATACAATGACATCCATGGTCGGACCGCAACCGTAGTCTGTGATCGAACCGCTGAGTTGACGATACAGTCAGTCGATCTCGACGCCGAGTTCCCGCTTGACGATGGTGAGAACGCTGCAGTGACACTCGCTAACGAAATCGATGCTGAACTGTTTCTGTGTGACGAATTCAATAATGTTGGTTTAATTCATGCCTCACTCGCCAATATACGGCTTGTAACAACGCCAACGTACTCTCGGTGTTTGTCCGAACAGAACGGCTGACAGCTGGCCAAGCCCTCGCTCTCCTCGAAAAAATGAGCAGTGCTCGAAGTTGGAACGAAAATAGCTACGTCCAACGGGCTCGATCGCTACTTGATAGTTCGTAACAGCAATAGGGGTGTGGCCTTTCTTGATTTCTTCACCCACCAAAGACCTGTCACTCACCAATAAATCAAATCGGTGGAGTAAGCGAAACAAATTGATGACACAGTTCCGAATTCATCTTTCGATCGACATTCATCAGCCAAGTTCGCTCGAACAATCACTATCAAGCGCGGATCCGATACTTGGTGAGGAGTGACCACGTCGACTCGAGATGCTCGGCGAGGTCGTCGACAATGGTGCCTTTCGAATGGGAATCTTGCATATGGAACTTGGCCATTGCCGTACACAATCTTCCGTTTTGGTGGCCAACCATCGGTGATATTGACTCATCATCCAAAATCATAAACGGCCGTGACAGACGCTGTATCAGCTCCTGACACCTTTGTCAGCAAACCTGTCCAATAGAGATTCGCTCCGACAGTTTGTCTCGCCACTGCTCGCCGACCCACCATCTGTCGACACCACAGTGTGCCAGCGGCTACTAGGTGATGTCGCACGATGAGTTGTGTGCCACACCAACGGATCTCGACACACTACACACATCTCTCGAGACGCACAGATACCCCACCAGTGCTGTCGACGACAGCAATCGAAACGTGATCAACACACTCGAGAGAACATATAGAATCCATAGAAGACTGCATTGTTCGCTGACAACCGTGCTTTGTGTCCGGTATAAGAAGAACAAGTGGGAGAGACAGAGAACCCCTCAAGGCCGTAAGGCCGACAAAAAGACAAGCTATGGAGACATCAAGGAGACCACGACAACACACCAACGGTCGTCGTGAGCGTCTTCCTACAGCGACACAAGCGTCGACAGATTGGGGCAGTCGACAGTAATGTCAAATCGTGTTCGGTACAGACTGATGGAGTCTCAGTAGGGAAACTGCAAACAGATAGGCCACCACAGAATGGACTCACTCAACAGAACATATCGAGAGTCGACGATAGCTGGTTGTACCCTAGAACCGTCGACATAGCAGTTCGACCATGCGACATAGATTAGCCCAATAAATATCTAACATGCACTCAGAGAGGAACAGTCGACGACTAACTACACACAGACAAAGACCATAGATCACACCGATATCGTGTTCGTCGACAGATCTTGTGTCCACACGGTCCACCATCAGTCGACGTGATCCACACACATTGGTCTCCGACCTCACCCCGTCGTCTGGGGGTGTCTATTCGCCCCGAAGGGGCTTTGCTTAACGTATTTTCAGCTCTATCTCCCTTATACCGGCCGGAGGCCGGGTCTGTCAGTATCTCTAGTCTACCACTCGCTAGCCTAGAAATGCTCTCGATCGCCTAGAACCGATAACAGTTCCTGTCAAAAGACACCTGCTGTTTGGCAGAAATACGTCCATGTATGCCATTTTTCTTCTGACATGGGTGCGATGTGTTCGCATCGCATAAATACACATGACAACAGAGACTGACACAGTTCTCGACGTAATAACTACGCCGGAACACGCACCCAAACGACGGTACCGGTACCACCGCCGCACTGACTCGGGGTATTGGCGCACCGAATACGAATGGACTGGCTGTCTGTGGCGAATGGTCGACCGCCAAGCACTCAGTAAGATCTCGATTCACCAGGAGGTCGACCTATGACAGCTGAGGATCGAACACCCGAGCGCGTCGACGACGTGTTCGTCCAACTGAGCCATCCACGCCGCCGTGCAATCATGCTGCTTGTCGCGGCTGGAGGCGGCCACGGTGTCGATTTACGAACTGCGGCAAGTACGCTCTATGCACTCGAACAAGGCGTGAGCCCGACAAAGGCACCGACACGTGAGGTTACCAACCTCCGAACGAATCTCAAACGAAGCCACCTCCCGCAGCTGACGGCTTCGGGACTACTTGAACAGGACGGCGACCGACTCACTGCAGGGCCTGCATTCGGAGTCTCACTGGAGGTACTGCTTTCGGCAGGCTACTGGCTTGGAACTGCACAGCAACAACAACTCCGAGGTGACAGAGAAAAATAGAGCGCGTCTCTCTCATTGTAACCTACCGGACGCAGTGATTAGCTGAATACAGGTGCTAAGCCCCCTTCCTCAGCGAGTGCCGTAGGCGCGAGCAGGGAGGGGATACAGTGCCGTCATCATCTGTTCGTACACTGTTCTGTTGAAATCCCACAGACCCACGCAACCGCAATGTTCTTTGATTGGGGTGGCCTCTTATTGAGTGAACCCAATAGAATACGACCTCGATTCAGGTTCGCATTCGATGTATTCGCTCCACTACCACCTGATACTCACCACGAAGTATCGGCGCGGAGTGCTAACCGAGGAGCGAACCCAATTCATTCACGAGATCATCTGCGGGTTCGCGGACAATTACGGTGTCGAACTGACCAACCTCGACGGCGAGGACGACCACGTACACATCCTGTTTCGAGCGAAACCCACCACAGACCTCGTGAAGTTCATCAACACAGTCAAGGGCGCGACCGCCCGCCGTATCCGAAATGAGTACGCAGACGAACTGAAAACCGACCTGTGGGGTGACTCGTTCTGGAACGATTCGTACTGCCTCATCTCAACGGGTCAGGTGTCGCTGGATATGCTGAAACAGTACGTCGATAATCAACGCGAGTAGAATGTACTACGCCTACAAGTATCGGCTTGAGCCGTCCGACGCCCACCGCGAGGAGTTAGACCGCCACCGCGATATTTGTCGGCAACTGTACAACCACACGCTCTACCGCCTCAACGAGTACCAAGACGAACACGACGAACTACCCTCCATGACCACGCTTCGGTCGGAGCTCCCCGACCTCAAACAGTGGTGGGACAGCCTCTCGGACGTCTACTCGAAGGTTCTCCAAACTGTTGTAGAACGTCTGTTCGATAACCTCAAAGGTCTCTCCAAGCTCAAGGACAAGGGCTACGGCGTCGGTCAACTCAAGTGGAAGCCGCCACGGGAGTTCCGCAGTTTCACCTACAGTCAGTCTGGCTTCAAGCTCGACAAGAAGGGCGGTCAGACTGTGCTGTCTCTCTCGAAACTCGCGGACATACCGATACGGCTCCACCGCGCCATCCCCGACGATGCGAAACTCAAGCAAGTCACCGTCAAGAAGGAACCGACGGGAGAGTGGTTCGCCACCTTCGGTGTCCAAATGGACCGTGAACCTCCTGAGCCACCAGAGAATCCCAAGAAGTGCGTCGGCATCGATGTGGGGATTCTCACGTACGCCCACGACACCGACGGAACGGCGGTCGGGTCGCTCGACCTTTTGGACGAACGCGAGCGGTTGAAGCGGGAGCAACGGAAACTCTCGCGCAAACAGCACGGATCGAACAACTACGAGAAGCAACGACGTCAGGTTGCGGAGTGTCATGCCGACCTCCGACGAAAACGCCGCGACTTCCTGCACAAACTTTCTGCCTACTACGCTCGGGAGTACGACCTCGTGGCGGTCGAAGACCTGAACGTCAAGGGGATGATCGAATCACCGTCGAACAGCCGCAACACGGCGTCTGCCGCGTGGCGGACGTTCCTCTCGCTACTTGAGTACAAGTGCGAGCGCGAAGGAACGCACTTCGTGGCGGTCAACCCGAGAGGGACTACCAAGGAATGCGCGTCTTGCGGCGTTTCGACGGACAAGCCGTTGTGGGTCCGTGAACACTCCTGTCCCGCCTGCGGGTTTGAGGCGGACAGGGACGCGAATGCGGCGTGGAACATCCTTTCTCGCGGTGCAAAACACATAGGAGTGGGACGCTCCGAATCAACGTCTGTGGAGACTGCGTTCCCTACGGGAACCACTACGGTTCCTGCAAAGCGCGTCTTGGAAGCAGGAAGCCCTACCCTCAAGGAGCCAACGGTGTCAGCCGTAGGCGAGTAGGGTAGGGTAGTTCACTTCGCCACTCGACGAGGTGATGAGTGATAATCGTCGGGAACTTGTTCGGCAAGTTGCGGCGGCTGACCGCGACAGCAATCGAGAGATCTACGATGCACTCGAACACGAATAGCTGCCGTGACAGTCTTCACCGTGATTTTTGTCGCTTTACTTCCGTTCTATACCTTGCATGCTACCGCTATCAGATATGAGTGAGATCCTCCTATTAGGTTTGAACTCGCAAAACAAGAGTTGAACCTCCACTGAGCAACCGTCGACAGCACCCAACCACGTGCAGTGCTGTAGGTGGTTGCAGTTGTGGAAAAAGGAACTTTGGTACGGGGCGGGGCGAAGACGGTTGCAGTCGCCGAAAAGGAACTTCGGTGCGGTGTTGGGCAGGGCGGGAGGCGTCTGCGTCCACGGAATGAACCGCGGTACGGCGGCTGCTGAGAGAGACTGCCTGATCGACAATGAGCGCCGTTTACGACAGCTATTAAGTCAGATCAAATGCATACTCAGTGAATACTGCACCCACTGCAACTAACCGTTTGATCGGTCGACCAGACACTTTGAGAAATAATATAAAATGACATACATCGTTTGAAATACTCATATTCAAACTCTAAACACTTCTTGGGATTTATTGAATCAAAATACTGTACACACTGCAAATAACGAGGTAGTAAGTGAAAAGTAGCCGATGGTAGATGATACAGCGAACGGTGAATCAGTTGAGATACTCACATCAAAACTACAGATACTGCCACCAGAGTCCCAAATTGAAATCAGTTGGTCTTCTACATCGAACGAAACTCACCGAGTACAAGGTGAGATAGTCGACTATCACCACAATTCAGCAGCGAGACGTATTGAGACAGAAGACAGAACACTACTGTTAGTACCAGATGCGAGCCACGAAGAGATTACGGTCTCAGAGCTAACTACGGCTGCAATAATAAATTCTCTCGGGACATTGCAAACAGTGACTGGTTTACAGCATGCCAAAGAAACGCTCAAAATCAATTCAAAAGGTGTTAAATTACCACCCTATCTTTTGGGCTACAGTGGGTTTCTTGTTGTCGACACGCACAGCAGTAGCAAAGAGCTTCGAATTCCAGAATCAGGGCTCAACCAGTACGACGATCGCTTATCATGTGTTATACAAGAGATTATAAACGAAGACGAGCCCTCGGTTGTGAAGATACGACTTCGATCTGGCCCTCATCGGCAATACGAAATCATTGATAATCAGACCAAGTCAAATACAGATAAAAGCAAAGAGACAGTCATTGAATCGGATTATAGTTCACTTGAGCCACTAATCCACACAGTTGCGGCACTTACTGAGAAAATCAAGGATGACAAACAGCTGTCTAAGGACGTAACAAAAGCAGCACTACATAAGCTTCAATCACTGCAAACACCGTTGCTTAAAGCTTATAGTGTGCTCTGTGATCCAGAACCGGATGCTACACCGGTACCATCGGCTCAACAAGCAGACGTCAATACAATAGAGTATCCAACGATTCTTGAACAAATCCAAGCTGAACTCAAACAGTTAGCAGACACAGTATGTGACGAACCAAGTATAGACGTAAGCAGTCAAAAAGTGTACTCGTTCATTCCTGCACAACGAACTATTGACGATCTTTTTTCATTATTGACACCTCCAATACCAGATGTAGATGACTATGATAGAGGTTCGTACGTACCACCTCGCGAATACACGGAGGGGCGTGGTAACGGTGATGGACGATGGCTAGAGTACCAACTCAGCAACGCGTTAGTTCGATGGGGATACAATACAGACATACGGGAAAACGTCTACTGCGTTGAGATTGACGTTGTAGCAGCTCGCCGCAAAAAACAAAATGACCCAACAGACTGGATTGTTGCTGAATGCAAAGACTGGGAGAGTCGACCAATCACACCGGATGTAATTTTCCGACTCTGTATGTTGGCATACACGTGCAAAGCAATGCCGTTGCTTTGCCATACAACTCATCTCACTGAACGGGCTATAGAAATTGCACGCACATGGGAAGTTAGAGTACTCAAACTTGAAGACCTCTATCGAGGATCACTACCAGCCCCAGATATGCTTGATATACAGTATGATATAGATACGTACAGATATGCAGGGGCACTTCGGGAATCACGGAGTATGCTACCTATAATATTCTATAATAAACCAAACAACCACTTCACATATGTGCCCGGATACAAGCCAGATGGGCCACTCTATCAATACAAATCAGTCGAGGAGACAACCGAAACCGACTAACAGTCAGTAATTCACATTTTGAATCCCGGCCGAAGATCAACTCTACGACATCCTTTCGGACCTTCCGAAGTTGCTGAATAGCAGTGAAAATATCTCTCCAAACTATTGTTCGTGAGTCTATCAAATAACAACAAAAGCGAGACCTCGAAAAACCCTCAGTTGTCAGCAGACGCTACCGGTTCGGATTCATGCCCATCTTGTAACCGTCGCTCGGCCTCGTCCCGATCTTCTGGATAGCCGATATCCATCCGCCATCCCTCAAGCCCAATCGCATCAATTGTTCGTCCACTCTGAATCAACAGATCAATTGCTTCGCTGATCTCGTACTCGTCACGATTCGACGGCTGGACCAGATGGCACGCATGGAAGATCGCTGGCGTAAACGTATAGAAGCCGGTCATCACGAGGTTCGATGGTGGCTCTTCGGGTTTCTCGACGACATCGGTGATCTCGCCGTACTTGTTGGTGTCGCAGACACCGTAGCGGGAGGCCTCTTCCCAGTCGACCTCCTCAACTAGGAACGCTGCGTCTGCACGGTCTTCTTGCTGCCTCCGAACAACGTCAGCCAAGTTCGCCTCAAAGACATTGTCACCGAGAATCAGCATGAAGTGGTCGTCAATGTACTCCTCGACGGTCAACAAGGCGTGAGCTAATCCCTTTTGTTCGCGCTGGTGGGCGTAAGTAATTGGAATTCCCTCGTACTCGTCACCATAGTGGTCGATGATCTCTTCTTTGAGATAGCCGACGACCACAACAAGCTCGTCCGTGCCGAGGTCGACGAGTTGGTCGAAACAGTGGGAGAGGATTGGTTTGCCGTCGACTTCGACCATCCCCTTTGGTTTGTCATCGGTCAGCGGCCGCAGCCGCGTGCCCTTCCCTGCAGCGAGTACAACTGCTTGCATGGTCGTAGCGAACAAATCAGCACATAAAGACTTTCTTATGAAAATGACATTTTTTATACCATAATGAGACTCATACGGATCTCTGAGCAGTACCTCAGGAGCGTATTAGCTATGGCGACTCCTGTTTTCCGAACGATGTCAACGAAATCGTCGCCGCTGTCAAAAAGAAGGTTCAGAACTTGCGAGCGAAATCGCTAAATCCCCTAGACAGA
Organism: Halohasta litchfieldiae; assembly: GCF_002788215.1. Taxonomy (NCBI): domain Archaea; kingdom Methanobacteriati; phylum Methanobacteriota; class Halobacteria; order Halobacteriales; family Haloferacaceae; genus Halohasta; species Halohasta litchfieldiae. The sequence continues at coordinate 2,282,055 of NZ_CP024845.1, read as the reverse complement.
CAAATGTGTGTCCTCAGTGTTCGCTAACGTCCAACTCCAATTTCTTACCATCTCGTCAATGCACTGGGACGACTAACCGATAAGGCGCGGAACTTCGTCAAAAGTGTCACCGTCGGATAGCTACATAACTGTCGAGGCTGCCGGACAGTTGTAATCGAAAGCGAAAGCACCACTGCAACAGTTCTGCTCGTATGAACCATGACCGACTCCATGCTCGGAAACCGAGCCACGATATCGACCGCTGGTCGACAGGAACCGTCGAATCGGTCGACCAGCGGGATGGACACTGCATTGTCACGGTCAGAGACACTGACGGCGAAGCGGTCGAACTCACTGTGACGCTCGCGATTCGGGACCTGTTTCTCAGTCGGTTAGCTATCGACGACAGCGAGTCGCCGGTTGGCGAGCGTGTCTGGTACCGAAAACATGGTGGCTGAGAGTGCCGCTCTGTCCGTCACGTGGCCCACGCGGCAGCTATAAACAGCGGCTCCGAGTGGGGTCGACGGGCCGCCCACTTAGCTACTGAACTCGTTGCAAACCGGAATCCCGAGCGTATCGTAGTCGCTCATGGCAGCCAATTCGTCCGGCACACTGTGGATGTCGATCTTCTTCTCGACAAGCGTCGTCGGATCGAGTTTACCGGATTCGATCATATCCAGCATCTCGCTGTAGCGGGAGGGCTGGAGGCCGAGCGAGCCCTTAAACTCGATTTCCTTGGCGACGATTTCGTCGGTCGGTAGCGACACCATCCCCTCCTCTTCGGAGGTGGTCAGCCCGATCTGGACGTGGGTGCCACCCTTTCGGAGACTGTTCACCGCGTTCCGGCAGGTGGTTGCAATACCCAACGCATCGGCCGAGACGTCCGCGCCACCGTTGGTGATATCGTGGACCTCGGCCGCGGCATCGTCGACCTCCCTAGCGTTGACAGTGTCGACAGCACCGAGTTCCTCGGCCTTGTCCAGTTTCTCGTCCATCAGGTCGACGCCGATGACGTTCCCACCGAGTGCGTTGGCGATGTGGACCGCCGAGAGGCCGATCCCGCCACAGCCGTGGATGACGACGTCGTCACCTGCGCTAACCGGGGCTCTGTGGGCCATCGCGTGGAATGAAGTCATGAACCGACAGCCACAGCCGGCGGCGGCCTCGGCATCGATGCTGTCGGGCAGCGGGATCGCATTGATGTCGGCGTTGGGGATGTGGACTTCTTCGGCGAACGCGCCGGGAGCCTGATTCATAAACCCGAGGCCGATGTGGTTCTCACAGATGTTCTCGCGGCCGTTGCGACACATATCGCAGCTGCCACAGGCGAAGTTGAACGGGATGGCGACCTCTTGTCCCTCTTCGATACTCTCAACGTCCTCGCCGGTAGCGACGATACGACCGGTTGGTTCGTGACCGAGGACATGTGGTGGGTCAGGGCGGTAGCCGAACCAGTCCCAATCGCCCTGCCAGCAATGCCAGTCCGAGCGACAGACACCACAGCCGATGACCTCGGCGACAGCGCCGTCAGGGTCGGGGTCCGGTCGGTCGACGTCTTGGACCGTCAACGGTTCTTGGAAGCTCTCAAGGAGTACTGCTTGCATCACGCTCACATATGCCAAATGTTATCTAATAAACATTATGGCCCTGTTTCTCTGTCCCACGATGTTGTACGAGATCTGTATAATTCCCGATAGGCGTTAGGTGCTGGATTGTGAATAATTTTTATCGGTGTTTATGCAGTAACATTTGTTGCTATGTCAGTTGATGACCAATCACAGACACCATCGGAGCGTAAATCCGCGATTAAAAAGCGTCACGAGCAGGCCGCAAGCGAGGTGCTACCGGACCACCGGGAACTCTACATCGGCGGCGAGTGGGTCCAGAGTGCCTCCGGCGAGACGTTCACAACAGTCGACCCGACAACCGGTGAGACACTCGCCGAGGTAGAGGCAGGCAACAGCGAGGACATCGACCGCGCGGTCGAGGCGGCGTGGGAGGCCTACGACGAGGTGTATAGCTCCTATTCGAGCGCCGAACGACAGACAATGCTCGAAGCGATTGCCGACCGTATCGAGAACAAAGCCGACGAGTTCGCCCGGCTCGAATCGCTCGACAACGGGAAACCAATTACCGAGGCCCGCATCGATATCGAACTCGTCGTCGACCACTTCCGCTATTTCGCGGGCATCGCTCGGGCCCACGAGGGACGGACGGTCGACACTGACGACAGTCGACACGTCCAAACCATCGAAGAACCCTACGGCGTCGTCGGCCAAATTATTCCGTGGAATTTCCCGCTTTTAATGGCTGCCTGGAAACTCGGCCCTGCGCTGTCGGCTGGCAACACAGTCGTCCTCAAACCGGCCGAGGAAACACCCCTTTCCGTTCTCAAACTGATGGAGGAGGCCGACGACGTGATCCCAGACGGTGTCGTCAACATCGTCACCGGGTTCGGTCCCGATGCTGGCGAACCGCTTTCGAACCACAGCGGCATCCGGAAACTCGCCTTTACCGGGTCGACCGAAATCGGCAGCAAGGTGATAAAAAGCGCCGCCGACAACATCACCGACATCACGCTCGAACTGGGTGGCAAAAGCCCGCTCGTCGTGTTCCCCGATGCGGACTTAGAGCAGGCAGTCCAGACCACGATCACCGCCATCTTCTTCAATACCGGCGAGTGCTGCTGTGCGGGTTCACGACTCTTTGTCCACGAAGACATCAAAGATGAGTTCCTCGACGAACTCGCGGCGGCCGCCGAAGATCTGACCGTCGACGATCCACTGCTGGATGCGACTGATCTCGGCCCGAAGGTGACCGCTGAACAGGTCGAACGAACCATGAGCTACATCGAAGAGGCCGAACAGTCCGGGGCGGCCTTTGTCACCGGCGGCAGCCAGCCCGACGACGAAGCCCTGTCGGACGGCTGTTTCGTTGCGCCAACACTGATCGATAACATCGATCACGACAGTAAGGCCGTCCAAGAGGAGATTTTCGGCCCCGTCCAAGAGGTGTTCTCGTGGAGCGACTACGACGAGATGATCGAGTTGGCGAACGATGTCGACTACGGCCTCGCCGCAGGTGTGATCACCGAGGACCTCACGAAGGCCCACCAGTGTGCCAAAGACATCGAGGCTGGCAACATCTGGATCAACACGTACAACGACTTCCCGGCCGGCCAGCCATTCGGCGGCTACAAGCAATCAGGAATCGGCCGTGAGATCGGCCAAGACGCCGTCGACCACTACACTCAGACCAAGACGATCAACATCAGTCTCAGCTAAGTCGTGACAGTCCCGTTCCCACCAGTCGAGGGCGAGTTCAGCGCCCAACAGATCGCCATCGCCCCCGATGGAACCGCGTACGTCGTTCCCTCGGGGATGCACGAGCGACTCCGAAAGGTGGTTGCTCCCGACCGTGAGGAGCGGGACCCCAAAGTCGCACTCGCGCTATCGGGGTGGATCTGCCTCCAGACAAGCGGGATGACTGATCGGATCAACGTCGACGCCCCGGACAGGCTGACCGATGCAAGCGCTGTCCGGCAGTTTGCACGCGCTCACGACGCGGGATCGGTTGCTATCGCTCGGCATCCGAGTGGCGAGGTTTGTCGGTCGGCTACCCCCATCGAGTTCATGTTTGCAGGCCCGACTGAAGAATAGATCAGAGCGACCAATAGTCCTCTCTGTTTACATAACCCGCACTTTTATGTTGCACAATACGAGTTATCAATTCAGAAGACATGGTCCCTCCGAAACGCAGACAGAGCCTCCCTCCAACACAAACTGAGAAGTCCGTCCGAACTGCCGCAGCCGAACCCCGCGGTGGGTCCGAGAGCTAGATGCTCATTGCAACAGCCGTACTGCTCTGTGGGTTAGTTGCTGGTATCATCGCCGCACAGCTGTATGGTCTCAGACTCGGTGGTGTCCTCATCGTCCCGCTCGTTGCGGTGTACCTCCTGCGGAGCTTCGGGACCTTCCCGGTGTTCGTCCTCAGCACAGTAGCAGCATACGCCTCGATCAGCTACATCAAAACTCGACTCCCGTTGTACGGCCGCCAGCTGTTCGTCCTCTCTATTTTCATCGGGGCGCTCGTTCCGGTCACTATCGTCGAACTACTCGTGGCTGGGGTTGGTGCCGAGACAGCGATTACAGATGTCGAGTTCCTCGGAAGTGTGCTCCCCGGCATCGCCGCCTACAACTTCCACCGTCTCGACACTGAGCAGCGAGTGCTCGATGGCGTCGTCAGTCTGGCAGTGCTGTTGTTCCTGGTCGTCGTCGGGATCGGGCTCACGTTCCTCGTCGGTCTCTCACCGCTGGCCGGGACGCTTCCACCGCTGCTGCTCGCCCCGAAGTCGGATATTGCGCTCGCCTTCGGGCTGACGGTCGACCGGCCACCGCTTCCAGTGATCACATCAAACAGTCTCTCGCTTGTCCTCGTCATCGCCGGGATGGCCATCGCAGAGCTGGTTCGGTTCCGGTACCAGCTTCGTGTCGCCGGGATCATCGTCGTCCCGCTTGTCGTCCTCATCACCTTCCGTAACGGAATGTTACTGCCGGTGTGGATGCTCGCCACCGTTGGGGCCTACGGTAGTATCCAGCTCGTCCACTGGTGGACACTCCTCTACGGACGCGTGTTGCTGGCGTTCGGCATCATCGTGAGCATACTCACGACAGTCTCGTTGGTGTCTGTTGTTCCAGTCATTCACGGCGTGCTCCCCTTCTTTGTCGGCCTGCTTGGCGGCGTCACCGCGTACAACATTCACGTGGTTCCACCCAGAGAGCGACCGGCAACTATCGCAGTGATCGCCGGGACGCTCGTGACAGTCGGCTTCATTGCCCGGCTGCTCGTGACCCCACCGCCGACTGGCCTCCTGACGGAGGTAACCGTCCAACAGCTCCAGCTCGGCGCTGTCATCGTACTACTGGCTCTCGCTGTGCTGGCCAATCTAGAACGAATCGAGCCGCCACAGTCAGTGTCAAATCCCACCGAACCGATGGACCCACTGTCAGGCTGGAGAGGAGGTGACTGACTGATGTGGTCGAGCCGCCAAACAGTGAAAAAGCAGGCACTCGACGGACTCCGCACTGTCGCCAGCGGTGTTGTCGAGGCACTTGGTGCCGGTCCCGCCCACCGTCGGCGGCTCGATGAGATCGATACCCGAATCGTCGTCAGTGGTGTCCGCGGGAAGTCATCGGTGGCCAACTGGCTGCACGAACAGTTCGTCAGCCGCGGCTACGACACCTACACCAAGATAACCGGATCCGATGCACAGGTTCGCTACAACGACACCGTCTCCGAGATCGAGCGCGAACAGCAGGTCAGACTGTACGAAAACGAGCGTGAGCTGGCTCGGTTCGACAGTATCGACGTCGCAATCGTCGAGAATCAAGGAATCAGACCCTACACGACACGGCTGGTCAACGAGCAGTTCGTCGACCCCGATCTGGTGTTTCTCACCAATGTCCGGGAGGACCACCTCGACACGCTAGGCCGTGATCGCACCCAGATCGCTCGGTCGCTCACCCGTGCAGTCCCTCAGGGGACATCAGTTGTCTGTGCCGAACAGTACAAACCGCTACGTGAGTACATCCAGACCGAACTCGAGCGTCGGGATGCACCAGTTACCTTCGTCGACCCGCCGTCGGGGACCGAGAGCGTGCCAGGCAGTGAGTGTGTGTATGGGCTCAACGACGTGCTCGCAGCAGTCGGTGAGCCGCCTGTTCCAACCCAAGAGATCCAGGACCGAATCGATACGCTTCGTCCGTCGTGGCAGCAGCTTCCTGGTGGTCGGGTGTACAATGCGGCGGCGGTCAACGACGTCCAGAGCACGGAACTCGTTCGACAGTCGCTCGTTGAGGATCGGGAGACAGTAATCGAACCAGTGTTGAACCTCCGGTGGGATCGCCGGGGGCGAACGGTGTCGTTCATCCGCTATCTCGACGACCTCTACGAGTCGGGGGCAGTCGAGCAGACCCACATCGTCGGCGACGATCAACAGCTGTTCGAGACGACCGCCTCCCTCCCGGTCGTTCGCCACGACACCGAGACTGAATCGCCGGCGGCAGTTCTAGATGACGCGGTAGCCTCGGGTCGGCCAGTGGTGCTGATGGGCAACACAGTCACGGCGTTCATGGAGGCGATGGCCAGGGAAATCGAGAGCCGAGCAGGGACAGACAGTGACGCTCCGGAGGCGACAACCGCTCCAGAAACAGCCTGAGATGGGACGCCGACACTGACCGGAAAGCGCTACGGGATGCTTGATCAGACACAGTTGCGGTGGCGAACGCTGTCGGTCGAGCGATCTGAGGACCGTCAGCGTTGACCGCACAGACTGGGAGGACACCGAAACCCGAACGGCTACTCGTGTGATAGCTTCAAAAAGGCGGTTACCGGTCAGTATCGACACTGGTCGACAGCATCGCGTCGGGACCGGTGTGGTCGACGACTGGAAGATCCTCCCACGCCCGACCGATAACGGAGTAGGCCGCAACCGCGGCGTAGAAGCCGACAAAGACTCCGGCAATCTGGCCGAGGATCGGAACGACGTTGAGTACCCCCGCCACGATCCCGCCGAGCAACGCCACCAAGAGCATCGTTCCCCAGGCAACGGCGTAGGATCGAGAGAGCCAGATCGGTTTCAGCGTCCCGAACGCGAAGCCAGCACCGAGCGACCGCGTTCGAGCGAAGTTGACCAGTGCTGCCGGAAGCAGGTAGGCAACAACGAACGAAAGGAGCGTCCAGAGCAGCCCACCCACCAGGACAGCCGCCACGCCGAGGCCATCCAGTGAGCCGTCGCCGCTGAGCCCGATTCCGATGGCGACAACGCCGCCACCGAGGATCGTCGGAACAAGCGCGTAGGCAACGCCGATCAGGACTGCTTGCAGTCCGGTGACCGCCAGCTCTCCCCACTCGTCGAACACTGGCGGAACCTCGTCACCTCCGGCGGTTCGGTTCAGTACCCGAATGAAGTAGCCGGCGAGGATGAACACCGGAACCACGAGGAACGCCAACAGCGAGAGCAGGCCACCGATGGCGATGGTCCGTATCGCGTCGTCGCTTTCGGTTGGATATCTGATCGCAACTTCGAGACTCTCACGGAGTCCGTCGGCTCCGCTGCCGAGTATCTCGTCTCGTTCGGCTTGAATTCCGGATTCTTCTTTTGTGTTGTCATTTTATATTCAACAGATGGACGCCTTCTGAGGAGATATAGATAGAGTATCAGAGACAACACTGTTCCTCCGAAAGGTCGGTGCGAAATGACGGTGCTGTGAGCACGGTCGATAAGGAGCTGAGTGTGGATGCGAGACTCTCGGTGGCACGATGTAAGCCACGTACCGAGTCCTCTCTCGAAACAGCAACATGGCACGAGACCGAACCGCAAGCCATGGCTGAGAGGATTCCAGTAACGGTCATCTCCGGGAGCGAGGAGACGACCATCGAGGTCGACCGGGGCACGAACCTCCGAAAGGCACTGCTCGAACGCGAGTTTCCAGTGTACGGAACTGTCTCCCAGTACGCCAACTGCGGCGGCCGGGGGCTGTGTGCGACCTGTACCGTCGAAGTCGACCCCGCCCCGGAGCCAACTCACTGGCACGACGCCGTCGCCGTCCGGTTCGGCTACCCCCGGCTTGTTGTATCGAGGTCGACGAGCCGATAACGGTCAGACTCTTGGACAAACACGTCTGGGGACAGGTGCTTCCGCGGCAGCGATCCGCGAGTAACGCAACGTCTCAACCACTCGTCGACGCACTGACTCGTCGACGCACTGGTTAGATCGAACTCCCGGCGGGCCCCTCAGCCGGCTCTGCGGGCGGTGCGGTCGACTCCCCATCGGTACCGATGAGAGAGCGGTAAAACAGCACCGAGTAGACGAGATACACGGCTCCAACAGGCCACAGGAACAGGATCGAGAGCAGTCCTTCGAGGAATGCGAGTTCAAGCGAGACGGTTGCCGCCGGATCGGTCAGGAACGGAACGGGAGACAGCCACAGCGCCCCTATGTACAACCCACCGACAACCAGCGATCCAGTCAGCACGACGACGAAATAGCCCACCACCGCACGGATATTTTCCGTGACGACTTCTGCACTCCGCTTCAGTCCGTCGACCGCACCCAGATCCTCAATGACAATCGCATGGCCGTGAAACTGGAGAAACACGGAGACTGTAACGTAGAGACCGACAACAACGAGTCCAGCCACCCCGCCGATTACCAACACAGCGAGGCTCTGGCCGGTCGCACTGTAGCTGAGGAAAACGACTACCGCAAGAAGCAACGCGACAATCCCGAGTGCGGTCATCATCGCCAAAATGAGGAGAAACGCACCGAAAATCGAGAGATAGTACTGTTTTCCGTAGCGAACGAACGAGCCCAGCGAAGTACGACTCGAATCGGCGGCCTCGTTTGCCATCCCAATCGTTCCGCCTTGGTATAGTGGCGTCAGCAAAAACAGCAGCCCGGAGATCACGAGGGCAACGACTCCGCCAGCCAAAGGCGGCAACACCGATTGAGTAACCGTTTGGGCGGTCGTGACAATGTACAACAACAGTATCGGGACAAACAGGATCGGGTGAGAGCCAAGGAGTCCAGGAACCTTTTTGAGTGCATTTATAACTGCCATACAGATAGGTGCTGGTTCGTTGATAAAAGTGTATATTACACAACTAGTTAGTTTATGTCAGTTTTGAACTACCAAATGCCTCCAACAGCGGCGGCACGACCTGTTTTTTCCGCGAGAGCAGTCCGTCGACGAACTGACTCCGGTCGCTGAGTGTGATATCGAGCGCGCTCTCGTATGCTGAATCGTCAGTCGACACGACCAACACATGGCTTCCCTTCGCCGGAATGTCGGTCACGAGCAGGACGACACCGTGGTAGTCACCCTCGTCCTGCAACTGCTCCATCGCCTCGATGTAGGCACCCTTCTCCGTGAGGATCGCCTCGCTGTCGGCGACCTCAATCTGACCGATGGCGACAGCACCGTGACTGGTGTCGTACACTTTGAGGTCTCCTTTAAGTGCCTCGCTGGGCGGCAGCGAGCCGACGGTCGACTTCGCTTCGAACTGTTTTTGCCCAAAATCCTCGCGGTCGACAGCCAGACTCTCCGCAAGGGCGGCCGAGGCGTCTCGATCCCGATCAGTTGTGGTCGGCGAGGCCAGTAGCATCGTATCCGAGAGGATTGCGCCGAGCATCAGCCCACGAGTCGACCGGTCAAGGCTAACCTCTCGACGCTCGGCGAGTTCGTGGATGAGCGTTGCTGTACAGCCGACGACATCCGCGAAGTAGAAGGCGGGTCGTGAGCTCTGAAGATCACCGATCCGGTGGTGGTCGACGATCCCTCGAAGCTGATCGGGAGAGAGATCTTCGGGGGCCTGATCGCGCTCGCTGTGGTCGACCAAAATCACGTCGTAATCGCCAACTGTCCGGCGCTCTTCGGGGACCGACACTTCGAACCGCTCTAGGAGGTACTCGCTCTCGGCGTTGATCGGTCCCTGAATCAACGGCGTTGTGGGTGTTCCCTCCGCACTTTTAAGAGCTGCAAAGGCGATTGCCGAACAGACACTGTCTGCATCCGGGCGGGTGTGGCCAACGACGACCGTCGACTCGGAGTCCATACTCGTGATATGGTGACAACTCCCAAATAGCTATGTCCCGATGTCGTGGCGCTCGGCGACGCCACCGGTCGGCTAGGGCAGGAAGTTGACAAAGCTAAAGTTCGTATGTCCCTGTTCGTTCACCAAGGAGACCACAGAATGACACAGATAAGCGTTATTGGCTGCGGAAATATGGGAGGCGCATTTATTAAGGGCCTGCATCAGTCGGGCGGCTATTCGGTAACTGCCTGTGACGTCGACGAAGCGGTTCTTGAGACGATTTCGCCCTACTGCGACCGGACGACCACCGAACTGTCGGTCGCCGCCGAAAGCGAGGTCGTCGTCCTCGCACTGAAACCGGATCTCGTCGGTGCCATCCTCTCGGATCTCGAACTGACGGCCGACCAGACACTGCTCTCGATTGCCGCCGGTGTGTCGACCGAGTTGCTCGAATCCAAAACGGAGGCTACGGTCGTCCGGATCATGCCGAACCTTGCGGCCGAATACGGAATGATGGCCGCCGCCGTCACCGAGTCGACGGTGACCGACGAAATCCGAGCGATCCTCGATGCTGTCGGCGAGTTCGTCGAAGTCTCGGAGTCCAAAATGGATATCGCGACCGCAGTCAACGGCAGCGGCCCCGCCTTCGTCTTCTATCTTATCAACGCGATGGCGGAAGCTGGCGTCGACGGCGGTCTCAGTCCCGAAGACGCCCGGACGCTCGCCGCACAGACATTTAAAGGAGCCGCCGAGACCGTCCTCCAGTCCGACCGGTCCATCGAGGATCTGATCGACGCGGTCTGTTCGCCGAAGGGAACGACCATCGAAGGGATGGACGTGCTGTGGGACAGCGACGTCGAGGCGGAAGTCGGCGAGGCGGTCGCCGCCGCCGAGGAACGCTCGAAGGAGTTGGCCCAGGACGCCGCCGATGAGTGAGACGGACGACGAGGAGGTACTCAGAGTCGACGGTGAAGCCGTTGATCAGACCCGAGAGCTGGCGGCCGACGCCGACCGGGTCATCGTCAAAGCCGGGACGAACTCGCTGACCGACGCCGAGTCGAATCTCGACGACGCGAAACTCGACAAGCTCGTCGACGATCTGGTCGACCTGCTGAATCGGGACAAAGAGGTCATCCTCGTCTCCTCGGGTGCGGTCGGCGCGGGCAAGGGGCTCGTCGGCAACGGTCACGAAACCATCGAGGAGCTCCAAGCGCTGTCGACGGTGGGCCAATCCCACCTGATGCGCCGGTATACCGAGAGCTTCGAACGCCACGGCTACACGGTCGCCCAGATCCTGCTCTCTCAGGACGACCTCGACAACCCCGACCGATTCACCAACTTTCGGAACACCATCGAAACCCTGCTTGAGTGGGGCGTTGTCCCGATCATCAACGAGAACGACGCCGTGGGAACCGAAGAGCTCCGCATCGGCGACAACGATATGCTCTCGTCGTCGCTTGCGATGGGCGTCGACGTCGACCTCCTTGTCACCCTCACTGACGTCGGAGGCGTGTATACGGGCAATCCGAAAGAAGACGAGAGCGCCGAACTGATAGAGGCCGTCGGTCGGAACTACGGCTACGTCCAAGAGTTCGTCGACGAGAGCGCCGGAGAGAGTTTCGGCGGGATTCAAACCAAAGTCTCGGGGGCCCGGACGGTGAGCGAACATGGGATTCCCGCGGTGATCGCCGAGTCGACCGAACCGGATGTTCTGGAGCAAATCGCTACTGCAAAGCCGGTGGGGACGATATTTATCCCTATCAACGGTGGTCACAATGAGTGAGCTGACAACAGAACAAAAAGTAGATGCCGCAGAGACAGCCGCGCTCAAGTTGGCACAGCGTTCCGAAACCGAACGGAATGCTGGACTTGAGGCGATCGCCGACGCAATCGAGGCCCAAAGCGACGAGATTCTCGAAGCGAACGCAACAGATGTCGACGAGGCCGAAGCAATGCTCGAAGCCGGAGAGTACACCCAAGCACTCGTCGACCGACTCGCGCTCAGTGAGTCAAAAATCGAGTCCATTGCCGAGATGGTTCGCAGTGTCGCCGGACAGGACGACCCTCTTGGCGAGACGCTCGAAGCGCGTCGACTCGACGACGGTCTTGAACTCTACAAGCGTTCGGTACCGATCGGTGTTATTGGGACTGTCTTCGAGTCCCGACCTGACGCTTTGGTCCAGATCGCCGCGCTGAGCCTCAAATCCGGCAACGCAGCCATTCTCAAAGGTGGCAGCGAGGCCAGCAGATCGAACCGTGTCCTCTACGAGATCATCGAGGAGGCCACGAGCGACCTGCCGACTGGCTGGGCCCAACTCATCGAAGCCCGAGCGGACGTCAACGCCCTCCTAGAGATGGACGACTCGGTCGACCTCCTGATGCCACGGGGAAGTTCGGAGTTCGTAAAGTATATTCAGGACAACACCTCGATTCCCGTCTTGGGTCACACTGAGGGCGTTTGTCACGTCTATGTCGACGACGAAGCAGATCTCTCGATGGCCGCCGAGGTCGCCCACGACGCGAAAGTCCAGTATCCCGCTGCCTGTAACGCCGCTGAAACACTACTGATCCACGAGGCAGTCGCCGAGGAGTTCGTTCCCGAGATCGCCGACCGCTACGAGGAGACGGGTGTCGAGATGCGAGGCGACGATCGCGTGCGCGAAATTGTCGACACAGATGTCGAGATGGACGCCGCGACAGAGGCCGATTGGTCGACCGAGTACGGTGATCTGATTATCTCGCTCAAAGTCGTCGACTCGCTTGTCGAGGCGGTCGACCACATCAACGAGTACGGCTCGAAACACACCGATTCGATCATCTCACAGGATGCTGACAACGCCAGAGTCTTCATGCAGGGGATCGACTCGGCGAGCGTCTTCCACAACGCCTCAACGCGGTTCAGCGATGGCTACCGGTTCGGACTCGGCGCGGAGGTCGGCATCAGCACCGGGAAAATCCATGCCCGCGGTCCGGTCGGCCTCGGTGGGCTGACGACCTACCAGTACTTCCTCGAAGGCGACGGCCAGATCGTCGCCAGCTACTCCGGACAAAACGCACGGGAGTATGTTCACGAGGAGTTCGACGGTGAATGGACGCCCGGTCGACTCTCCGAGTCGACGGTCACCCAATAGCCTGCGTTTTTCAGCGTCAGTTCGGTGGTATTTTCCGATGTTTTTGTTAGATTCGAACGGTAGTTAATCGAAGAATGTGTTGGGTATGGATATCCACAGATGCAGTATTCAGCCACCAACTGTCAAATATATAGTTCTATTTTTGCGAAATACTTGACTATATTACAATTATAAGGGCGTATAACCCAGCAATTGGTCCTCATTCTTGTATGGACGAAAATAGTGCGTCTCTGGTCGACGGTTCACGTCGAACTATGCTCAAGAACACAGGTCTGGCGCTTGGTCTGGGTATGACATCAGGCCTCGCGGGCTGTCTTGGGAGTGACGGATCGAACACGCAGTTTTCACCAATTGCAGATGAGTTGACAGTCTGGCATGCAATGGGTGGGACAAACGGAGAGACACTCGATCAGATAGGGGCAGATTTCGAGGCCGAAACTGGCACGGCAGTCAACATGGAGTTCCAAGACTCCTACGAGAATGTCTTGACGAATACACTTGCAGCATTCGACTCCGGAAATGTTTCGGATATGTTGCAAGTCGACAGTTTGTTCGCACAACAGGTGCTTGACACTGGCCGAGTCGAACCCGTCGCAAACATTCTTCCCGACGATTTCGAGACAGATGATTTCCTCGACAACGTCGCTGAATTCTTCACTGTCGACGGAGAACTCGCCTCGCTCCCGTTCAACAACTCGAATGCCATCATGTACATCAACCGCGATGCATTCGAGGCCGCAGGACTTGATCCGGATGACCCACCGACGACACTCGCGGAGGTTCGGAGTGCCTCCGAGCAGTTGGTCGACCAAGATGTGACACAGTTCGGTATCACGTGGCCGAACCACGTCTGGTTCGTCGAAACCTGGTATGCGTTCGAAGGAGAACTACTGACCGATGCCGAAAACGGCCACGCGGGTGAACCATCCGAATTCAACACTCCTGAGGCCGTCTATGATCTCTACGAGTGGTGGAAGGGAATGGCCGACGATGGGCTGTACACCAATCCCGGAATAGAGGCATGGGGCGAGGCAACATCGCTATTCATCGAACAAGAGTCGGCGATGCTTCTGACGAGTACGGCCTCGGTGTCCGGACTGATTGCTGACTCCGAGAACTTCGAGGTCGACGCCGCTCCGTACCCCAGTATCAGCGACACGCGGGTCGGACCGGTCATCGGTGGGGCGTCGTTCTACGTTCCTGCAGGATTGCCCGACGATCGGTACGACGAAATCGGGCAACTGCTCGAATACATGGCCGAGCCCGAAGTGCAAACTGAGTGGCACAAGGGCTCGGGGTATTATCCGATCACCAAGAGTTCAGTTGAATCACTCGAAGCCGAAGGCTGGTTCGAGGAGAATCCAATGTACCGTGTCGCGCTCAATCAACTGCAAAATGGTGATGCTGACAACCCGGCGACGAAACGAGCCCTCCTTGGTCCAGCACGGAATGTCCAGACGACAATCCAAGACAAATCAGTCGACATCATCAACTCGGACGAGATCGACTCGGAGATTGAATCCCTGAAACAGGAAGTCGAAGCCACGCTGGGCGACTACTACTGAAAAGATCAACAGAACGATGTCGACACGAGAAATCTTCGACGGGCGGATCGAATCGGCAGTACTCCTCTTACCGACGGTTCTCGTCTCGCTTGTCTTCTTGTACTACCCAGCAGTGCGTGCGTTCCGAACAAGTTTGTTCGATTCGAGTTTCGGTCGACAAGAGGTGTTCGTAGGCGTCGAAAACTACGTCACACTACTCACCGATTCAGGATACCACACGAACGTCCTGCTTTCGATTCTGTTTGCGGTTTGTGTTGTCGTTGGCGTGATGGTCTTTTCGCTGTACATCACGTTTTTAATTCATGAGGTCGACCACGGCCAGACCCTCTATTTGATTTCGGCGATCTGGCCATACGCACTGCCGCCAGCAGTCGGCGCGCTCGTGTTCTTGTTCATGGTTCACCCAACGCTGGGAGTACTGACAGGACCGGTCGAACTGCTCGGTTTTGATGTCGACTGGTTCAACAATGGACGCCAAGCGTTCGTCGTTGTCGCCCTCGCGGCAATCTGGAAGCAGATCGGTTACAACGTGATCTTTATGATCGCTTCGATGAACAGCATTCCCGACACGCTGACCGAGACAGCCAACATCGACGGTGTGAGTCGACTACGACGGTTGGTTTCGGTGTACGCACCGATAATGTCCCCAACGCTGTTCTTCCTCGTGATTATCAATACGATCTATGCCTTCTTCGGTACGTTTGCGTTCGTCGACTTGCTCACCGGCGGTGGCCCCTCGAACGCGACGAACATCCTGATTTTCGATCTCTACCGCGAAGGGTTCTCGTATTTCAACTTCGGTCTCGCGTCGACGAAATCGGTCCTGCTGTTCCTCGTCGTCGGGATTCTCATGTATATCCAGTTTCGGCTCACCGATGAGCACTCTCACTACGGTGCCTAACAATGATAGAACCCATTCAGTACACCAAACAGCGTCTTGCATCGGTAAAAGAGCAATCGACAGCCGAGACGGGATTCGGAAGTCCAGTCGGTGTCCATCTGCAGATCTGGCTACTCGTATTCCTTGTTGTGTTTCCAATCTTTGTCGCGCTGATCGTGAGTACGAAACCACAAGGGATCGTCACGAGTCTGAGTGATCTCGTTCCGGGAACGTATGCCGTCGAGAACTACCGCGAGGCGATTGTCGACTACAACTTCGCTCGTTACATGTGGAATTCGTTCGTGATGGCTGTAATCATTGTTGTCGGCAAGCTCATCGTTTCGGTGTGCGCTGCGATGGCAATCGTCTACTACCGAGTTCCGTACAAAAATCTCGTCTTCTTGTTTATTCTGTTTACGTTGATGCTACCGGTCCCCGTTCGGTTTATTCCGCTGTTCCAGCTAATCAACGACCTCGGATGGGGAAACACGCTACTCGCGATTACAGTGCCGTATCTCGCAAGTGCGACGAGTGTGTTCATCCTTCGACAGCACTTCCTTTCGATCCCGACTTCGATCGTTGAGACGGCGAAACTGGATGGTGTCGGGCCCGTAAAATTCCTGTTTTCAGTGCTGATTCCGATGTCGAAAGGGGTGCTGGTCGGAGTCTCAATAATCATGTTCGTCTATGCGTGGAACCAATATCTGTGGCCACTGGTGATCATTGACTCCCAGGCCAATCAGGTCGCACAGGTTGGCCTTAGTCTCCTTGAAGGCGATGTACAGGGAGGCCAGTTGTCGTGGTCACTTGTGATGGCTGGATCGATGTTGACACTGATCCCTCCGCTGGCGTTGATGATTCTGTTCCGAAAACCGTTGTTAGAAACATTCAGCATTCAACAAAAATAATCCATGACAAGAATCCAACTACAAGACCTTCGCAAGGAGTTCGATGACGTCACTGCAGTCGACGGAATCGACCTCACGATCGAGGATGGCGAGTTCCTCGTCATCGTTGGCCCGAGTGGCTGTGGCAAGAGTACGACACTCCGGCTTCTCGCAGGACTCGAACACGCGACTGACGGACGAATCCGCATGAACGACCGGGATGTCACTGGCATCGAACCCAAAAACAGGAACATTGCGATGGTGTTCCAGAACTACGCGCTGTACCCGCATATGACTGGTCGACGGAACATCAGTTTCGGCATGAAGTCAGCAGGTGAGTTCACCGACCGAGAGATCGAAAAACGGGTCGACCAAGCATCCGAAACGCTCGATATTGCCGATCTGTTGGATCGGAAACCCCAAGCGATGTCCGGTGGCGAACGCCAGCGTGTTGCGCTGGGCCGAGCGATCGTTCGTGATCCGGATGCCTTTTTGATGGACGAACCGCTGTCGAATTTGGATGCGAAACTCCGGATTCAGATGCGCGCCGAGCTGACGAAGCTCCATTCGGAACTGGGGACGACGACGGTATATGTCACACATGATCAGACCGAAGCGATGACACTCGGTGAGAGAGTTGTTGTCATGGAGGATGGCCGAATCATGCAGGTCGACACACCACAGGTGCTGTATGATTTCCCCGAACACAGATTCGTCGCCGAATTTATTGGCGATCCAGCGATGAATATGATCGACGTCTCGCTCGAAACCGGCTCAGCAGTTCACGACGCGTTTCGATTACCACTTCCAACAGGCGGCGCATACAGCGAGGAGTGGACCGAAGCGAACCGAGCTGCAGTGCTCGGTATCCGGCCAGAGGATCTGTATCTGGCGAAAGAGCGACCGAATCTCGGGCAAACAACGTTCACTGCTACTGTCGACGTCACTGAACCACTCGGTGACAGTCTGTTGTTGCACTGTTCGGTCGGTGAGTCGAAATTCAAGATGGAAGCTGAACCAAGAGCCACAATCGAACCTGCTGACGAGATCGAAGTAATGTACGATCCGGCTCGTCTCCATCTCTTCGATCCAGAAACCGGGGAGTGTCGATATCATTCCGAACAGTCGACCGCCTCATTAGAACGTATCGAAAACACACCAGAACCGTAGTCAAAGGCAGATCGTTTGAAATGGATGGTTTGAGACGGATGATTACAAGACGCACTGCGGCAACCTACTCGACAGGAGCACTCACAATGCTCTTGGCAGGGTGTATGAGTCGAGAGACAATGAGAGACACACAAATTACGGGCGATGACGTACAGATCGTTGGGCATCGGGGCTGTGCTGGGCAGTATCCAGAGAATACGGTACTCGCAATGAAACGCTCGGCACCACACGTCGACATGATCGAAATCGATGTCCAGCGATGTGGCTCCGGTGAACTGATCGTCTTTCACGATGATACATTAGACCATCTCACAGAGGCGAGTGGATCAGTTGCGTCGACCGACTGGGAGACCATTCGGGAACTGACAGTGGGTGACTCCGAGCAGACGATTCCACGGTTGGCGACGGTTCTTGATGCGATTCCCACAGATACGGGAGTCAATATCGAACTCAAGCACGTGGGAATCGCTGATGACGTGCTTGCTATTGCAGCGCAAATCGACAATACGGTTCTGTATTCGTCGTTTCAGCCAGCCGCATTGAGTGAGGTACAGACCGTCGACCCAACTGCGAACTGCGCATTACTGTTTGCAGACGCATCCGAGAAATCGGTACAGACAGCAATAGATCTCGACTGCACTGCGATCCACCCGAGATACGATCTTGTTCTCACAACTGACCTAATGAAAACGGCGCGAAAAAATGGGTTCCGTGTGAATACCTGGACGATCTCTGATTCGGATGTCGCAACGGAGCTTATTCAGACTGGAGTCGACGGGCTGATCGTCGACTATTGGAACTTGGAATTTTCGTCGGCTTGAAAAGAGGCAGTACTGAGGGCGATTGACTGTTTTGTTCTATTCTGAAATCAGTCCACAGGTCGAATCGTCGCGTCGACAGAGCCACCCGGCCGCAACGTCGGCGTCGCCCGAAGATCATCCAGTGCGTCCTCGGCTACGTCGACATCGAAGTTTCGAACAATCGTTGCCAGCGCCAAGCGCGCACCCGTGATCGAAAACTGTCGACCGATACAGGCGTGCGGCCCACTGCTGAACGGGAAGTAGGCCTCGACCTCTTGGGGCGACCGGTCGAGCCACCGATCCGGGTCGAACTGCTCGGGATTCTCGAAGTACCGCGGGTCGCGATGGATCGACCACTGCGGCATGATGATCGCCGCCCCCTCCGGAACCCGATACTCCCCGAGCCGCACGTCCGCCGACGCCTGCCGGAAGACCGCCCACGCCGCCGGATACAGTCGCAGCGCCTCCTGAAACACCCGACCCGTATATTCGAGATCCGAAACGTGGTCGTAGCTTGGCGTCTCGTCGCCGATGACCTCGTTGGCCTCCTGCCGTACTTGCTCTCTGATTTCGGGATGCTGCGAGAGCAGACACTGCGTATACGTGAGCGACAGCGCGGTGGTCTCGTGGCCAGCGATCAGGAACGTCGACACTTCGTCGCGGATCTGATTGTCCGGGTACTCCACATCAGGTTTGTCCTCGGCCAGCAACAGCATCGTCAGCATGTCCTTCGGTCGCTCGGTGTCGTCGGGGTCGCGGGCTGCAAGATCCGCCCGTCGACGCTCAATCAACTCCTCGGCCAAGCCGAGAATCCCCTCTGCAGCCTTCTTGAACTCGGGATCAGTCCGGGTGGGAACCCACTCGGGAGTCACAGCATCAAGACCAAACTCGAATTCGTCGCCGGCGGTCTGCATCCAGCCGTGGAACTCCTCGGCGCGCTGTTTGCCGATGTCTTCCCCGAGCAGGATTTCGCTTGCAACCCGAACGGTGAGGGCGGTCATCTCGCCGTGGAGGTTCCGGGAGAGCGACTCGGCGGAGCCAAGTTCGGTCGACCACTCCTCGACCAACGTCTCGACGCGTCGACCGACCGTGTTCGCGTAGGCTTTGACTTGTGGGCCCATGAACGCCGGTCCCATGATGCCGCGTTGTTGTTCCCAGAGACCGCCCTCGCTTTGAACTAGTCCCTGCGTGGCGATCAATGCGGCCGGACCGCTGGCGGGAACGCGGCTGAACTCGGCCGGCCGAGAGAGTGCGTCGTGAACCAACTCGGGGTTCGTCACGACGACCAGCGGCGCGCGGCCGGGGATCGGAACGGCCGCGGCGTCATCGAACCGTGATTGCATCGTCTCGATAAACCGAAAGGTGTCGTCGCCGAACCGGAGCGCATTCAACAGGCCCGACTCCGGTGGATTCGGCAAATCGCGTGCCATATCCCATCTACGGCCTGACCCGGCTTGTAGGTTGGGCTGAAACGGACTGTTGGAGGCTGCATGAGGCGATATTTTAAGCGGCGGGCCTCCCTGTGTAAACTCATGTACGATACTGTTCTGGTGCCAACTGACGGAAGCGATACAGTCGAGCGAACCCTCCCACACGCACTCCGGCTTGCGGCCGACACCGACGCAACGATGCAGATCGTCTACGTCGTCGACACACGAGCGATCCATGCCGCCGACGCCGACGAACGGGACGCGGTCGACGCCGACCTCACGGAAGCCGGCGAGACCGCCGTCGAAACGATTGCTGACCGGGCGGCTGCCAAAGGAATCGACACCGAAACCGCGATCCGGCGGGGCACACCCGACAAAGAAATCGTCCGCCATGCTGAGGAACACGACAGCGACGTCATCGTCATCGGCACTGATGGCAAAACCCCACGCGAGAAACTGCAGGCCCTCGGTAGCGTCTCCGAACGAGTCGTCGACAACGCGCCGATTCCAGTGTTCGTTATCAAAGGCCGCACCGAATGATCGTAACCGCCATCGCCAGTCGGTGATGAGCGACACGCTTAACCGCGAAACCGGCTGAAAAAGACGTAATGACTACCGCACGTCCGGAGGTGTCGACATGAGCTCCGATGCCGTCAGCGACGCCGATCCGTTCCGGCAGGCGTGTGAGGCGCTCGTCGAGGAGATCATCGCTGGCGAGATCGACCGCGATGACCTCGAATCCGCCAAGTTACGGGTCTGTTCGGAGTACTCCGCACCGAAGGTCCCACAGAACACCGAACTCCTCGAAGCCGCCCCCACCGAACACCGCGAGGACGTCAAAGCAGTCGTCAAACGGAAACCCGTCCGCACTGCCTCCGGCGTCTCCCCGGTGGCGATCATGACCTCGCCACACATGTGTCCCCACGGGAAGTGTCTCTACTGTCCCGGCGGCCCCGCCAGCGAGTTCGACTCCTCACAGAGCTACACCGGCCACGAGCCCGCGGCCGCCCGCGGCGTCCAAAACGACTACGACCCGTATGGACAGGTCACCCTGCGGCTCCACCAACTGCGGACGATTGGCCACCCCGTCGACAAGGTCGAACTCATCCTGATGGGCGGGACGATGACCGCCCGGAGCCACGACTACCAGGAGTGGTTCGTCAAACGCGCCCTGCAGGCGATGAATGACTATGACCTCGACAGCAACCCCGAGGCCGCCGAGGGCGTCAGTTTTGCCCAAGATCCCGACGACTACGAGTTCGCGTATCTCGAAGACGTGATCGCCAAAAACGAGACCAACGAAATCCGAAATATCGGGACGACCTTCGAGACCAAACCCGACTGGTGTGATCCCGAGCAGATCAACCGCATGCTCGACCTCGGTGGGACGAAAGTCGAGGTCGGCGTCCAGACCACCTACGAGCGAATTAATCGAGAAATGCACCGCGGCCACGGCAACCAAGCCTCGATTGACGCCAACCGCAGGCTTCGAGACTCTGGCTTCAAAGTCGGGTTCCACATGATGCCCGGCCAGCCCGGCATGACCAAGGAGATGTGTCTGGAGGACTTCCGCCAGATCTTCTCGAATTCGGATTACAAACCCGACTACCTCAAAATCTACCCCACACTCGTCGTTAGGGATACCCTAACCTACGATATGTGGCGGCGCGACGAGTACGACCCACTCGACAACGAGCAGGCCACCGAACTCATTAGCGAGATCATGGGGATGATCCCGAAGTACACCCGCCTCCAGCGCGTCCAGCGCGACATCCCGGCCGACTTCATCGATGCCGGTGTCTGGAAGTCGAACCTCCGACAACTCGCCTCCCAGCGGGCCGACGAAAAGGGGATAGAGATCAACGACATTCGCGCCCGCGAGGTCGGCATGAACGAGGCCGATCCGAACGCCGACGATATCGAACTCGACGTGATGACCTACGAGGTCTGCGGCGGCACCGAACACTTCATCAGTTTCGAAGACCCGGTTCAGGACCTCCTCATTGGCTTTTGTCGACTCCGCTTCCCGAACGATCCGGTGCGCCGCGAACTCCAGAACGCGGCCATCGTCCGCGAGCTCCACGTCTATGGCAGCGAGGCCGGCATCGGGAAAGACGCCGGCGACCGCGACTGGCAACACCGTGGCTACGGAAAGAAACTACTCGCAAAGGCCGAGGAACTCACCGTCGACGCCGGGTTCAACAAACTCAGCGTGATCTCCGGGATCGGCGTTCGGCAGTACTACCGCGAGAAACTCGGTTACACCCAAGACGGACCGTACGTCAGTAAGTGGCTGTGAGTGGTAGCAGACACCAGCAAATGGTAGCAGATGGTAACAAATGGGTTTCTATGGTATCAAACCGGTTAGTCGTCGACTAATCGCGCAACGATACGGAGTCGACGGTAGTCTGCGGTCCACGACCCATCAGTGAAGAACTCATTGCGAAGCCGATTCTCGACGCCCTCGATCACTGACTGCTGGACGTCAGCCGACAGGGAGGCCAGCAGGCTGTCGCCGAACCCCTCCATCCACGTAGCGAGGCCACGCTCGCCGTCGAGGTCGGTTGGCCGGTCGAACAGTGTTGCATACTGCACCTCGAACCCGTGGCTTTCGAGTTTCGTGGCGTACTCGCCGATGGTCGGAAAGTACCACGGCATCGGCGTCTCGTATCCCCGTTCGGCCAGTTCGGCGTGGGTTGCCGAGACGATGGCCTCGATATTTCCGTGGCCGCCGAGTTCGGCGACAAAGCGCCCGCCCGGGCCGAGCGCGTCGACAACCGACTCCAGGACCGCGTCCTGATCGGTCATCCAGTGGAGAGCCGCGTTCGAAAATATCGCATCGAACGGGGAGTCGACCGTAAACTCGTGTGCGTCCGCACAGATGAACTCGCAGTCGGGATAGTTCTCGCGTGCTGAGTCGACCATCTCGGCGGAGCGATCCATCCCAACTGCGGTTGCGCCCGCATCCGAGATCTGCTGTGTGAGATGGCCCGTTCCACAGCCCAGATCGAGAATTCGTTCGCCCGGTTGGGGATCTAAGAGGTCGACAACGTCCTCACCGTACTCGTAGACGAACGAGTGGGCGTCGTCGTAGGTGGCCGAATCCCAACGCTGGTCAGTCTCGGACGGTGGACTCATTGTCGCCAGAAAAACGCTACTCAGTGTAAAGACTACTCACTGCAATTGAACTTAGGGAGCGGCGTCCAAGGGCTGATTGCCTCAAAAATGATCAAACAGACGATCCTAGCCGGTCGCTTCGGCGAGACCGAAGAAGTCGCCAACGTCGCACTGTTTCTCGCCAGTGATATCCTACGTCAACAGTGAGTCTATCTTAGTCGACGGCGGGATGACCCACACCTAAGTAGCCACCTCCTACCTAAAACGGACAGCGGGACACAACCGCTTTGGCCTACTGGCAGTACAGTATATTCATGTCCGATCCTGTCGACCACGCCCCAATAGGGGAGTGGCGACTCATCCGCGAGGAGGCTCGTCCCGGCCCGATGCAGATGGCACTCGACGAGATCGCCGCCGAAACCGCTGCCGCAGGCGGCCCCCGAACCGTCCGCGTCTATCAGTGGGATCCCAGCTGTCTCTCACTTGGCTATCATCAGGACCCCCAGACGGTCGACTGGGAGGCCTGCGAGCAGGCAGGCATCGACGTCACCCGCCGCCAGACCGGTGGCGGCGGCATCTACCACGACAGCTACGGCGACATTTCCTATTCGATTACCGCTCCAGTCGACGAGTTCCCAAGTGACCTCCTAGAGGCCTATCACCAACTCTGCCAGCCAGTGCTCGCGGCCTTCGACCGAATGGGCGTAGAGGCTTCCTTCGTCGAGACCGAAGCCGAGGAACTCTACACCCCGGCCTGCTACCTCCGGGCACTCCATCCGGCCCACGACATCGTCGCGGGCGGTCGAAAGATCAGCGGCAACGCCCAGTACCGCCGGAAGGATGCGGTGATCCAGCACGGGTCGCTGACCTACAGTGTGGATGCAGAGCGACATCTGTCGACGTTTGTCGATCCACCCACTGACGCCGAGACATTCGGCAAGCGTGTGACTGGTATTGACGAGCAGAGCGATATCAACCGAGAAGAAGCGGTCACAGCTCTCGAAGACGCGCTCGCGGAGTGGTGTGGAGCCACTGAGAGCTCGTGGACCGACGCGGAACTCCAGCGAGCCAGAGCCCGCGTCGACGAGCGGTACGCTGCCGAGGAATGGGTTCAGCGAACGCCGGGTCAACGAGAGAAATAAGCCAGTAGTCGGTCCCTACTGTTCGTCCGCGTTGCCGACCGGAGCGCCACAGTCGGGACACTGGTCTGCGAGCAGTGTCATCTGGGCATCGCAGACCGAACAGTACCGCCGGTAGCAGGCTGGATCGCCCATACTATTCCCTGTGACTCGTCGACCATAGCTGTGGTGTCGCCCGAGTCGGCAGCGCTGGCCCGCCGACAGCAACCGGGCATCGAAGTCGCTTTGAGTATCGTCTTTCTATTAGAGGCTATGAACGTCGGTGCACACGTTTCGATCTCAGGGTCCCGTGTCTCCTCGGATACGGAGACGCCGGAGTACAGCGATATTCGCAACGCGATTCCCCGCCAACTTGCCTTCGGCGGCAACTGCGGACAGATCTTCACCACCTCACCACAGGTCTGGAAACAGCCGGAGATCAGCGACGAGGCCGCCGCTGGCTTCCGCGATCTCACCAGCGAGAAACTGGAGGGACCATGGGTGATCCACGGCTCCTACCTCGTCAATCTCTGTACACCGAAAGACGACCTCAGACAAAAGTCACTCGACAGCCTGCAGGCCGAACTCGACGCTGCCGAGCAGTTAGGCATTACCTACGTCAACGTCCATCTTGGTGCCCATACCGGCGCGGGCGTCGAGGGGGGACTCGACAACGCTGCGAGCGTCATCGCAGACCTCGATGTTCCGGATGACGTCCAGCTCCTCATCGAGAGCGATGCGGGAAGCGGCACCAAACTCGGCGGTGAGTTCGAGCACCTCGCCGGCATCATCGAGCGGACGGACAAAGAGATCGGCATCTGTATCGATACCGCCCACACGCTGGTCGCAGGCAACGATCTGACCACACCCGAGGCAGTCGACGAGACGGTCCAACGCTTCGATGAGGTCGTGGGTCTCGAACACCTCGAATACATCCACCTCAACGACTCGAAACACGACGTCGGCACCCACAAGGACGAACACGCCCTAATCGGTGAGGGATATATCGGGGAGGATGGGATCGCCGCCATCATCAACCATCCCGAACTCCGAGACCTGCCGTACGCACTCGAAACGCCGACCGAGGACGGCAAGGGCTTCGAGTGGAACATCGCCAAAACCAAACAACTCCGCGAGAACTGATCGGGCGTGCGACGGTTCTCCGCCGACTACCTCGAACAGACCCGCGAGGGGATGTGGGCCGATTCTCGGGAGGCACTCGTCGACCTCGATCTCGACTCCCGCAGCCGAATCCTGGACGTCGGCTGTGGCACCGGCGAACTGACTCGCGTACTGGCGGCCGACTCGCCCGCCGAGGTCGTGGGCTGCGATGCCGACCCGCGACTCCTAGAGGTCGCCCACGAACACGTGCCAACTGTTGCTGGCGACGGCCTTCGGCTCCCGTTTGTCGACGACAGTTTCGATCTCGTCGTCTGTCAGGCCTTGCTTATCAACCTCCCCGACCCCGCTGCTGCCCTCCAAGAGTTCGCCCGTGTTTCCTCGGACCTCGTGGCTGCCATCGAGCCGAACAACGCAGCCGTGAGCGTCGATTCCACGGTCGACCGCGAGGTCGATCTCGAATCCCGGGTTCGAGAAACCTATCTCCGGGGTGTCGAGACCGATGTGGCCCTCGGCGACCGTGTCGAAACGCTGTTCGAGGCGGCCGGAATCGAAGTCGAGTCGACCCGCCGCTATACCCACGAAAAGCGAACCGACCCACCCTACAGCGAGACTGCCCTCCGGA
This sequence comes from Halohasta litchfieldiae, assembly GCF_002788215.1. Taxonomy (NCBI): domain Archaea; kingdom Methanobacteriati; phylum Methanobacteriota; class Halobacteria; order Halobacteriales; family Haloferacaceae; genus Halohasta; species Halohasta litchfieldiae. Next base: position 2,256,640 of record NZ_CP024845.1, on the reverse strand, counting down.
GTGCGGCTCGGAAGGCAAGTGGGGCAGCCATTGCAGACCACGAGACAGAACTTCGGCGTGGGTTAAAGAACCAAGAGTCGAGCTATGACGAACTCCGCCGCGAGTGGCGAGAGATGGGTCGGAGCGTCATCGAGGAGATTCAGCGCGGCCAGTACGAACGCATCGAACGAGTACCGTTCGATGTGACCGTTGGTCGGGTCGACTGACGAACGGTTGCGCGAGCCCTCACCGCCACCAACGATTGCAATCCGGGCCGAGTCCAAGACGCGTTTCTTGCGTTCCTCACTGTGTCGTCGGAAAGCTCGTCTACGAAACTCACCAGTACCTCAGTGGAAGTCATAACAGCCACGGCCACGACCAGCAGCAAAGCACTGCTGTGTTCAGCTGTTTGTTATAGCAATATTTGGTTTATTGGTGGCTATCGCACGCCGAACAACAACGAGTATTTAAATAACGTCGCCACGGACAGTTGCGCCGGTCTGTTCGGTACGGTAGCGGCTTACGGTGTCAGCTGCTTCCGCAGCCGTTTCGCTGTCGACGCCCATCTGTTTGAGCGCACCCGACAGCGTCGGAAACGGGAGTTCGCCGCCCCGAAGTTTCTTGAGCAGTTCGGTGTCCCACTGGCCCTCAACCCAGAGACAGACGCCGCGGGGGTCGAGTATCTGCTCGTAGGTCTCCTGAGCAAGCGCGCCACGGAGTCGCTGAGTGACGTTTTCATCAAAACTCGCGTTACAGACTTCGAGATGGATCGGTTCATCGTCGCCCAGCAAGTGAGCAGCCAAGCATTTCTCGGGGGCGGCGTGATCGTTGCTGTTTGCCCGGACATACTCGGGATACGCTTCGGCCCATTCGGCCGAAATACTCTGACCGACACCTTTGACCCCGTTTTGCTCGTAGTAGGCCTCAGCCGTCTCGCTGTCTCCGCGGAGCCGAATATCCTTTTTAAGATAGATGTCGAGCCGTTCGATGGGATCGAGACCGAGTGCCACGTCGCCGTACACCCAGATCTCGCGGACCGGAACCGGCATCGGGTCGGTGTCGACCGTCTCAATTAGCGTTTCGACGCGGTCGAGAGCCGAATCTCTGTCGAGTCGCTCATTGTCTGTCATTGCCCAGAGGAGGCACGCCGCAGCCAAACGGGTTTCGACCACGATTGGGATCATACACCGAGTCTCGGTGTATCAATCGTGGTCTGCAAAGCGCGGTCCGCGACATCCCGGAGTTAGGTGCCGGTATCCGCGTGTTCGGTGGGTGAGGTTTGTGATCGGTCGACTCGAAGGCAGGACCGACGTTGCCGGTCGTGTCAGTGACTGCAATCCGTGCCATACTGGAAGAAGAGAGCCACAGCTCCGGTCGATACGATCTCATAAACAATATATTGCGATATAGAATGTTTGAGTGCCGCTACAGTGGAGACGAAACCCGTATCCCCGCCGACCGGCAACAGGTCGCTAATGGAGTGCGACAAGTGCGACAAAGAGGCAGTCATGCATGCATCGTATTCGGGAGCCCACCTCTGTGGGACCCATCTCTGTCTCTCGGTCGACAAACGCGTCCGTCGCCGCATCCGCGAGGACGCACTACTCTCGTCGGAGAGTACGCCCGAAGACCCCGAAAAGTGGGTCATCGGTCTCTCGGGCGGGAAAGACAGCGTCGTGTTGACCCATATTTTGGACGAAACGTTCGGCCACGATCCGCGAGTCGAAATGATGGCGCTGACGATCCACGAGGGAATCGAGGGCTACCGCGACGAGAGCGTCGACGCCTGTGTCGAACTCTCCGATGACCTTGATATGCGCCACGAGATGGTGACCTACGAGGAGGAGTTCGACATCCGGATGGACGATGTCGTCGAGGACGATCCCGAAAACATGGCCGCCTGTGCCTACTGTGGCGTGTTTCGCCGCGACCTCCTCGAACAGTACGCCGACGAGTTTGGCGCGGACAAGCTGTTGACCGGCCACAATCTCGACGACGAGGCCCAGACCGCCCTCATGAACATCTTAGAGGGCGATGTGAAACAGATCGCCAAACATTTCGACGCCAGCCTCGGCAGCTTCGAGGATCGAAACGAGCAGGACGACTTCATCCCACGGGCCAAACCCCTCCGCGATATCCCCGAAAAGGAGGTCGCGCTGTACGCCCACGTGAAGGATTTACCCGCCCATATCACCGAGTGTCCCCATTCCAGCGAGGCCTATCGGGGAGAGATCCAAGAGCTGCTGTGGGATCTCGAAGAGAACCATCCCGGTACTCGCCACTCGATTATGTCCGGCTACGAGGAGCTGGCGGAGTTGACCGCCGACCGATACCGCGGCAGCGAGCAGTCGGAACTCAACGAGTGCGAGCAGTGTGGCTCGAAAACCGGCAGCAGCGTCTGCCGGAAATGTCGACTGATCGAATCGATCAACGCCGTCTGAACCACGCGGGCTAAACGTATCTGGTCGCAAACCGGTCGCTGTCGACATCAAACCAAATGCAATTTTTAGTCATACATGGATTTATGACTTCGTCGACGAACAGATCAATAGGGTCACACGGCCCGGATACATCATGGAACTGAATGATTTCGTCTCACAGAACGAGCCCGATGAAACTGGCGAGCGATTCGAGTTAGAAAACAGCAAACTGCTTGATATCGACGTCGACGGTACGATTATCGCCAAAGTCGGCTCGATGATCGCCTACGATGGCGAGCTGTCGTTTACCGGCAAATCCTCCGCCGAAGGCGGCCTCAAGGGGATGATCAAAAGCAAAGTCTCCAGCGAGGGGACGCCGGTAATGGAGGTCGAAGGCCAAGGTCACGTCTATCTCGCCGACCAAGAAAAGAAGATCCAGATCCTCGAACTCGACGCCGGGGAGTCGATCTCGGTCAACGGCAACGACGTGTTGGCCTTCGAGGATCGCGTCGACTACGAGATCGGCACGATTGGGAGTATCGGCGGTGCCTCGGCTGGCGGACTGTTGAACGTCTATCTCACCGGACCGGGAACCGTCGCAATCACCACCCACGGTGACCCGCTGGTGTTGCAGCCACCGATTCGGACAGATCCCGATGCAACCGTCGCCTGGTCGAGCAACCTCTCGCCGACCCTCAAAGCCGACCGCAGTCTGAAGGACTCGATTGGCCAGTCGTCGGACGAAACCTTCCAGATGAGCTTCGAGGGCAACAGTGGGTTCGTCGTCGTCCAACCGTACGAAGAAGGCACCCAATCGTAACTAGCCGCTCGTCGTTCAATTATCTTAAAAACCGAGACCACAACGGAGTGCCGACGTTAGCGGATGACGTCGAGCCCGTTGCTCGTTTCCGTTTCGACTTCGTCGGTGCCGCCGTCGGACTCCCACGACGTCTTCTTTGGCTTTGCCTCGGTCGCGTCGATGTTTGTGCTTGCATCGAACGACTGATGCTGCTGACCCATACTCTGTTTGGATTTGTCAGCCTGTTTCTGCGTTGTTGGACCAAGCACCTGTGCGCTCTGGACACCGGTCATGATCGCCATGACGCGGACTTTGCCCTTGTAGTTGTCCTGAATGCGGGCCCCCCAGATCACGTTCGCGCTCGCTTCGAGTCGCTCGGTGATGTTGTTGGCGATCCCTTCGGCCTCCTTGAGTGTGAGGTCCGGGCCGCCAGTGATGTGGACGAGACCACCGGATGCGCCGCGATAGTCGACATCTAGGAGTGGATGGTTCATCGCCTCGTTGACCACTTCTTGGGTCTTGTTTTTGTCCTGCGTTTCGCCGACGAGCATCACCGCGACGCCGCCCTGATTCATGATCGACGACATATCAGCGTAGTCGAGGTTGATCAGCGACGGTTGGGTGATCGTCTCCGAGATCCCTTTGACGGTTTCGGCGATGATCTGGTCCATCACCGAAAAGGCCTTGCCGATTGGGAGGTTCGGGACGTAGTCGAGAAGCCGGTTGTTGTCGAGGACAATGATCGAGTCCGCGGTGTTGCGGAGTCGTTCGAGACCCTCTTCGGCTTTGACTGTCCGAGCTCGCTCGACGTTGAACGGTGTCGAGACCATCCCGACGACGATTGCGCCCTGCTCTTTGGCGATCTTCGAGATGACGGGTGCGGCACCGGTACCGGTACCGCCACCCATGCCCGCGGTGACGAACACGAGGTCGGCTTCACCGAGGACCTCCTTGATCGTTCCCTGGGCCATCTCGGTGGCACGCTCGCCCATCTCCGGATCGCCACCGGCACCGAGCCCGTTGGTCAGGGATTTCCCGACCAGGATCTTGGTGTCGGCCTCAATCATCTTGAGATGTTGTTTGTCGGTGTTGATCGCAATCGTGTCCGCGCCGTCGACGCCGATGTTATACAATCGATTGATCGTATTGTTTCCGGCACCGCCAGCGCCGACGATGACGATCCGTGGATCGCCGAACTCGTCGTCGTCATCGAGTGCGGCATCCATGTCTCGCTGTTCGGCCTCGGCGTTTTCGAGCGCATCCTGAACGATATCTTGCATTATGCTTTCACCCAGTTGCGCTCGGTGTTTGATCGTCGTGGCTCTGCGTCATCGTGTTCGTTGAGCATATCGCGGACAGCCGACCGGATCGCCTCGCTCCGGTTCGGAAATTGGCCGGTGTCGACCATTTCCTCGACTTCCTCGATTTGCTGCTTCGGAATTCGTAGTGTCACACGCTCCATGCTTACATTCCCCGGTAAGTCAGTCGACAGTACGGCACGCATTGTGCGTGCTACCGTCGGGGGGGACCGTTTTCGTCCGACCGACGTACACTGTAAGACGACTGTCTTACGCAACTGTATCGTTATGCTGAATGTATATAAAAGTACCGGCGAATGTAAGACACACGTTGTAAGACACGGATAGAGAGCCTGAGTCGGCTGTTTTCGTGTGTTATGCGTTGTCTAACACGTCGGCTGCGGGTGTTCGACGGCCACAGCTGGGGCAGAATCCCCAATCGGACTGGATCTCGTCGCCGCACTCACAGAACAGCCTGTGGCTGGTTTTCTCGCCGCAGTTGGGACAGTAGACGTGCTCGTCGTCGACCGTCTCGCCGCACTGTGCGCAGTCGGTGGCGGCTGGCTCCGGCTGGCCGTATTGCTCTCCGCGGTTGGATGTCTTACGGCCAGTCGACTCGTGGTCGACCGACACATCGTCGGCAGTAACACCCTCTAGGGAGACGTTTACAGTGATATCCGGTGCCGTAGCCGGTGGCTGTGTCTGTCGACGAGCTGATTCTCGTTCGGCCACCAGTTGGTCGAGGCGGTCGGTCACCAGATCGTCGATAGTGACGTCCTCGCTGTCCGTCTGAGTGTCGGACGGGGTCGACTCACGGTCCGTCGTCTCGAGGTGGGCGCGAAGTGCCTCTCGCATCACCTCGCTTTTCGAGGCGTCGAGTGCCTCTAGCCGACTGACGAGATCGTCGTCGGCACGGAACGTGATTTTGCTCATCGGGTGTGACTATTATCAGCATACTATTTGAACCTTCTCTTATGGCAGACAGATGTCAGACGGGGAGTGAACAGTAACCCTTAATTGCGGCAACGGGATACGAATCAGTGACCGCCCTTAGCTCAGCCTGGTAGAGCAGTCGACTGTAGATCGACTTGTCCCCCGTTCAATTCGGGGAGGGCGGACTGCGAGATTTGAACGAAGTGAAAATCTCGATAGCGAGCGGCACCGCCGCGAGCTTTTCCTACGACCAACGGGAGTAGTGAAAAATCTCTCCCGGCCCGAATTGAGCAGCGAACGACCGCAGGGAAGTGAGTGAGTTCAATTCGGGGAGCGGATTTGTTTACACCAAGTCGACCCACCGAGTCGACACCCGAGGAGTTGGATCGTCCGCCAAGAGACAGTCGGCTGAATCATGTTGACAAACCCACAGGGAGTTGGCAAGCCATTTAGCCCCGGCACCCCGACAGACACATATGGACTACGAATCGAACCTTGATCGAGCAATCGAGGATCTGCCGGACCTCGGTGGCTCCGACGAGCGGCTGGATATCCCCGAGGCTGAGGCCCAGAAGGACGGTGCGTTTACGCGGCTGACGAACCTCTCGACAGTCGCTGATGCGCTGGACCGTGATCCAGAGCACCTCCACAGTACGATCCAGCAGGAACTCGGCACGGCCGGACAGTACGAGGACGGCCGAGCGCGCTACAACGGCTCGTTTTCGTCGACCGAACTCGATGCGGCCATCGAGTCATACATCGCCGAATACGTCACCTGTTCGGAGTGTGGCCTTCCCGACACCAAACTCGTCACCGAAAACCGGACCCAGATGCTCCGGTGTGAGGCCTGTGGCGCGTTCCGCCCGGTCGCCAAACGCCGCCGTACCGACGACCACACCGAGACGCCAGATATCGAAGAAGGCGAGACCTACGAGGTCGAGATCACCGGCACCGGCCGCAAAGGCGACGGTGTCGCCGAGCGCGGCAAGTACACGATCTTCGTCCCCGGTGCGGAGGAAGGCGATCAAGTCGAGATCTACATCAACAACGTCAGCGGCACACTCGCGTTCGCGCGGCTCGCCTGATTTTCCGGTACCAACCCTGATTTCCGGTCGACAGCGTCCACCGACGACCACCGCGCGGATCGGTGTTTTCAAACCGCTGGTGGCGTATCCTCTCACAGTGAGTTCCACCGTCGCCATCTGTTTCGATCTGTTCGGCACACTCGTCGACGCCGACCAACCCGAGGAGCCGGCCCTCGCAGTCGCCGACGCACTGGAACAGCGCGGTGTTGCGGTCCCCGATGACTGGGCAGACGCCTACACCGAACCTCATATCGATGCGCCCGAGGGCGCGGAGGTCCCGCTTCCGGCCCACGTCAGCGCCGCCCTCGCCAGCCGGGGCGTCAAGCCGACGGATAATGCGGCCCGCAGAGCAGTCGTCGACGCCTTTGACCCGAGCGTTGCAACCCGGCCCGGCGCAGTCGACGCAGTCGAGGCGGCCCACGCATACGGCCCGGTCGGCCTGCTGTCGAACTGCTCGGTTCCTGAGCTGGTGGGCCGGACACTGATCCGCTCAGATCTGTCGCGCGACGCCTTTGATCAGATCGTCTCCAGTGTCGCCTGCGGCTGGCGGAAACCCGACCGGCGGGCGTTCGAAACGATTGGGAGACAGCTCTCGGTTCCCGTCGACCGACTCATCTATGTCGGCGATACACCTGCGACCGACGGCGGAATCGAGGCTGTTGGCGGCACGTTCATTGACGTAAGCGAGACCCCACTGTCACAGCTTCCTGAGCGATTCAGCGAGGTGTCGACGGCATGAGAGGATGTCGATGGCAGTAACTGCCGCCGCAGTCGTGGTTGCGGTGGCCATCGCTGATCGGCTGGCTGGCGAACTACCGGCTCGCATCCACCCGGTTGTCTGGTTCGGTCGACTCGTCGGACCGGTCGACCGACAGTGGTCGTCGCCGCGAGCAGTCGGAACACTGGCGGCAGTTGGACTGCCACTGCTGGCCGCAACAAGCGTCGCAGTTACGGTCTGGATCGCCGGACTCGTTCATCCGGTAGCTGGTGCTGGGGTCGCCGCAACCGTCCTGTTTTCGTCAGTTAGTCTCCGCCTACTGACCGAGACCGCCCGCGATGTGATCTCGCTGTCAGCAACCGATCTCCCGCGTGCGCGAGATGAACTCCGAGCATTGGCGGGCCGCGACGCGAGTGCGCTGTCGCCTGAACTGGTCCGGAGTGCGGCCGCCGAGAGCGCGGCCGAGAACCTTGCTGATGGGCTGGTTGCCCCGATTACGGCCTTCGGACTGGCTGTTGTCGCCATCTCTGCGGGCGGGTTGTCCGTCCCCATCCTGCCGATTGCGACGGCGGCCGCCGCGTGGGTGAAGGCGGTCAACACGATGGATTCGATGGTCGGCTACCACTCGAAGCCAGTTGGGTGGGCAAGCGCAAAGCTCGATGATCTGGTGATGTGGCTTCCCGCCCGGCTCACCGCGCTGTTCATCGCGGCTGCGGTGAAGAGCCCAGATCCGCTGTCGACCGGTCGACGCTGGGCACGGACCCCGACCTCACCGAACGCCGGCTGGCCGATGGCGACGCTGGCGGCTGCACTCCACGTCCGGCTCGAAAAACCCGACACCTACACGCTGAACTCGGTGGCCGAACTGCCAACGGTCGCCGAAGCCAAGCAGGGCGTCGACATCGTCGACCGCGCTGGCTGGCTGGTGTTTCTCGCGTGGGCGGTGATCCTGCTTGTTTGAGAACCCGGTGGCGGCGATCAGAGGGGCAGTTGCCTTTCTCACACGGCTGCCGGTCGGCGGCGGAGAAGCCGAGTGGAACGCGTTCCGTGAGAGTGCGTACACGATTCCGCTGGTCGGCTACCTCGTCGGCGGGGTCGCCGGATTGGCCTTTTTCCTCCCACTTCAACCGACGACGTTAGTCGCGGTCTACCTCGTCGTCCTCTACGGATTGTCAGGAATCACCCACGCCGATGGGCTGGCCGATGTCGGCGATGCGATGGCAGTCCATGGCGACCCGGAACGTCGACGGGAGGTGCTGAAGGATTCGGCGACCGGCGTCGGCGGGATGTTGCTGCTCGGGGTGACGCTGATCGCCCTGACGCTTGGCGCGCTCGGCTTTGCGGGGAGCAGTTCGATGACGGCGTTCCGGCTCGTGGTCGCCGCCGAGGTCGGCGCAAAACTCGGCATGGTGCTTGTCATCTGTTACGGTCGACCGGCCCACGAGGGACTTGGCTCCCAACTCGTCGGTCGACTCGACCGGTCGGCCTACGGGCCAGCAGTACTGGTCGCCGTTCCAGCCATCTTGGTGGCCCCCACTGGGTCGACGGTCGCGCTCCTCGGAGCCGTCGCCGCCGGACCACTGGTCGGGGCGGTGATGCTGACGTGGGGCCACGCGACACTCGGTGGTGTCAATGGTGACGTGATCGGCGCAACGAACGAAATCGCCCGCGCGGTCGGACTTCATCTGGGGGTCACTCTATGGATCTTGTTGTGAGCGCGACTGGAGGATGGTAGTTATGGACGCACTACTCATGTGTGGCGGCCAAGGAACGCGGCTTCGTCCAGCCGTCGGCGACACTGAAAAGCCACTGGTCGAGGTCGACGGCCGACCGATGGTCGACCGCGTCGTGAGCGCACTCCATGAGAGCCGTGTCTCGGAAATCGTGGCCGCCGTGTCTCCTGAGACGCCGTCGACGGCCGCTCGGCTCACTGGCTGTGCGGATGTGCGGGTCATCGAAACGGCGGGCGAGGGGTACGTCACGGATCTCACGGCCGCATTGGAGACGATGGAAACACCCACAGTCACCGTCACAGCTGACCTCCCGCTGTTGACCGGAGAGATCGTCGACCGCGCTGTCGAGACGGCCGACGGGGAGTCACTGGCTGTTTGTGTGCCGCTATCGCTTGTTGAATCGGTGGGAGCCAGTGCCGATACGACCGTCGACCACGATGGTGAGACAGTGGTTCCATCAGGGCTGAACGTCGTCGGCGATAAGAAGAGTCGACAGGTTGTCTGGGAGACCGAGCGGCTGGCACTCAATGTTAATCACCCGGCAGACCTCCAACGTGCCGAGAAACTATTTAAACATTTACAATAGTATCTGCAGGGATTTGATTTTGTCATCAGAAACGGCAGATTTCGATGTTAATAGAAACATAATTTAGGGAGATACCCTTGTTTACCTTCGTATGGACCCCCAGATGCTTGATGCACTCGACCGTGTTCCGCACGGTGGTGCGTCGGACCCGCAGTTACTCGACTTCAGCGCGAACACGAACCCTGTTTCTCCCGCAGGGACCGTGTCGGTCTACGAGTCGGCGTTTTCGGCAGCTCGTCGGTACCCAGTCGACGACTACTGTGAGTTCCGCGCCGCCGCTGCTGAGTACACCGGTGTTAGTGGCACACAAATCATCCCCGCCGCAGGCGGGCTTGCCGGGATACGGCTCCTGTTGTCGGTCGTCCTCGACAGCGGCGACAGCGTCGCCATCCCGTCACCGAGTTTCGGCGAGTATGCCAAGGAAGTACAGCTCCAGGGCGGCGAGCCGACGTTCGTCGACCACGACGCAATCACCGAGGTCGACCCCACCCCACACGAGGTGGTCGTCGTCTGCAATCCGAACAACCCGACCGGCGAGAGCTATTCGCCGACCGCGCTGCATGGGCTGGCTGATCGCTGCCGGAACGCCGGAACGACGCTGTTGGTCGACGAGGCGTTTCTGGATTTCACCGACCAGCCATCGATGGCGGGCGTCGAAGGTGTCGTCGTCGCCCGCTCGCTGACGAAAATCTTCGGGCTACCGGGACTTCGGGCCGGCTTTTTGGTCGCTACCGGACAGCTTCGAGATCGACTCGATGTCGCCCGGATCTCGTGGACACTGAGCACGCCCGCCGCGGCGGTTGGTGCCCACTGTCTGGGCGAGACCGAGTTCGTCGACGAGACCCGCCAGCGCGTCCGCTCGGAGCGCGAACGGATGGTCGACCGGCTCTCGACGGCGTTCGATGTCACCGACTCGACGGCACCGTTCCTGCTGTTGGAGACCGACCGACCGGTCAAAGAGGTCATCGACCAGGCCCGATCAAACGGGGTCGTCATCCGCGATGCGACCACGTTCCGCGGGCTCGACTCCCACGTTCGGGTTGCGATTAAACGACCCCACGAAAACGACACCCTGCTCGACGCACTCGGCGTCTAAGCAGTCTATGCGGTCTATGCGTTGCGATCGGATCGGTCGACAGCATCGGCGTCGACCAACTCGTCGAGGTAGTCGACCATATCGTCGATAGCATCGCGCTGTTCGGCAGCCCCAGCAGTGATCTCACCGATCCCGTCTTCGATCTCTTCGGCCTGCCCGGCGACCTTCTCGGCGGTGGCGGTGATCTCTTCGAGCGAAGCCGCCTGATCGTCGTTGGTGTCGGCGACTTCGGAGATTCCTTGCGCGGCCTCTTGGGAGGCAGCAACGATATCCGACAGTGAGTCGAGTACGCCCGAGATCTCCTCGTTGGCACTTCGGACGCGGCTGTTTGTCGTCTCGGAGACTTCGGCAGTCTCGCGGGTCTGGTGTTGAATCTCGTCGATGAGTTCCGAAATCTCGTCGGCGTTTTCTTTCGTATCCTCTGCAAGACTTTTGACCTCATCGGCGACGACCGCAAAGCCGTCGCCGGATTCGTCGGCACGGGCAGCCTCGATGTTGGCGTTGAGCGCGAGGATATTGGTCTGGTCGGCGATATCTGCGATCACTTCGACGACCTCGCTGATCGCGTCCATCCGGGATTCGAGCTGTTCGACTGTTCCGACGAGTTTTTCGGTTGAGGCGACGACCTCCTCCATTTGGCCTTGGGCACTTTCCCCGGCCTCTGCGCCCTGTTCGGCGGCCTGCTCGGCGCGGTGGGCCGCCTCGTCGACCTGATCGGAGGTGGCTGCGACCTCTTCCATGGTTGCGCTGAGGTTCTGCATCTCGTCGCTGACCTGACGGAGCGAGCGGTTTTGATCGCCCACCTCCTCGTTGATCTGAGTGGCTCCGGTGGCGATCTGTGAGGCGGCCGCCGACAGCTCCTCGACCTCGCTGACGAGCCCCTGGACCATCGTCTGGGTCGAGTCGGCGACGGTGTTGATCGCATCAGTGATTTCCAAGACGTTGTCGTCCAGCAAATCGTGGCTGTCGGTGTATCTAACACGGGCGCCGAGTCGACCGTCTTCGAGATCTTGGGCGGTGTCGGCGACTTCTTCGACGAGGTTTCCCATCGCCTCCCGGCGGCGAATAACCTCTGTGTTGTCCTGAATGAGCTGCATCACGCCCTGTAACTTCCCGGCTTGGGTGATCGGTGTCGCTACCGAGTGGACGTGTAGTGTCTCGCCGTTGGCGTTGTCCATCTCCTGTTCGACCTCGTAGGCCCGCTGATCCCGCCCGGAGCGGTCGGCACCGAACGTCTCGTCGGCGGCATCGGGGTTGTCGACGACCGCGTTGGCGAGTGTTTGGGTTCGGTCGTCACGGAAGAACTTCGCCGTGTCGTCATCGCCCAGCACCTCCTCGCGGGCGATCCCCGTCAGTACCTCCATTTCGCGGTTCCAACCGATGATTCGGTGCTGGGTATCGATAATAAAAGCCGGCTGTGGGAGTGTATCCAACAACGCGTCGGTATCGATATCGATGTCTTCATCCGTGGACTGTCGACCGCCAAGGGTGTCTTGATCAGCCTCATCGTCCCGGAGAGACCCCTCAGCATTACCCTGTGACATGGAATCGAATTACGGATTCGGCATATTATACGTTAGCTTGCCATTATCAGATATTATATTTTCATCAGCGACAGACGATTTTTCATATCGCTACCCGACGGCATGTATACAGCCAGTGTACTGACGATCAGAATTCGGCGTCGAACATCCGGACAGACGATAGGTTAGTCGACGACTAACGCAACCGGGTAGTTGGTGATGTTCTCGTAACCATCCTCAGTCACAATCACGATATCCTCAATTCGAACGCCACCAACCTTAGGATCGTACAGCCCTGGTTCGACAGTGATCACCTGTCCGGCTGTGAGGTCGCCACCGTCGGTGCTCAGTCGCGGGCGCTCGTGGACATCGAGGCCGACACCATGGCCAGTGCTGTGAATAAAGCCAACCTCCGTTTCGGGATCGGATCGAAACGTCGGCAGCCCGGCGTCTTCGTAGACCTCGCAGGCGGCGGCATGCACGTCCGCGCCTGTGTTGTCGGGGTGGACAGCAGCAAGCGCGGCTTCAAGGGCTTGCTCAGTCAGGTCGTACCATTCTCTGAGCGTCTCGCTCGGTTCACCCTTGCAGAAGGTGCGGGTCATATCCGAGTGGTAGCTGGTCGACTTGTTACGGGGGAAGATATCAATGATAATCGGTTCGCCAGCCTGCAGTGGGCCACTCCCGCGGTTGTGTGGATCGGCGGCCTGCTGACCGCAGGCGACGATGGTCTCGTCGAGTCCACAGCCGTGTTCCAAGAGCGTGATCTCGATAGCCTGTTTGACGCGCTCGCTCGTCACCGGCTCGTCTTTATAAATCAGTCGACCGTCGGTGTCGACCGTTGCCTGCCCGATCAGGTCCTCGGCGGCCGCCATCGCGGCCTCGTTGGCCCGCTGTGCGGCGCGGATGTGGTCGAGTTCAGTGGGTGTTTTGACTGCCCGGACATCGATCAGTACGTCATCGGCGTCGACAACCACGCTGACTCCCTGTTCGCGGAGCCCGTCGGCCGTGCCGACGGGGAACCGTTCGGGGACCGCCACGCTGTCGACGCCCGCGTCGGACAGAAACGCCGCCGCGACGCGGTGGCCGGCTTCGACCGGCCCGTAGTCGTCGACTAACGCCCGTCTGTCGTACTCCGCGTGGCGTCTGACCTGATCGGCACGGCTCTCGGTTTTCGCCCGCCCGTACTCCAGTCCCGAGACGAGCAGCGAGAGCGTCGTCGGTGTATAACACGTGAGGAAGGGGTCGGGTGCATCGAAGCCCGACAGATATCGTTGGTTAGCATCGCTGCTAGCGGCATCAATGAGGTAGGCGTCGACTCCGAGCGCCGAGAGATGGGAATCGAGGCGGGACAGATCCGGATCCATACGGCCAGTTGTCGATCACCCCACAAGTAGTTCGCCCTCGACACAGCGGTCGATGGCGGGTGGAGACCGATCTGGGGAATTCAGGCGACCGTGGACCTCAGCATGTCTGACATACGTTAATATGCGTGGCTGCTAAACAGTCAGTAAAGATTATGATCTCAATTTGGTCAGGTCGAACGGACAGTCACGGGCAAGAAGTATTTCAGTCGTCGTCCCCCACTCCCTCCAATCGGAGAACTCAATTATGAAACTCGCAACAATTGGCGTCGGTAACGCTGGCAGCAAGATCATCGACCGAATGCTCGAATTCGAAAACGAGACCGGTCGTGATCTGTGTCGACACGTGATGGTCATCAACACCGCCCGGACAGATCTCGCAAAACCGAAGTACGTCCCGGAGGACCGCCGCGTCCTGATCGGTGACACTCACCAGAAGGCCAAGGGCCACGGCGTCGGCGGCGACGGTGAGGTCGGCGCGGAGGTCGCCAAAAACGACATCGACGAGATCCGGCGGGTGTTCGACGACGTCGAGATCCACGAGGTCGACGCGATTCTCGTCGCCGCGGGACTCGGCGGCGGCACCGGCAGCGGAGCCGGCCCCGTCGTGATCGACGAACTCCAGAAAATGTACGACGAGCCGGTGTACGGACTCGGTGTCTTGCCGGGCGAGTACGAGGGTGGTCGACCGGCGCTCAACGCTGCGCGGTCGCTCCAGTCGTTTGTCACGAAGGTCGACAACTTCATCGCCTTCGACAACGACGCCTGGCGCTCCCGCGGCCAGACCGTCGAAGAGGGGTACGAACAGATGAACCGGGAGCTTGCCACGCGAATCGTCACCCTGCTGGCGGCGGGTGAGGTCGACGATTCGGATGTCGGTGAGAACGCGATGGATTCGAGCGACATCATGCGAACGCTCGACACTGGCGGCGTCTCCTCGATTGGCTACGCATCGAGCGATCTCGACAAACCGGACGGGCTGCTCTCGAAGTACAAAACCAAGGACAAAGACGAAGAGATCAACTCGATGGATGCGGCCAAAATCAAGGGGCTCGTCCGTCGAGCGGTCAACTCACGGCTGACGCTTCCCTGCGAGGTCTCAAGTGCCGACCGGGCGTTGATTATTTTCGCTGGACCGTCGTCGATGATCTCCCGCAAGGGGATCGAATCCGCCCGCGAGTGGCTCGAACAGGAGGCCGATACGGTCGAAGTGCTGGCGGGTGACGATCCCCGCGAGGATTCGGATACGCTTGCGGCAGTCGTCCTGCTGTCGAACGTCACCGAGACGCCTCGGATCAAGGAGATCCAGAATCAGGCCGTCGACGCTCAGAACAAGATCGCCGAACTCGATGCGGTCCGTGAGGAGGAGATCACGTCGCTAATCACCGACGATGACAATGAGCTGGACCCGATTGTCTAGTTGTGGGGAGCGATAGATGAAAGTCGCCCTGCTCGGCGTCGGCAACGCAGGCACCCGGATCGTCGACCAACTGGTTGGGACCGAACAGCGAACGGGCCGTCCGGTGACCGAAGGCCAGGTGCTCGCGTTCAACACCACGCCCTCCGTGTTCGCCGAGACCGAGCATATCGACGACGAGCGACAGGTCGTCGTGGGCGATATCCATCCGGATGTCGTCCAGCCCGATGAGATCACTGAAAGCGAGGGTGAGTTTGACGGCGGAGACGATGAGACCGCCCAGCGGGAGGGAGTCGCTGGCAACCCGGAGCTTGGCGTCTCGGTTGCGCGGGACGACCTGCCGGAGATCCGGCGGGCCCTCGATATGATCGAAGACACCGAAGTCGACGCGGCGATGATTGTCGCCGGACTCGGCGGGGGCACCGGCTGTGGTGTCGGGAGCGTACTCCTCGAAGAGCTGAAAGCGATTTACGATATTCCGGTGTACGTCCTCGGCGTGCTGCCGACCAGCGAGGAGTCCGACCAACGGGCCTGGACCGCCGCGCGGGCGATCCGAACGGTCGTTCCGTTGGCCGACTCCGTGATCCCCGTCGACAACGAGTCGTGGGTGACCAAACACGGCGCGAGCGAGGGATACGAGGAGCTCAACCGGGCGATTGCGACCCGAATTATCTCGGTGTTCGGGACTGGAGAGCGCGACGACCAACGTCTCTCGGAACTACAGATGGATCCGAACGATGTCAGACGAGTACTCGAAATCGGTGGGCTGGCCACTGTCGGCTACGCCGAAACCGAACTCGAAGTGGTCACCGAAAGCTGGCTCACGCGGCTCCGTCGACTGCTGGGACGTGAGGTGCCGGAGCCGGAGCCACAAACTGACGCCGTCTCGATCAAAAACCTCGTCCAGCGGGCCGTCGAGTCGGAGTTGACGTTGCCGTGTGATATCGAGACGGCGGATCGCGTTCTGCTCATCCTGTCAGGCCCGCCGGAGGAACTCTCACGGAAAGGGTTCGAGACTGGGCGCTATCTGCTCGAAGACAAGACTGGGACTGTCGAGGTGCTAGCAGGCGACGAGCCGCTGCCGGCTGCAACGCGGATTACGGCGACGGTCCTCCTGTCGAACGTGACGGGAGTGCCGCGGATCGAGGCGCTACAGAAGCGGGCGGTCGCCTTCCAGCAGGAGCGAAACAGCCAGCCAGTCGACGACAACGACCACGGGTTCCAGTTCCAGCAGGAGTCGGTCGACGAGGCTGATACTACAGACGAAATCGATGCCGAGGCTGCAGACGAGATCGACGCAGTCGACAACTCGGTCGACGAGGATGAGACTACGGCTCACGACGAGACCGACTCCGAGACTGAAGAGCCGACGCAGGAACAGTAACAGATCCAAACCGTCTTCAGTCGACCTCAGTTCCGTTCCGGCTTCGGTATTCTGATACCCCTCGACGGGTACGTCGGTGTATGGACGTTCACATCTCGGCATCGAGAGTTGCGGGCACCGCCCGCGCACCGCCATCGAAAAGCTACACCCACCGTGCGATTTTGGCCGCCGGCTACAGCGACGGCGCGACCGTCTACGACCCACTCGACAGCGCCGACCCCCGAGCGACGATGCGCGCGGTCGAAGGGTTCGGCGGGAGCGTCGACCACAGCGAAGCAAGCCTCGAAATCACGGGGTTCGACGGAACGCCCGAGGTTCCTGACAACGTGATCGACTGTGCCAACAGCGGGACGACGATGCGACTCGTCACTGCCGCGGCCGCGCTTGCCGACGGGATCACGGTACTGACCGGCGACGACTCGCTTCGCTCGCGACCACAGGGGCCGCTGCTGGAGGCTCTCGACGCCCTCGGCGTCGAAGCCAAGAGCAGTCGACACAACGGCCAAGCGCCACTCGTCATCGAAGGACCGCTTTCCGGCGGGCAGGTCGACATCCCCGGTGACGTCTCCTCCCAATACATCTCGGCACTCCTCATGGCCGGCGCAGTTTCCGACGAGGGAATCGAACTCAATCTGACGACCGACCTCAAATCAGCCCCCTACGTCGACATCACCCTCGAAGTCTTGGAGGATTTCGGCGTCACCGCCGAACCGGTCGGCGCGACCGGCGAGGGTGGCGTTCGCTCCGCAGGCGCGGAGGGCTTTGTCGTTGCGGGTGGCCAGCAGTACAGCCCCGAAGGTGGCGAGTACCACGTTCCAGGGGACTTCTCGTCGATGTCCTACCTGCTGGCGGCGGGGGCTATCGCCGCCGCCGACGGCGAATCGGTCGTCGTCGAGGGAGCCTATCCAAGTGCGCAAGGCGACAGCGCGATTGTCGACATCCTCGATGCGATGGACGCCGACATCGACTGGGACCGAGAGGTAGGCGAGATCACCGTCGCCCAATCCGATCTCACCGGGACGACGGTCGACGTCGGCGACACACCAGACCTACTGCCGACGATTGCGGTGCTCGGCGCGGTCGCCGAGGGCGATACCGTCATCGAGAACTGCGAACACGTCCGCTACAAGGAGACCGACCGGGTGAGCGCGATGGCAACCGAGTTGACAAAAATGGGCGTCGAAGTGACCGAAGAACACGATGTGTTGACAATCCACGGCAGTGAGTCGACGCTCTCGGGTGCAACTGTCGAGGGCTACCACGACCACCGAATCATCATGTCGCTGGCGGTCGCGGGGCTGGTCGCTGATGGAACCACGACAGTAACCGGGGGCGACCACGTCGACGTCTCGTTCCCGACGTTTTTCGACCTGCTGGCCGATCTGGGTGGGAGCGTCGACCGAACGGAGTGACCCAGCCGAGCGTTACTGTAGCCGGCCGGTGAGATCGAGTCCGTCGGAACTGTTTTCGGTCGACTCGTTGTCGCTGTCGGCTGTTTCGTTGTCGCCCGAATCACCATCGGTCGACTCGGATTCAGTCGACTCGGCGGCAGCCTCAGGAGTGATCGATTCGGTGAGTTCACGCGTGGCGGCGGCTTCGATAGTTCGGAACTGGCGCGGATAGACACCGACGGCGACTAAAAAGTCGTCTCCCCGTTCGACGGCTTTCGTGACGTACATATCGAGATCCAGTGGCAGGCCAGCGAAGGTAGCCTCGGCAACGAACCGCGACTGTATAACCGACTGCTCCAGAATCGTGATCTCTTGATCGCTGTCGTGTTCGATCCCGTCGATACTGTCGTAGTTCTCTCCGATGAGGTCGACCACCTCACGGCTCGACATCTCACCGATTGGGTTCAGCGTTTCCCCGGCAAGTTCGATTTTCGGCGTCGAAAGCACCGCGAACGTTGCGGTCGCCGTTTCGGCGAGCCCCTCGATACCAACCTGTTTCTCGTACTGGCTCAGATAGCTCGTGACCGCGAACGTCTCCGACTGCCCGGCGGCTTCGACCGTTCTCTCGGTGACTAGCTCCTCGATGCCAACCGCTTCGTATCCGGTCGACTCCAGTGCCGACTGGCTCACGCCCGCCGGTGTCGACTCCAAACTGGTGACGCTGCCCAGAACGCCACTGAGACAGCCCGATAGCCCGACAAGCCCGGCAACTGCAGTGCCCGAAAGCATATCTCTACGATTCATTTCATGATACCAAAATGCTGTACTGATATATGCTTGGTGTCTCTGGGAGCCAAGACCAACGGTGTACTATCGGTAGTATATTTGACCATCAACTACCAGAGCGCTGGTCAGTGCAAAAAACGGAACGAGGGAGCAGCCTCAGTCGACCTGTTTCTCGCCAGTCGAAGCCCCACTGTCGGTGTCGACAGCCGACGTATCCTCCCGTTTGTCGGCGAGTCGCTGTTCAAACCACTGCCATTCGGTAGAGAACTGGTTGGTCTCCTTGAGATTCCAGACATCGGCGTCAGTGACTTTCGGCCCCACACGGAGCGACTGGAACATGTTTATCGCCCAGATGCCGATGCCGATGATTAGCAACACCGCACCGAACGTCGACAGCTGCTGGAGCACCTCGAACTCGGCGGGATAGGCGGCCCGGCGGCGCGGCAGTCCCAGATAGCCGAGCGCCAACATCGGCGTAAACGTCGTAAACACGCCGACGATGGTGAGATAGGCGTGGACCTTCGCCGCCCGCCGGTCATACATCCGTCCCGTAAACAGCGGGAACCAGAAGTAACCCGCCGCAAACGCCATGAAGGTGATGACGCCGACGACGATGAAATGGAAGTGGCCGACGACGTAGTAGGTGTCGTGGAGCACGAGGTCGACCGGGATCGAGGCAAGGAAAATTCCGGTCACGCCGCCGATGATGAACGTGCCGACACCGCCGATACAAAGGATCATCGGCGCGGTGAGCCGGATCGAGCCACCCCACAGCGTGGTGATCCAGTTGAACGTTTTGACCGCCGAGGGGACCGCAATCGCAATCGAGATCGCCATAAACGACGCCCGGAGTCGGGGATCGATCCCGGTAGCAAACATGTGGTGGGCCCAGACGCCGAACGACAGCACCCCGATTGCCAACGTGGAGTAGACGATGAATTTGAAGCCAAACAGGCGTCGACCGGCGAACTTGGGTAAGATGTAACTCACCAGCCCGAACGCCGGCAGGACGAGGATATAGACTTCGGGGTGGCCGAAGAACCAAAACAGGTGTTGCCAGAGGATCGCGCCACCATCGGCAGTAAAGAACGCCGTCCCGAAGTTGCGGTCGGCCAGCAACATCAGGAGGGCACTACCGAGCAGCGGGAACGCGAAAATGACGATCCCGCTGGTGGTGAGCAGCGTCCACGAGAAGATATCGAGGTTCGACCACGTCACGTTCCGGCCACGCATGGTGAAGATGGTGACGACGATGTTGATCGCGCCCATCACGGTAGCCAGCCCGCTGAGGTGCAAGCCCAGCAGCAACAGATCCATCTGGGGGTTGTCGAGTTGGATCGACAGCGGGACGTACATCGTCCAGCCGCTAGCCGGCGGCTCAAGGGCCAGTAACACGGGGAAATCGATGCCGAACCCCAACAGCATCTTCCCCAACACCTCGGTAATCAACCCCGCACGGGCTAACAGAAACGCTGCCGGAAGGAGCCAGAAGGCGATGGCATTGATTCGGGGGAACGCCATATCTTCGGCCTCCAGCAGAATCGGGATGAAGTAGTTGGCGAGACCGAAAAATACCGGCGTAACGAAGAAAAACAGCATCGTCAGCCCGTGCATCGTAAACACCGCGTTGTAGGTGCTTGCATCCCAGATGCTCAACGCGGGGGTAAACAGCTCGGCCCGAATCATCATCCCGTCGGTCGCCCCCCAGAGCCCGGCGGCGGTGCCGAAGATAATGTAGAGAATCCCGATATCTTTGTGGTCGACGGTCGTCAGCCAGCGAAACAACCCGTCCGGTTTGTGTGCAAACCCGGTCTGTTTGCCCGGCAGAAACGCCGAAAATCCACCGTCTGAAACGAGTTGCTTGGCGTCCGATGAGCCACTGGCACGCCAAGCCAGTAACACCATGCCACCGACGAAACTAACGGTCACAACGGCGAGAAACGCGAGATTGAACATCACGGACGATCACGCCCCCGGAGCGGCAAACACATATCACACCGCTACAGTCTCGGGGGTGTTAGAAGTGTTTGATAGTTGTCAGGAATGTCAGTCGACGGGATAGATTCGATGTGCGACTGATTAGGGATTGCCGTCGACGTCGGGCTCTTGGGCTCGATTGGGTGTCGACCCCACGGAGTCACCAAAGCGGTTATAGAACGCCCCCAGCAGGAAGCCGTAGGCGAGGTGCGCCAGCAGCGTGAAGCCGGCGAACACCGCCAGCAGTGGACCGCTGATGTCGCCGCGACCGAGGACAAAAAACGCGATCCAGAGTACCGATCCCAGAATCATTCCGTTGGATGGCGGGTCGTCGAACGGCATCGAGGGCTCGATGGCGACGAACAACAGCGGCCAGATGACGGTGCCGACGAACGCGAAAATGACGAAACCGATGAAGGTGTTGCCGGGCATCCCGACGTAGCGGGCGACCGCGTCGAAGGCTTGGACCTGTTCTCTGGTCTCGACCTCCAACATGAGAAACACCAGCGACATCACCGATATTCCCGTCGCACCACCAAGTATCCCACCTGCGATCCGGTTCACGTCGACTCACCGATAGCCATTGTCCCTATCAGAGTGGCAGTCGACATAAAACTCGGTTTGCGTCGGATTGCTGTACTGTCCACGACGGGTGCTCACATTCCATGTCGACTGCTGGCGACGGCTGGCGAATCAGTCAGTACAAATTAACCGACCAAGCAACAATATGCAGCTATGACTACTGGTGATCGAAGTCGAGCAGGTCGGTTCGGAGGGCCAAATCAATGACGCGCCAGTATGCGCCGGTGTCGCCTCCGGTCGCACTGACAATCGCCGGCAGCGATTCGGGCGGCGGCGCGGGAATCCAGGCCGACCTGAAGACGATGGAGGCTCACGACGCCTTCGGGACCTCAGTCATCACGGCGACGACAGCCCAGAACACGACGGGCGTCCACGACGTGAACGTGCTGCCGACCGATCATATCGAAGCCCAGTACGACGCGGTCGTGGAGGATTTCCGCGTGCAAGCGATCAAGACTGGGATGTTGGCGACCGCACCAGTGATCGAAACGGTCGTCGACTGTCTCAACCGCTACGAGAGACCACTCGTCGTCGACCCCGTGATGGTCGCCGCGACGGGCGACCGACTGCTCAGCGAGGATGCGGAGGCAGCCTACGCCGATCTCATCAAGCAGTCGACGCTGGTCACGCCGAACGTCGACGAGGCCGAGATTCTCACTGAGACCGAGATTGATGACGCGAAAGCTGCCGAGCAGGCTGGCCGCGAACTGGTCGACCAAGGGGCCGACGCCGCGCTCGTCAAAGGTGGCCATTTGGATGGCGACGACGTGGTCGACACCCTCGTCGTCGCGGAGGCCGATGGGGAGCCACGAACCGAACAGTTCAGTCATCCCCGGATCGAGACCGCCGCGACCCACGGCTCGGGCTGCACGCTGTCGAGTGCGATTGCAGCCCGCCTCGCCCGCGGTGAGTCGCTCTCGACGGCGGTCGCCGGTGGCGTGGCGTTCATGGAGCGCGCAGTACGCTACGGGATCGATGTCGGCTCCGGGCCGGGATCGGTCCACCATCTCGTCGACCTCCGGGAGCGCGCCGACCGCGTGGCGGTCAGCGACGCAGTCGAGGCGGTTGTCGCCCGGCTGGTCGACCGCAAGGTCGAAACACTCGTTCCCGACATCGGCATGGGCGTTGTCGGCGCGACGCGGTACGCCGAAACCCCAGCAGAGGTCGTCGGTGTCGACGGCCGAATCTGCCGAACACGAAGCGGAATTCGGCCGACTGCGGGGGTTCGCTCGGGTGGCTCGATTGGGCTTGCCAACCAGCTGCTGGCGGCCCGCGAGACGTTCCCCGAACTCCGGTTTGCGGTCAACTGCCGGTTCGACGCCGGTGTCGAAACCGCGCTGTCGGCAGTCGACGGCCCGGTCGTCGAAAGCGAGACTGCCGACGTGGAAAGCGACGCCGTCGAGCGCGTCGACCACACGGCTCCGGTCGTCAGTATCGACAGCGAGAGCCTGCCGGACAACAAACCGCCAGCGGCGGTGATCGACCGGGGTAGCGAGGGTCGACAGCCCGGCGTGGTGCTGTTTGGGACCGATTCCGAGACGTTGATCGAGCGAACGCTGACGCTGTACGAGGCACTGATTACGGAGTGAACAGGGTACTACAAGACTGCGAGCGCCGAACTTTTTCCGCCTCGGGTTCGCCAGAGGCGAACCGCTCGGCGCAAAAACTTCGATGAAAAAGGCCGAGGGCTCGGCCTCTGGTCTCGCCCTCGGAGAACCGCGCTCGCCCTGCTCGCGCGGATGCTGGTGACAGACTCAGACTCTAAGTATAGCAGGGTGAAATCAGCTGAGAAGTGGTCAGTTTCATCTTCTTCAACAGTAAATCTCAACGAACCAGTCGACTACAGGAGCCACAGAGGTTCTCCTCTTTGACGTCGACCTCCCGGACGGTCGGTGAGAAGCTCATGACGCATTTGGAGTTGTCACAGTGTTCGAGGCCGAGGGTGTGACCGATTTCGTGGACGACCTCTTTGCGGACGCGGTCGGCGAACACTTCGGTTTCGGGTTTGGAGGTGATGCCGCCGTCGGAGGAGGTCTGAAGGCGGTACGTAGAGATCACAGAGCCGTTGCCGTTGAGATAGGCCAGCCCGAACACGTAGTTGCGGCGGCGGTAGTAGAGATCTTCGGCGGTGATGCCGATGTTTTTGTCACCCGATCCCACGCGGCTAACCAGTTCGATCAGATCCTCTGCGCGGTGTTGATCCCGGTTGGGATCGAACGCGCCGTCGGGGATCGGCTGGCTGTCATGGACGGTCACATCACAGCCATAGACCGACCGGAGGCTAGCCGATGACTCCCGCTTGACCTGGGCGGGGACATCCCCAATCGGCACGATGTCGACAAGCATGAAGGGCGTTATGAAGGGGTTGTTATTAAGTCTCACGCCACCGACTGCGTTCCGTCCGCCGATTGTGAAGAGATATGGCACGCAGTGACCACTGCCGTATCTCGGTACGTTTTTTTCAGTCCGCCGGTTCAGTTCGGTTAATGGACGTAGATACGGTCGTACTCGACATCGACGGTGTACTGGTCGACGTGGCCGACTCCTACCGGCAGGCCATCGTCGACAGCGTCGACCGCGTGTACGGCGAAACGGTCGACCGCGAGGCCTTACAGGCGTTCAAAGACGCCGGCGGCTTCAACAACGACTGGCTGGTGACCGACGCGGTCGCCCTCTACGTACTCGCACAGCAGGCTGGCTTCGAGAGCGACATTGCGACGTTTACCGATGGCATCGCTGCCCACGGCGGCGGGCTGGAGGGCGCAGAGGCCGAGCTGGCGGCCGAAATCCCGAATGCGACCTTCGAGGAGGTCATCGAGCAGTGGGATCCAGACCAGCTCCGAACGGTGTTTCAGGCACTGTATCTCGGGAGCGAGCTGTTCCGAGAGCTCGAAGGCGGCGAGCCACCGTTCGAGACGGCGGGCTACATTCACGACGAGCCAGTGTTGGTCGACCCCAAGACGCTGGACACACTGACCGACAGCTACAATGTCGGCGTGGTAACGGGTCGACCGGCCGCCGAGGCGACGATTGCCTTGGATCGTGTTGGCTTGGAGGTCGACGATAACCACCGGTTCACGATGGATAACTGGGAGGAGGGCAAACCCCACCCCTACGCACTCATGACACTCGTAGACCGATTCGATTCTGAATCGGTCGTCTTCGTTGGCGACACGCTGGATGATATCGAGACAGCGACCAACGCGGCGGCTGCAGACAGCAAAATCTCATATAAAGGAATCGGCGTTCTCACTGGCGGGCTGACCGGCGACGTGGGCCGCGAGAAGTTCGTCGACGCCGGGGCTACGGGCGTACTGGAGTCGATCAACGATCTACCGGACTATTTAAATTAGAGACGGACTACTGACGCTGTCATCGATACCGGGAGCGTTGGCCGAACACACAACGCTTAGGCGGGGATAGCGCCCACTATGTGGCATGCGAATCGCACTCCTTGGCGGCACTGGCGATATCGGTGAAGGACTCGCCCTGCGGTGGGCGTTCCACAGCAACCACGACATCGTAATCGGCTCCCGAGACCCTGAAAAGGCACGCTCGAAGGCCAACGAGTACGAGGCCAAAATCGAGGATCGGGGCGTCGACACCAAGATCACGGGCTTTGAAAACGGGATGGCCGCCGACCGCGCCGACATAATTGTCCTCGCGGTCCCGGCCTACCACATCGCCGACACCATCGAGGCCGTTGAGGGATCTCTCCACGAGGGTGACATCCTCATCACGCCAGCGACAGGGATGAAACGCGACGACGAGGGGTTCCACTACCACAAGCCCGGCGCGGGCAGTGTGACGAAGATCGCGGTCGAGGCGGCCCCTGAGGGTATCCCGGTGGTCGGTGCGTTCCACAACCTCGCGGCCGGTCGACTGACCGATCTGGACGCCGAGTTGGGGATCGACACGCTGGTGATCGGTGACGACGAATCTGCAAAATCGACGGTCGAATCGCTGGCCGAGGATATCGATGGACTTCGGGCACTGGATGCAGGTGGCATCGCAAACGCCGCTGAGATCGAGGCGGTCACGCCGCTGTTGATCAACGTCGCGATGAACAACGACGGCCTGCACGATCTGGGCGTTCGGTTCGACTAAGCGGATTTAAAATTACTCGGCGGCTATTTATAAACGAAGACAGCTATTCAGCACAGAGGTCGACGAAGTTCCGCAGAATCTGCAGGCCGGTCTCACCGCTCTTTTCGGGATGGAACTGAGTGCCGAAGACGGTTCCCTCGTCGTTGGCGATCACCGCAGGGAAGTCGACGCCGTAGTCGGTGGTGGCGACGACTGCGTGGTCATCGTCGGGGTCAGCGTAATACGAGTGAACGAAATAGGCGTACTCGCCGTCGACGCCCTCAACAAGCGGGTGGTCTCGCTGCACGTCGAGTTCGTTCCAGCCCATGTGTGGGACTTTCCGGTCGACGTCGAACCGAACGTTCGTGCCGGGAATGAAGTTCAGGCCCTCGACGTCGCCCTCACCGGCGTGTTCGGCTTCCTCACTCGATCCAAGGAGCATCTGCATGCCGAGACAGATCCCGAAGATGGGCTGGCCGCGGTCGGCGGCCTCGGCGAGGGCTTTGCGGTAGGGGCCGGCGTTGTCCATCCCCTCGCGGAACGCGCCGACGCCGGGGAGAACGATACCGTCGGCATCGGCGAAGGTGTCGGGGTCCTCGGAGATGGTGACGCCCGCGCCGGCGCGTTCGAGGCCGCGGGTGACGCTACGGAGGTTGCCGAGGCCGTAGTCGACGACGACAACCTCGGCGGCCGTCTGCTCGGGTGGGGTCGTGCTCATACAGACACTCTCGCGGCGAGGTGCAAGTGGTTTTCCGTTCGCGCAGTATGCGAACGCCGATGGGAGGAACTCAGATAATCGCCGAGACACCGCCGAAAATACCGACCGTGACGAGCAGTCGACCCAGACTCCCGATGAACGTCGCAATGGCGAACTTCAGGTAGTCCTTTTCGAGGATCGAAAACGCGTAGATCGAAATGGTATCGGGGAAAAACGGCACCGAGAGCGCCATCGCCAGCCCGGCGTAGCCGTACTGACGGGCGAGTGTGACCGACTGTTTTTCGGACCACGCCAAGATGTTCCACCGCGAGTTGCGGAGCCACCGCACAATCGGTCCCGACTGTTTGACCTCTTGGCCGATGTGGAACGCAAAGACACTCCCGGCGGCCTTCCCGGTCGCGCTCACGAGCATGATGCTGGCGAGCTGTGTCACCGGGCTAAAGCCGAGATCAATCGGCGCGACGAGGACGACCTCGCTCGGGCCGGGGAGGATGAACGCAATCAGAAACGAGTAGACGAAAATAATTCCCATCCCGGGCCAGCCGGTCGCCGACTCGACGAGCGTTTCGATCCCGCCGGCGAGGGTGAAAAGCGGCGTCACATCCGTGAGAAACGGTGTTTGCAGGCTCATTTGTACTCACTACGCATGGGAGTCGACGGCCTGACACTGGTCGACGGCAACACGATAGGTGTATTCAACATCGACATCAGCTATTGTTAGTACCACGCTAACTGATCATCATGAACATACCGATGCACACTGGCGACCGGACTGGACGACGTCGACCGCGAAGAGATAGACGAACCCGACTGTAACGATACTGAAACCAGCGAGAGAGAGCGTCGACTCAGAAGTGACCGGCCGATTCGTTGGAGTACTGCAGATCGCCGCCGCGGCCGCCTTCGACCGTATCAGCACCGGTATCGCCGGTCGAGGGAACTTTGACTTCGACGTTTTCGATTTCCTCGAACTCCATGAACATATCTCGCTTGATGTTCTGGGCAGTCACGTTCGAAATCCCACAACCCGAGCAGGTGCCGCCGAGTTCGACGACGACCTGTCCGCTTTCGGCGTCGGCCTCACGGACGACGCTCGTGCCGCCGTGCATCTGGATGATCGGCATCTGTTTGACCATCCACGTCTCGACTCGTGATTTGAGGCTCTCGTCAGTCATTATCTACCCTTTGGGCCGCAGGTATGGGTAAGTTGTGGTTGAAATGCGAGTCAGTAACAAACGATCATGCTACTCCAGCGGTGGTCGGTCCGGCTGTCGACCGGCCCGGTCCGGAAAGATCCAGAGCCCCGGCGAACTCCCGTGGCGGCCCATGCTACTGGCGACGACGCTCTCGCCGTCGAGCGCCTGCCGGGCGGTCCAGAAGCTGAGTCGCTCGGGGTCGCGCCACGCCGCAATCCGGCTGGGATCGGCGGGATCAGTGATGTCGTGGATCATCACCCCGCCCTGATACCACGAACTGTAAAGCCGGTCGGTCGACAGCTCGAAGTTGTGGGCGGAGGTCCACGTCCCATCGAACGTCGCATCCGGCGTCTCGGGCGGCTCGATGGCCGCGAGCTGCTGGGGCGCGGTCGACTCGCTAATATCGTACAGTTCGATTCCTCCGGGACCGCCCTGCTCGCCGTCGGTGTCGACCGCCCACGCCTCGCGGCCGAGCGCCAGCACCGAGTTGGTCGGATCGGTCGACCCGTAGTGGGCGTTGCCCGGGAGCGTTTGCTGTTCGGTGGCGACCCCACTGTTCGCGAGCCCCCCGAGGTCGGCGGGTTCGTGTGGACCAATTCGGCTCAGCAACGTTGGCTGCGTTGGCTCGGAGACGTCGACCAGCCACGTCCCGGCGTCCCAGTAGGGCAACACCGCCAGCCCATCGTGAACCCAGACGTCGTGGAGATACCGCAAGATTGGCGCGACCGGCTCCCAGTCGGGACGGGCGTCGAGAATCGACCAGCGGGCCACCTCGCGTAGGTCGGTTGGATCGGTGACGTCGACGATGACAAGCGGGTTGCGAGCCATGTCGTTGCCGCAGAGATAGGCATAGTCACCGTCGAGAAAGACGTTGTGAATGTGGGAGTCCGTCTCGAAAACACCGAGTCGGGTCGGATCGGCCGGATCCGAAACGTCGACGAGCAGGACAGCCTGCAGGTCTGCGTCGTGGTCGTGGGCAGGTCCGGCGACCAGCAGTCGGTCGCCCGAGAGATCGACATCCAAAATATCCCGAAGTGGTCCACCGGACAGGTCGGAAAGCGGGTCGCGGATGTCAGCGAGAACGGTTGGATTCTCGGGGTCGGAGATGTCGACTGTCGCGTAGCCGGAAGTCGTTGCCACGTAGGCGGTACGCCCGTCGTCGCTCGTCACGACCTCGGCGGTGCCATCGATGTCGACCGAGCCGAGCGGTTCGTAGGGGTTGGTCGGCCCGCTTTCGTCGTCCGAACGGGTGGCGACACCGTAGACGACGCCGGAGCCGAGGAGTCCGACCGCCCCGAGTCCCAGCGCCTCGCGTCGATGCATACCGGTGGCAAAGCGGTCGAAGCGAATAAAGGATGTGAGCCGTCGAACGAAAGGAAACCCTACAGCCGCGAGCGGTCGCCCGTTCCGTCTGTCAGCGCGCTGGCGACAGCCCCCTTGACGACGACGTCATCGCCGAGATCGGTCAGCCTGACTTCAGGGATGTTCGACATCACCATCTCGTCGAGGCGTTCGCGAAGCGGGTCGACCACCTTCTCGGGGTTGTTGAGTGCGACCGCGCCGCCGACGCTGATCACCAGCGGGGCGTAGGCGTGGACGATGTTCGCCACGCCCATCGCGTTCCAGTGAGTGACCTGCTCAATGACGTGGTCGGCGAACGTGTCGGAGCCGGCGTGATCGAAGACGTCGACCGCAGAGAAGTCGGGGTCTTCCAGCGGGAGGGCGGTGTCGATGGGGTCCTCATCGTGGAGCCGGCGGGCATAGCGCGGGATGTTGTTGCCCGAGCAGTAGGCCTCCCAGTGGCCGTCGTGGCCACAGCCGCAGGTCATGATCCCCTGTGGATCGAGCGTCAGGTGGCCGACCTCGCCGGCGTTGCCGTCCCAGCCAGCGATAACGTGGCCGTCGACACAGACGCCCGCGCCGATGCCCGACGACATCGTGAGATAGACCATGTCGTCGGGGTTGCGCTCGGAGTGGAACCGCTCGCCGATCACACCCGCAATCGTGTCGTTGTGAAGATGTATCTCGTCAGTATCGAGGAGCTTCGAGATCGGGCCAGTAAGCGGGATTCGCTCGATTACATCCGGAAGATTGGCTGGATCTTCGACCGCACCGGCGGCGAGATCCAGTGGGCCAATCGAGCCGATCCCACAGGCAGTCGCCGCTACGGGGTCGACGCCCGCCTCGACGCAGGCTTCGCGGATGAGATCGAGGATCGCTTCGGTGACCGCAATGCCAGTCGGTCCGCGCGGCGTCGAGCCACGGGCAGAGCCGAGGATCGTCGCTGATCCGTCTGCGACGACCGCTCGCACGTTCGTTGCCCCGAGGTCGACGCCCACGTAGTAGGCCATCACCTGTGTGGGGAGTGCCGTGGCACTTAATTAAGACGTTTTGGCTCACCTCTGCCGATACTTCTCACGGTGGTCGGTGATAAGGTAAGAACCCGAGAAAACAGGCTTAGTAGTCGGGGGTGTCGTCCTCGACGGTGCGTTTCATCGACTTGCGACGGGATTTCGCGTCGCGTCCGGTCGCCTCAAGCAGGAACTCGTTTTTCAGCGAGACGGCCTCGGCGGCGGCGTCAGCCTCGCCGGCGGCGATAACCTCCTCGGCCGGTCGTTCCTCGAAATGAACCACGAGTTGGTCTTTCTTGCTGCTGTACTCGGCCGCGCCAGCGAGAATCTGGTCGAACACGGCGTTGTCCGGTTCACCGATGACGTACAGTTCGTGGCCATCTTCTTCTGTGGTACCGGTGACGGGACCAAAGTACGATTCAATCGTCGACTTGAGGTCGGGGACGCGGTCGTCGAGATGCTCGCCGCGACGCATCTTGTACTCCTTCATCGGGCGCTGATTGGCGAGGCGGCGGTTTACCTGTTTCGTCGTTTAGATCTGATATATAGCTAGAAGATTAGGTCTGCCGCTCGGAGATATAGCCGCGCTTGCAGTCCGGACAGATGTCGCCAGCCCGCATCGAGGAGTTCCCGGAGCGACGCGCTAAGCCGCACTCGGGGCAGTAGAACTCCGTTTCGATGTCGTCGACGGTTGGTTCGAACTCGACGGAGGCCTCCTCGGCACGGGTAAACGAAAGCTCCGGATTCTCACCAGCGGCCTCGACAGCCTCGCCCGCGTCGGCAACCGACCCCGACTCGGATTTGGTGATCTCCGGGGTGAAGCCGCCGCCGAACGTCATATCCTCCGGCTCCTCGGCTGGCTCCTCGGCCGAGTAGCCTTCGTCGTCGCCCTCCACGTCGGGCCATGGAGCCTCACCATCACCCTCATCATTGGACTCGTATTCGGGCCACTCACCCGGTTCGCGGTCGACTGGTTCCTCGTCGTCTTCGTCATCAGCATCCAGAATAACACCGTCGTCCTCAGCCGAGTCCAGTTCGTCGTCAGACGCCACGTCGTCGTCAGGCTCAACCGCGCTGGCCTGCTCGGCCGCAGCCGACTCGACATCGTCGACGGTCATGTTGGCTGTCGTTGCGGTTCCGAGATCCTCCGGTTCGCCGTTGCTGTCGTTGTCGTCGCCGTCGTCGCTGGTGTCAGTGAGCACTTCGGCGTCGTCGGTCACGGAGTCGTCGATGGTGACGCCGATGTCCTCGGTTCCCGTCGACTCCGTGGCCGGCGTTGGCTCGGCCTGTGGCGAGCCACCGACAGGCTCCTGCGTGGGTGCCCCGGCGTCGGGCGCGCCGCCGTTGTCGGTCGCCGTGGCAGTGAGCTGTTCCATCGAGGTGACCTCGGTGTTTTCGCTGATCGTCCGCCGTTCACCACACCGAGAGCACGTTTTGACCTCGTTGACCGTGATGACCACTTCGTTTCCCTGTTCTTCGCGTTCGCGTTCGAGTTCGGGCTCGCCAAAATCGTGGCTGAGCAGACACCGGAGTCCCATTGGACGACATATCGATTTACTCGACTAAAAGCTACTCCCTCTGTCCGCCATCCGTCTGACGCTGTCAACGGCCCCACGCCGGTACACGTAAATCAATACAGGTTGTTAGGTATGGCCATGGGAGCAAAGCCCGAGTATCGGGACCGACCGACCGTCGAGGTCGACATCCTCGATGCGCTCGTCGACCGCGCCGACGAGGGAATGACCGTACTCGAACTACGGGCGGTCGTCGACCGCGACATCGATCAGATCGAAACCGCGCTGTCGACCTTAAAAAGCGACAACCTCATTTCGGTCGACAAGCAGGGCGAGACGATCCGCATCCAGCCCGCCGACCACGTGATCGCCACTGACCCGACGCCCGACGAGGAAGACCAGACGCTGGTCGACGTGCTTCGGGATCGGCTTGGGTTGTAGATCCGGAATCGGGTCCCACGGAGCTCTTCTATACGGAAACGTGTGTAAGATGGAGACGATAGCGGCCACTCACAAGCAGCTAGTCGTCAGCAGTGTACGCGCCGCCCCGTCGCTTGATGCGCGCGACGACAAGCCGCTTGTCGTCTCGTAGGAATCTCACCGAACGGCGGAACTCACCGACAGCTGACAGCTATGATTCGCGTGGTCGATCCCTGAACACGATGGAGCCGCCGAATAGATAGCTTCGAGTCGCCAGCCAACAGATCCGAACCCAATGACAGTCATCGTTCGAATCGTCGCCCCGTCGACAGCCGTGGTCGACCGGTCGAAGGCGGTTGCCGAGGGCGGTATCGACGGGGCCGCAGACCGAGTCGGTGGCACACCGACCGACGGTGGGGTCGGGTCACTGGCAACTATCGCTGCGATTCGCTATGCAATCTTCGTGGATGAACAGGGCGTTGACGTGGCCATCGAGTGGGACGAGTACGAGACCGTCGCCGAGCACGTGCTGCTGGTCGACGAGGGGCGGCCGATTGGAACCGCACGGGTGCGGCGTGCTGATGGCGCGCTCAAATGCGAGCGCATTGCCGTCAGGGCCTCGGATCGCGGTGCTGGCTGGGGTGAGCGGCTGATGGCGGTCTGCGAGACGATTGCGCGCGAACGTGGGCTGGATAAGTGCATTCTCCATGCCCAGCGGCGTGTCGAAGAGTTTTATCATCGACAAGGCTACGGGGTCGTCGGCGAGCCTTTTGAAGAGGCTGGCATCCCACACGTGGAGATGCGGTTGGAACTGACGGACTGACTGGCTCCTATCGCTTAGACAGCCAAGCGCTGCAGCGAGGGTGTGGAGGGAATTTTAACACCGCATTCGGCGGAGATTGCGTGGGCTAATCTGGTACGGGCGTCCTGGACTGCGGTGTGGCCGTCGATAGCCGCACTGGGCCAGTGCCTTGACGCTAGTCGTCTGGGGGATGGCGTGTCGACTGCATCGCGGCTGTCGACCGAATATCAGATTTAAATCCGGTGAGCAGACGGTCGTCAAGAATAGCACACTAACAGTCGACCACATCGTGAGGCGTCGCTGTTTTACTGTATCGGGCCATTGACCTCACAATGACACTTGTCGGAGGCCAGCACACCGATCTCGGGGCGACGTTCACCACCCGCAGCGGCCGCGAGGTCGTCGACCACTACGGCCGCCCCGAAGTCGCTCACAAGGCCGTGCGAAACGGGGTCGGAATCATCGAAATGGGGTACGGCATCGTCTCGATCACCGGCGACGACCGCATCGAATACGTCGACAACATCGTCTCCAACCGCGTCCCCGCTGAAAATGGCAACGGCTGCTACGCACTCCTCTTGGACCCACAGGGCGCGATCCAGTCGGATCTCTACATTTATAATGCCGGTGAGAAGCTCCTGCTGTTTACGCCGCCAGCCGAAGCCGAGCCACTGGTTGAGGACTGGCAGTCGAAAGTCTTCATTCAGGACGTCGACATCGAGGACGTCTCCGACCAGTTCGGCGTCTTCGGCGTTCACGGTCCCATCGCCACGGAAAAAGTCGCCTCCGTACTCAATCATGCGGGCGCACCCGAGCCCGAACTCACCTTCGAGCGCGGCTCGATGGCCGACTCCGGGGTGACCGTGATCGCCAGCGACAACCCCACCGGTGAGGACGGCTACGAAGTCATCTGCGAGGCCGCCGAAGCGCCGAACGTCTACGACACCCTGCTGACCCGCGGGCTCAACGCCACCCAGTTCGGCTACCGAACGTGGGAGTCGCTGACTCTCGAAGCCGGCACCCCGCTGTTCGACTCGGAACTCGACGGGCAGATCCCGAACACCGTCGGCCTCCGACATGCACTCGACTTCGACAAGGGCTGTTACGTGGGTCAGGAACTCGTCTCGAAGGTCGAAAACCGTGGCCAGCCGAGTTCGAGACTGGTGGGTCTTCGGACTGCGGAGGTAGTCGAGACCGGAGCGACAGTGTCGGTCGACGGCGAGGAGGTCGGCGAGATAACCCGCGCCATCGAAAGCCCGTCGCTCGACGAGCCAATCGCGCTGGCGTTTGTGAGCTTCGAGACACCCCTTGATACAGTCACCGTCCAGACGAA
Source organism: Halohasta litchfieldiae (assembly GCF_002788215.1). Taxonomy (NCBI): domain Archaea; kingdom Methanobacteriati; phylum Methanobacteriota; class Halobacteria; order Halobacteriales; family Haloferacaceae; genus Halohasta; species Halohasta litchfieldiae. The sequence goes on along the minus strand of NZ_CP024845.1, from coordinate 2,223,152 downwards.
CGAGAAATTGGTCGACGCAGCGGGCGTTAGTCTGCCCGTTGTTTCAGGGAGCGCAGACTCCCTCCGGTGCCCGCAGTATCCGGATACTGATAAGACAGATCAGGGGTAGGTTAATACGGGTTCGTGGTCAATGTGAGCCAATGACGATGGACCCTCGACTCTCCCTCGGCGTCTCCGGGCTAGATTCGATCCTCGCGGGTGGCGTGCTCCCCGAGCGGTCCTATCTCGTTCGTGGGGGGCCGGGCACGGGCAAGACGATTCTCGGACTCCAGTATCTGCTGGCAGGGATCGAAAACGACGAGACAGCGCTCTATCTCAGCTTCGAGGAGCCGCCCGAGAACATCATCGAGAACGCGGCGCGACTCGTCTTTGACGTCTCAGGAGTCGAGTTTCTGGATCTCACGCCCAGCGGTGAGCTGTTTTCGGATACACGGCCCTACAGCATTTTCGAGCCGGACGAGGTTGAAGTCGGGACGCTCACCGAGACGATCAGCGAGACGGTCGACCGACTCCAGCCGGATCGGATCGTGCTGGATTCGGTCAACCGGATGGAGGCACTGACTGCCGACCGCTACCAGTTCCGCCAACAGCTTATCTCGATGCTGGAACAGCTGACCGATGTCGGTGGCACCGTGCTGTTTACCACCCAGCCGACAAGCGAGATGCCCGACGACGAACTGCAGTTTCTGGTCGACGGCACACTCGAACTCGAATTCGGGCCGAAAGGCCGGACGGTCCAAATCACCAAACTCCGTGGCTCGTCGTTTCAGAGCGGTCGACATACCGTGCGAATCACCGACACAGGGATGGTCGTCTATCCGAAACTCGTGCCCGGCGAGTACGAACGGGAGTTCGTGCCCGAAACGGTATCATCGGGCGTAGTGGGGCTCGATTCGTTGCTCAACGGCGGCATCGAACGCGGGACCGTGACGGTTCTGAGTGGCTCGACCGGCGTCGGCAAGACGACGACCGGCACTAGTTTCGCGGTCGAATCGGCCACCCGCGGCGAGCGGGCAGCAGTCTACCTGTTCGAGGAGTCGACGGGGACGTTTCGACATCGCTGTTCGGGAATCGGGATGCCGGTCGACGAGCGGGCAGCCGACGGCACACTCGCCATCGAAGCCGTCGAGCCGGTCACGATTTCGCCCGACGAGTTCGCACACGCGGTCAGAGAGGAAGTCGAAACCCACGGGACACAGTTCGTGATGATCGACGGCATCTCGGGCTACCGGCTCTCGATGCGGAGCGACGATGACGATATCGTCACCGAACTCCACTCGCTGTGTCGCTACCTCAAAAACATGGGGGTGACGACGGTCCTGCTCGACGATGTCTCGAACATCACGGGCAACACCGAGGTGACGAGCCACCAGATCAGCTATCTCGCGGACAACGTCATCATGCTCCGCTATCTCGAAGTCGACAGTGAGCTCAAAAAGGCCGTGGGCGTCTTGAAAAAGCGAGCCAGTGATTTCGAGCGAAGCCTGCGGTCCTTCGAGATCACTGCCGACGGCATTCAGATTGGTGAGAAACTCACTGGGCTTCGTGGCATTCTGTCGGGAAGCCCGGAGATGATCGACAGGATGTAACAATGACTGACCAGCCCTCCACACTACAGGCAGTCGACTGGATCGATACAGCGGCGTCGACACCGCTGCATGTGGTCTGTTCGGTTCGGGGCGACCGGGACCGCGAACTCCTCGTCGACTGGCTCGGCTCGGTTGAGGGGGTGACGGTCTCGACAACCACCCCCGAGGAACTCGTCACCGCGCCGTTTGATCTCTGTCTGATCGACCAGTCGACGCTGAACGCGGTCGGTGACCGGCTCCTCGAACGAAGCACGGATGCCCAACCGATTACGTTGCCCTGTCTGTTGATAACGACGGGTCGACCCACGGCGACGAGCGCCGCCGGGGAGTCGACGACCGTCCCGGACAAATATCAGCCGCTTGTGACGGATGTGATCACGACACCGGTTCGGAAGTCCCAGCTCCGGCGACGGCTGCGGACGTCGTTGAAGATGCGTCAGCAATCCAAACAGCTGGCCAGTTCGAACACCCACCATCGGGAGCTGTTGGAACTGCTTCCGGAGGCCGTCCTCGTCGTCTCCGAGGGGACGATCAAATACGTCAACACCGCGGCCGAATGTCTGTTCGGTGCCAGCGAGTCGACCCTGCTCGGGAGCGCGTTTCTCGACTATATCGCCGCCGGCGACCGGTCGACCGCGGCCGACCTGCTTGCGGTCACCGAGCAAAGCGAGACCGTCTCGGGTACCGCCCCCGAGTTCGTCGAGTTCGAACTCGCCGTCGACGGGCGGGCGGTCGAGATCGAAGCGGCTTCGACGGCCGTCGGTCTCACTGGCGATTCGGTCCAGCTCATCTGTCGGGATATGACCGAGCGCAACGAGCGAGAAGATCAGCTCCGGCTCTACCGAAAAGCGATGGACGGGGCGACTGTCGGCATTACGATCACGGACGCCAGACAAGCCGACAATCCGCTGGTCTACGTCAACGAAGAGTTCGAACGACTGACCGGACTTGACAGCGAGGAGGTTCTCGGTCGGAATCCACGGTTCCCCCAATCGCCACGGACCAATCCCGACACTATCGCCGAAATCCGGCAGGCGGTCGACAACGGGGAGGCGGTCTCGGTCGAACTCCTCAATCAGTATACCGACGGCACCGAGTGGCACAACGCCCTCGACATCTCGCCGGTCCATCAGGACGGCGAGCTAACCCATTTCTTGGGCTTCCAACGGGATGTGACCGCCACCCGATCCCAGCAGAACCAGCTTGCAGTGCTCGACCGCGTGCTCCGACACAACCTCAGAAACCGGCTCAACGTGGTGTTGGGCCACGCTCAAACGCTCACAGAGGGTGCCAACACCGAGGCAGTCCCGATTCATGCGGGGAAGATCTGTGAGACTGCCGAGGAGCTGTTGGAGCTGAGCGACAAAACCAGACGGTTCCGGGCGGCAATCGAGACCGATGCCGAGTCGACAACCACCATAGAGCTCGCGGCAATCCTTTCGGACTGTCTCAGGGAGGTTTCCGAGACGTATCCAGCCGCTGTCTTCGAGCATACCGTCCCCGAGACGGCGCGGGTCCAGTCGAAAGCCGCAGTCACGTTCGCACTGACCGAACTGCTGTCGAACGCAGCGCTCCACTCGGATCAGGACGCTCCACAGGTCAGCGTTACCGTCTCGGAGGTCGACACTGAACTCCGAATTCGGATCACCGACGACGGTCCCGGAATCCCGGCGGCCGAACAGCAGGCGTTCACCGATACAACCGAGACGCCGACCGACCACGCCATCGGCATCGGGCTGTGGCTCGTCCGGTGGGCCATCGACAGTGCGGGCGGCGAACTCGACTACGAGGCCGTCGACCCACAGGGAAGCCGAATCACGGTTCGATTGCCGGCAGTCACGGCCGCCGAGTCGAAAGACAACACCACCTGACAGCCTACGACGTCGACCGATGGTCGGGACAAGAGCCGAGACGAAACCGAGGAGCCAAGCGACACACCCGAACTCAGGAGAACAGCCGTTTGAGATGTGATTTGGAGAAGAACGACGAGGGTTTGTCCATATGAACGCCGATTTCGCCGGCGAGCGCGCCGAGCCCGACTCGCTGGACTGGCTTGGGAAGCGAGTAGGCCCGGCGGATGAGATGGCCCATTTGGATCTCGGTCGACAACGTCTCGCGCCACGCCGACTCGTAGATCCCAAGCGATTCAGGACGGTCGGGCCGGATATGCCGAGCCGCGCAGTCGGCAGCAGTCATCCCGTACAGAATGCCACCTCCAGTGAACGGTTTGGTCTGGCCGGCCGCATCCCCAATCAGGAACACGCGGTCGGTCGTCACTGAGTCCGGCGGGCCAATCGGAATCGCTCCCGAACAGAAGCGGTCGGTTTCGACGCCGTAGGCGTCGGTCAAGAGTTGGAAACGGTCGTTGACATCACCGCCCGGCGGCGCGGCCAGTCCGTACTCGACGCCCGCCTCGCCGCGCGGGATACGCCACGCAAAAAACCGCGGGACGGTGAGGTGGACGTCGACGTGATCCGAGTGGTCGACCTCGTCGGTAAACGCGAGGACGCCGTGGATTTTCTCGCCCGGCTCGGGGAGGTCGACGGCCTGTCGGACCCGCGAGACAGGGCCATCACAGCCAGCGACCATCCGAGCTTCGAACGTTTGGGTGCCCTTCTCGCCAGCGACGCTCGCGGTGACGGTGACGCGATCCGGATGCTCTTCGATGCCGGTAACAGTATGGCCTTCCCGAACATCGGCACCGGCTCGGCGGGCGCAGTCGGCCAGCGTGCGGTCGAGTGCGACGCGGTCGACGACGTTCGAGACCTCCTCGGTTTTATAAAATCGATGGGAAGCGGTGTCCGGGCCACCAGTGTAGAAGTTCGCACCGTAGATCCGATTCTGGAAGAGGTCCTCGCGGGCGGAATCGGGAACGTAGTTCCAGATATCGGTGCTGACGTGGCCCGAGCAGGCCAACGGTGTGCCGACCGTACCCTTTTCGAGGGCGAGAACATCGAAGCCGGATTCGGCTGCCCGGCGAGCGAACCGCCCACCGGCAGGCCCGACCCCGACGACGACGAAATCGTACATACCTGTCTATGGCGAGCGATTTGCATATAGTTTGTTAGTTTATACCCGCCGCCCAGCGGTTCGAGTCGACCACCAGCGCTGGTAGTCAGTAGCTACTGCCTGAACAATTCACAGCAGACGGCGTTAGTCACGCTCTAACTCGTCGACACGCTGTTCGAGTTGTTCGATCCGCTGTGTCGACTCGGATTTCTCCGTCGACTGTCGGCGGAAGTAGCCGATGAGGACGACAAGGAGAATTCCAGCCGGTACGACCAAGAGAACAACAAATACGAGCAGGATAATCAGTAGCTCCGGTCCGATGGGAAGTTGCAGTAGCGGGAGTTGCATAACTTATAGAGAATCTCCCCCCAATCATACATAAAATACCTGATCACTCAAATATACTGTAGAGATGTGGCCACTCACCGCAACATAGGTCACACAACCACCAATCCACGCGGTGTTTGGCTTCGGAGAGAGTCTGTCCAGTTGATGTCGACTTCGCCCCACGAATCGCCCTGATCAGAGGCCGTACTCCTGAAGCCGGGAGACAGCTGTCGGTCCATCACCACCGTTCGAGACGACGAGGAGAGCGTTTCGCATCACCAGATGACAGGTGGCCATAGCACCCCATTTGAGACGTGTGGTAGAAAAGCTCCGTGGCGGACGAACGGCATTAGCAGGTCGACCGAGTTCAGTGATTCAGTCGTCGCTAGTGACTTTGGCAGGTTTCCGGCGATCCGAGCGTGGACCTTCGAGGTCGACAGCCGACAGATAATCCCGGAGATACCGGCCCGTATGTGAGGCTTCGGTGCGGGCGACGTCCTCGGGCGTCCCGCTGGCGACGACCTCGCCGCCGCCTTCGCCACCCTCTGGCCCGAGGTCGACGATGTGGTCAGCGTTTTTGACGAGGTCGAGTTCGTGTTCGACGACGACCACACTGTTGCCGTTGTCGACCAAGCGCTGCAGGACCTCGATCAACTTTCGCTCGTCATGTTTGTGGAGGCCGGTCGTTGGCTCATCGAGGAGATACAGCGTGTCGCCGGTCTGCTTTTTACCGAGTTCCTCGGCGAGCTTGACCCGCTGGGCCTCGCCACCCGAAAGCGTGGTCGACGGCTGGCCCAGCGACATGTAGCCCAAGCCAACGTCTTTGAGTAGTTTCAGGCGTCGACGGAGCTGTGAGTTGGCCTCGAAGAAGTCGTAGGCTTCGGCTACTTCCATCTCCAGCACGTCGGCAATGGTCTTGTCCTTGTAGGTCACGTCTAACGTCTCGTCGTTGTACCGCGAACCCCCGCACTCCTCACAGGGAACGTGCACGTCCGAGAGGAAGTTCATCTCGATTTTGACCGTTCCCTGCCCGCCACAGGACTCACACCGGCCACCCTTGACGTTGAACGAGAATCGGCCCTTCTTGTAGCCGCGCTGTTTCGAGAGTTTCGTCTCGGCGAACATCTCCCGAATGTAGTCGAAAACGCCGGTGTAGGTCGCGGGGTTCGACCGCGGGGTACGACCAATTGGGCTTTGGTCGATGAGACGGACGGTTTCGATCTCGTCGAGGCCCTCAAGCGAGTCGTGGTCACCGGGGTCGACGCTCGTGTTGTCGTTCATCTGCCGGGCAAGCGACTTATAAAGGATGTCGTGCATGAGGGTCGACTTCCCGGAGCCGGAGACGCCTGTCACGGCCGTAAACACACCCAGCGGGATCGAGACATCGAGATCCGCGAGGTTGTGTTGGCGGGCACCCCGTATCGTGAGCTCGCCATCAGAGTCGCGGCGCTCCTCGGGGACCGGGATCTCTTTGCGACCCGAAAGATAGTCACCTGTAATCGACTCGTCGGCGTTACAGATATCGTCGAACTCGCCATGGGCAACGATTTCGCCACCGCGCTTGCCGGGGCCAGGACCCATGTCGATCACATTGTCGGCCCGCCGCATCGTCTCCTCGTCGTGTTCGACGACGATCAGCGTATTACCGAGGTCCCGCAACCCGTCAAGCGTGTTAAGTAGGCGGTCATTATCGCGTTGGTGAAGCCCAATCGAGGGCTCGTCGAGCACGTAGAGAACGCCTACCAGCCCGGAGCCGACCTGCGTGGCCAGCCGAATGCGCTGGCTCTCGCCGCCCGAGAGGGTGGCCGCCTCACGGTCGAGTGTGAGGTATTCGAGACCGACCTCCTCCATGAAGCCGAGTCGGGCACGAATCTCTTTGAGGATCTCTGTCGCAATCGTTCGGTCGCGCTCCGAGAGGTTCGATTCAAGCCCCTCGAAATGTCGACGCGCATCGCCAATGCTCATTTTGTTGACGTCGGTGATCGAGGTGCCAGCAACGAGGACGTGTCGTGACTGCTCTTTGAGCCGGGTACCCCCGCAGGCCGGACAGTCGGTGACGGCCATGTAGTCCTCGATGTGTTCTCTGGTGCCTTTGGACTCGGTTTCGACATGGCGGCGTTCGAGGTTGGGAATGACGCCCTCAAACCGTTTTTCCTTCCGTCGAGTGCCGTTTTTCGTCGTTCGCTGGAAGACCACTTGGCGGTCGGTGCCGTAGAGGAACTGCCGCTGAATGTCGTCGTCAATATCTTCCCACGGTGTGTCGACGCTCAGATCGAAATGTGCCGCCACTGAATCGATTCGGGTTCGGTAGTACGAGCGGTTGTAGCTCCAGGCCTCAAATACCTTCTTCAGGGGTTTGCTCGGGTCCTGAATAACGAGGCCTTCGTCGACCTCCTTGGCTTGGCCGATCCCCTCACACTCCGGGCAGGCTCCGTGGGGACTGTTAAATGAGAACGACCGGGTCTCGATTTCGGAGAACTGAAAGTCGCTGTTGGGGTTGCCAAGCGATTCGGAAAATTCGACGACGAGTCGGTCATCACCATCGCCCGCGAGGTCGCCGGTCGACCGCGAGTTCGATCCCATCGACACGTCTTCGGGCGGATCGGGGATGAGTAGTTTCAGGCTACCGTCGGCTTTCTCCAAGGCCGTCTCGACGCTGTCGGTGATCCGTGAGCGAGCCTCGGCGGTGAGTTTGACGCGGTCGACGATCACGTCGATGGTGTGGTCGTAGTTCTTGTCGAGGTCGGGTTTCTCGATGGTCAGATCGTACTGTTCGCCGTCGACCTCGACTCTTGAGTAGCCGTCGGCTACCAGTTCGTCAAAGAGATCCTCGAAGGCCCCTTTCTGGTCACGGACGACCGGCGCGGCGATCATCGCGCGGGTTCCCTCGGGGAAATCGAGCAGTTGGCGGACCATCTCTTGGGCGCTCTGTTCGCCGACCGATTCGCCGGTGATCGGATCGTACTGCGTGCCGATGCGAGCGTACAGCAAGCGGAGATAGTCGTGGAGTTCGGTGACGGTGCCGACCGTCGACCGGGGGTTGTTGGCGGCGTTCTTCTGGTCGATGGAGATGGCGGGCGACAGCCCCTCGACGGCCTCGACCTTCGGTTTGTCCATCTGTCCGAGGAAGTTCCGGGCGTAGGCCGACAGCGACTCGATATACCGTCGCTGACCTTCGGCGTAGATCGTGTCGAACGCCAGTGAGGATTTCCCCGATCCCGAGAGCCCAGTGACGACCGTAAAGGCCTCCCGTGGGATCTCGACGTCGAGTTCCTTGAGGTTGTGTTCCTCCGCGCCACGGACGGTTATGTACTCTTTACTCATGCTGATCGTCCCGGAGTCGACCGCAAGAAACGCGTTCGTCAACGATGGCCCAGTGCATACAGAGAGGTGGGCGGCGAGGAACTTAACCCGCCCGTTCCATGTCACCGCGTACCGTTGTACCGGCGTCTCGGAGTGTGTTGTGGACGTCTTGAGACCCGCATTCGATTTATAAAACACTGATTGGAATCGGAAGCCGATAGAGCGTCACGACCGAAATATAGTAGACTATTTATCCGTTATACACCGACTAACGGTCCCGGTAGCCACTGAGCATGTTTTCGACGTATTTGGCGATCACGTCGACCTCAATATGAATTGGATCACCGACCGCTTTCTCCTGAAGCGTTGTGAGTTCGTAGGTCGTCGGAATAATCGCCACATCGAACGTGCCGGCCTCGCGGTCGATGGCAGCAACCGTCAGCGAGATTCCATCGAGGCAGATCGACCCCTTGTCGACGATGTACTGGCCATACCCCTCTGGGAGTTCAAACGTGAACCGCCAGTCGTCGCCGACTTCCTCGATGGCGTCGACGGTAGTGACCGTGTCGACGTGGCCCTGCACAACGTGGCCGTCGAACCGGCCGTCAGCGGGCATGGCACGCTCGATGTTGACGCTATCCCCGACCGATAACTCACCGAGATACGTTTTGTCGACCGTTTCGGCCGCCAGAAAGACCTCGAACCAGGAGTCGTCGGCAGTGGTCGACTCGAAGGCCTCGACGGTGAGACAGACGCCGCTGACGCTGATCGACTGGCCGTGATGGAGGTCATCGAGGCCAGCTGCCTCGATGCGGAGTCGACGGCCGCCAGCGTCGTCCTCGACAGCAACTACCTCGCCCGCGGTTTCGACGATTCCCGTGAACATACCCCAGAGAGGCGGGACGGACAAAAAGCGGTTGTGATACAGTTTGTTGTAGGAAGTTACCGCTCGACCGCCGCCGGTGGGCGGTCGAGGCGGGAACCGTCTACAACAGACAGTATGACTCCGGGCGGCGCGTTTTTATCTAATCAGGCGGTAGACGACAGCAATGAGACTCGGAATCATCGATATGATTGGCCTCGCCGCAACCCTCATTTTTGCCCTTCCGGTCGCCAACTTCGGCGTCACCAAGCTACTGGCTGGCGAGGCGACCATGGGTATTGCGCTGGTCGTCGTTGCAGTTGCGATGGTCGCACTCCCTCATTACTTCACGGACCCTCGTACCATCTTTACGAAACTACTCAAAGGGCTCCTCCCGGGCCGGTTTCGGAATGGAGAGTCGACGGTCGAAAGTGACAACGGGCCGGAACAGGAGAGTTAGTCGCCGTTTACCGGAGGTAACAAGCGTAATAACTTTATTATGGAAGGACATGTCACCGGGCATGAGTCCCCAACTCAAGCAGAATGACGTCCAAGAGCCCCTCCAAGAGGCGCTTGAAGCCGCCGAAAACACCAACACGAAGTATTACATTCGTCAGGCCCTCCAGCTGACCGAGCTAGATAACTGAACAGCAAACACTGACAGTCAGTCGACCTCTACTCAGTTCGGTCGACTGGTGTCAGTGAAGTGGGATACTCAATCAGTGTCTCCGGACCCTCCTCGGAGACGACAAACAGTGTCCCCAGTCGAATCGTTCCTCGGGCGGGGTCGACGACGCCGGTGTCGACGGCGATCACTGCGCCAGCACGAAGTTGGCTCTCAGCACCGACAGCAGGCTGTTCGTGTGTCGAGAGGCCGACGCCGTGGACGGTCGCGGTTGCTCGGCCCTGTGTCGACTGATCGGTATCCGGCGTGACCGCAAACCCGTAGGCACCGACTTCGGCAACCGCCTCTCCTTGGACTGTCGAGATGTCGACACCGGGTTCGATCTCCCGCTGTGCGGCCTGTAGGCCAGCTTCAGCTGCGATGAATGCCCGCCGCTCCCAGCCTCCTTCGCTGTCGACGGCCACCGTTCGCTTGAGATGACCGTGGTAGCCATGCGGGCCACGGGGGGAGACAGTGAGCCGAATCGGTTCGCCTGCCGGGAGCCGATCGGCGACATCGGTGTCGGCCTCGATGCTTGTATTGTCGGCTGGGGCGACACCGCTGGCGGCGAGTTCGGTGTTGATCTGTCGACGGAGTCGCTCGGCCGTAAGTGGCTGGCCGTCGACCACCAGTCGACCGTCGACTGGTTCGCTGGCCGCCAGCACTGCCTCCGAACGAGCCAGTCCGTCGGCGGCAGCCGCTTGGACGGCCCGGAGACAGTCGCGTTCAGCCGAGGTTTTTGTAGCGCGTGCCGTCGTCACTGCGGGCGTCGACTGTAGTTCATAGCCAGCCTCTTGAAGAAACACGGCCGCATCGTGTGGGAGGGTTCGCGGCACAAGCAGTGTGCCATCGCTTACGGTCGTTCCCAATCGGTCGGCGAGAACTGCACGGACTTGTTGACCAGTGGCAGTCGTGGGCGGACGACCCTCGATCTGTCGACTGATTTCGGTGTCACTGGTGACCTGCTTGAACCCAGTCACGTCGCTGACGACACCGCGTGGTACACAGTAGACGGCCTGTGGTGGCTGGTTTTTAGTACCGGGGAGAATGACAAGCGCCGTCTCGCGATCAGGCCCGTCGACACGCGTGAGATACCGACGGTTCGGATCGCCTCGCTCGCTGACGTGGACGAAGCCGACGGCTCCGGCGTCGTCGACCGCAGTCCAAACGGCTTCGAGTCCCGAGTGTGGCTGGTCGGTGGAACCGACTGCTGGCTCCGGCGAGCCCGTCACGGTTCGGGTTCGGGGGCATCCTCGGCGGCTTGGGCCGCATCGAGCAACTCGTTGGCAGGCTGCTGGCGGATCTCGTTGTGGAGCAAGACGCTGATCGGCACCGTCGGCGCGCCGTCGATCAGGTTTTCGAGGAGCACGAGCCGCTCGCGGGCACGGCTCATCCCGACGTAGAACACGCGGCGCTCGTTGTCGGTCAGCAGCGGCACCGGATTGGTGTGTTTGGTAAATTCGTCTTCGCCCGGAAGCTCGTCGTCAGAGGGCTCGACATCGCTCTCTTCGCGGCCGGTGACGGTCGCGGCCATCTGTTCGACGACCTTCTCGGTGAGATCGGTCCCAACAAAGACGTGGTCGGCCTCACGACCCTTCGCGGAGTGGATCGTTCCCACCCGCACGAGGTTGGGGTCCTGACCGTGGTAGTCGCCCTCGAAGTAGGCGTTGATCGACTTTCGCTGGAAGCTCGTCACTTTTCGGACCATGTCGCTGGCCGAGGCCGGATCAGGAATGAACGGGGCGAAGTTCTTGACGTCTTCGGGAGCCAGCGGAACCTCCGTGAGATCCTCGGTTTCAGCCGCCTCTTCGCGGTCTTCGAGGAACTCGTAGAACTCGTCGCGCTCGTTGGAACCGAACGCCGAGGTCTGGAGCATATCAGCCAGTCGACGCCCCTGTAGGAGAGTGAGGTCCTCGTCAGCGTCGTAGGCTTCGATGGCCCGGACGTAGTCGACGAGTCGGTCGGTCCAGAGCCGCTGGTCGGTCAGCGCCTTGAATGGAATCCCCTCGTCGATGAACTCCTCGATGAACTGGAACAGTTGGTAGCGGGCGCGGAACAGCACCATCACGCTACCGTCGTCTTCTTGGACCGTGTACCGGACGTTCCGAACGAGTTCGAGCATCGAGGCGTTTTCGACACCCTCGACGACACCGCCCTCTTTGCGGGGTTTGAGGTCCTTCTCTTGGCGTTTTTCGATATGCTGGATCTCCCTGTCGACGACGTTGAGGATCCGCGAGGGGAGTCGGTAGGAATTCGGGAGGACGACATCCTCATCGCGCTCGGCATCGAGCAGGAGGTTCGGGTCCGCACCCTGCCAGGCGTAGACGACCTGGTCGTCGTCGCCGGCGATCAGCACCTGCTTCATGTGGGGTTTCCACTCCTCGAAGACGTCATACTGCAGCGTCGTGATATCCTGAAACTCGTCGATGACGAGATAGTCGACGTTCGGCAGCAGCGAGCGCTGTTTGACGCGTTCGAGCATGTCGGCGAAGCCGACCAGTTCGTGGTCGCCTTTATAACTGCGCCACGCACGGATCGCCTCGGGGATGTCGACGCGGTCGTCGTCAGCCGTCCACGTCGGGGTGTACTTATTGCCCTCTTGGGCGTTGGGGTCGATCTCGGGTGGGAGGCGGACCTCCTCGACGTTCCACTGGAAAGGGACATCGTACCAGTCCGAAACCTCTCGGCTGGTCCGCTGGAGCCACTGACTCGTCGAGATGATCTTGTTGCCGAGGGTCGTCGACCGAGCGGTGCGGCGGCCGCCGCTCTGGTACTCGTCTTCGTATTCGAGGCCGAAATCCTCGCAGAACTCCGTTTTGTCGTCTTCACCGACGACATCACCACGGGAGAGGTTCAGCAGTTCGTAGGCTTTCGCGTGCATCGTGCAGACGTTGCCCTTCAGTTCGCGGGGTGTCGTCTCCAACCGCTCGGCGAGCCGCTCGCGGATCTCGGCGGCGGCCGCTCGGGTGTAGGAGACGACCAGAATGTCACGCGTGTCGACGTCGTCGTCTTCGAGAATCGTCTCGACGCGGTCGAGTAGGGCTGTCGTCTTCCCGCTGCCGGGACCACCGAACAGGCGGGTTATCTGCACGTCCGTGGTACTCATTGTACCATTTGCACGTGCCCCGACCTGATAAACGACGTGACTTCGGTCGCCGAAGTCGACGGCTGGGCACCGCTCGCGGGGAAACTGAGTTGCGGAAGGAGTCGACTACCGCTCGGGGAACCAACCACAGACAGCGCATTTCTGTGCGTCGTCGTCGTGGATGCCTCCGCACTCGGGACACTGCTTTTTGTTATACGAGTGGTCCCATCCTGCCGGTACCGTATCGTGTCCGTTTGCCGAAAGGAACTCGTCGAACAACTCGTCATCAGTGGTCTGTGCTGAGGCCATACTGGTTTGTGGTAACGTGTGTCACTCACTTAGCTGTTTGGCTCCCAGAGAGGGTTGTCACCACTCGGCTGAAACACGGACGAACCGAAAGGAATACTGCTCGAAAATGGCGTATGGCTCGTTCGTTTGCCCGACGAACGGAGCGCGGAGAGGGGTGCTCGTTCTGACTGCCCGCAGATCGGAGTGTGATGAGTGTGGTGTGTTCAGTGACGATCCGTACCTTCGGCTATCGGATCGTTACTTATCGGCTAGTAGCGATGGATGCAGGTGGTCCACCGCCCTGCCCGTTGCCCTGACCGCTGTTGCCGCCGGAGCCGCCGTTACCGCCATTGCCACCGTTACCGCCGTTGCCCTGACTGCTACCGCTTCCGCCACGGTCTGCGTTGCCGTTGCCCTGCCCATTACCGGCGTCTTCCGGTGCATTGCCCTGTCCGTTACCGGCGTCTTCCGGTGCATTGCCCTGCCCGTTACCGGCGTCTTCTGGTGCGTTGCCCTGTCCGTTACCGGCATCCTCTGGCGCGTTGCCCTGCCCGTTACCGGCGTCTTCTGGCGCGTTGCCCTGCCCGTTACCGGCATCCTCTGGTGCATTGCCCTGTCCATTACCGGCATCTTCTGGTGCGTTACCCGAGCCGTTACCGGCATCCGCCGGTGGCCCGCGACCGGCGGCCTCGGAGACGATTGGGCCGAGTTTCTCGATCTCGCCGTTACGGAACGCCGAGATCAGTTTCTGGATCGTTGAGACCTGATCGGCTGCCTCCTCGGGGACCTCTTGTGCGTCCTCGACACTCTCTTGGGTGATGAGTTCACCGCCGACAACCTCGTAGATCGTCGACTGGGTGGTGCCATCAACCGTCACCGCAATGTCAACTGCTGGTCGGTCGTCAAGACCGAACTGGAGAGTTCCGTTCGCGTCAGTGGTGCCCACATCGCTACCGTTGACTGCGACCGCCGCGTTCTCGACAGCCGTCCCATTGGAGGCGACTGAGACCGTCACGGTCTCGTTGTCGAGTGTCGCACCGAAGTCGAACTCGGTGGTCTCGTCGGTGTCGTCTTGTGCAACGAGTTCACCGTCGACAACCTCGTAGGTCGTCGTCTGGGTGGTCCCGTCGACAGTCACCGAGATGTCGAGTGCCGAGCGATTATCGAGACCGAACTGGAGGGTTCCGTTCGCGTCAGTGGGACCGACATTAGTGTCGTTGACTGCGACCGTCGCGTTCTCGACTGCGGTGTCGTTCGATGTGACCGACACCGTTACCGTCTCGTTGTCGAGTGTTGCGCCGAACGCGAAGTCGGTCGTGTCGGGACTCTCGGTCTGCTCGACGAGGCTCCCGTCGACTACCTCGTAGGTGGTCGTCTGGGTGCTGCCGTCGACGGTGACCCCGAGTTCGACCGCAGAGCGGTTGTCGAGACCGAACTGCAGAGTGCCGTTGGCGTCAGTTGTTCCTGCCTCGCTACCATTGACCGCGACCGTCGCGTTCTCGACGGCCGTGTCATTCGATGTTACAGACACAGTGACGGTTTCGTTGTCGAGCGTCGCGTCGAATGCGAAGCTCTCACCGTCGTCGGCTGTCTGGGCCCCAGCAGTTGTCGCCATGGCGGGGATTGCCATAGACAGACAGACTGTCAGGACGATTGCCATCAGTAGATTTCGGCGCATTACGACCTATCATATTGGAGGATAGTACTTGTATGAGAACAGTAGTGGACCCCATTTGCGCCGGATTACTCCCGTAAACGTCGTGTGGTTTTTTATATGAGGAGAGAATGTCAGCAATATAACCCGGTATATTTTAGATCGACCAACAGTGAGTCGACCCATCGCTACCGAACGGTCGACCACATCGGTGGGGCGCGGATTAGTTCTCGGCGGCCAGTTCCTCGGCGACGACACTCACATCGAGTAGTTCGGGGTCGACGGCCAAATCTGCTTGACCCTTGACGAAGTCCGGCAGGTTCTTCGGACTGTAGACGACCACGCGTATCTCGGGGGTGTTTTCCTTGGCGACCGGAATCCCGCTGGCTTCGCCAATGTCGGTCAACACCAGCAGATCGGCCTCGTCGAGGCCGGCCTCTTGGAGCGTCGACAGCGAGACGACGCCAGTGATCCGGTGGATCGTAACCCCCTCGGCTTCCAGTGCATCGCCGAGTCCGTCAGGGTCAGGACCGGCGACGATTGCAATCTGGCTCATTACTCGTACTCGATGGTCGCTGGCGGTTTGTGTGTGACGTCGTAGACGACGCGGGCGACGTTCTCGTTTTCGCCAGTAATCCGGCTCTGAATCCGCTGGAGCGTCGACCAGTCGATCTCTTGGGCGCGGGCGGTCATCCCATCGCGGCTCTCGACCGACCGCACGGCGACGACCCAGCCGTGGACTCGATTATCGCCTTTGACACCCGTGGCTTTACCGATCACAGCGGCGAACGCCTGCCACGGCTCGTACTCTTCGAGTTCCTCTTCGACGACGTGGCAGGACTCGCGGGCCACCTCGACCTTTTCCGGGGTGACTTCGCCAATGATTCGGACGGCGAGGCCGGGGCCGGGGAACGGCATGCGCTCGGAGATGATGTCTTCGAGTTCGAGTTCGCGGGCGACCTCGCGGACCTCGTCCTTGTAGAGGTCACGGACCGGTTCGACGATTCCCTCGAAGTCGACGCGCTCCGGAAGCCCACCGACGTTGTGGTGGGATTTGATGTTGCCCTCGCTTTCGATGCGGTCGGGATAAATGGTCCCTTGGACGAGATACTGGGCGTCGGTCTCCTTGGCTTCGCGTTCGAACTCCCGGATGAACTGCTCACCGATTACCTTGCGTTTCTCTTCGGGGTCAGTCACGCCTTCGAGACCCTCGTAAAACCGTTCGCGGGCGTCGACGATTTCGAGACTCTCCATGAACGAAAAGGTATCTCGAATCTGGTCGGTCTCGCCTTTGCGCATGAGGCCGGTGTCGACGTAGACGGGGGTCAACTGCTCGCCGATTGCTCGGTAGGCCAGCGTGGCTGCGACCGAGGAGTCGACGCCGCCGGACAGCGCGATGATCGCGTTTTCGTCGCCGATCTGTTCTTTAATCGATTCGACTGCCTCGTCGATGAACTCTGTTGGGTTTACCATTAGATGGTGACCTCGTCTTCGGACTGCGGTTCGGTTTCGGATTCGCTGCGGTCGACAACGGCCTTCAAAAAGCCCACGAACGGCGGGCTGGCTCGGTCCGGTCGGGACCGGAACTCGGGGTGGAACTGCGTGCCGAAAAAGAACGGATGATCCTCGTGTTCGAGAATCTCCATCCGTCGACCCGCCGTGCCGGAAAAGGCCAGCCCCTCGGATTCGAGTTGGTCGATGTAGTTGGGGTTAACTTCGTAGCGGTGGCGGTGTCGTTCGGTACACGAATCGTCGGCGTAGATTCTGGCCGCGAGCGTACCGGGTTCGATCTGGGTCTCGTGTGCACCGAGTCGCATCGTGCCGCCCATGTCGTCGACCTCCTTCTGTTCGGGGAGGATATCGATGACGGGGTGTGGGGTCTCTTCGTCGAGTTCCGCGGAGTTGGCGTCTTCGAGTCCGAGGACGTTGCGGGCGTGTTCGATGACGGCCATCTGGAAGCCCAGACAGAGCCCGAGGAACGGAACGTTGTTTTCGCGGGCGTGGCGCACGGCGTCGATCTTGCCGTCGGTGCCACGGGAGCCAAAGCCGCCGGGGACGATGATTCCGTCGGCGGCTTCGAGTCGCTCGGTGTGTTCGTCGTGCATCTGGTCGGAGTCGACCCAGAGTACGTCGACGTCGACTTCGCGTTCGATGCCGGCGTGTTTCAGCGCCTCGTGGATCGACATGTAGGCGTCTTCTAAGCCATACTTGCCGACGAGTGCGATTTCGACAGTTCCCTCACGGTCACGGGTGACGAGTTCTCGCCAGCGCTGGGAGCGCTCGGCTTTCGGCAGTGCGCTCTTAGCGATACCGAGTCGCTCCATTACGTACTCGTCGAGTCCCTCGTCTTCGACCATCAGCGGGACCTTGTAGATGTCGTCGACATCGGGATTCGAGAAGACCGCATCCGTCGAGACATCACAGAAACGGGCGATCTTGGTCTTTGTCTGTTCTTCGAGATGGTCTTCGTTCCGCCCAACGAGAATATCAGGCTGCAGACCGATAGATCGGAGTTCTTTGACGCTGTGTTGGGTGGGTTTGGTTTTCTGCTCGCCGTTCATCGAGTCGGGGACGAGCGTCACGTGCATGAAGAGTAAATCCTCGTCGTCCTCCTCGCTAGCGAACTGCCGGAGGGATTCCAAGAACGGCATCGACTCGATGTCGCCGACGGTGCCGCCGATCTCGACGATACAGACGTCGGTGCCCTCGGCGGCCTCCCGGATGCGCCGCTTGATGTCGTCGGTGACGTGGGGAATAATCTGGACCGTTTTGCCCAAATAGTCGCCCGCGCGCTCGGCTTCGATCACGCTCTGGTAGGTTTTCCCCGTCGTCACGTTGTGATCGGAGGTCATATCGATCCCGAGGAACCGCTCGTAGTTCCCCAGATCGAGGTCGACCTCGCCGCCGTCTTTGAGGACGTACACCTCGCCGTGTTCGTAGGGATTCATCGTCCCGGCGTCGACGTTGAGGTAGGGGTCGACTTTGACCGCGGTGACGTCGAAGCCCGCGTTGGCCAGCAGTCGGCCCGTACTCGCGGCTGTGATCCCTTTCCCGAGGCCGGACATGACACCTCCCGTTACAAAAATAAACTTCTTCCCCAGTGTGGGGTCGTATCCCGTTGTAGGTTCCGTCGGCATACTGACTGTCCGCAAGGTTTCATCAAAACGGTTTCGATAGGGTCGACTGGCTGGGTGTCGTTGGCATGCTCGACACCGCCACGGGAGTGCTGCGAGGCTGTCGACGCGACACGGGTTACCTGCGTTCTCCTAACAGCATCGGGCCAACAGTGGCGGTCCGTCGGATGATGGTTGCGGTCCGCAAAATAAACACGGCGAGCAGCACCAAGGGAACGAACACGAGCGTGACGAGCAGCGAGACGACGGATGGAAGAGCCGCCGCGCTGATCGCCGGGGTCCCAAGCCCGCCGTGTATGAGTATGATAAACACCGCTGCAAAGACGGCTGGAACACCGGTGTAGATAATGAGCTGTGAAAACCGGGTGAGTTCACGCTGGAGGTACACCGTTTTGAAATGTTCTTGGGCGCTACTAAACAGGCGTGTCGACTCGATCAGGTCATCGAACGCGGTTTCGGTCTCAGCCGAGAGCGCCGGGGCGCTGTTACGGAGATAGCGAGCGGTCGACAACTGCCAGCCGTCATCGTAGGCGATTGCGACCGAGAGCGCATCGAACGCATTCGTCTGAGGCTCGTCTACCGACTGGTCGACCCACTGGGCGTTGTCCTCGACGCTCTGGGCGTACTGTGTGACCTGCTGTCTGTACGCCGCGTTGGGACTGTCTGCAACCGACTCGGCCAGTCGGCTGGCATTCGTCCCAATCGTGTCGGCGAGCACCGATAGGACTCGCGTTGGCTCCATCGGTGTTCGTGGAATATCTGCCTGCTGTTCGATATCTTGCCGAAACTGCATCACACTACTGAACTGATCGCGGTGTTTTCCAACCGGGGAGAATTCTTGCGACAAAATGAGTTGATTCACTGAGACGACGAGCGTGACAAGCGACAGCGAGCCAGCAATCATCCCGCTTGCCATGCGGGTCACTGACCCTTGATCGGTGAATCCGATCACCCCCAGCGCGTTGAGAATCAAAAGCAGCCCGAAGAGACCGACTGAGATGATGATCGTGAGCAGCAGTCGACTCCCGTCGACCACGAGCCATTCGATGAGCCGATTCCGTGATCGTGGGTCATGCTCCAAACGCGGCTCGGATTGTGCCCCTGTGTCAGAGGACCCCGAAGAAGCCATACGACTACCACGGGTCGAGGGCCCAAAGTAGGTTATTCCCAACACAGCCAATACTGTACAGAGACGGCCGTTACGCGTGGAATATCACGTTCAACAGGATAAGTCCGTGATGTCGGTCGATGTGTCGGCCATGCGAGTTTTCACGACACGGCGTGAGGGGATCAGTCGACAATGACCGACCGCGCTACTGGAACGACCCGCCGTGGGTTTGTCGCCGTCTGTGGCGGAGGAGTGGTGGCTGTTCTCGGTGGCTGTGCCGAAACAAGCAGTAGCCCACCGTATCAAGACGGGCAGCTGAACCAAACCAATCAGACCAACCAAACCAATCAGACCAACCAAACCAACCAAACCAACCAAACCAACCAAACCAATCAGACCAACCAAACCAACCAAACCAACCAAACCAACCAAACCAACGCCACCGAGCGGACAGCCCAGCAGACGACCGCCGCGGAAGCGGCCGCGATAACGGAGCCAACCACCAATGCCGTACCCCTCGATTCACTCGTCTTGGAGTCACACGAGTATGTCCTCACCCAGGGGTACAAAGGGCCGGTCGTCCAGGGCACGGTGGTCAACACCGGCAGCGAGGTCGTCCGAACCGTCGAGGTCCGTGTCCGCGTCTACAACGCCACCGGCGCGCAACTCGGTCTGTATATCGCCCGCACGAGTGATCTCGCCGCAGGCAACGCCTGGCAGTTCGAGGTGATTCTGTTGGCCTCACCGTCGGATATTGCGGACTACGAAATTGCCGTCCTCGGCGTTCCTGACTGAAGAGAGCTGCATCCTCATTCGAGGTTCTCGGATGGCCAGTACCACGCATCGGCGTCGACCGCACCGAGGAGCTTTCGTCGGGAGTCCTCACGCTCGGCGAGTGCCTCGGCAAACTCCCGGTCCGAGACCGTCGGAATGTCCGCCTCACGGAGGTGGTCGAGATCCGGTGGTGGCGGCGGCTGTTCGGCCGGCTGTATGAAGGCGTTGTTGAGCGTTTCCAGATAATCATTGACGCTCGACCGTGTGCTCTCGGTCAGGGCCTCGTTGGGTTCGTTCGCATCCGGGACGGCGACTTCGAGGAGAAACATCGCATCAGCCAGAATGGCGACAGCCATCGCCGAGGCTTCCGTTTCGTTTTCACTATGGTAGTAGTGGAGAATCGGATACGATTTGTGCTGTTCGGCAAGCATGTTCAGGTCCGACGACAGCGTGTCGAGCAGCAGATCCAGATCGGTGAAATCCTCGCCATCCCATCCAGACTGCAGGAACGCCTCGCTTCGCATTCCTAACGCTGTGACACCGTTTGCGAACGACCGCTTTTGGGAGACCGCGCCGAGTATCGAGAGGATATATGAGACGCTCAGTGTCGCAACGAGCATCCCACTGGCCGTCGTAAACGAGGAGGCCATCTCCCAGAGGTCACCGTTCGGCGTGAAATCACCGTTACCGTCGGTAAACATGGTGTAGGCGACGTAGTAGATGCGTCCCGACCAGTCGGCAGGACCGCCGTTTCGGGTGTCGATCAGGGCATACTCACCGCCTGCGAATACGAACGTCCACCCCGCCCAGAGGAGTCCGATCCACATACTGAGAGTGAGCACCAACACGAACGGGCCAGCGAGACTCAGGAATCGGGAGTGTCGACGGCCGAGTCGCCGAAGAATCCGCCAGACACCGGTCGCCAACCGAGCCGACAGGGGGCCGCTTCCGCCGTCGACCCACAGCGTCGTCCACAGCAGGTCGACGACCAAAGCGATGAGCAGGACAACACCGAGAACAACGTAGAGCGGGTTGACTATCGCATCGATCTGAACCGGAGAGGCTCCTGTGGAAACCACGGTCTGCAGTCGCGCTACGTCCATACACCACTCACGGGGACAACGAGCCAATCCAGCGTCGACGACCCGGTCGAACCGTCAGTGAGTACTGACAGATGACAGCCAACACGGAGAGACGAAACAGTTGACTGGAGGTGCCATGGCATGCGACGGTGCTCGGTTGGCTCAGTCAAAAAAGTCCGGACCAGACATGATTAATACATATTGAACTAAGATAGTAAGAAAATGAAGCCAGTGTCAGCTCTCACTTCGACTCGCTGCTGTGATTTCAGGAGTTTGCTCCGGTCAGAGGTCATCTCTTCAACGGACGCCGCGTCGACATGGACTCATTCGCCGCGTGCCGAGCCAGTTGAGCAGCCATGTTGGGAGTCGTGGCCCACACCGCCCGTAGTTGCCGGAAAACGTCTACAACTCATCCGAAACTCATCGAAATCCGGCGTAAATCGGGTTTAAAACGCTTGTATCCGGATTTACGGCTTCCCCACCTTATGTGGCAGTAGCACCGTCGGTCAGATGCAATGAACGCAAGACAACTCATCACGATCACGGTTGCAGCACTGTTCCTGATCGGCGGGGCGACGGCGGTCGGTGCCGCAGCGCCGGCGGATCAGGCACCCGACACCGCATCGGACGCACACGCAGAGAACACGGATGACGTCGACTCGGATACAGACTCCGAGGACACTGCCAACAGCGAAGCACCCGCGGATGCCGCGGCCAACGTCGGACCGAGCGACGGCCTGCCCGAGCAGGTTCCCGACCACGTGAGTTCGGTCCTTGACACCATCCAATCGTTCCAGGATGGCGGCGTCGACTCCCTCGGCGAATCACTGAGTAGTCTGGTAGGTGGCGGACCAGCCGACAACGCTGGCGAGTCCAACGCCTAACGGTCGACTACTGTAGCAATCCTGACGATCCACACTCCGTTTTGATACCGTAAGACACCCCTCGCTGAGATAGGGAGTCTACCTCATGGGATCTGTTGGCGGACGTTACCGACTACTCCATGGGGTACAGTCACGCGGTACCAGTCGACAGCAGACCGTCTCACAGATCCTGTCGACTCACACCCGGCAGGTCGAGGACGAGATCGGGGCCGAACGCGCCTGCGGGCGTCGTGAATCCGGTTGGAGCCTCTCCCGCTTCGACGCGTTCGGCACAGGCCAGTGCGGCCTCGACAGTCAGTTCGTAGGTATCGGGCGTTCGGAGCAGCGACTGGACCGTCTCACCACTTTCCTCGTTCCATGCCTCACCCCAAACAGTGGTCTCGCTGGCCGCGCGGTCGGCCTCGCTCGGCCCGTCGACGAACCGGTCGACGAGTCCTTTTAATAGCCGCTGAACCAGGTCAGTGGCCATCAGCCCCTCGAACGGCCGGGCGATTTGGATGGCGTGGCGAACCGCGTCGGGGACAGCGACGTACACCGCGATGTTCGGAATCCCGGTCGTTCGGTAGGCCGTCGACAGATCCCCCCACGGGATCGTCATCACCGTTTGGGTACCCGAGCCGAAGTCGACGACGCGCTGTTTGGACGCCGAGGGGATCGCGCGGAGTTGGCCGTCCTCGCGGATCGCGCTCCCCGAGCCGAACCCGTTGATAAGCGTCTTGAGAGTTCCACCCGACAGCGAGCCCGACGCCGAAAGCGCCAACGAGAGATGGGTTGCCTCCGGGAGCCGCTCGTGCAAGTGGGCCGCAAGCGAGTCGGTCGGTACCACATCGTAGCCGACGCCGGGCATAAGCGAGACGCCCGCGTCGACGGCCTCGCTGTCCCGGCGAGCCAGTCGCTCGAAGACAGGGAGTTCACCGGTGATGTCCAGATAGTCGACGCCGCGAGCAAGACAGGCCGCAACCAGCGGGTCGGCAGTTTCCTCAAACGGACCGGCGCAGTTGAGCAGTGTGTCAATTCCCGACAGGTGGGCTTGGATGTCGTCAGTCAGATCGAACGCGCGGCTTCGACAGTCGAGGTCGGTGCCGAGAGTGTGGATACGATCCGGATCGCGGCCAGCCACCACGGGGTCAAACCCACGGTCGACCGCCGCACGGGCGATGAGTTCACCCGTGTAGCCGTAGGCGCCATAGATCAGCAGGGAGTCCATACCTGTCTGTTGGCACGTCGACACAAAAAGGGTGGAGGCTGTGATGTACCGGGACTATGGATGGTACCAATGTGCATGAATCCGTCTCGGGTAGCCACTGCTCGTTGCCACCGTCGAAACCCGAATACCGGACGGCTACAAACGGGGGGTATGACGAGGGTCGACGTTGGATCGCGGCTGCATTTCGGCTTCGGGAACCTTTCGCTGGCCCACGAGCGACTGTATGGGGCACTCGGGGTTGCACTCGACGAGCCACGGCTCTCACTGGCGGCGGAGCCAGCCGAGGGTGTGACTGCCCCGCCACGGTGTGAGACGCTCGTCGAGACCGTCTGTACCCACCTCGACGTGCCGGGTGCAACCGTCACCATCCGTGACTCGCTCCCGCCACACGTCGGTCTCGGGAGCGGCACCCAACTGGCGCTGGCGATTGCGGTCGCTATCGGCGAGAGCTACGACCGGTCGGTCGACGTCCGAGAACTCGCGCCCAAACTCGGGCGCGGCGGCCGGTCGGGCATCGGCGTCGCCACCTTCGAGGCGGGCGGCTTCGTGCTCGACGGCGGCCATCCGACCGCACGGTTTACCACCGCCCGCCCCGCCGACGGCGCGTGGACAGTTCCCCCGGTGGCCGCCCGCCACCGAATCCCGGACGACTGGCGGTTTTTGATCGTCCTGCCGGATGCCGACCCCGGACGGAGCGGCGAGACCGAAGACGACAGCATTCGGGGCGTGGTCGAACGCGCCGACCCCGCGCCCGCCGACAGGATTGCGGGCCGGATCACCCGCGGTGTGCTGCCGGCCGTCGCAACCGGCAACGCCGACCAGTTCGGGAGCGCAGTCGCCGACATCGGTCGACTCAACGGCACGTGGTACGCCGACGAGCAGGGCGGCGTCTACCGGCCGCCGGTCGGCGAACTCGTCGACTGGGTGGCCGACGAACCGGCCGTCTACGGAGCCGGCCAGTCATCGTGGGGACCCGCGGTGTACGGGGTGACAGACAGGGCCAACGCCGAGGCAGCCCGTACTGCTGGCGAGGCCGCCCTCGACTCGGCCGGACTCAACGGCGAGGTACTGATCGCCGCCGGGCGAAATCAGGGTGCGCGTGTCGACGGTGAGCCGTGGTCGGGTCGGTAGACACCCGTGGTCGGGTCGGTAGACACCCGTGGTCAGGTCGGTAGACAAGTTGGTCGACCGAGTAGGCAACGCATACTGCAGCGTAGGAACGGCGTAACGGCTAAGGACAGCCCCTGATATTGATAGCTATGCAAGATATTCCGTTCGGGATCTCGCGGCTCGACTCGCTGCTGGAGGGTGGTGCGCCTCCCGGTAGTGTGGTCCTCCTGTCGGGCGAAGCGGGGGCGGGGGCCCGCGAGTTCGTCTATACAAGCGCGGCGATGAACGCGTTGGCCCACACGAACGAGGACTTGTTCGATCTCCACTACGGCGAGCTACCGGAGGGCGCAATTCTCCCACCGGAGGTCCATTATGTCTCGTTTACCTCCTCGAAGGAGACGCTCGAAGAGGAGTTGCGCTACACCCTGTCGGATGATATCGTCGACGACGCCATCGATCATATCCAGTACAAGGATCTGTCGGTCGAATACTTCCAGTCAAGCCGGATTCCACAGGACTGG
Source organism: Halohasta litchfieldiae (assembly GCF_002788215.1). NCBI lineage: Archaea > Methanobacteriati > Methanobacteriota > Halobacteria > Halobacteriales > Haloferacaceae > Halohasta > Halohasta litchfieldiae. The sequence continues at coordinate 2,198,551 of NZ_CP024845.1, read as the reverse complement.
TATCTGGGTCGGACGACCGATCTCTCGGATCTCAGCGGCGGCGGCAACCGCGAGAAAGTCCTCAGCGTGCTTGGTGATTATTTGACCGAACACGCCTCGGGGAATCTCGTCATCTTCGATTCGATTACTGATCTGTTGGGTGCGCTTGGCGACGATCTGGGGTGGAACGACATTCCAATGTTGGTTCGTGGACTCAAACGGGCCGCCGCCCAGTGGGGCGGGCTGATCCTCGTGTTGGCCAGCGAGGAGACGCTGACGGCGACCAAACTCGGACAGCTTTCGGATGCCGCCAGCGGCACGATCAACTTCTCGTGGGAGACCGGCGGCTCGAAACGCGCCCGCGTGATGGTCGTCAAACAGTTCCGTGGCGTCCTCTCGCGGCTCGAACAGGAGGATATCGTCCAGTTCGAAAGCGAGATTCACGAAGGCGGCTACGATCTGAGCAACGTCCGGAAGATCAGATGAGGAGTGCGAACGTAGGCAGTCACTAACGCGTCGTAGTCAGTTTGTAAGGACACAGATCGTGTCCAATCATTTATGGAGGATATTTAAGTTTAGAGGATGATAGATAGCCAGTAATGGCGAGTGAGCAGGAAGATCCGGCCCCACTTCCAGCGCAGATCGAAGAGTGGGTGACGGATCGGACAGCCGAAACCGGAGATAGTCGTGAGACAGTGCTTGCTCGTGCGGTTGCATCCTACCGACTGCTTGCGGAGAACGAGGACGAAGACGACGCCTTGGAGACGGCACTGTCGGATCTGGAGGCCCGGATCGGGGCACTCGAATCCGACCCGGATGTCGACCGGATCGCGGAACTCGAAGCGGATCTCGACGAGCACGTCGATGATCTCCGGTCGCGGATCGTCGACGTGGTCAAGGAGGCTCGATCACGCGCGCCAGCCGATCACAGCCACGCGGAGTTCGACCGACTCGCAGGGATCGAAGCAGATCAAGAGGCCGTCGAATCACGGCTCGACGAGCTGAAGGGCGAGACCGCCGAGCGCTACGACGGGATCGAAGCCCGGCTTGCGGAGACCGACGACGACGTCGAATCGATGTCGGCGTCCGTCGAGACGCTCGAAGCGAAAGCCGACCGGCTCGCGGGGGCGGTGGTCGACCTCCGGCGGCGGCTCAAGCGGGTCGAAAGCCACGTGAGCCATCAAACCGCGCTGGCGAAGCTGCTCGAAACGGCGGCCCGTGAGGACATCGAGAAAGCAAAGTGTGACAACTGTAGTGAGATGGTCAGACTGGGGCTGCTCGTCGAGCCTGCCTGTCCACACTGTCGGAGCGCCTTCGACGGCATCGAGCCGGGGTCGATGTTCTTCAACTCGGCGTGGCTCACCATCGCCGACCGGCCAGCGCTCGAAGCGGGGTCGACCACCGAGGAACCGTTCGATGCCGACACCGAATCGCAGCCCGCAACCGACGACCGGGCGCGGCAGGATGAGCGATGAGCGGTAACTCTGAGGATGACGAGGAGTCGACCGGCGACCTCTGGGAGGAGGTCGACAAGTTCGCCGAAACCAACCCGGACGACGCCGAGTTCGAGGAGTTTACCGAACCCGATCCGAACGACTCCGAGGTAGCGGAGGTCGACGAATCAGCGTCGACAGACACCAAGGTCGAGGAGTTTACCGAACCCGATCCAGACAACACAGAGGTCGACCAGTTTACAGAAACCGAGCCAACCGACACGTTCACCGACTCCACCGAGTCAGCCAGTGGGCTCTCGGAGACCGAAGAGGCACCCGACGCCGACGAGGTGTTCGACGAGATGGGCGTCGACGAGGTCGACGGCGAGGCGCTGTGGGACGAACTGGCCGATACGGAGGCCGATGCCCGGTCGTTCGATACCGAGGAATCCACAGACTCGGCCACCGAGTTCGACACCGACGAGCCGGGTGCGTCGGCGTCGACGCCCGACGAGCAGGCCACCAGTCGGGGGCAGGCCGACAAACGAGCCACGTCAGCCGGGAGCGAAACGCTCGTCGACAAACGTGACTACTGCCAGCAGTGTCCCTTCTTCACCGAGCCGCCGGAGGTCAGCTGTACCCACGAGGGAACCGAAATCATCGAAGTGCTCGAAGACGGCCAGTTCCGCGTGAGCAACTGCCCGGTCGTCACCGACACGGGTCCGGATCGCACGATTTTGAACGACGAACATTAACTGCCGGAGTGCGAAGGCGAGGTATGCAATTCTGCGACGAGTGTGGCTCGATGATGCGCTCGGAAAACGGGCAGATGGTCTGTGCCAGCGAGGAGTGTGGGGCAACCGCTGACCAAGACGCCGACCGCGCCGCGGAGTTCACCTCAACGGAATCCCAAAGCACCGACGAACTCATCGAAACCGTCGAGGGCGCAGAGTTCGAGGGGAAACCGACCGCCAACGATATCGTCTGCGACGAGTGTGAAAATCAAGAGGCGTGGTACACGATCAAACAGACCGGCGCGGCCGACGAGCCACCGACGCGGTTTTTTAAATGCAAAGAGTGCGGCTACCGCTGGCGTGGCTACAACTAACAGCGCTTATCCGGATCTCATTGCTCGCAGCCACGGTCGACCGGGGAAATGCGTGCCACCGATCTCGATAACGCGGAGCTTGTCGGCCGCGATGTAGACGAGGTAGGACAGATAAAACAACATCGGCGTCAACAGCAAATGCCACACAATCAACTCGTCGACGGTGTAGCCGACATGCTCCAGTGTGTCCCGAACCGCCCGGATCACCGCAAACACCGCCGGATGGGTGACATAAATTCCAACCGCGTATTTGCCCCACGACGGCAGCGGCGTGTCGACGCCGAGCTTCGGCCGCGAAAGGAGGTAGATGAACAGCGAGGCGGTGAACAGCGCGGTGGTGATCCCGTAACTCGGCGCATAGACGTAGGCACCGAACGGCTCGCCGCGCAGGGGGTAGCCCAACACGTAGAGTTCGACCAGTTGGAGGATGGCGAAACCGAGCGTGAGACCGAGATACAGTCGACTGCGGTCGGTGCTCGGCCTCCAGTCGCGGGCAGCGATGGTGAAGCCGAGGCTGGTATAAAAGAACCCAAAGAACAGGGCGTCTCGAATCTCAAAGGGGACCTCAAGGAACATCGTATAGGTGCCGCCCAACAGGCCGACGACGTGGAACCCCAGTGCGACCGGCAGGGCGGCGGTTGGCACGCCGAGCAGGATGAACAGATAGACGAACAGAAACGAAAACAGGAGCGCGGGGAGGAACCAGAGGATTTCGGAGACCGAGGTGCCGTAGTAGATCAGGGCGACAGGGTCGACGAACGAAGCGAGACTGCTGTAGGTGGTTTCGGCGAGGGATCGGCCATCGAGAGCCGCGCGCACGAGTCGACCGGCCAGAAACGTCGGCGCGGCTAACACCAGCCCGAACACGTAGTATGACGAAATAGTGGCAGCCTGCTTGTGGACGTAGTCAGTGGGATCACGCTGTGCGATCTTGAGCGCGAAAAAGTAGCCCGACGTAGAGAGGGTGTCATAGAAAGCGTCACACACGAAGACGCAGGATGTTGGAACTGTGTCTACGAGCGCCAGCATCCTGCAAGAGGAGACTTCTATCGACGAGTTCTTCAATGTAATGGCGACCGAGACGCTCGCGTTGTTCGAGCATCTTGAGTTCGACTTTCTCGAAGAATTCGATGTGTTCGCCCCCGCTCGCCGGGGGCGAACACGAGATCATCACCCACCAGCACTCTTCCGAGCGTTCCTGCACTGCTACTACAAGAACGTCTACGGCATCCGTCCAGTCACGCGAGAACTCCAGAACACGGTCGTCTGGCTCAGCTGTGGCTTCGATCGACCGCCGTCGAGAGACGCGGTCGATCGCTTCCTCACCGACCTCGAACACGTCGTCGACGAGGTCTTCGACCGCCTCGTCGAGCAGGCCGCCTGCCGCGGCCTGCTCGACTTGACCTACTCCATCGATTCCACCGACGTGAGGACGATGCCCGCCGACCAAGACGCGTCGAAAGGCTACGATCCAACCGCCGAAGAGTACTACCACGGCTACGGCTGTACGATCGTCTCGACCGGGCAAAAGATCCCGATTGCCGCGGAGTTCACCGAGAGCAAGCAAGCGCCAGAGGAGACGGCGATGCGCGTCACGTGTGACGCGCTCGCCGTCGAGAAACCGATCTGGATGCTTGGAGACAGCGCCTACGACACGCTCGGCTGGCACGACCACCTGCTGGCCGCAGGGGTCGTGCCAGTCGCTCCGTACAACGCACGAAACACCGACGATCCGAAAGACATCGAGTACAGGGTCGAAGCCCGCATCGACGAACACAGCGAGGACGTTCAGCTGAAGCAATCGACGCTAGACGAGACGTACAACCGCCGGAGTGGAGTCGAACGAACCAACGACGCCGTCAAGGACTGCGGCCTCGGGCACGTTCGCGCCCGAGGCCGCGTCCACGCACGAGCACAAGTGTTCCTCGCGCTGTGCCTTCGTCTCGTTATTGCGATCACCAACGACGAACGCGGAGACAATCCAGGAAGCACCGTCATCACGCTATGAGAACTATTCTATGACACCCTCCGACGTAGAGGGTGTCATAGAAAGCGTCACACACGAAGACGCAGGATGTTGGAACTGTGTCTACGAGCGCCAGCATCCTGCAAGAGGAGACTTCTATCGACGAGTTCTTCAATGTAATGGCGACCGAGACGCTCGCGTTGTTCGAGCATCTTGAGTTCGACTTTCTCGAAGAATTCGATGTGTTCGCCCCCGCTCGCCGGGGGCGAACACGAGATCATCACCCACCAGCACTCTTCCGAGCGTTCCTGCACTGCTACTACAAGAACGTCTACGGCATCCGTCCAGTCACGCGAGAACTCCAGAACACGGTCGTCTGGCTCAGCTGTGGCTTCGATCGACCGCCGTCGAGAGACGCGGTCGATCGCTTCCTCACCGACCTCGAACACGTCGTCGACGAGGTCTTCGACCGCCTCGTCGAGCAGGCCGCCTGCCGCGGCCTGCTCGACTTGACCTACTCCATCGATTCCACCGACGTGAGGACGATGCCCGCCGACCAAGACGCGTCGAAAGGCTACGATCCAACCGCCGAAGAGTACTACCACGGCTACGGCTGTACGATCGTCTCGACCGGGCAAAAGATCCCGATTGCCGCGGAGTTCACCGAGAGCAAGCAAGCGCCAGAGGAGACGGCGATGCGCGTCACGTGTGACGCGCTCGCCGTCGAGAAACCGATCTGGATGCTTGGAGACAGCGCCTACGACACGCTCGGCTGGCACGACCACCTGCTGGCCGCAGGGGTCGTGCCAGTCGCTCCGTACAACGCACGAAACACCGACGATCCGAAAGACATCGAGTACAGGGTCGAAGCCCGCATCGACGAACACAGCGAGGACGTTCAGCTGAAGCAATCGACGCTAGACGAGACGTACAACCGCCGGAGTGGAGTCGAACGAACCAACGACGCCGTCAAGGACTGCGGCCTCGGGCACGTTCGCGCCCGAGGCCGCGTCCACGCACGAGCACAAGTGTTCCTCGCGCTGTGCCTTCGTCTCGTTATTGCGATCACCAACGACGAACGCGGAGACAATCCAGGAAGCACCGTCATCACGCTATGAGAACTATTCTATGACACCCTCCGACGTAATGAAAAAGAATGGCACCGCGAACCGGCCGGTGGTTTTGATGACGAACGTGATCATGTTCCCGTACTCGGTGACACCCGCAAACGGGTCGGTGTGAATCATGACCACAAACAGCATCGCAACGATCCGCATCGCGTCGATACTGTAGATACGCTTGGCCATTGTCCGACCGAGGGGCCTGCCAGTGATGGCTGTTTTTGCGGTCGACCAATCCGGTTCAAACGAAACCAACAGCCGATTCAATCGCGTGGTGCCGACTACGCGCCGTCTTCGATGGGTTCGTCGACGAACTCGTCGCCATACGGCTCGTTTGACTTCGCGTTGTCATCGGTGTCACGCTCTTCGACGAGGTCGTCACCGTACGGTTCGTTCGACTTCGCATTGTCGTCGGTGTCGCTCTCGGTAACGACGCCCGTGTCACCGTACGGACCGGCTGCTCTGCGTTCTTTATCCGACTCGCTTTCCTCGACAATGCCGTCATCGCCGTACGGGCCAGCGGCCTTCCGTTCCTTCTCGCTGTCGCTTTCCTCGACGATGTCAAACTCTTCTGTCTCGTTCATGACTCGAAGTATTTACTCAGTACTGAGTACTCATCGTGTAAATCATTTCTCATCCTGTCGGTTTTTTCAATAGTCACAGAGGATGGGAGGTGTGATTGGCGGCGAAATCGGCGCTGAAAGCTATCGACTGTATGAGGATTTAAGCCCCGTGTGTCCCAAAGGCGGCTATGGGAATCCTTTCGCGCACCTCCTACGTCATCCGGTCGAAAATCAACGCGTTGCTCAACCGGTCGGAGGACCCCGGCGAGTCGCTCGACTACTCCTACGAGAAGATGCGTGACGAACTCCAGGACGTCAAACAGGGAATTGCGGACCTGACGACCCAGAAAAAGCGACTGGAGATCCAGAAACGCAGGCTCGAAGAGAACGTCGAGAAACACAACAGTCAGGCCCGCGAGGCCGTCCAGCAGGACCGTGACGACCTCGCCCGCCAGGCACTCGAAAAGAAGAAATCAAAGATGTCCCAGATCGAGGAATTGGAGGGACAGATCGCCAATCTCCAGGATACACAGGACAACCTCGTCGAGAAAAAGAACAAACTCCAGGGTCGCATCGAGGAGTTCCGAACCAAAAAGGAAACCATGAAGGCGCGCTACGAGGCCGCCGAAGCCTCCACGCGCGTCTCGGAAGCGATGACCGGCGTTGGCGACGAGATGGACGATGTCGCCCGCTCTATCGAGCGCGCCGAGGAGCAGACCGACGAGATGGAGGCCCGCTCGGAAGCGATGGACGAACTGGAGGATTCGGGTGCCTTCGAGGACGCCCTCTCGGATAAGGACAGCATCGACCGCGAACTCGAAGAGCTCTCCTCAAGCCGGGAGGTCGACTCCGAACTCGACACGCTGAAAGCCGAGATGGGGAAAGCACCCGCCGAGGAAGAACCGGAGACCGACACCGAGGAGTCGACCGACCTCGACGAGGAACTGAACGCCGACGGCGACGTCGACGTGGATGCCGAACTCGAAGACGCTGAGGTCGAAGCCGAGCTGGACGAACTCAAAGACGACAAGTCGTAACGCTCGACTGGCCAGCACTGTCGACTGTCCCTCAGTCCGAAGGCTCCGGACTGTTTTGGGGGTCTCGCCCGTCGGTAGCGACACCGGATGAGCGAGTCAACGCCGAGTGATCGTCTCGAACAGCGGACTGAAGGCAGCAACTACTGGATGTCCCTGCTGATCCATGTCAACCGATGGCTTCTGGTTGCAGTCATCCTCGGCGCAGTGTTCTGTCTCCTCGTCGTTGCGAGTCAGCTTGGACTGGCTTCCCTCCGCCAGATCGCGGCCACCGAAACGGGTCTCAGATGGCTATTTTCGCCGTTCATCGGCGCGATTATCACTGGTACATCTATCGTCGTCACGATCAACCAGCTCGTGCTCTCACAGGAACTCGGTGCTGTCGGCGACCAGCGGGATCGAATGCAGGAGGCAATGGAGTTCCAAACCGATGTCGAATCGAAACTCGGGGTCGGTGTCAGTGAGCCGGAGCCCGCGGCGTTCCTCGCTGAGCTCGTCAGCGGAATCGAAGACCGAGCCACCCGACTCACCGAGGCAATGGTGGCCGACCATGATGCGGATCGTACCGAACTGGTCGAAGGGTTCGTCGACGACGTCACACGGAACGCGGAGACAGTGAGGAACGAACTCGACGGCGCACAGTTCGGGAAGTTCGATGTGATGGCCGCAGCGCTCAACTTCAACTACTCGTGGAAAATCTATGCGGCCCGCCGGATACGCCACCGACACGGCGAAGCGCTGTCAAGCGAGGCGAGCGAGGCGCTCGACGAACTGCTCTCGCTGTTGAAGTTCTTCGGCGAGGCGCGCGAACATTTCAAGACACTGTATTTTCAGTGGGAGCTGATCAATCTCTCACGGGCACTGCTCTACATCTCGGTGCCCGCACTAGCGGTAGTCGGTGTGTTTCTCATGTTCATCGACGCAACCACGCTCTACGGCACGACGCTTGGTGTCGACAATCTCGTCTGGGTGACCAGTGCTGGCTTCGCATTCAGTCTGGCACCGTTTGTCGTCTTTATCGTGTTCATTCTACGGATCGCAACGGTTGCCAAACATACCCTCGCGATGGGACCGTTCATCCTCCGAGAGACGGAGTTCGAATAGCGTCGTGTCCCACAAACGGGACGACGGCAGTGAGACGGCTCTGGCTGTCAACGTAGGACCACAGAATGCAGTGTGGACTACACAGTCGACGTCCGTCCTCCGACATCGGGCCTTCGAAACTCCGATCTGAACTGGCACAGTGATTTTAGTAGCCTGCATCTGAATACGGATGCAATGACACGGAGACTACTGGTTCCACTCGATGGCTCACCGCAGTCAAAGGAGGCACTGCGGTATGCTGTCGAGACGTTTCCGGACGCCGATTTGGTCGTCGTCCACGTGTTGAACCCTGCGGCGGGCATTAGCAATTTGGACGATCTCGTGAGCGAGACGGCCGACGTCCTCGACGAACAGGAGACGCTAGCCACCGAACTGTTCGAGACGGCCCGCGAGATCGCTGGCGAGGAGCGACTCGTCGACACCGAACTGCTGTCCGGCCGAGCCGCAAGCGAGATCGTCACATTCGCTCAAGACAACGCGGTCGACGAGATCGTCATGGGAAGCCACGGCCGGGATGGCGCGGCTAGACTTCTGTTGGGCAGCGTCGCCGAAACCGTCGTTCGACGGTCGCCGGTGCCGGTGACGGTCGTTCGGTGAGTGAACAGCTACCGACAGTAGTCGACGGCTACGAGTTTCAAAGAGACAGTTAAAACGTGACTAATCGGGTTGTCCAGAAGTCCGAGAAGGCGTGATCGAGGGCGGCCTCGGGTTTGCCGCCGGCATCAGTGCTGGCGGTGTGGTCGGCAAGATCGTCGAGCTGGGTGAGTATTGACTGCTCACCAGTGAGGATGACGCGGTCGGGGTCGACAGCGTCGATCTTGTCGGTCAGTCGCTCGCGGGCCTCGTCGAGATGGTCGTCGATCTGTTCGTTTCTGATTCTCTCGAAGCGATCCTGTGAGAAGCCGCCCTTCGAGTGGTCTGATTTGACGTTGGACTCGAAGCCCGCGTAGTCGAGGCGTTCGGTGCCCTCGTAGACACCAACCGCGAACACGTCGGCCCGAACCACGCCGAAGACGAGGGTGCCAGTCGGCCGGAACCACGCCTCGTCGACCCGGAACGAATCGTTCCAGTCGACGAACGCCTCGGGCAGCAGCGGTGGCCGAAGCGCCACCGAAATCAGTCCCGCGTCGTCAGTGTAGTAGATTGTCGGGGCGACGCCGCGAACCAGCGGTCCGCAGTCGCCAGCCACGTCGCTCACTGAGTCGGGGAGCGAGGCGTCCTCGCCCTCGATGACGGCACTCAGTGCGCCCTCGGGACCGGTCTTGAACGAGCGGAGTCGGTCGAGTATCTCGGCGAGTCGACCGCCACGGAGCGATTCGGTCCCTCGAACGGATCGGTCGGTCGCCGTCTCGCTTTGGTCGACGCGGTCTTCGAGTTCGGTAATCTTGTCTTCGAGCTGATTAACTCGCTTTTCGGCCGCCTGCCGGTCGCTGACCGCGTCGGCTCGCCGCTCGGATTCGGCCTCCAGCTGTCGCTCTAAGTGGTGTTTTTCCTCGGTCAACTCCTCGATACGTTCCTTGAGTTCGGCCCGTCCGAGCAGTGCATCAAGCATACTCCAAGGGGGTGTTCAGCGAACTTGAAACGTTGGGTCGACTGTTAGGCACCAACTAACGTCGACCGTTAGGTGCCGGCTACTGCCTGCCAGCCGGAGTAGCGAAGGAGTTCCATCGCCCGGTTGGCCTTCGCCAACAGTACCTCGCGCTTGCTCGCCGACCCCTCCTCAAGTAGCTCCGCCGGAACTGCAAGTGTTCCCGACGGGACTCCCTCGTCGCCGAGGACTGGGAAGTGTGTGTTGTCGACCTTCATGACGAGCGGCGCGTCGAGCCGCTCGACGCCCTCGCCGTCGGCATACAGCTGCTCGTTGACCGCTTCGTGGTCTTCGCGCTGGATGACCGCACGGTCGCAATCATGCGGTTCAACGTACAGTTCCCCGAGGTAGTAGCCGCCGGAAAATTGCTCGAACATACTATCCATGGTAAGATATACCATGGCCACTGATAAGCGTTGTCGCAAGTATTTATATCGGACCGCAAACTGACCGCTCGGTTACAGAACGGAACGTATAGTTAGTAAAACAGCACAAACGAGGAGTCAACGGCGAGAGCGGTGGTCGACTAGTTCCACTCGACGTCGACCGTTTCGAGGACGACCTCGTCGCGTGGCTTGTCTTTGCGGTCAGTTCGGACCGAGCCGATCTCTTCGACGGTGTCCATCCCTTCGATGACTTCGCCGAAGACGGAGTGTTTGCCGTCGAGGTGCGGGGTAGCATCAAGGGTGATGAAGAACTGCGAGCCGTTGGTGTTTGGCCCGGAGTTGGCCATCGACAGCGTGCCGGCGCTGTCGTGAGTGAGTTCGTCGTGGAACTCGTCGTCGAACTGGTAGCCGGGGCCGCCGCGGCCGGTGCCGGTTGGGTCGCCACCCTGAATCATGAAGTCCTCGATGATTCGGTGGAAGATGACGTCGTCGTACAGCGGTTCGTTTTCGACGGTGTCGCCCGATTCGGGGTCGGTCCACTCTTTCGAGCCGGTTGCGAGACCGATGAAGTTGCCGACGGTGTTGGGGGCGCGCTCTTCGAACAGTTCGACGACGATCTCGCCGTGGTTCGTCACGAGGGTTGCGGTTGGGTTTGCCATACAGATCGATTAGTCGGGACGGTGAAAACAGTGCTGTCTCGGGTTGACAGGTATGGAGTGGCAACGTGGGACAAACCGGGCGTAATTGAAAGGTGTGGAGGAAAACTGGGGTACAAGCTGTCTCGTTCGGCTGCTGGCACTGTCGACGGGGAATATCGCCGGTGTTATGCTTGCGGGATCGGTTCCTGCAAGAACGATCTAATCTCTGTTGCGACCCGTTCGGGTGCCGTCTGAGTTCCAATGTGACCGACGCCGTCGAGTTCCACGAGGCGGCTCTCCGAGAGCTGATCATCAAGCGTCCGCACGGCATCGCCGAGATGCGGCGGCCCGCGGTCGCCCGTCAGGAGGAGTGTGGGAGCCACGATGTCGACCTCACTGGGCAGTTCGTAGCCCTCGACAGCGGCGTTCTCCCGAATGACCGTGTCGACGAGATCGAAGTCGAACTTCGCGGGCCAGATCGGCAACGCCTCCGGGTCGGGGATTCCAGCACCCTCCCGATAAAAGAGTTTCATCGCCTCCTCTCGGTCACCTGCTGCAACCTGCTCTCGCATGCGAGCCGCGAGGTTGTCGCCACGATGGTCGCCGACCAGTAGCGCTGGCTCGTAGAGGATGAGTCGCTGGATGTCGGTCTCGGCGGCTGCCGCGAGGGCAACGAGACCGCCAAAAGAGTGGCCGAACACCGAGACATCGCCCTCAATGTTGTCGACCAGCGAGCGAAGATCTTGGACCTCACGGGCAAGGCTGTAGTCGTCGCCGTCGCCGCTCTCACCGCGTCCTCGTCGGTCGGGAACGATGAGTCTGAACTCCGCAGCGAGATGCGGGATGAGCGGGCCCCAACTGTGGCGTGTCGCGGAGCCACCATGGAGCAGGACGAGGGGGTGACCAGTACCATGTTCTTCGTACGCAATCCGAGTGCCGTCTGTCGACGTGACTGTCTGCATCAGGATTTACTGCTAGGGACGATAGTCGGGTAGGCGTGTCTCTCAGTCGTCCGGTAGTTTAAATAAAGAGCCGCGGTCAACGCTGGTCGCGCGACATCACAGTCGACGCTGGCTGTGTTGTTTCAGTGGTCAGTTGGGCAGTGGCGGCCACATCGGTGCGACCGTCTCTTCGATGAGTTGGGTCTGGGCCCGGCGCAGGCGTTCTGAGACCGACGACGCGGAGATGTCTAACTCGGTGGCGACGTCTTCTAGCGAGGCTCCGCGGGGGATGTCGAAGTAGCCCAGTTCGTAGGCCGTCCGAAGCGCTTCAGTTTGGCGGTCGGTGAGCCCATTACCGGGAGATTCGGGCTCTCCCTCGTGGGTGAGTCGACTGAGTCGAAACCCGGTGTTCTGCTGCCAGAAGGTTCGGAACTCGGTGAACGCCTCCCTGTTGGCGAACCACCCAGTTTGGGTCCAGCCGTTGTCGGTCACCTCGATCCGGTCGATGATCGCGTCTTCGGTGGCAAGCGCCTCTAGTTCGGAGAGGTCATCAATCTGAGCGCCGAGCTGTTCGGCCAAGCTGAGTGCTGGCTCGGCCTTGTAGCGCAGAGTATCACCTGCTTCTCCGATCAGCGTGTACGCCGCCACGTCGACGGCTTCCGAGAGAGCCGTCTCGACGGCTGGCTGTGAGCCATCAGTGACGGTGATGAGAAACTGTGGTCGATTTCCGTGGTTAAATTGAAGTGTGAGGACTACCGTCGCGGCTGGGACCGCAGCCGCAACGCTGACAAGCGGGAGCTGTTCGCACGGAATATCGAACTCGGCGACGAGCGCCATAGACGCTGTCTGCAATGGCCTCGATATATAAGAACGGACGTGATTCCGGTTGTGGCGCGAGTGGTCGACAGTGACAGTCGACGTGGTGGCACTGGTCAACGAAGTTTATGTAGCCGGACTTCGTAGGAGGTTTCCAACGAGATGGAAGAGAGCATCTCCGGATTCAAAGTACGCGGCGAGTGGGGCGAGGTCGTCGAACACGGCGAGCGCATCACTCAGTCACTCCGGGAGACGGGCACAGCCGAGGAGGGGTCGTTCGCCGAGGCGTTCGATGAGTGGAACGAGTGGCGACCCAAGGCCCACGAGCGGCTGAACAAAGACGTGAACAAGAAGACCGCAGATCAAGCCAGCGTTGCCGAAGGCGAGGGCGAGAAGGCCGGGAAGGCGGCGACCGACGACGTACGGACCGCAGGCGAGAAGCTCTCGGAGTCTTACGACAAGATGGAAGACGGCGACGACGAGGGCGCAGTCGAACGATGGCAGGACTCCATCGACTACGTGACCCGGGCGGCGGACTCGGTGAGCCGAAAGGCGATTCGGACTGTCGAAACCACAGTGTACGAAAAGGTGATGACACAGCTCGCGCCCTACTACTTCGACAACGATCTAATCAGCGCGAATATTCAGAAGACAGCCCAAGGCGACAACGGCGAAGAGGAGTTCATTTTCGAGGTGAACGTCAACGACGACGACCTCAAAGAGCAGGTCTCCCAACAGCTCGGCGAGTACGAAGACACCATCGACCGTTGGCACGTCACCACCGAGAAGGATACCGCAAACGTCGAAGCCGCCGAAGGTGTCGAGCCGCCACCTTCCGAAAGCGACGATACCAAGTCGACGACGAACTGAAATCCGAGGGACCCAACAGCCTAAGGGAGCCCCTTCCAAACACTGCACAATGACCGAGCCGTTACGCATCGACCCCGGCGAACGGACAGCCGACGAGATCGTCGACGAACTCAAAGCGGGTCGACGAATTTTGGTGACCGTCGAGATGCTTGGGCAACCCAAAGAGATCAGCCTCCGGTACGACGGCGAACTCTACTACTGTGATACGCCGACACGACTCCACAAACACAGCGACGAGAGCGAAATGCGAAACTGTGTCCAGGAGATGGGGTATGGAAAATAACCCCACAACCGGCTGCCCGAAAGCCGGATAGTTTTACTGTGGGTCACCCCTAACGAAGATTATGACGCAGTCGCCCGACATCGAAAACCTCGTCGGCAATACAGATCCGGAGTTCACCCACATTCTCTCCTGTGTCTTCGGCATCCGTGACCACGAGAGCCGAACCTATCTCACGCTGCTCGACTGCCCCGGCAGCACCGTCGAGGAACTCGCCAACACGCTCGACCGCGACCGGAGCAACGTCAACCGCTCGCTGTCGACGCTCCGCGAGAAGGGACTTGTCGACCGGGAGCGCCGCCTGCTGGACCCCGGCGGCTACGTCTATCAGTACACCGCGGTCGACCTGCCGACAGCGAAAACGATGCTCCACGAGGCCCTCGACGAGTGGGCCGAGGCAGTCCACGACTCCATCGACGGGTTCGGCGACTGAGCGTCTGGTCGCATAAGTCAGATAGCCAACATATATGTGATAGTCGACTAACTGATTCGTATGGACTCCACAGACATCATCGGTATCGGGCTGTTGTTGCTCGTCCTGTCGTTCGTTTTCGCCCTTGTTAGTTCAGGACTCCTGATTCCACTGGGGGTGCTGGTCCTGCTCGTGGGCCTCGGACTTTACGGCTTCGAACGGTATCATGAAAAGCGGATGGCCGAACTAGAGTGACGGTCCCACCGACAACCGACCCGTTTTTGAGGCCGCCACGTCAGGATTAGATAATGAGTCTTGAGCTGTCTGCACCGGCCCAACCCGCCCCGGCCTGTGCCAACGACGACGGCGTCTGGCTGGAATGTATCGAGTGTGCCGAACAGTTCGGCCCCTTCGAGGACATCCGCTACACGTGTGACGACTGCGACGGCCTCCTAGAGGTCCGGTACGCCAACCCACCGACGTTCGATGAGTTCGAAGGTCGCGGCGTCTGGCGATACAACGCTGGCCTCCCCTTCGAGGTCGGCGTCACGCTCCCCGAGGGTGACACTCCCCTCCACGAGGTGCCGCGACTCCGCGAGGATATCGGCGTCGACAAACTCCGCATCAAACACGAGGGGATGAACCCCACCGGCTCGTTCAAGGACCGCGGCATGACCGTCGGCGTCCGGGTCGCCGAAGAACTCGGCGTCGACCGCTTGGCCTGCGCCTCGACCGGCAACACCAGCGCGGCACTCGCCGCCTACGGTGCTCGCGGCGGGATGGAAACCCTCGTCCTGTTGCCCTCGGGCAAAGTTGCGGCCGGGAAGATCGCACAGGCAAGTCTGCACGGCGCACGAATTCTGGAAGTCGACGGCAACTTCGATAGCTGTCTCGACATCGTGCAGGACCTCGCGGCCCTCGGTGAGGCCTACCTGCTGAACTCGCTGAACCCCTTCCGACTTGAAGGACAGAAGACGATTGGCTTCGAGATTCTCGAAGAACATTACGAAGACTACGGCGAGTACCCCGACCGGATCGTGCTGCCGGTCGGCAACGCGGGCAACACCTCGGCGCTCTACAAGGCATTCCGCGAACTCGTCCAGAGTGGCTCACTCGACGAGGATCAGGTGCCGAAACTCACCGGCGTTCAAGCCGAGGGAGCCGCGCCGATGGTCGAAGCAGTACGCGAAGGCAACGACGAAGTTCGGCGCTGGGAGCACGTCGAGACGAAGGCGACCGCGATCCGAATCGGTAACCCGGTCAACGCACCGAAGGCACTGCCCGGAATCCGCAACACCGGTGGGACGGCGGTCGCGGTCACTGACGAGGAGATCACCGACGCACAACGCCAGCTTGCTGGCGAGGGAATCGGTGTCGAACCGGCCTCGGCGGCCTCGGTTGCTGGCCTTCGAAAACTCCGGGCGTCCGGCGAGATTGATGCCGACGAATCGGTGGTCTGTCTGACGACTGGCCACCTGCTGAAGGACCCCGATGCCGCCTTCGCCGCGGGCGACGATCCCGAGCCGGTGCCGAACGACACCGATGCTGTCTTGGAACACATCAACACGGACGCCTCGATATCCGGTCGCGTCTCCAAGCGGGTGTCGAACACGGTTGACTCGACGCTCCTCACGGTACTGGCGGGTGGCCTCGGGATCGCGTATCTTGGCTACCGGAAACTCCGTTCGAAATCCGAGTAGGTCATCACCCCGCAAACAACCGGGTATAAGATGGTAATACCGGCGTCTTGCGACAGTCTGACGCGCTTTTTTGTCCTCAGAGAAACACTCTCGGAGTATGTGGTCGTCAACACTGCCGACAGGAACCGTGCGCGAGGAGGGACTCGGGAGTCGAACCTTCCCGGAGCAGTCGACGCCACAGTCACCCCAGCGAGTCGACCAGCCTGCCCACGAAACAGCCGAGCAAAACGCGACGCTTCAGGCCGAACTCACCGCGCTCCGTGAGGAACACAAGCAGGCCGAAGCCGAGATCCAGCGGCTCGAATCACAGGTCGAGCTGCTTCGAAAACAGCTTGCCAATCAGAAGGATGCCGAGGCGGCGATGGTCGACCGATACGAACGCATTATTTCGGAACTCGAATCGGCGGCCGCAACCGCGCCGGAATCAGCTACCGCAGACAGCAATGACGACCGACGCGGTCTCCTCGGTCGACTCAAAAGCTGGTTGTAAACGCGACAGTTAGTTGTCGACACTCGGCGAACGTGAGCGCGGTGACGTTGGCGGCTGCTGTGGGCGGGACTGTGTTGGGACCCATTCCTCGTGGAGTGGGAACTGTGCGGTTCGGATAGCTCCCAGCGCGGCCTGTCCACGGTCGACGTCAGTGCCACCGAGTCGGGCGTGGTAGGCGTCCAGCGACTCACGCTCGGAAGCGATTGGGACGTACCGCACCGTCGTTCCGCGGCTATCGATATCGAGCAGGAGGTACGCCTGCGGGAACGTGCAGGTCGCTGGCGAGGTGACCTCCGTCACGGTCCCGTCACCGACCGTTGGGCTATCGTAGTGGGCGACGCCGGGGAGATGAATGTGACCAGTGACGACCAGCGGAACGCCAGCAGCCGCCAGCGTTTCCATCACCTCGTCGCCGTTCCGCATGATCGGCACACCGGACATATCGATGCCGGAGGCCACACCGGAGGCTTCGGCCTGTCGGGCCGTCGGCGGGAGATTGTGGTGTGTGAAAACAAGCGGACAGTCGGCCGTCTCGATCCGGTCGGTGAGCCATGCCAGTTGGTCGTCGGTAATGCGGCCATCGTGGCTATCTCGGAGGTCGCCGTCGGCTGTCCACGCGCTGTCGAGGGCGAAGATGTCGACGCCGCCGACCTCGATCTGGTAGGGGAGCGTCCCCGGCGTGTAGTGGTCGATAAACCGGCCACGGGAGGCCGAGCGATGGTCGTCGAACGTTTTCGGCACGTCGTGGTTGCCGGGGACCGCGAAGAAGGGTGCGTCGAGCTCCGCCAGCAGGTCGTCGACGCGGTCGAAATCCCACGGCGCGCCGTCCTTCGTGAGATCTCCGACCGAAAGGACCGCGTTCACATCGCGGCTGTTGATGTCCATGATAGTCGATTTAAATAGCGAGGCAGTTTTTTCGAACTGCTTTGGAGAGTCTGTGGCCCGCGTCGACACGTGGGGGTCCGCGACGACCGCCAGCCGTGTGGGACGCGGGGCTGTGGGGGCAGTGAGCCGGGCCATCACTGTGCTGCCGAACTGCCGAAACTGGCGACCACGCATTAGGGTCGACTCGGGAGCGAGAGCTAAAAGACGTGTCTAGGATCTGTATAGCGATCTGGGGAGTCTATATAGTCCGAATCGAGTCAGTCCGACACTGCGTGTGAGAAAACGAACTCCCGGAGCAGTTTCCCCGCAAGCGCGGCGGCTTGGCCGTCGTCGCGATCGTTGACCTCCACGACATCAAAGCCATCACAGTGCGGTGCAACCGCCCGAACCACATCCCGCATCTGCCGAGGCGTGAGTCCAAACGGTTCCATCGTTCCCGTGCCGGGCGCAAAGCCCGGATCGGCGGCATCGATGTCGACACTCAGATAGACCGACTGTTCCCCGAATCCCGGTGGATCGGCCAGCCAATCGTCGACCGATTCGGGTGCAACCACGGTCACATCGTCTTCCTCGGCTCGGTCCCACTCGGCTTCGGAGCCGGTTCGTGCACCGAGAATCACTGCTTCGTCAACAGTCTCAAGCACGCGCCGAGTCACGCAGGCGTGGCTCCATGTGTTGCCGTCGTACTCATCTCGGAGGTCTAGGTGGGCGTCGAGACAGACGAACACGTCGGGGTCGACAGCCTCGACAGCCGGGCGGCTAACCGTATGCTCGCCACCGAGCACGATGGGAATCACCTCGTCCCAGACGATATCGCGGAGCTGACCGCCGAGGTAGTCGCAGTACTCCGCAACGTCGTCCCATGGGCGGATGTCGCCCGCGTCGTGGACCCCGAGGTCGGTGAATCGCTGGTCCGTCCGGTGGTCGTAGTTATCGTAACTCTCTGCAAAACGGCGAATGCGGTCGGGACCGAAGCGGGTCCCGGCTTGAAAGGTGGTCGTGACGTCGAGGGGCGCGCCGACGACCACGTAGGAAGCAGCCTCGCGGTCGACAGTCGCGCCGGGAAACATTACACGACCTTTCGCTGGCCCTCGTACTCGAGGTATTCGATATCCATATCGCTCTCGAAGGTTTCGCCCTCCGGAATACGCATGGTGAACGTCTCGTAGGTATCGAGGTCCATCACTTGGGCGTCGTCACCGGTCACAGAGACGACCTGTCCCTGCTTTCGCTCGATGATCGGCACCCAGACCTTGGCGTCGACGGGCTGGCTGAGACTACGTTTGCGCTCGTCGAAGACGCCCTTGCCTTCGACACGGGCCTTGGCACTGCCGTGTTTGCCCGGCTTGGCCGTACTATAGTGGTTGATCTTGCACGGTGCATCGTCCATCATCACGTAGCTTCCCTCTTGGAGTTCGCGAACCTGCTTCTGTTCTCGCGGCATGAACATCCCTTCTTGAGGGGCCAGTATAAACCGTTTGGAACACGCCGACGCCGAGGGGCCCCGTCTCTCGGAGTAGTCGGGTGCTAACAGATCAGTAGTCGTCGGCTACGAGCGACTCCAGCACCGACAGCGTGCCATCGAAGTAAGAAGCCTCTGTGACGGTGTCGGCCGCCGCCAGCGCACGGTCGTCGGCGTTGGCGACTGCATACGATTCACCAGCGACCCCGAACATCGAGACGTCATTGATACTGTCACCGATGGCGACGAACTCACTTGGGTCGAGGTCCAACTGCTCGGTGACCGCGCGGAGTCCGTCGCCCTTCTCGACGCCCGGCGTTTTTAAATGGTAGGCGTAGCCGGTGTCGACGACTTCCAAGCCGAACTCGTCGGCCACCGAGCGCAGCAGTTCCTCGTCGGCGTCCAGCGAGGCGGCGATTTCGGTCTCTCGCCACCGATTCGTGGTGTCGGCCTCACCCCACCCCAAATCACCGCCCTTCGTCTCGAAGCGATCAATGGCCGCCTCGGCGGTCGACCGGTCGCCCTGAAACGACAGCTGGTCGTCAACACAGACGACGCCGCCGTTTTCGGCGATGACGCGCTCGGGGATTCCCAAAAAGTGACAGAGTGCGATTGGGTAGGGAAACGATTTGCCCGTGGCGATCACGACCGGAGCTGGCCAGTCGGGGAGCTGTTCGAACACGCGAGGATCGATCTGGTGGGTCGGCGTCGTGAGCGTGCCATCGATATCAAGCGCGAGCGGTGGAGCCATACCAAGCCTTTGTGAGAGCGATATAAAACGTCACGACAAGCAGCGGTGTCAGTTGGATAGAAAATACCTTTATGATAATAGATGATGTAATAGATGCTGAGGCATGAAGAAACTCATCAACAGTCCGGAGGCAGTCGTCGACGAAATGCTCGATGGAATGGTCGCGGCGTATCCGGAACGGCTGCGCCGGTTGGATGATATCGAAGTACTTGTCCGGGCTGACGGACCCGTTTCGGGCAAAGTTGGAATCGTCTCCGGCGGTGGGAGTGGTCACGAACCCACACACGCTGGCTTTATTGGCGACGGAATGTTGGATGGGGCGGCTGCCGGTGAGGTGTTCACTTCGCCGACTGCCGACCAGCTCAACGAGATGATCCAGGCCTGTGACTCCGGCGAAGGCGTCCTCTGTGTCGTCAAAAACTACGAAGGCGACGTGATGAACTTCGAAACAGCTGGTGAGATGGCCGAAATGGAGGACGCGGATGTCAGACAGGTGGTCGTCAACGACGACGTGGCCGTCGAAGACTCGTTATATACCAGTGGTCGACGGGGCGTTGCGGGCACGATCTTCGTTCACAAAGTTGCGGGGGCAAAAGCCGCCGAGGGCGCGGATCTCGACGAGGTCGAACGCGTCGCCAACAAGATGATCGACAACGTCGCGACAATGGGGGTCGCACTCACCTCCTGTGTCACACCCGACAAGGGTGAGCCAACGTTTGATCTACCGGAGGACGAAATCGAACTCGGAATCGGGATTCACGGCGAGCCGGGCACCGAGCGCGTCGACATGATGAGCGCCGACGAAATCACCGATCACCTCACCGAGAAGGTCCTCGAAGACCTTGATCTCGACGAGGGCCAAGAGATCATCACGATGGTCAACGGCATGGGTGGCACTCCGCAGTCCGAGCTGTTCATCCTCAACCGCAGACTCCAAGAGATCGTCGACGACCACGACCTCGAAGCGTGGGACGCGTGGGTCGGCGACTACATGACTTCCCTCGATATGATGGGAGCCTCGATCACCATCGCGGCGGTCGACGAGGAGCTCAAAGAACTCCTCACTGCCACGGCCGATACGCCCGGACTCACCGTCTGAACTCGCAATTTCGCAGTCTACTTTTTTTATAATGGTCGACGGAGAGACAGTGTAACTGATACGTATTTCCAGATTACCATTATCGTTCGACATAAATACTTTGACGTTCGGGCGACACTCATAGCATATGGTAGATGAAGAGACACAGCAGGAAGCAATTCGGGCAGCCGCAGAAGCGGTCGCCGACCGGCTTGAGGCCGAAAAAGAGTATTTGACTGAGCTGGATTCAGCGATTGGTGATGCCGACCACGGTTCGAATCTCGCCCGCGGCTTTCGGGCAGCCGCCGATGCAGTCAAAGACGACACCGAGTCGACGCCCCAAGAGTTGGTCAAAAAGATGGGCGTCACGCTGATCTCGAAGGTCGGCGGGGCCTCGGGCCCACTGTATGGAGGATCGATTATGAGCGCCAGCCAGACGCTCGACGACGGAGTGACCGCCGAAACTTCAGTTGCATTCGCGGAGGCGTATTTGGAGAAAGTCAAAGATCGGGGCGATGCACAACTCGGCGCAAAGACGATGGTCGACGCGCTGACGCCGGCGGTCCACACCTACAAAAAGTCGATTGAGGTCGACGATCTGCCACCGCTGACCGCCCTCGCAAAGTCGACCGCGGCCGCCGAACGTGGCGTGGAGTTCACCGTTCCGATCCGGGCACAGAAGGGACGAGCCTCCTATCTGGGCTGGCGGTCGGTCGGCCATCAAGACCCCGGTGCGACCTCGACGTGGTTCATTATGCAGGAGTTACTGTCGGTAGCCGACGACTACCTCGATGGCGAGACCGATGTCGACGCCCGCTCGCCGACGATTCCGGACGAAACACCCGACGCAGATGAGGACGACGCGTGATCGGACTCGTTGTCGTCTCCCACAGCGCGAAAGCCGCCGAGGGGATCTGCGAACTCGCCGCCGAGATGGGTGGCGACGCCCCACTCAAACCCGCGGGCGGCGATGACGGCGAGATCGGTACCGACGCCACACGAATCCAAGAGAAGATCGAGGCCGCCGACGACGGTGAGGGAGTCGTCGTCCTTGTCGACCTCGGCAGCGCAGTGATGAACGCCGAACTCGCTATCGAGATGGGTGACACTGAGGCGGTAATCGCCGATGCCCCGATTCTCGAAGGGACACTCAACGCGGCTGTCGAAGCCACCAGTAAAAAGGCCACCGTCGACAGCGTCGTCGAGAAGGCCGAAGAAGCACAGACCTACCGAAAGCTATCCTGAGCAGCCGCCGCCCGTTTGGAATAGGTGTCACGGTCAGCCACCAACACCATCCATATTTTATACGAATCTATCTATAATTCTTATCAGTAAACTATTCGTACTGTGACTGTAAGTATATTATATGGTTGGACAGGATTCGCTCACAGACCCACAACAACGGTCAGAGACACGGACAGAGGTTGCTGATTTTATTGCATCACAGCGACTGGACACCGACTCGGTCAGTTGGATCTCACCGACGGGAGTGGGGGAGTCCCGCGAAGAGCTACTCCAGATACCGGCCGAGACGGCTGGATTGACCGACCAGTCAGCCTGTCGGATCGGCGATATCGGCTGTGGAGCCGGTGTGCTCACCGCGGCGCTCGCTGAGCGGTATCAGTCGTCGAAAGTACTCGGTATCGAGTTTGCAGCCGGTGCATACGACGTCGCACAGGGTCGGTTTGTCGACAGCGAGAACGTCGTCGTTGTCGGTGGTGATGCCGAACGCGTACTCCCGGAGCTTCGGCCGCTGGATGTTATCTATGCAATCAATATGGTGCAGGATACGGCCGATCCACTCAGGATGATACGCGCACTAGCCGAGGCCCTGAGCGAAGACGGAATACTGATACTCACCGTGCCGGATGAGACGGCCACCGAACTGTTCCCCGAGTTCGCCGGATGGGACGAAAAACGGGAGCTGCCGTATATGGAGATGACCGACATTACCGTCGACGGCGAGCAGACGAGCTGGCATCAGTACGCGTTCCCGGAAGACCGGCTGAAAACGGTGTTCGAACAGCGTGGCCTCTCGGTTGTTCGGCAGGACACGCTTTCGGCCGACGCAGCTGGGTTGTTGTATCCGATGGAACTACTCGATGACGACGAGCGTCGAGAGTGGGCCGAATCAGTCGTCGAGGAACAGCGGGCAAACCCACAGGCAGGTCCAGAGATTCCACTCTACGTACTGGAAACCGAGTCCTAACGATGTCGCCCACACTGCACAACGAACACGTCGACCACGACACCGCTGGCGACGACATCATCACCGCCGCCGAGCTGGAAGCACGCGGCGCGGAGGCCGCGACAGACGAGACGATGCTGTTCGAAACCTCCGGAACGAACGGCGAGCCGAAACGAATTCCCTACGCCTACACACAGCTCCCGGCCCAGAAACGACACGAGGCCCACGCCTTTGAACTGGCAGGACTCCAGTCGGATGATGTCGTGATGACGTTGGCCGCCCCGCTCGACGGGATTTCGGGGTGGGCGAGTCGATCCGGCTCCCGTGAACTCGGGGCCGACGTCCTCAATCGGTCGTTCAACGATTACAAGCAAATAATCGAGTGGCAAGAGGCAACCGAGGTCACCGCGCTGTTTGCAACCCCTTTGGTCGCCCAATCGATTGGCGAGGAAATCGCCGCCAACTACGGCCTGCCCCACGAGGTGTTCCCGAACCTCCGATTGGGATTGCTGTTCGGTGATCATCTCCCGCCGCATCTCCGGACACAGCTCCGCCAGCAGTGGGGGTTCGAGGAGCTTCGCAGTCTGTACGGCTCCGTCGAGGCGGACGTGCTCGCGGTTGGAACCGACGAGACACAGAAGCTCGTACCGCTGGTGGACAAACTCGTCTTCGAGATCATCCCGGACGACGACGAGACGGGGACACCAGTCGACATCCGAGAGCTAACACGCCAGCGAACCGGCTCACTCCTTGTGTCGGACCCACACCGGGAGGGGTTTCCGTTTACCCGGTACCGAATCGGCGATATCGTCACGGTACTCCCCCAAGACAACGATATCCCCCGACTCCGCGTGCTGGGTCGGGAGGACGATACGATCAATCTCGGCGGGGCACCGCTGTACGAACAGCAGCTACAGACGGCCATCGAGGAGACGTATGGGCATGGTATCGACGAGTGGACCGCTGTCGTCTCTCGTCCCGAGATGAAACCCGCAGTCGACATCTACGTGGCTGGCGGCGACCCCACCGACGGGGCAGTGTTCCGAACGAACCTGTTCGCTCGGAGCCCACCGATAAAAGAGGCGTTTAGTGCGGTTGGTGACGGTGTGATCGAGCATATCCGCGTCCACCATGTCGACTCGGTGCCGACCGCAGTCGAGGACGCTGGCTCACTGGAAATCGAGCGGGATCTGAAAACGAACCGGATCGTCTTCGAGGATTCCTACCGGGAGTATCAGCTAAAATCCGCCAGCCGCTAGTTCACAGCCGGTCGTACACGTCGGCCCGCGTCTCGGCGTCGAGAACCGACGCAGCCAGTTGTTCGGCCGACTCGACGTCGACATCCTGGATTGCCGTTTTGACGTCCGGAATCGTGACCGCGCTCATCGAGAGCTCGTCGAGCCCAAGCCCGACGAGGAGTTCGGTGAGGTCCGGATCGCCGGCCATCTCGCCACACATGCCGACCCACGCGCCGCCCGCGTGGCCTGCGGTGACGGTGCGGTCGATGGCTCGGATCACGCCGGGAGCCAGTGGGTCCTGATAATCGTTCATCCGGTCGAGATCCCGCTGGGCGGCTTGAACGTACTGGGTGAGATCGTTGGTTCCAATCGACAGAAAGTCGACGCGCTCGGCGAAGGTGTCGGCCAGATACGTCGAGGCCGGGGTTTCGATCATCACACCGAGTTCGGGGATGGCGTAGTCGACGCCCTCACTGTCGAGGTCGTCGGCAATCTCCTCAACGCGGTCGAGTGCAGCCTCCAGTTCCTCGACCGTCGACACGAGGGGGAACATAACCGCCAGTCCCGCTCCGGCGTCGGTCGCCGCAACACGGAGTAAGGCGCGGAGCTGTGTCTCAAAGAGGTCAGCGTGTTCCTCCAACGAGAGCCGAACCCCGCGTGCGCCGAGAAAGCCGTTTTGTTCAGCGTCGATATCCAGATAGTCGATGGGTTTGTCGCCGCCGATATCCGCCGTGCGGACGACGATTCGTGGCTCATCTTCGCTGTCGGGCTTCGAGGCAGTAGCCTCGCTGTCGACACCCTCGGCGAACGTCTCACAGACCGAGTGGTAGGCCGCAAACTGTTCGGCTTCGTCGGGCGGCGACTGCCGGTCGAGAAAGCAGAACTCGGTGCGGAACAGGCCGACACCGTCGGCCCCGCGGTCGACCGCCGGTTCGGCCTCGGCCGGCGTGCCGAGATTTGCGGCGACTTCGATGGCCGTGCCGTCGGTAGTCGAGACTGACTCGCTGATAACCGGTGTTTGGGTCGACTCGGCGGCCCGCGTGCGGGTCTCTTCGTTTGGGTTGGCGATGACGGCTTCGGCCTCACCGTCGACGACGACCTGTGTGCCGTCGTCGATCTCTCGGAGAGCCTCACCGATACCGACGACCGCTGGAATCCCCAGCGAACGGGCGATGATCGCGGCGTGGGCGGTTCGACCGCCCTTGATCGTCGCAATCCCCGCAACCGCCTCCGGGTCGAGTTGGGCTGTGTCACTCGGTGTAAGGAGTTCTGCGAGGATGACCGAGCCATCCGGTAGCTCACCGAGGTCGGTTCGCTCGCTGCCGGTCAGCAGGCGGAGCAAGCGGTCCCGGATATCCCGCAGGTCGTCGGCGCGTTCGGCCATCATCCCGTCCATCCCCTCGAACTGCTCGATTGGGCCTTCGAAGGCCTGTTTGACCGCATGTGGGGCCGGAAGGCCATCGTCGACGGCGTCTTGGACGCCGGATTCGATCTGTGGATCCCGGAGGAACTGGAGATGGGCGTCGAACACCGCAGCCTCCTCGTCGCCGACACGCTCTCGTGTTTGCTCGCGTTCGGCTTTCAGTTCGGCCTCGGCGTCGTCTTGGCTCGCGTCGAACCGCTCGCGTTCAGCGGCTGGGTCGACGCTGTCGGACTGTGGTGGCTCGCCGAGGTCAGTGACGTTGGTTGGTCGGTACCACACCGCAGTGCCGATACCGACCGTTGGGGTGGCACCGATCCCCTCGAACTGTCGTTGGCTCACCGCGTTCCACCGGCCTCGTCGAGTTCGTCTTCTGGCATCGACAGAATCGCTTCGAGCGCGTCGAGAGCAGCCTCGGCATCGGGACCAGTGGCGACCAGTCGGACCTCGTCACCGCCACGGACACCGAGCCCAGTGACGCCGAGCATGCTGTCGGCCGACACTGCCGGGCGGTTGCCCTCGACAGCTTCGACAGTTATGTTGGCGTCGAACCCACCGGCGGTTTCGACGAAGGTCGCTGCTGGGCGTGCGTGAAGTCCATCATCCGGGACGACAGTCAGTGTGCGTTCCATACTAGGATGTCGTCCCCGACGGTCTTTACACTGATGCCAGTTGGAAAGTAACAGACAATTTGGAGACGGCTATCGCTGATTTTGGCTGTAGGATTCGAGCTGTCGTTCGACCCGGTCGTTGAGCCGAGCGAGTTCCTCCTCTACATCCCCGTCGACCATGTCGGGGTAGGCCTCGCCGACGAGCGTGCGGACCGTGCTGAACGGGCCGATCCGCGCGCCGTTGGTGGCGGGGCTGTCCTTGCTTGAAAGCAGTTGGTCGATAGCGACCTTGTGGCCGGGGTTCTGTCGGAACCAACCATCTCGCTCTAGCTTGTCGATACCACCCTCGTGGACCGGCAGGTAGCCGGTCTCGCGGTGCCAGTGGGCCTGCTGTTCGGGCTGGGTGAGCCACGCGAGGAACTCGCCAGCTGCATCCCGCTCGTCTTGGGTGGCCGATTCGGAGACCCACAGCGACGCGCCGCCGACAATGAGTCCCTCGCCCTGACCGGGCGTCGGGTGGCCGCTGATACCGACATCGAAGGAGGCTTCGTCGGTAATTCCGCCCACCGATGAGGAGGAGGCGATGACCATCGGCGCGGTTCCCTCGTAGAACGCCGATTTGGCCTTCCCGCGGGCCTCCATGCCGGGGTTGTGATACAGTCCCTCTCGGTCGAGGTTGGTCCACCAGGTGTAGATTTCCTTGGCCGCATCGCTGTCGAAGAAGGCCTCGTCGGGCGTTCCGGCTCGGCCGTTCTGTTTGTTGACGATCTCTTGGCCCGCGGTTGCGAACCACTGCTCGACGAACCACGAGTAGTTGGCAAAGGTGATTCCCTTCTCGGCGACGCCGTTGTCGACGATCTGTTCGGCCGCTCTGGTGACCTCGGCGAACGTTGTCGGCGGGTTGTTGGGGTCGAGTCCGGCCCGCTCGAAGGCCTGCTCGTTGTAACAGAGGATCGGCACCGAGGAGTTGAACGGCATCGAGTTCAGCGTACCGTTGGTTCGGTAGTAGCTCAACACGGGGTCGACATAGTCGCTCATCGAAACGCTACGAGGAAGGACACCCTCGACGGGGGTGAACGCCCCGCTATCGAGGGCTTGGGCGGTCCCGATCTCGTAAATTTGGGCCAGCGCCGGTCCGGACCCCTTCTCGGCGGCCGACAGCGTCGACTGGAAGGTACCGCGGTAGCTGCCTTTCGAGGTGGCGTTGATCTGGATCCCGTCGGCCTGCTCTTCGAACTCCCGGATCAGCTCTTCGAGCAGCAGCCCCTTTTCGCCACCCATCGCGTGCCAGAACTCGATGGAGGTGACGTTCGCGTCCACGGACGTCTTGGAGCGGGTATCACGGGTCTGGTAGGAGTTAACCAGTTTGTCGAGTGTGTCGACCCGTTCGTCGAGGGTCGTCACACCGGTTGAGACTTCGGCCAGCGCGGTGGTCTGCTGTTCGGCCGCCGAGGCCGCCGTCACCGACCGCTCGGCGGTCTCGTCGGAGATATCGCCCACGTCGTCGACCATCGCAGCGGCCTCCTGCAGCGAGTTCGCCTGACTGTCGGTCGCCTCGCTGATCTCTTGGACACCGACGTTGGTTTCTTCGACGTCGTCTGCGATCTCGCGGAACGTTTTGACTGCGCCCTCGATGGTGTCGACACCGGCGTCGATCCGTTCGCGGGTTTCGTGCATCTCGTCGACGGTGGTGTCGGCCTGTTCGCGGACGTTGCCAATCGATTTCTCGATGTCGCCGGCAGCCTCCTCGGCGTCCTCGGCGAGACTTTTGACCTCGTTTGCGACGACGGCGAACCCTTCGCCAGCTTCCCCGGCGCGGGCGGCCTCGATGGAGGCGTTGAGCGCGAGGATGTTGGTCTGGCTGGCGACCTCGCCGATGAACTCCGCGATGTCCTCGATCTCGCCAATTAGCTCGTCGAGTTCCTCGGTGGCCTCCAGCGTCCGGCTGGTGCGCGTATCGATCTCGTCGAGTTCGGCCAGGGCGTTTGTCGCCAGCTCGCGGCCTTTCTCGCCGCGCTGGGCGGCAGTTTCGGAGGCTTCGGCGACCTCGTTGGCCGAGGAGGCGACCTCCTCGGTGGCTGCCGACAGCGACCGGATCTCGTTGGAGAGATCGTCGACCATCTCGTGTTGTTTGGCGGTATCGTCCGAGATGCCCGACACGGAGTGACTGACCTCCTTGCTCGCGGATTTGACCTCGTCGACGCGGCCGGTCACGCGCTCGGTCGCGCCCTCGACCTGATTGCCAAACTCGTCTACGGTCTGGATCGTGTCCTCGAACTCATCGAGCATGTGGTTGAACGACCGTGCCACCTCGGCGGCGTTGTCGTCGTCGTGGTCGACGTCGAGTCGGACAGTGAGATCACCCTCGGCGCACTGTTGCATTGCCGTCGAGAGCTTCGAAGAGAGATGCTGCCAGTCGACGGCCGACGATTGAGAGCCACCGTCGTCGGACGAATACTCGGCGGCCACCGGCTCACCGCCATCGGAGGCCGCTACCTCGTTGGAGGCCGCAACCTCATTGGAGGTCGTCACCTTATCCGACGGTGTACTGTCGACTGCCGGCTGGCTGTCTTCGGTCCCACCCGACTCCGGTTCGGTCTCAGCATCCACGGCCGAATCGGTCTCGACTGCCGAACTGCCGCCCTCGTCGGGGGCCAACGGCTCGCTATCGTCGGCCGCCGTCGACTCGTCGTCGTCTCCCGGCTTCGAAAACAGCCCGAAAAAGCCGACGGCTGCGCCAGCAGCCAGTGAGAGATCCGTGAGACTACTCACACCGAGAAAAGCAACAAGAAGTCCGATACCGACACCGCCGCGCCGGATCCGATGCCGACTGACAGCGGACGGCCCAACAGTGTGAATGACTCTCAAGTGTTCGCGCATGTTGTCGAAAGTAACCCCATGGTTAAAATAAACTTGTGTGAGGGTGTCATAGAATAGTTCTCATAGCGTGATGACGGTGCTTCCTGGATTGTCTCCGCGTTCGTCGTTGGTGATCGCAATAACGAGACGAAGGCACAGCGCGAGGAACACTTGTGCTCGTGCGTGGACGCGGCCTCGGGCGCGAACGTGCCCGAGGCCGCAGTCCTTGACGGCGTCGTTGGTTCGTTCGACTCCACTCCGGCGGTTGTACGTCTCGTCTAGCGTCGATTGCTTCAGCTGAACGTCCTCGCTGTGTTCGTCGATGCGGGCTTCGACCCTGTACTCGATGTCTTTCGGATCGTCGGTGTTTCGTGCGTTGTACGGAGCGACTGGCACGACCCCTGCGGCCAGCAGGTGGTCGTGCCAGCCGAGCGTGTCGTAGGCGCTGTCTCCAAGCATCCAGATCGGTTTCTCGACGGCGAGCGCGTCACACGTGACGCGCATCGCCGTCTCCTCTGGCGCTTGCTTGCTCTCGGTGAACTCCGCGGCAATCGGGATCTTTTGCCCGGTCGAGACGATCGTACAGCCGTAGCCGTGGTAGTACTCTTCGGCGGTTGGATCGTAGCCTTTCGACGCGTCTTGGTCGGCGGGCATCGTCCTCACGTCGGTGGAATCGATGGAGTAGGTCAAGTCGAGCAGGCCGCGGCAGGCGGCCTGCTCGACGAGGCGGTCGAAGACCTCGTCGACGACGTGTTCGAGGTCGGTGAGGAAGCGATCGACCGCGTCTCTCGACGGCGGTCGATCGAAGCCACAGCTGAGCCAGACGACCGTGTTCTGGAGTTCTCGCGTGACTGGACGGATGCCGTAGACGTTCTTGTAGTAGCAGTGCAGGAACGCTCGGAAGAGTGCTGGTGGGTGATGATCTCGTGTTCGCCCCCGGCGAGCGGGGGCGAACACATCGAATTCTTCGAGAAAGTCGAACTCAAGATGCTCGAACAACGCGAGCGTCTCGGTCGCCATTACATTGAAGAACTCGTCGATAGAAGTCTCCTCTTGCAGGATGCTGGCGCTCGTAGACACAGTTCCAACATCCTGCGTCTTCGTGTGTGACGCTTTCTATGACACCCTCTTGTGTTTCAAATTATCGTATATGAAACTCCACCCATCAGTTGAGAACCATATTGTCAGTTCACAGCAGAGAGGTGGCGAAAGACGAGCGTGGGGAACCGCGGTTCGAGTCGGGAGGGTGGGCGGCCGACCTGTTTGGCGTCGTCGACTTTGAGGCGTCGGATGACACCAGCCTCGGCGAGTTCGTAGAGCACGCGTTCGATAGTCGCCCGCGAGAGGTCGACGCCGCCGTCTGCGATCTCATCGGCGGCCGCACGTACGGAGTTGCGGTCGGTTTCGGGGAGTTCGGTGAGTCGAGACAGGATCTGTTGTCGACTCTCGGGCAGCGCCAACACGCGTCCGAGAGAGACACAGGGCCGTGGGACCGCGGCCATTCCGTCAGTGAGATCGGCCGCCTCGATCCCGTCGTGGCCGTTGTCGTCGGCAATGAGTCCCGCACTGAACAGCGCCGCCAGCGCGTCGTGGGCATCGCCGTCGGCCCAGTTGGCCAGCTCCCGGAGCTGTTCGTGGCTGACGGCGGCTCTGATCAGCCCGTCGGTCTGTCGACCAGTCAGGATCTCGATGAGTGTGTGTCGACGGTAGGGATCGAACCGAACCGTTTTGGGGGCATCCAGAGCGTCGGTCTCGGCCTCCGCCGGGTCGAGCTGGCCACAGAGCACGGGCGTCACCGACGAGCCGAGGGGCTCAAACTGTTCACAGACAGTTTGGATCGACAGCGTCTCCGGTTCTTCGATGTGGTCGACCGCGACGACGACACACTGGTCGCCGTCGAGCCGGGCGGCCAACCGGCTCCGAATGGTGTCGACGCTCACGCCCTGTTTCGGGACTGGATCAGTAGCGAGACTGTTGAGCACCGCATGGAGCAGGGCAAACTCGGTTTTGGCTTGGCGGCCGTCGACGTAGACGAATGCGACGTCGGCGGTTGGTTGCGCGCGCGTGGTGGTGTATATTTGACCCGTAGAGCGACCCATCAGTCGGTCGAGACGGGCAAACACCGCGCGGATGACGGCGGATTTGCCGGTTCCTTTCGGTCCCCAGACGTAGCAATCGTCCGGTGGTCGACCGTCGAAGATCGGATCGAGGAGGTCGAGCAACTGCTCGATCACGAGTCCGCGACCGGTCGGCTCGGAGGGGTGGGCAATCGGGTTCAACGCGTCGGATTCCCGTACCAGCTGTGGTTCGTGGTCGGTCCGCTGGCGACGGAGGATCCGCTCTTCGATATTCATCTGTGGATTGTAGTGTCAAACGGCGTCGTGGCTGTGGTACTAAACGTGCGTTCGTATACTGAAAACCGCAAAAAGCGTCGGCCAACACTGTCACAAGACGAGTGTCAGCGGCTCCACCTCACCAACGCGGTGAGAAAGGAGTGGTTGGTGTAGGCTTAGCCCAGCAGTGCGGTGATTGGGGCCCAGAACGTGCCACCCAGCACACCGGCGGCGGTCAGGACTGCAGAGAGCAGCCCCGACATCAGGATACCGAACGCCGGTGGGTCAACGTGGGTCTTGCCGTGCATGTAGAACACACGGTTACAGACCTCACCCATCGTTGCGCCGAAGAGGCCGAACAGTCCACCGAAGATGAGCACGAGAGCGGGACTGTAGCCCGCTGCGGCTGCACCCAGTGCACCGACCGAGCCGGGCAGCGTGATGTGGTGAGTGACGGGGATGTTGTCGGTTCCCGCCTGCAGGAAGACCAGGCTAGCTGCGCTGAGACCGAAGCTGAGCGTGGTGCTGCCGGTCGCCTGGTAAAGGAATCCACCGAGGATACCACCGATAATACCGATCAGAGCGACGTTAGCCCACTTGTACTGCCACGGCAGCCAGATGCCGGGTGCTTCGTCCTCGTCGCGCTCCCACGGACCGACATCGAAGAGGCCGTTACCGGTGACCTCACCGATGACGCTGTAGCCGAAGGCAACACGGTGAACGATTGCCGAGATGAACACCAGCATCGCGATGTTGTCAGTCGGGAACCCGATGAAGTTCAGCAGGTTCGTCCCGACGAGGCCGAAGATACCGAAGATACCACCGACCATCAGCACGTCAATGTGGTTCGTTCCGGCGGCCCACAGGATGTTCTTTCCGTCGTCCATGTAGCCCTGCTTGGCTGCATATGCGGCCGCTGCGGCACCACCTGCGAACGAAATGTGCGGACCGAAGACCGGACCGAAGCCGACGAGTCTCGTAATCGAACTACCACTGTCGACGATCGACTCGCCGGCAATACCGAGTGCTTCACCGGCGATGACTGCGAAGCCGGTCATGATGAACGCTGGCAGTGCACCGATTGCAGCACCGAAGGCACCGCCTGCGAAGGCGGCAATCCAGAACGTTGGGTCACCGAGCTGTGTTCCGAGTACCATCGTTATTCACCACCGTCCTGTGCCCAGTCTTCAGCACGCTCGACGGCGTCCTTCCATCGGTCGTAGTTGACCTCGATGTTAGCGTCCTCGTCGACTTCGAACGAGCGGTCGATCTGCCAGTTGTTACGGAGTTCGTCAACCGTGTCCCAGTAGCCGACCGCGAGGCCAGCGGCGTAGGCCGAACCGAGCGCGGTGGTCTCGTCGACGACTGGTCGGACGATTTCGGTCCCGATGATGTTGGACTGGATCTGACAGAGGAAGTTGTTCTTGACGGCCCCACCGTCGACACGGAGGCTGGCCAGATCGATGTCTGCGTCCTCAACCATTGCCTCGGCGACGTCTTTGGTCTGGTAGGCGATGGATTCGAGGGTTGCACGAACGACGTGCTCGCGTCGGGTACCACGCGTCATGCCGACGATGGTACCACGTGCGCGCTGATCCCAGTGGGGGGCACCGAGACCGGCGAAGGCGGGCACGACGTAGACGCCGTCCGTCGAGTCGACGCTGCGTGCGAGACTCTCGGATTCGGCGGCGTCCTCGATAAGGGTCATGTCTTCGAGCCACTCGATGGCGGCACCAGTGATGAAGATCGAGCCTTCGAGGGCGTACTGAACTGGCTCACCCGAGCGCTGGAAGCCAATCGTGGTGAGGAGACCGTGTTCGGATGGAACGGCCTCGTTGCCGGTGTTCATCAGCATGAACGAACCGGTTCCGTAGGTGTTCTTGGCGTCGCCTGCGTCGAAACAGGTCTGACCGAACAGGGCGGCCTGCTGGTCACCGAGTGCGCCTGCGACAGGCACTTCGGCACCGAGGAAGCCGTCTGCGTCCGTCGACCCGTAGGTCTCGTCGTCCGACGAAGGTCGGACTTCCGGCACCATCGATTTTGGAACATTAAAGAGATCGAGGAGTTCGTCGTCCCACTCGAGCTCTCGGATGTTGTACAGCATCGTCCGCGATGCGTTGGAAACGTCCGTGATGTGGTTACCCGTAAGGTTGTAGATAACCCACGTGTCGATGGTCCCCATCAGGAGCTCACCCTGTTCGGCTCGCTCTCGAACATCCTGTGGTCGGGATCGCTGGAGTTTGATCGGATCTGCGTTGTCGAGAATCCACTCGGTCTTCGTTGCCGAGAAGTAGGCGTCACATTCGAGACCCGTTTTCTCTCGAATATCTTCGACTTTGCCCATCTCCTGGATCTCTTCGACACGGTCGGTGGTTCGTCGATCCTGCCAGACCAGCGCGTTGTGGACTGGTTTGCCGGTTTCGGCGTCCCACACGATTGTGGTCTCTCGCTGGTTGGTGACACCGATCGCGTCGAGCTGCTCGGCGTCGAGGCCTTCCTGTTCGAGAGCCGTGTTGATTACGGACTTCGTGTTCTCCCAGATCTCCATCGGGTCGTGCTCGACCCAACCGGGCTCCGGATAAATCTGCTCGTGTTTCTCATATGCGTTTGCGATGACGTTACCACCATGGTCGAAGACCATGAACCGCGTTCCTGTAGTCCCTTGATCGATGGAACCAACGTATGTTTCTGACATTATGTGTTCACCACACTCCTTGGGGGTCGATCCCCCTGGTCTAGGAACCGTTCTTTACGCCCGGTTCCCTGACCACGGGTAAACACTATGGAATAACATGATAAATGTTACTCTTGTACCCATAATTGTCCTGAATATACATGGGAGTTTGGTACGGTTTATCATGATTTGAGTGTAGATTTTGTCTCAATCTGGTTGTAGAGTATTCATGTTGAATTGTGGACATAATAACTTTACGCCTATCGGCAGAGTAGGGGTAAAGTAAAGTTACTATAGTGCAAAATCCGACTGAACGGATGAGTAACAAGCCACACGTTATCGTCATCGGAGGGGGTTCCACGGGGTGCGGGATTGCGCGCGACCTCGCAATGCGCGGCGTCGAGGTCACTCTCGTCGAACAGGGGAACCTCACTCACGGGACGACAGGACGGATGCACGGGTTGCTGCACAGCGGCGGTCGGTACGCTGTTGCTGATCAGGCCAGTGCGAAAGAGTGTATCGAAGAAAACCGCGTACTACGGGACATCGCCAGCCACTGTGTCGAGATGACCGGCGGACTGTTCGTCCAGCGGCCCGAAGACTCCGATGAGTACTTCCAGAAGAAACTGGAGGGCTGTCGGGAGTGCGACATCCCAGCAGAGGTACTTTCGGCCGAGGAGGCCCGCGAGATCGAACCCTACCTCGCCAAGGACATCAAGCGCGCGATCAAGGTACCCGACGGCGCAGTCGACCCCTTCCGGCTCTGTGTGGCCAACGCCGCCAGTGCCGAGGAACACGGCGCGCGCATCGAGACCCACGCGCCAGTCGTCGACATCCTCAAGGAGGGCGACGAGGTCGTCGGCGTCGAGGTCGAACACGAATCCGGCCCCGGCAAACGCGTCCACCGCGAGCCGGGCACGCGCGAAGAGATACATGCGGACTATGTCGTCAACGCAACCGGCGCGTGGGCCGGCCGCATCGGCCAGATGGCCGGGCTCGAACAGGAAATCGAGGTCCGACCCGGAAAAGGTGTCATGACGATTATGAACACCCGACAGGTCGACACCGCGATCAACCGCTGTAAACCAAAGGGCGACGCCGATATTATCGTCCCACACGAGACGACCGCAATTTTGGGCACCACAGACGTCGAGGTCGAAGATCCAGAGGACTACCCCGAAGAGCAGTGGGAAGTTGATCTGATGATCGACACGCTGTCGGAACTGGTGCCGATCATCGAAGAGGCCCGAACGATTCGCTCCTTTTGGGGAGTCCGACCGCTGTACGAGCCGCCGGGAACCGGAACGAGCGATTCGACCG
Organism: Halohasta litchfieldiae; assembly: GCF_002788215.1. NCBI lineage: Archaea > Methanobacteriati > Methanobacteriota > Halobacteria > Halobacteriales > Haloferacaceae > Halohasta > Halohasta litchfieldiae. Next base: position 2,163,303 of record NZ_CP024845.1, on the reverse strand, counting down.
ACATTACCCGGGACTTCTTCTTGCTCGACCACGAGGAGCGCGACAGTGTCAAGAACTTTACCTCCATCGTCGGCGGGAAGTTCACCACCTACCGGATGATGGGCGAAGATATCTCCGACCACGTCTGCGAGAAGTTCGGCATCGACGCCGAATGCCGGACTGCGGATGTGCCGCTGCCGGGCAGTGAGGATTTCTCAGTTCTGCGGGACTACATGGATCAGTACGGGATTCGCTCGCCAATCGGTCGACGGAGCGCCCAGCGACTCGGCTCCCGAACCGACGAGGTACTCGACTATGACGGCCCGAACCCGGTCGTCTGTGAGTGTGAAGCAGTCACGCGCGCGGAGGTCAAAGACGGGATCAAGGGTTCAGGATCGGACCTCAACGCCACCCGGCTTCGAACGCGTGCCTCGATGGGGAACTGTCAAGGGGCCTTTTGTTGTCACCGGATGGCCGCAGAGCTGTATGACGACTACGACTCGGAGGTCGCCTACGAGGCGTGGGACGAACTGTATCAGGAGCGCTGGAAGGGTGAACGCCACGCGATGTGGGGCACCCAGCTCTCGCAGGCGGCGCTCAAATACTCGCTGCACGCGACGACGATGAACCGCGACAAGGACGCCGCGACCACGGACGCAGTCGTCGACTTTTCGGCGTTCGACAGCGGTCAGGGAACCAGTGCCTCCGGCGGCGCAGCCGGAACTGCTGCGACCGACGGCGGCCGAAAGGGGGATGACTAATGGCGATTCGTGAAGACGTGATCGTGATCGGCGGCGGGCTTGCTGGCTCGATTGCGGCCATCGAGGCCGCCGAAACCGGCGCTAGTGTCCGGCTTGTTACCTACAAAAAGAGTACCCTCCGCCACGCCAGCGGCCTGATCGACATACTGGGCTACAACGGCAGCGACGACCCGATTGCCGATCCGTTTTCGGCAGTCGACGACCTGCCCGAGGAGCATCCGTACTCGGTAGCCGGTGAGACGGCGATCCGTGACGGGCTCGACCGGTTCGACGAAATTGTCGGCGACAGCTATCAGGGCAGCCATACCGACACCAACGCCCTGATCCCGACGTTCGGCGGCGCGGTCAAACCGACTGCTCGCTACCCTTCGGCGGCTGCGGCAGGGATCGCGAGCGACGAGCGACCGATGTTGATCGTCGGCTTCGAGGAGATGACCGAGTACAACGGTGGGATGCTCGCCGACCACTTAGAGGATGCAGGCGTCCCCTTCGATGCCGAGGGTGTCGAATGCAACTTCCCCGGCAGCTACGCCAACGATTCGCGGGTGACGCGGCTGGCCAAACGACTCGATGGCAACGAAGACGTCGAGTACGAGGGTCGGACAATGGGTGCCCGCGAGGCGCTCGCCGAGCAGGTCAAACCACACCTCGGTGATGCCGAACGCGTCGGTCTCCCGGCGTTCCTCGGCGACGAACACACCGCAGACGTGCGAACCGACCTCGAACGCCATCTCGGCGTCGACGTCTTCGAGATCCCGATGGGGCCACCGAGCTACCCCGGGATGCGGCTCGCAGACAGATTGAAGGAAGCAGTCGACGAGGCGGGCGTCCGTATTTCGTCCGGCAACCCCGTCGTCGACTACGAGGTCGAGGATGGCGAACTGACGGCGGTTATCGTCGACAGCAAGGGCCGAGAGGTGCCATTCCACGCCGACGAGTTCGTGCTGGCGACGGGCGGACTGGTCGGCAAGGGAATCGACTCAGGACGCGAGGAGGGTGTGACCGAGCCGATTTTCGACTGTCACATTCCCCATCCGGAGGACCGCTACGACTGGTTCGACAAGCAAGCCTTCGCCGACCAGCCGTTTGCCCACTTCGGCGTTCGGGTCGACGAGACGATGCGACCACTGACCGCCGACGAGGCCCCGGAGTTCACGAACCTCCGGGCGGCGGGTGCAGTGATCGGCGGTGCCGATACGGTTGCGGAAAAATCACAGAGCGGTGTCTCGCTGGCAACTGCGGTGGTTGCTGGTGAACGGGCTGGCGAGCAGGCGGCAAAACACGAGGTACACCAATGAGCGACGCAGAACAAGCAAGCGATTTCGATCCGACGACGCAAGTAGATGAGTTCGAGCCGGTCGACGTCTTCCCCTCTTCGGAGGATATGGACCTTCGACCCGGAGCCGACAACTGTTACAAATGCACGAGCTGTGATACGTCGTGTCCAGTTGCCGAAGTCGACGAGGACTTCCCCGGCCCCAAATTCCAGGGCCCAGAACAGTGGCGGCTCAAACGCGGCGAGGACGTCGACATCGACGATTCGATCCTCTCGTGTTCGAACTGTATGCGGTGTGACGACGCCTGTCCGTCGAGCGTCCCACTGAGCCAGATGCACAACACCGCACGCGGGGAGTACGTCGAGGAACACATGGACAAGAAGTCCATCGAGTATCTCCGCAACCGAATGCTCTCGAACTACCGGACGTTGGCCTCCATCGGGAGCAAGGTCCCACGGCTCGCGAACTTCGTGATGGGACTGGGCATCACCAGCGTCCTCGGCGAGAAGATCATGAGTATTCCCAGCGAGCGCGACGTGCCGGAGTTTGCTACCGAGACCTTCCGCCAGTGGTTCAAGAAGCGCGGCGGCTCGAAGGTCACGAACCCGGACAAACAGGTCGCCTACTTCCACGGTTGCTACTCGAACTACAACACGCCCGAGGTCGGCAAGGCGATGGTTCGCGTCTTCGAATCCTTCGACTACGAGGTGCTGGTGCCCAAACAGCAGTGTTCCGGCACCCCGATGTTCGCCAACGGGATGCTGAAAGACGCCCGCCGCGAGGCCGAAGTCAACGTCCGCGAACTGGGCAAGGCAATCGAGAACGGCGCGGACGTGGTTGCCTCCTGTACCTCCTGTTCGATGGCACTCCGCCAAGAGTACCCCGAACTGTTCGACATCGAGGGGATCGAAGATCTCTCGGAACATACCTACGAGGCCATGGAGTTCCTCCGGATTCACGAGGATCTGGGCGCGGCCATCCGCGAGAGCGAAGTCGACCCACAGTCGTTTGCCTACCACGCGCCGTGTCACGCCCGGAACCAGGGCCTCGACCGGCAGGCAGTCGAACTGTTCCGTGAACTCGACGGTGCCCACATCGAGGACGTCGGCGAATCCTGCTCCGGTATCTCGGGGACCTACGGTTGGAAGTCCGAGAAGTACGAAACCTCGATGAAGATCGGCGCGGAGATGTTCGATCACATGGAACACGCAGAAGGAGAGGTTGGCATGACCGAGTGTCCGACCTGTGCGATGCAGATGAACCACGGCACGGGTTACGAGATCCGACACCCCCTCGAACTACTCGAAAAGGCCGTCGCCTGAGACACGTCGAGTAATCGATAACTCATCCCACGCTGAACGGTGGAAGTTGGTAGGCTGACGGTATTCGCTTTGTGGGACGTGCTACGGCTGTATTCGGTTTTCTTACCGAGGTCGACAGACGGTACCACGAGTAGTGGATCGACTGATAAGAGAGCGACAGCCAACCGAAGAGTAATACTCTCAAACTACCCGTTGGTAATGGTATCCCTACCTATCTGGTAGGAATTACTATTTGTGTGATAGTCTCTTATCGCATATGGTTTTACACCAGAGTGAAGACGGTGCTGGCGACTCATCGGGCCGCAGTCGACGGTCGTATCTGAGGCTACTCGGTGGGCTAGCTGCGGTCGGAAGCCTCGGAACGCCGGCCGCAGCGACACCAGCGACGGTCGACCTCGGCGAGCAGGGACTGACTACCGGCGAGCTAATCGACCCCTACCTAAACGAACAGTTCGTCGACGGCGCGACAGTCCACATTCCGGCGGGCAGCTACGAATGGGACGGCGAGGGGTTCGAGGGAGCAACAGAGAACGCAGCCGTTGTCGGACAGGGCGATGTTAGTCTCGAACTAACGGGCGATTCGTTCCGGAACAACGTCCGGGCCGAGTCAGGAACGGTCGAACTGCGAAACTTCACCGTTCGAGGCAAACCGAGCGAGAAATCACATTTCCGGTTGGAGACCGACGAGGGGGCAACAGTCATCGTCGACAGCCTCTCGTTTCCCGACGGTGCAGTCGACGAAAGTGAGTGTCGACCCTTCTACGTGCCACGGGACCACGCCGGAACGGTCGATATCCGCAACTGCTCTTTCAGTGGCTTTTCGGACAACGGAATCTACGCCTCCTCGCCGGGGTACGACGACGGGGAAGACGGTCGCGTACTGATCGAAAACTGTGTCGCACACAACACCAACATCGCAGCGATTCGAGTTGGCTCCAGCGGGAGTGTCGTCCGGAACTGTCTCATCGTCAACGATGGCCCAGCACCGAAAAGCGAAACTGAGCAGCGAAACATGCGGGGGATTCGGGTTCGGAATCCCGGCGATGATATTCGCATCGAGGACTGTGAGATCATCATGCGCCACGATGCGGCTGGCGCGCCGATACAGATCCACGAGGAGGCCGAGGGCGGAAGCGGTGTTATCCGGAATGTGACGATCAGAAACGACACGGAGTCCGAATCTATCGATGTCGGAGAGGATGCGGCCGCCGACTGGGAGGATTCGGATATCGAAATCATGGGTACGGGCGATCTGAGCTATCCCGAAGCCTTCGAGTCGGTCTGTGTGGGCGAGGGGTGCGAGCAGCCAGCGACGAATGTCGACGCACGGAAGTCGGAGATTCTATCAGCAGAAATTACGCCATCGCTTAGATAGTCTCGTAAAACAATCGTTCAAAAAACAAGTGCGTTTTTGGTTATTCAGTGTGTAGTTGTACCATACCTCAGGATTTTCACACGGCAGCCTGCACAGATGCGGCTGTGGAGGTGGCGTCGTGACTCCGGGGTGTGAACTCATGACACACCAAACAACCGTACTAGTCATCGGTGGTGGCGGTACAGGCGTCGGAACCGCACGCGATCTCGCGATGCGTGGCGTCGACGTCACCCTCGTAGAGCGGAGTGGTCTCGCAGGTGGCACCACTGGCCGCTCCCACGGCCTGCTCCACAGTGGCGCACGCTACGCCGAGTCCGACCCCGAGGGCGCAGCCGAATGTATCGAGGAAAACCAAATCATCCGTGAGATCGCCGGAGAGTGTATCGGCGACAGCGGCGGTATCTTCGTCCAACTCAGCGAGGACGACCCCGAGTACTTCGAGGCCAAACTCGAAGGCTGTCAGGAACACGGCATCCCCGCAGAGGTCATCGATGGCGACGAGGCCCGCGACCGCGTCCCCGAACTCTCCGAGGACGTCGTCCGCGCAATGGTCGTTCCCGACGGCGTAATCTATCCATCGCGGCTCGTGGCGGCCAATGCTGCCAGTGCTGAAAACCACGGTGCGACCGTCCTGACACATGCCCCAGTCGAGGGGATCACTGTCAGCGACGGCGCGGTTTCGAGTGTCGAGATCGGCGGCGAGGTCAACGAGACCATCGAAGCCGACTACGTCATCAACGCGACCGGCGCGTGGGCCGGCGAATGTGCCGCACTCGCTGGCGTCGACGTCGAGATGCAGCCCACCAAGGGCGTGATGGTCAGCGTCGACTACGAGGGACTTGAACCAGTCATCAACCGATGCCGGGTCCCCGACGACGGCGACATCATCATTCCCCACCAGACGCAGGTCGTGCTGGGCACCACAAGCGTGGCAGTCGACGACCCCGACGAGTTCGATGAAGAACAGTGGGAGGTTCAAAAGATGTTCGAGGAGTGTGCAGACATGATGCCGGCAATCGAAGGCCGCGATATTGATCGTACGTGGTGGGGTGTCCGGCCGCTGTACGCGCCCGACGAAGCAGGTCGCGGAAGCAAGGATTCGGGCAAAGGCAACGAGCGCGGGATCTCGCGCGGCTTCTTCCTGCTCGACCACGAGCAAGACGGCGTCGAGAACTTCGCCAGCGTCGTCGGCGGCAAGCTGACAACCTACCGAATGATGGCCGAGGCGACGGCCGACCACGTCGCCGACGTGCTGGGAGTCGAGGGAGAGTCCACAACCGCGACTGAGCAGCTTCCGGGTGCCGACGACCCCGAAGAACTCGATAGCCTCGTCGCGAAGTACAGGGCCCGCCAGCCGACAGATCAGGATGTCATCAGCGATCTCGGCGAACAAGCCGCAGACGACTAACCGCGTAGCACCGCCAGCAACTGCCACGGAACCAACTATTTGTCGTCATCCACTGTACAGCCGGCCAGATGATCACCCAGTGCGAGCAACTGGAGCGGTCGGCGGCTTACACTGCGTTGGCCGACAACGTGTGCCCTCGACGAGGTCGACACACTGATCGAACGGGACGAACGTAATCGATCTGTAGGTCGGCGTTCCGGAGGAGTCTGCTCACTCCGAGTAGACACCTTAACATAGCGAGACCGTTCTCGTTGCAGTATGGTCGATCCCACGTCCGATATTGGCGAGGATGTTACGGAGGAAAACGCGCCGGAATGTGAGCAGTGCAGCAGCAAAATCATCCAGTCGACGAGCCACCGCGTCGTCAGCGAAATCGAAGACGGTCGCGCCGTCCACCACCATTTCTGTAGCGACGACTGCCACGACGAGTGGCTGGCGGCGTAGGCACTGCCTACCGGTCGACAATCACTGTTTTCGACGCCGAGCGGCCGCGCTTCGGAGCCCGCTCGCCCTGTTCGCGTAGCGCCACTCGGGGTGGGAGAATCGAAGCCGACCACCCACATCGTCGGGGAGAGTTTTTACCACCGGCCGCGCTACGCTGTGGTATGATATCGCTTGAGGATGCAGTCACCGCACGCCTCGAATCCCACGGTGCGCGCTTCGAGGTGCTCGTCGACCCGGATGCCGCACTGGCAATCAAACGCGAGGAGTTCGACGGCGAACTCGAGGACGTAATCGCCGCCGAGGACGTCTTCGAGAACGCCTCGCGCGGCGACCGCCCGGCCGAGACCGATCTCGAAGAAGTGTTCGGAACCACCGATCCCATGGAGGTCATCCCGGAAGTAATCACACGCGGGGAGATCCAGATCACTGCCGACCAGCGCCGTGAGATGCAAGAACAGAAGCGCAAACAGCTCATCACGACGATCACGCGCAACGCGGTCAACCCACAGATGGACGACGCCCCCCATCCGCCCGAGCGGATCGAGCGCGCGCTCGAAGAGGCCGGATTCCGGATCGATCCGATGGAGCCGGTCTCGGCGCAGGTCGACGAGGCACTCGAAGATCTCCGACCGGTGTTGCCGATCCGGTTCGACGAGGTGACGATTGCGGCCCAACTGCCCGCCGAGTATGCGGGGAGTGCACAAGCAAAAGTCCGCCAGTACGGCGAACTCGAACGCGAGGAGTGGCAGGCCGACGGCTCGTGGGTCGGCGTCGTTACCTTCCCCGCCGGCCTCCAAAACGAGTTTTATGAGCTCGTCAACGAGGAAACCAGCGGGCAGGGCGAAACGCGGATCATCAAGGACGAAGACGACATCAAAACACGATAACGGTGAGCCGGATCGCCGAGGGATTCTTGACTGTGGCGGGCCAACCCTACTCATGGAAGTGGTTCACACTGTACAGTAATCACAGTCGACCGTCACGACTGCAGTCGACCAACGAGGAGCCACGATGAAAGCAATCGTCGCCAAACGGGTCGAAAGCGGCACGCCGGACCTCTCCGAGCTTCGGGAGCTGGCCGCAGCCGCGGGCTACACCGTCGTCGGCGAACTCACACAGACACGCACAGAGGACCCCGCCTACTGCTTTGGAGAGGGAAAAGTCGAGGAACTCGCCGGACTCGTCAGGCGACTGGACGCCGACACGGTAATTATCGACAACGAGGTCGGGCCGTTCCAGATGTTCAACATCGGCCAAACCCTGCCTGCGGAGGTCGACGTCCTCGACCGCTTTACGCTCATCCTCGACATCTTCGGCCAGCGGGCCAACACTCGGAAGGCCCAACTACAGGTCGAACTCGCCGAACTCCGGTACGAACTGCCGCGGGCGGCGGCGAAAGCCAGCCTCGCCAAACGCGACGAGCGCCCCGGCTTCATGGGGCTCGGTGAGTACGACGAGAGCCGCGAACGCGACATCAAATCCCAGATCTCCAACATCAAAGACGAGTTGGACGCAATCGCCGACAAAGAGGCCAAACGCCGGGACGAACGCCGGGAGTCGGGGTTCGATCTCGTCGCGCTGGCGGGCTATACGAACGCCGGGAAGTCGACGCTCCTCCGCCAACTTGCCGCGGAACTCGACGTCGACGAGAACGTCGACAAACACCCGGATCTCGATTCGGTCGCTGAATCACAGGACATGCTGTTTACGACACTCGGCACGACAACGCGCCGCGCCGAGTTGGACCGCCGAGAGATCCTGTTGACCGACACGGTCGGCTTTATTTCGAATCTCCCACACTGGCTGGTCGAATCCTTCCAGTCGACTCTTGAGTCCGTGTACCGAGCCGATCTCGTCCTGCTGGTGGTCGACGCCAGCGAGCCGGTCAAGGAGATGCGCGAAAAGCTCGTTACCTCGCGAGACACACTCCACGAGCGCAACGAAGCCCCGATTCTCACTGTCTTCAACAAGGTCGACCTGCTCTCCGCCGAGGAACTCGACGAGAAAAAGTCAGCCTTGTCGGGCATCGCGCCGAACCCGATTCCGGTCTCGGGCCGCACCGGCAAGAACATCGAGACGCTCCGGCGGCGCGTCGAGGCCGAACTGCCCGACTGGAAACACGAACGCCTGCTGGTGCCGATCACAGATGAGACGATGAGCCTCGTGTCGTGGGTTCACGACCACGCCCACGTGGAGACCGAATCCTACGAGGCCGATCAAGTCCTGCTTGAGTTCGATGCTCGCCCCTCGATCATCGAGCAGGCCCGAGCGAAGGCCGCCGCGCTCAGTCCGGTCGAGTCGACCTGAGATCGGTCTCTCGGGTGGATACCGGGTTTGTGACAGTCACCGAATTCGACGGCTCTGTAGCTTTTTGCGGCCTGCTCGGCGAGTCGACGTATGACCTCCACGGATGACAAACCACCAGTGACCGTTCTCAGTGGTGTTCTGGGTGCGGGAAAGACGACGCTTGTCAATCACCTACTCAAAAATAACCGAGGGAACGAGCTTGCAGTCATCGTCAACGACATGGGCGAGGTCAACGTCGACGCCGACCTGATCGAGCGAGAGAATCCCGATACGGGACTCGTTGAGCTTTCGAATGGCTGTATCTGTTGTCGACTACAGGGAGATCTGGTCGCGCAAATGGTCGATCTCACCGAGAACCGCGATGTTGATGCCCTCGTCATCGAAGCCTCAGGGATCTCCGAGCCGACGCCGATTGCCCGGACGCTCACCCAGCCACGGGAGGACGGTCCTGATCCGACCGCGGCGTTCCGACTCGATATGATGGTGACGGTGTGTGACGCCCACGGCTTCTGGAAGGAGTTTGACGCAGGTACATCGCTGCCTGCTGGTGCCGACGAACCGGACCCCGACCGACCGCTTGCCGATGTCCTCGTCCAGTCCGTCGAGTTCTGTGACGTCCTCCTGCTCAACAAATGCGATATGGTGCCCGACGACGAACTTGACAGAATCGTCGACGTCGTCAGTGAACTCAATCCGCGGGCGACGATCCGGCGGACCGAGTATTCCGAGGTCGACCCCTCGCTGGTGATCGACACCGGTCGATTTGATTTCGAGGAGGCCCGCCGATCTGCGGGGTGGAAACAGGAACTCCGGGAGCACAAACAGCGCGAGGGCGGCGACAGTGCGGCCGCAACCCACAGCCATAGCCACACTCACGACGAGCAGAGCGCAGCCGACACCCACGGCGTTGAATCGTTCGTCTACACCCGCGAGCGACCGTTCGATCCGGCGCAGTTCGCCGCGACGCTCTACGAGCGGGACGACGGCATCATCCGCGCCAAGGGGCTCTGCAATCTCGCAGGCACTGAGAACGTCATCGGGATGAGCCGGGCCGGTCGATCTATTCAGGCAGGGCCCATCGGTGAGTGGGACGCCGAGGATACCCGCCAAACGGAACTCGTGTTTATCGGAACCGAGTTCGATGCGGACGAAATCACCGACCGCCTCGATGAGTGTCTCGTCGACCGGGAGTCGACTGTCGACAGCCAGACAACTGTCGATCAGGATGTCGACTCGCTGTTTCCGCTCCGGATCGATCCGGACGACAAGGCGGAGCTGCGTGAGTAACTGGCTGGTCGACGCAGTCAGACAGCGAGATCTTCCCGGAGTTCGTCGAACTCCTCGCTGAAGCCGTAGTTCGAGCGGTCGCCCCGGAGGTCTGCCATTGCGGTCTGATAGACGTCATCGTGCTCCAACAGCTCCGTCCAGCCGTCGGTCATGGCGTAGTTACAGTACTTACACATTGTGTCGACGTAGCACGGTACCGCTATTGATTGTTTCGCGGCCGCGGCCAGCAGGCCAAACCTCATCTAGTCATCGTAATGAAAACAACCGGTACATTCATCCGATGTGGCGGGAAGAATCGATGATGGTAACCGGGCACACGGTGCGAATCGAACAGCAGCTATCGCTCAGGAAGCACCTATGGTCGACACAGGTGACGAAATGCTGACTGGCAACTGCGAACGCTGTGAGTGGTACGTCGTCAAGGATTCCTATCCTGCGTTAGTCAAAGCCTACCAGCAACATCTCCGGGGCAAACACCCCACACTCTGGCTCCGGCGGTAGTATAAAAAAAGAACATTTGGGCGAAGGAAAGCAGGTCGACCGCTTATGGTTCGAGCAGGACTTTCGTCACACCCTCTTCGCGGTTGTCGAAGGCTTCGTACATATCGGGCGCTTCGTCCAGTCCAACGCGGTGGGAGACGACCCAGCTTGGGTCGGCTTTGCCTGAGATGATCATATCTCGAAGCTCACGGTTGTAGGCTTTGACGTTACACTGGCCGGTCCCCAGTTTGATGCCTTTCTCGAACAGTTTCCCGAAGTCGATGCCGAGTCGACCCTGTGCGGCCATCTCGTCGGGCGCACCGGGGTCAGACGGCACATAGAGGCCGGGAATACCGAGCTGTCCAGTCGGTCGAACCACCTGAATCAACTGGTTGAGAACGACCGCCGGGTTCTCGCGGGCCGGGTCGTAGGCGTCGTCCGAGGGGTCGGTCTCGGGATCGATGGCCTGGTAACCGACGGCGTCGACACCTTTGTCGACCATATCGCCGTGTTCGTCGATGATCTGTTCGACGGGGTCGCCCTCTTCGAAGTTGATCGCTGTCGCGTTACAGTGATCCTCGGCGAGTTCGAGCCGCGAGGGGACACGGTCGACGACGTAGATCTCGCTTGCCCCCTGCAGGTCGGCGCTGTAGGCGGCCATGAGGCCGACCGGTCCGCCGCCGAAGACAGCTACCGAGTCGCCGGGTTCGAGGTTCGCAAGCCGGGTACCGTGCCAGCCCGTCGGGAAGATGTCCGCCAACAGCGAAAACGAGTCCTCGTGTTCGTCGCCCTTCGGCAGTTTGAGTGCGTTGAAGTCGGCGTACGGAACACGGAGTTTCTCGGCCTGTCCGCCCTTATACGGTCCCATGGCCACGTAGCCATAGGCACCCCCCGCAAAGCCGGGGTTGACGTTGGTACAGAAGCCCGTCTTGCCGTTTTCACAGTTCTTACAGAAGCCACAGGCGACGTTGAACGGAGCGACGATCCGGTCGCCCTCTTCGAGTGTGCTGACCGCATCGCCGACCTCGGTCACGACACCCATGTTTTCGTGCCCGAAGACGATTCCCTCCTCGGCGGAGGTTCGACCTTCGTACATGTGGAGATCCGACCCACAGATACAGCTCGTCGTGATGTCGATCACAACATCGTTTTCGTGTTCGATTTGTGGTTCGTCGACCGCTTCGATGGCTACATCGTGTGGTCCTTGGTAGACCACAGCTTGCATTGACATTTGATAACACCTTCTCCGCAGTCCGTACCGTGGTTCGCTGGTTGTGAATAGTTTTCTTCATATTCTGAGATTGTAAAATAATCCTGTGCCAACAGGCGCAGCCCAGACGGTAATGATTAGTAATAGCCTACCAGCGTTAACAGCCGAATACCGAACAGTCAGTGGCAACCGGTTCGGTCACATCGACAGGAGTGATCCAAGACGGCTCAGATCTGCCGTTTCTGTTTGTCGACCACGTGAACGTCCGCAATCGCAGTCGAGGGATACTGCCCATTGCTATCTTTCTCGGCGGCTTTGCACATATCCCAGACGACGTTGAGCCCCGTCGTCACACCTTCAAGCGCCTCCATCTCACAGCCGGTTTTGCCGGTCGTCTCGACTGTAACTGTGAGCTCGATCCGATCTGCCTCAACCGTAAACTCGGTCTCAACGTTCGTGATCGGAATTTGGTGACACATCGGAATCGTCTCCCACGTGTGTTTGACCGCCTGAATCGCACCGATCCGTGCGGTCGCAAGGACGTCGCCTTTGCCGAGTTCGTCGGCTTTGATGGCCTCGACTGTAGAGGCCGACAGATTGATCGTCCCGGTGGCGACCGCCCGGCGGTTGGTGTCGGGTTTGCTGCCGACGTCGACCATCTGGACCGATCCCTCATCGTCGGTATGCGTTAGCTCCTCGGCTGCTTCAGAGTCCTCACTCATCGGTTGTGAACGGCTCGGGGAGCCAGTCGATTAGGTCCGTCGCTACGAGGCCGTACGCCGCGTCCTCGAAGGCCAGATCACCGGCCCGACCGTTTAGATACGCACCGACGGCAGCCGAAGTCCGTGGCTCACGATTGGTGAACAGCGAGCCGACGACGCCCGCCAACACGTCGCCGGTGCCGCCGACGGTCATCCCGGGGTTGCCGGTCCGGCTCACGCGCGTCTCCTCGCTGTCGGCGATGATGTCGTAGGCACCTTTGACCAGCAGCGTCTGACCGATTTCGGTGGCGAACTCGGTGACCAACTCGGCCCGTCGCTCCCAGTCGTCGTCGGTCTCGCCGCCCATTTTGACGAGTTCACCCTGATGAGGAGTACAGATCAAGCTCGCATCGGTGTCGACCTCGGGCACAACTGACAACGCGTCGGCATCGATAACCCCGCGACCGGAAAACGATTCGAGAAACGACTCGACGGCCGCGAGCGTCTCCTCGTGGCTCCCAAGCCCGGGGCCACAGATCACGGCATCCATCTCGCCTGCGAGGTCAAGGATCGCGTCGACTGCCTCGGGAGTCAGTCGCTGGCCGTCGAAGGGGTGGACGATCAGGTTCTCGCTGTACCCCTGAATCTCCTCGGCAACCGTTTCCGGACAGCTCACATGGACGAGATCAGCACCCGCCCGGAGCGCGGCCTGTGCAGCCAGTGCAGGTGCGCCGGTGTAGGGACCACCGCCGATAACGAGGAGTTCGCCGTGGTCGCCCTTGTGGCTCTCGGCGGCCCGCTTGCGGCCCCGAACGTCGCCAGGGCCGACGAACAGTTCGGCGGCTTCGGGAATCCCGATGTCGGCGACCGTGAGCTGCGTATCGAGCGATTCGAGACCGCGTTTGGTGTCGTGAAAGGTGACGACGTGGTCGGCCTCAACGGCGACACCATCAGCGGCCCCGGTGTCGGCGTCGACCCCAGATGGAACGTCGACCGAAACAACTGGCGTATCGGTGGCGTTGATCGCGCGGGCAGCACTCGCTTCGGGTTCGCGGAGCGCGCCAGTGACGCCCGTTCCAAGCATCGCGTCGACGATGCAGTCGGCGGCTTCGAGATCCAACCCATCGAGATAGCTGGTGTCGGTAATGGTCGTCGTCGACAGATCGGCAGCCTGCAGAGCGTCCCAGTTTTCGCGGGCGATCTGGGTACCGATGGCATCAGGTCGACCCAAGAGGGCGGTTTCGATATCATATTCGCTGAGGAATCGAGCGGTGACGAAGGCGTCGCCGCCGTTGTTGCCGCGGCCACAGACGAGGACGATTCGACTTCCGGGGTCGGCTTCGGAGCGAACGACGCGTGCGACGGCGTTGCCGCTGGACTCCATCAACTGTTTTCGGGGGATACCGAGGGCGGCGGCGTTGACGTCGACGGCCGCCATACGGTCGGAACTGATCATGGGCGGAGTTGGCTGGCCGCGTGGTTAATACTGGGGGCAACTGACTGAGTGCTGTAGTAAGCGGTGTCTAACACCAATTAAAAGCGTACTACCGCGAGGCCGTGACGAAATACGTCTCCGGCCGCTCGACAGCCCGGTCGACGCTGAATCCTGCTTCCGTGAGTGCCTCCGTCACGGCCGCCATCGGATGCCGCTCGTCGACTGGTGGTCCGGCCTTGCCGCGACCCGTGGCCGACCAGTCGACCACGACGACTGGACTCCCCGGTCGAAGCACCCGGTAAAGGTCGGCCAGCGTCTCCGCAAGCGGAAGTTCGTGAGCCGTCATCGTCGAGATCGCAGCATCAGCTGATTGGTCGGTAAACGGAAGTTCGGCAGTCGAGCTCTCGACACAGTCGACGTTGTCGGGCACGCCTTTCTCGCGGTAGAGTTCGTGCATTGCTGGCTGGATGTCGACCGCCGACACGCGGTCGAAAAACGGGGCAAGATCGGTGGTGTAGAAGCCGGTGCCGCTTCCCAAATCGAGTAGGTGATCTTCGTCGACGCCCAGAGCCCCAAGCAGTTCCTCGCGGGAACAGAAGCGGTAGCGACTCACGTCCTCTAAGCGGTCGGCCTCGGCCGGATCGAATGTGTGGAATCCCATCTGTTTACAGTCGGGTTTCGGCGGCAGTATCCTAAAGGATGCGCTGAACAGTGACGACCGGTCGACGATCTGTTCGTGCGACCGGATACTGACGTCGCAATAGCTGTTTATTGAGGTTGGCACTGTATTACATAGCATGTCACAGACACCAACCGACGAGCGGCGCGCCGAATCGCTTGATCCGGATGCGCAGGGCGTTCTCGACACTCTCGGCGAGATGGGCGAGCCGGATCTCTCTCAGATGTCACCCGAACAGGCGCGAGCAACTCTCGGCGACCTCTTCACACCGACTGTCGACCCCGAACCAGTCGACTCAGTCGAAGAACGAAAGATCCGCGCCCCAGCACGAGATATCCGCGTGCGGATCTACGATCCCGAACCGGATGCAGCGCTGCCAGCGACGGTCTACTTCCACGGCGGCGGCTGGGTCGCCGGGAACCTCGATACTCACGACGGGGTCGCCCGCTCGCTGGCCACCGAGGGCGAGTGTATGGTCGTCTCGGTCGACTATCGCAAAGCGCCGGAACACCCCTTCCCCGCGGCTGTCGAGGACGCATACCATGCGACCAAGTGGACTGCCGACCATATCGCCGGAGAGAACGGTCTCGCGGTCGCCGGTGAGAGCGCGGGTGGGAATCTTGCGACAGTCGTCGCACAGATGGCCGTCGAAAAAGAGGTCGGCACACCAGAGATCGATCACCAACTGCTGTTCTACCCGGTAACGAACCACGCCTTCGAGACCCCATCCTACGAGGAAAACGGCGATGGCTACTTCCTCACCGCACGCGGAATGGTCTGGTTTTGGAACCACTACCTCCAGAGCGACGTCGACGGCGCAAACCTTCGGGCTTCACCGCTTCGGACACCCCAGCGAATCCTATCCCAACTGCCCGATGCAACCATCGTCACCTGTGGCTACGACCCGCTGCGTGACGAGCAGTTCGCCTACAGCGAGGCCCTCGAAAACGCCGCCGTCGACGTCGAGCATCTCCACTACAGCGATATGATCCACGACTTCGCGAACATGCGTCGACTGTCCGATCCGTTCGAGGGAATCGAGGCAGCAGTCGACGTGCGTTCACGTGCCGGTGAGGCACTGCAGGATGCCTTCGAATAACGACAGAAACCGGTGTACGGAACGAAAGACACTGAGAAAGACGTGAAGCCTAGGCCGGAATTTGAATCCGGGCTCTCGTCCTTACCAAGGACGCGCTTTACCGCTAAGCTACCCAGGCACGCAATCAATCGTTGGCCGGATATGCTTTTACGCGTTTCGATTTGACGGCGCTGCCGGGCGATTTTCTACCCCTCGCTCGCCGAGGAGGGTACGGCCCCGTCGACTCCGTTCGACAACTCAGTCAGTCGACTCACAGTCAACTCCGAGAGCACGATCCCGGCGGCCGACAGCTCCTCGCCGTCGGCACGGGCGAGATCGGCCGCAAACGAGAGGACAGCCTCCGAGGGGTTGGTGTCGACCGCCGTCAACCCCGCCCGGACCGCCAGCGCGAAGATGTCGGCTTCCAGATTCCGGTCGAGGGTGTCGACATCGGCATCCGGTCGACCGCGCAAGGTCTGATCACGGCCGAACGACTGGACGGTGGTGACCGCGGCCGCGGAGGCTTCGGTCTGCGCCAAGAGGTAGAAGCCACGCGAGACGAACACGTCAGCAGCGAGTATATCGATATCCGCATCGATCTCGTCCGTTTCGGTGTCAGTCCATGGCTCGGCGTGGGCTATCGACCGCGTGAGTCGAAGCCCTTCATAAATGAGTTGGACGCCAGCACTCCGTTCGGCCAGCGAGTCGAGGTCGACCTCCGGATCACTTGCCTGAGCACTCAGGAAGACGAGCACACCGGGAGCCATCGACGAATCCGCGAGTCGGTCGTACAACACCTGACGGAGGTGTTGTGGCTCAATATCGGCCACTACCTCCCGTGTCTCGGCCCGAGCCCGCGCGGCAGTATCCATCTATTATTGATAGAATCGCAGCGAACAAAGACCTTTGGAAACGGCCTACAGATCCAGCGGCTCGGGTGCTGGCGGCATCGACCGCTTGTGTTGGCTCCCGGCAACCAATTCTTCGATTCGCTCAACCTCCTCGCGGCTGACACCATCCAGCGCACGCACGGTGGCGGCCGTCGACAGCGGGCCGTCGATATGGAGCGCGAGGATCGCGTCGACCCGGTCGTAGCCGACTCCCATCTCCGACTCGTCGGTCTGACCTTCCCACATACCTGCGGTCGGTGTCTGCATCACCAGATCGTGAGGGACGCCGATATGGGCGGCTAGCTGGCGGACCTGCTGTTTGTAAAGCCCCCCAATAGGGTTGCAGTCGACGGCCTGATCACCATATTTTGTAAAGTAGCCGGTCATCGCTTCGGCACGGTTGCCAGTCCCGAGAACAACCCGGTTTTCAGCGTTTGCGACGAAATAATTCAGGACGGCTCGGGTCCGGACGTAGACGTTGCCGGTCGCCAACTGGCTGTCGGCTGCCTCGGGGACGGCGTCGAAGAACTGCTCGGCGATGGGCTGGATCTCGATCACGTCGTACTCGATGCCGAGGTCCTCGGCAACGCGCTCGGCATCACTCATGTTCTCAGGGTCGTTGACCTCACTCGGCATGACGAGTCCGTGCAAGCCATCGGCACCCAGCGCGTCGACCGCGAGATAGGCAGTCGTCGTCGAGTCGATCCCACCCGAGAGGCCGAGTGTGGCACCCTCCGCGCCAGCAGCGTCGACGGTCTCACGAATGAACGAGACGAGGTGGTCGTGAGTTCGATCCAGCTCCGACTCCGAGAGTCGGAGATCCAACGGGGCATCATCTGAAAGAATATTGGCGTGACTGCTCATATCTATACCTTGGCCGGGATCGACTAATAGGCTCGTATTCGGCCATCCTTGTCGACGTATGTCCAGTTTAGAGCCGGTCAGCGTTCAGATACGGTCGCAGTACGACAGTTGAAGCGTCGACTAGCCGAACTGGGAGTTCGACAACTACTCCGGCATGCCGGAGAGCGTGTCGAACCGCTCATAGGTGAGTTCAATCGATTCGATTGCCATTCCGTTTGCGCCGCCGGTGAGATCCGGGCCGCTCCATTTGATCGGGTAGGCATTAGTGAACTCCCACCCCCACGCGCTTTCACCTTTGAAGCCGGATTTGAGTTTGAGCACGAGCGTTCGCCGCTTGATCGTCCCGCTCATCACCTCATGGAGCCAGTTCCAGAAGGTCGTGTCCTTGGTCAACCCGCGCTGCAAGACGAGGTTGGCGTGCGCAAACTGGCCGGGCAACTGGTGGACGTGGTCGTTGACCCCGCCCTCTTGATAGCTGACGGTATCGAGTTCCATCGTCAGTCCCGACACCTCCGAGAAGCCAGCGACGGGCTTGCCGTCGACTTCGAGTTCGAAATTATACTGCGAATATGGGTTTTCGGTTCCCATCAGCGATCACCCCTCGAACTCCGGGTTGACCAACTCGATGCCGCCGCTGTCGGCGGCTGATCTACCACCGGCATCTCGGTTGAGTTTCTCATTGATCGCGCTGATCTCATCGCACCACCGGTGTCGTTCCCAGTGGGGCATCCGCAGGACCTCATCGTGGCTCCAGTTGAAATGGTAGGCCACGAAGGCAACCTCTTCGTACAGTTCGTCGGGATCGTACAGCGGGGTTAGCTGGTCGTGTTTCCCGGCATCGCCTCACCGTCGTCGACCGCATCCATCCCGGTCGGCTCTAGGCCGCTTGCCTCACCGGGAACGGCTGACTGGGCGTCATCGGGCGTGTTGATCTGCTCGTAGAGCGACTGGAGGAACTCTAAGTCAGTAACGAACAGCGATTCGATCACATCGGGGTCGACTGTCTCTAGATCGCCGAGTTCGGTGACGACCCGCGACAGCAGGACGACGGTCAGATACGAGGAGTTCGACTGGACGCGCGGATCTTTCAGCGGTTTGATCTCGTCTGCAGCGGTTGCTAGTCGCATCCGACCCTCCTTGTGGAGGGTTCCGTCGTCGTCGACGTACCCCTGCGGCAGGGTGAACTCGTGTTCAGTCTGCAGCGCAGAGTCGGTCATCTGCGACCCTCCGTGGTGCCGCAGGAGACGACCACTCGCTCGGGCTGTCGCTGAGCACGGCCCGTGTGGAGATATCCCTGCTCGTCAACCCGGCTCTCGTCACCGAAGTGGTGGGTCGACACCGTATATCGGTCGCTGTAGGGTTTACTATCGGTCATACGTCTTTTCGCACCATCTCGTCGAAGGTGATAATGTAGGTCTCGGTGGCAACGTTGTCGCCACCGCCAGCTCCTGAATTGAGCGCTGGTGGCTGGTACTCCTTGGGCCAGGCCTTCGTGAAGTTCCACCGCAGGTGCGACTCGCCCTGTTCGTCTTGGAGAATGACTGCGATCTCCTTGCGGGCCTCGTCGAGATTGCCGTCGACGACGGTCTGCCGCCAGTCGAACATATCGCTGTTTTCCTGTTTGGAACCGCGTTCGAGGATTAGATCGTCGTAGACGGTCTTGCCGCCGAGAGCGCGGTCGTGGGTCGGGTCGTTTCCTTCACGATACTCAACCTGTTCGGTTCGCTCGGTCGGAATCTCGACGCGGCGGAAGCCGCCGATCTGAATCCCATCGAGTTCGATCCGAAACCGGTTTGCTCTGAGTGGTCCGTGTCTATCTGGCATTGGTATTAGGCGTCAGCCGTCCATTGGCCGATTCTGAAGATAACGAACTCGGCGGGTTTGACCGGCGAAATGCCGATCTCCACGATGAGTCGTCCATTATCAATGTCGTCCTGAGTCATCGTCTCCTCGCCACATTTGACGTAAAACGCTTCGTCAGCAGTCGACCCCTGCAGGCCGCCGTCACGCCAGACGGTCGTCAGGAAGTTCTCGACTGATTGGCGGACGCGGGCCCAGAGATCCTTGTCGTTGGACTCGAAGACTGCCCACTCGGTGCCTTCCTCAATGGACTGTTCGACGTAGAGGAAGAGTCGACGGACGTTGATGTACTTCCACGAGGGGTCGCTTGAACAGGTCCGGGCACCCCAGAGCTGGATGCCACGACCCTGGAAGCTCCGAATACAGTTGATCCCCTTCGGATTCAGGAGATCCTGTTCGTCTTTCGTAATCTCGTGTTGGAGTTCGACTGCACCGCGAACGGGCTCGTTTGCGGGCGCGGCATGGACGCCGTGAGTCGCGTCGCTGCGGGCGATGATCCCGGCGACGTGGCCACCCGGTGGAACGAGCTTCTCGCGGTTGGTGAAGGGGTCCGACACTTTGATCCACGGATAGTAGTAGCCCGCATACGAGGAGTCGACGGGTGTCTCCATATCCGAGACTGCGCCGGCGACCTGCGGGGCCTGCAGGATCGCAAACCGGTCGCCTTTGTTCTCACAGTGGGCAACCACAGCGTCAGTCAGTCCGGTGATCTTGTTCTCGTCGGGAACACAGACCAGCGAGATATCGTCGTGCTGTGTGAGACCGGCAAGCCCGGTTCGCATCCCGGGCTGGTCGACGCCCTCGTAATCGGAAAGCGAGACTTCGTCACTATCTGGTTTCGAGGAGAGATCCGAGGCGACATCGACCTCAACCTCCTGCTCGCCGTCGCGGATCGCTTCGAGATCTTCTTTCAGATCGGCCTTCAGCTGACTGCTGTCGACGCTCTCGAAGGGTTCGCTGAGATCCTGTAGTTCGTCCTTGTTTTTCTCATCGAGGTCCTCTGGGATTTGAACGGTCTGCTGGCCGCCGTCGGTCGCTGCCGACGCCGAGTCACTGGCCGTCGAGAGCCACGTCAGTCCCGCAACCGGCTGACCGTCTGCGAGGTACTCTGCGTCGACGAGCACCGAACCAGCGAGCTGTTTCTCGTAGAACTGGCTGGATTCGGGATCAGCCGACAGATCCTCGAAGGTATGGTCGATATCCGGTGCTGGGCTCGGCTCCTCGGCGGCAGGCTGGTCGACACTCTCGATATCGGTCGACCAGT
Source organism: Halohasta litchfieldiae (assembly GCF_002788215.1). NCBI lineage: Archaea > Methanobacteriati > Methanobacteriota > Halobacteria > Halobacteriales > Haloferacaceae > Halohasta > Halohasta litchfieldiae. The sequence goes on along the minus strand of NZ_CP024845.1, from coordinate 2,142,682 downwards.
AGCGAACGGTGAGATCGAAGAAATCGTCGTGGCCGTCCGAGACGATGACGGCCATGCTGTTGGCCCAGTCGCCGGGACCGTTGGCCGACACCTCGAGAACTGACTCCGCGTTGTCGTCAGCAAGTTTCGCGGTTGCAATATCGTCGTGATCAGCAGCGGTGACGCGACCGACGTAACACCGACTGCCGCCGTTTTTAAAGTAGCCGTCGACGGCGGCATCGAGATCAGACGAGGCGGGACTCGCACCGAAGGTGCGTTTGAACTGTCCGAAACTCGTAATCAGTGTTGGTTCAACCGGACCACGCTCCGTCTCGCCGAGGAAGCCAGCAGTGCTCGTGCTTGCTCCCTCTACGGATTTGGTCCCGGTGTCTACTTCCTCTACGTACACTCCAGGGGATTGGTATTCTGGCATTTGTATTCCGTTGTGGAATTCTGGTTTGCCGCACTGTCTGTCTGAAACGGTACATAATATACGGTTGTCGCTTTGACATATATAGTTACGTAATTTACAATTCTGCAGTGGCTGAATGCAACAGATCGAGGTCGACAGCGGCCTCCGCAACGCCGTCGAGTCCAACAGCGACGTCTTCGACGGGCTGATCGGCTTCGAGCGCCTCCCGAAGCTCCGCAACCGCGTCGAGATAGCGGTCGACCGTCGACTCGCTGGTGATGCCGGAAAGCTGGTCGCCGAACGCAGCGAGCGAGGGATACAGTTCGCGGAGCGTCGAGAGATACTGATCGGTATCAGTGTAGCTCTCGGCGCGACTCGCGTCGTCGACCTGCTGGGCAATCTCGCGGGCCGTCTTACTGACTGGGCCGCTGTGGTCAGCGAACATCTCGGCGGTCGACCGAAAGAGACGGGCGGTGGTGTCGAGCGTCTTCCGCAGTAGATGGGTTGTGGCAGTCTGCTGGCGGCGTTTCACGTCGGCCAGTTCGGACTGGAGGTAGTCGACGCGTTCGTGAATACCGTCTACCTCCGCGGGATCAAGCTGTGGCTCGGGTGGCTCCGCCTCAACCTCGGTTTGATGTGGGTTCTCAGTGTCGGCAATGTGCTCGATAAGCGTGGCATACAGCAGGTCGTGATCGTAGGCGTACTCCGGCTGTGGCGCAGTCTGAGAACGAACCCAACTGCCGTCGGCCTCTCGTTCGAAGCCGCCGAGATACACCGCTGTCTCACCGTCGACATCGTCGGACCGATACTTCTCGTGGTAGCCAGCGGCGATCCGGTCGGCGACCGTTCTCGGATCATCAGCACTGGTGTTGGCCGCGAGATCGACCATCGGAATCGACTCCTGATCCGGTGGAGACTCCCGGTAGATGAGTTCGAATACCTCGACGTGGCGATTCGCTTCCGTCTCGGAGGGAGGGCCGTCGGCGTCAGGAACGGGTACGGATTCGAGGGCGACTTCGTCGAACCGAACGAACAGATGGATCTCCTCGCCCTCAGGAGCCGGGACCGATTTCGTCGTCGGGCTGTCGACCACAATGGGTCGACCCACGCCATCGATGGCGACGCCTGAATCAACCGAGATAGCGAGTTCACCGTCGGTCGACTCGACGGAGCGGACCCCCAGCCCGCGAACGATGCCCGACCCAGTCGTGTGACGGGTCACCAACTCTAGCCGTTCGGCGTGGTACTGCTGTTCGGTCCGCATATCCCCCGCCGTCATCAGCTTCCCATCAAAAAACCGGTTTTTCTCGAACTGATTCGTTCCCGTCGTGTCGGTCTGCTCGCTGTCGTGGACCATGAAATGACAACCTACTGTACTGTGCCGAACAATCGTATTTAGATCTACGTTTTATTCGACAGATCGCGGCTGAAATCAGTCGAGAACAGCGGTGTTACCGAGCGGTGTCTCACCGAGTTCCAACTGTCGCTCCGAAAGTCGGGTGTTAGAGCCGAGGAAGCTGTCGGCACCGAGTGTAAACGCCGGTTCTAGTTCGACGAGTGAGCCTTGGACGTGGGCTGGCGTTTCCTCGCGGATGATCGCTTCGACCGCCTCGCGGTGGTCAGGTTCATCAAACGGTCCGGCGTAGACCGCCACGGATCGCTGGGTGGGCAGGTGTGTCTTATAGGCGTCTCTGTGGACTGTCGACTCGATGGCGTCGAGATCCTGTGGTTCGAGAATACAGAGCCCGTGGTCGACGCCGGACAGATCGGCAGTGCTGGGCCCCGACGATCCACTGGGCACCATCCAGTCGGCCGGGGGCGTTTTCGGCGGCGAGAGGTGGCGCAGATAGATGCCGAGCATCTCGCGGAGTCCGTCTCTGGTGGCCCGCTTGCTGTGCAGTTCGGGACCAGCCGCCAGTAGTTCGCGGGTCGCCGCAATCGGCCACTCGGTCGGCGTGTCGACGCCGATCCACTCGGCGAGCCACGGGAGCCCCTCGGCTGGCACGGCCGCCGGGTCGAGATACTGCGTAACCGATTCGACTTCCCGTTCGATATCGGAAAACAGGACATCGAACACGGACAATAGCTGTTCGAGGAACGTCCCAGAGGTCTCGTCGGTCCGATACAGCTCGGGGAGATACTGAAGCGACGACTGTCGCGGCCAGAACGCCCGCACGGAGTTGACGCGAGGAGAGGCCGTCGGCGTCCCGAGGAGTTCGAGCCGAACGGTGAGATACTGGCCGGTTGCCTCGGACAGCAACACGTCGGTCGACGTCGACTCGACGGTCTGCCACTGGCCCGAAAGGGCGGTCTCGGCCGCATCCAGCGCGGTATCGAGACATTTCTCGGCATCTCCAACCGTTAGCTCGTCGCTCAGAGCGGCCAGTCCGGCCGGTTCGTACGAGAGCAACTCCCAGACGGTATCGATCCCGTGGTCGACCAACAGCGACTGGCCGAGACCGGTCGCACTCGACAGCGGTTCGTCCAGCGGAGAGGGATCGTCACTGGCGAGATACGATAGCCGGAGCCGTGTGCTCGCGGTCGGTGCTTCGCGGTCGACCGTCAATCGGTGCCACTGGATCGGCGATCCGGCGTCGAACTGCCGGTAGGCACAGCCGCGATAGCGGTCGCCCGCCCCGCGAGTGTAGGTCTCGGTCGGAACAAGTCTGCAACAGCGGTTGGCGTCGCCGACCACAGCATACGAGGTGCCATCGCTGTTTGCGACCGGGGTTCGAAACACACGACAGCCGCCATCGAGTCGGGTTCGCTCCCGAAGCGTCGACGTTTCGGGGTCGAGGTCACCAACGACCGTCTGGTCATCGAGTTCAGTCTGTCCCGTCACCAACAGCGGCGCGTCGACCGCAGTTCCAAGCCGTGTCGGCGTCACTGGCTCACCGTCGACCGTCTCGAACTCCGAGAGCGGAAACAGACCGGGATCACATTCGCCGTCGGGAGCGAGTTTCCGAATCCGGCGCTGCCGCCCCGCCAGAATCCGGCCAGCGAGGAGTTCGCCCGTCGCGGCCTGTTTTTCGACCTCCTTGTGGGTGGCTTGAGCTTCGAGAACGTAGATCGACCCACGCTCGTCGACTGTCATATCGAGCGGCCGCGAAAGCGAATCACAGACGGTTGCAGTGGTGCTATCGGTCTGCAACGCCTGAACCGACTCGGATGCAGTATCGAGCAAATAGAGCGACCCACCGGCGGCCGCAATGGTCACCGGCTCCGAAACGTCGGTCTCGATGGTTCCAATCGGCTGCTGGAGACGCGTGGATATCACTGCCAGAGTCCCAGTTTCGTCGACTACAGAGAGCCGACCGTCACTCACACAGATCGCTCGCGGCGCAGCTAGATCGCTGCCCTCGGCCGACCAGAGACGGTGTTCGACCGACCGTTGGTCGTCGTGGCGGTAGACCGCGGCCGACGACCGGAGCGTGTAGTAGACGCCGTCAGCGTCGACCGCGATATCAATCGTCGACGATTCGAGCCGGTCGACTGTCAACAATGGCTCGGCTGCGAGCTCGATACCGCCACCGCTAACAGCGGTATTTCGACCAGCCCACTGTCGCCAGTCGGTCGTAGTTAGCGTCGTGGCTGCGGAAAACTCCATAGCTATCTCCTCCCCCTCGACCCGCGAACGGTGGTATCGATCTGGAGATTCTCGATGTAGAACAGTGTCTCCTCGTCGATCCGAACAGTCCCGTCAGGCGTTACTGAGCCGCCACCCACCGTCCGAACCGAACACTCCTCGACGTGATCGACTGCCGGGAGGTCGACGAGCTGGTCTCGAAGTTCGGCCGTCGTGACTGACCGACCGAACGGCCAGCCATCCCCCTCGAAGCCACGAATAGGATCGAGATAGGCTTCGAGATGGGTTTCGATGGCTGCCTGACCGCCGCCAGTCTCGTATCTATCAGTGACAGTTACTGAAACGGTGAGATTCAACCCGACGTATGTCGGTGGGTCCACGGTGACACGGTCGGTCACCAGCCGGCGGTGGTCGAGCTGTTGCTGGACGGCTCGACGGAACCCGTCGCTCGGTGTGGGTCGGGTCACGTCCGGCGGCGCGTACGGAACGACGACGACCGAGATCGGGGATCGATCCGTGTCGGGCAGACGGACCGTCGACCGAGCGATCCGGAGGCCGGGGGTCCGTTCGGCGAGCGTCGTATAATCCGATTCAGTCACTGCTCGGGACGGAGTTTGGCGGTCACGGGTATAGCGGTCGACGGCTGCTGTGATTGATTCGGCCTCACGACCGCCTGTTGCGGCCGATTTGGGAGTGACGTCGACCGACGCCAGTGTGCTGTCGCCAAGCGGCTGGTCGCCATCGCTGAACCACCAGCGAGCGGTCTCCGGCACGTTTCCATCGGGACCGCCGCCCGAGACGTAGGATGCGGTGACATCGGCGTCGACCGGCGGTCTCGCGCCACGTTCGGCGTCGCCGAACGTGAGTTCGCCCACCGCTTGATCGAGCACGTAGTGGCGGTCAGCGGGTCCGGAGGCATCGAGGTCCCTGACTTCGGTCCATTCCTCGCCGTCGACTGTCACTGTTGCCGACAAAACGGGGGCATGGTCGAACCCGTAGGTTCGGGGAGCGAGGTCGGTCGACCCCTCGGTTGGCTCTAGGCGTTCCTCGTGGCGTCGACGGTGGCTTGCTTCGACAACGTTCAGCTCGACAGTGTTGAACTGTGGCGGGATCTCGTAGCCTGCGGTCTCGACGCGACACCGGAGCCAGATCAGTCCCGGCTGGTGGCCGAAGAGACCACGGTCCTCGCAGCCCCACGCTGTCGGCTCCCACGTCTCGGGGCGCTCGAGCCTCACGAACCCCGTTTCGTAGCAGCTGGTTGTGGTATCGGTGACGACAGTCAGTGGTTCCCACGCTGCATCGGTGTCACCCTCGCTCCCGTCAGGATACCGTCGACAGTACTCCCAAACGAGTTCCACCGACGGATCAAACGTGACTGCAGAACCATCAGTATATATCGTGGTATCGTCCGACGTGGGGTCCGGGAGATCGGCATCGTCGAAGTCGACGAACAGCGAGAGCTCCCCGACCGATTCGAACGGGTCGCCATCGAAGCCGAGCACGAGCGCCGAGCCGGGGGTCGGCTCGTCGCCGAACGCGCGGTAGCTGAGACCGTCGGTCTCGTTGGCGTTCGTCGTCGTTTCGTGACCACGGTCGTGGTCGACGACGACTGCGGCGAGGTCCGCGTCAGTCACCGTCGTCGCGTGGTCAGTTGTGAACACTTTGTGGCTCCCCGAGCCGTCGTCGACCGTAAGTTGGGTTCCCGCAGGGAGCCGACCTGACTGCCCACCGGCAGTCGACAGATCAAGCCGAACCGACGCTGGCTGCGGTGGCGTCGGCCGCACACCCAGCAGCTGGAGATACTTTTTGCGGTGAGAGTCCGTGATCTGGTCCAACTCGTAGCTGTGGGTTTCGGTGAGCCACGCCAGCAGTTCGATGATCGTGATCCCGGGATCGTGAGGGTTGAAATCAGTCCACGCTTCGGAGTGTGCCGAAACGAGCGTTTTGGCTCGGCTCACCAACTCCTCGTGGGTCACCTCATCGAGCTGTGGAACGTCGATACTCATCGCTCATCACCGACCTGAACGCTGATCTCGTGGGAACCAGTACAGACCAACCCGTCGACTGGTAGCTGCATCGAGGACAAACCCCGCCTCAGCTGAACCGTGTCGTCGCCGATCTGCACCGTTGTCGACAGCTCCGTGACTGTATCCACGCCCGGAACCGAGTTGAGAAGCGACGCCAGCGAATCAGCCGTCGGTGGCTCGCCGAACTCCCAGCCGGTACCCTCCGATCCACCCGTGATCGGATGGAGATGCGCCGCGAGTGTCGATTCGATCTCGGTTTTGAGTCCGGAGATGCTCGTGACGCCGGTCGACTGCACGGTTGCGTCGACCGAGACTGGCGTATAGCTCGGACCACGGACGGTGATCTGGGATCTCTCGCCGTCGGTCAGTCTCGCCGGAGCCGCCTCGCTGACCGCGTGCTGGACTCGCCCTTCGAGTTCGGTCGACGGTCTGGGCCGCTCGTGGTCCGTATCGGGGACGATCAGCAACGTGATCCCCGGCGAACGGTCTCCGTCGGAGCCTAGCTGCGGTTTGCATTCGACAGCAGCAAGCTTCCGGACGGCCGTGGCCGCGACCTGCTCGAAATCCGCAGCCGTAACTGCCTTCCCCCGCGTCCGAATCTCACCTGCCACCCGCGATGCGACCGCGTCCATCGACTCGCCACCAGCACCACCGTCGGCCGGAAACGGGTTGTCGACCGACTCGACCAGCGAGATTGGGGTTTTAAGATGTGTTACCGCGCCGGCCTCGACGTTGCCGCCCTCACCACCGCCGGTAGTGTACGTCACGCGAACCGGGTTCCCTCGCGGCGGGATCCGTCCACTGTTGCCGTCACCGAACCGAATCGTTCCCGCCGACCGGTCGCAACGATAGATCCGATTCTCGCCGCCAACACCGACAAACTCCGCAACGGGCGTCCATCTGACCCAAAAGGACTCGATATTGCCGTGGTCGTCGGTAACGATCTCGACGCGGTCGGTCGTCTTACGCAGGTCAGCCCGTTCGGCCGTCGACAGCGAGTCGGCCTCATCAACCCAAACCTCACAATCGAGCAGCGGGCCATGGGCACACGTGAATGCCTGATTGGCCGAGCCATCGCTTGTGCCGAGCGTTTCGTCCTCGACCGTACGAGCATTGTCAGCCCACTGCGTGTTCAGGTACAGCCCCTCGACGACCGGTGGCTGTGCGGTCGGCTCGGCCGGACTGTCGACCGCAGGCTGTGTCGGCTGTGAGTTGGTTCCCTCGTCGGCTACAAACGAATCCTCAGTTACGACCGCACGAAGCCAGTGACAGTGGGTCCCGAACCGTTCGTGTGAGGTCGTCGACTCGGGAAGCTGCAGCGAGACGATGCCGCGTTCGGTCACCCCACTGGTTCCGTCGTCGACCGGGAGCCGCGACCAGCTATCGGTTTCGGGATCAGTGCAGTACTCCCACTGCACGCCGGGGTCGAACCCCTGCGGATGGGTCGTCTCCGCAAGCGCGGCAAAGAGTGGAATCGGCCCGTTCCGCAACGTAGCATCGAAGCCGAGATACAGTGTCTGGTGTGCGTCCGGAAGCCGTTTGAACGGCCGATATCCGCCCGCCTCGGCCACTGGTTCACACATACCGTTGTTTTCGGTCACGACATGCGCAAACGGCGAGTCAGTGTGTTCGTACTGCAACGAGATGCTACCGTACTGCGGCGACGCCGGTAGTTGGGCTGTGTCAGTGTCGTGATCAGGTAGCCCAACCGCTGGCTGCCCGTAACTCCCACCGACGAGTCGACCGCGAATCCAGCGGGCTTCGTGACCCGACACCGCCGTCTCGGCGATATCGTCGGGAACCGTGAACTGTACGTCACCAGCCGCTTGGAGGTTGTTGGTGTCGTCGGATCGAACAGCCAACCCTGCCCAACCGGTGCCGTTCCAGTACTCCCACGAGACCTCGGGTGGACCACTGAGTGCGCCAAAATCGACATCTGTCGGGCTCTGCGTACCGGTGCTAGCATCGTCCGAACCGTCAGTAGTCGACGCCGACTCGCTGGCCGTGTCCGTCGATGGCTCGAACGTGAGCGTGACGAGACCACCGAGTTTAGTGAGGGCCTCGGACGCAGCGAGATACAGTGTCGACGAGGGCTGTGGCTGGCGTCCGAACGGTCGTATCTCTCCGTCTCCATCGAGATCAAGCGGAACGTCGTTTGCGAATGCTGCATCGGGAGTAAGCCGGTCGGTTTCGGTCGACTGGCCGACCGTCGCACGAACCGACTCGATCTCAGTCGTGAAACAAGCCGATGCTGGCTCGTCGAGCCGACACCGAATCCACCGGCTTTCGATCCCTCCAACCGTTGTTTCGACCAGTTCAGCCGGTAGCTGGAGCCGAACTGAATGCTCCTCGTCGGTCGACGGCGTGGGCGTCGACTGTTGGTCCACTGGGTAGCTGAGACCGTCATCGGTTCCGATTCCCGACCCGGCGTCGCCTGCCGGAACGCTGTGCCACCCCTCTGTCCCCTCGTCGTCACCACCGTAATACTCCCAGACACACCCCTTATCGAGTGCAGAGGCGTCGACCGATCCCTGAAACTCGATCTCGATTACCGAGCCAGGATCAACTCTGAGAAGCGAGCTATCGCCGAGATAGATCGCGTGCTGTTGGCGGTTCTCACCCGCAAACAGCTGTTGGGAGTCACCGTCAGTCAGCGGCTCGTGTGAGAGGAGTCGGTCGGTCGTGGGGTCGACCGCGTAGCTCTCGGTGAGCGAGGCGGGCGTCGCCTCGAACCCTCGGCCCTGTGGAATCTCGAAGGGTTCGGTCTCACCGTCGCTCGATTCGGCAACGACCTGCGTTCCACCCGGAACGGGCACGTTGCGGTCAAGGTCGGTCGAAACCGAAACGGACAGCGGAAGCCGGGCGGCCTGCGGCGGCTGTGACTCCGCGCCGAGAGTATCGAGAAACGCCGCACGCTGCTTTGTCGGGAGTCGGTTGAGCTGCCCGATGAGATCCGTTCCGAACTCCGAGCCGACCCGGAGCAACACGCTCGCCATATCCTCGGAACTCGATTCCCAGCCGTCGACGTACTGGTCGGCCCGCTCGGTGAATTCGGCCAACAGCTCTTCTTGACTCCGGTCGTCGAGCGTCGGAGGCTGGCTCATCCGTCACCCTCCGTCAGGTAGAACGGATACACCATATTCGAGAGGCTGTTGGTGGTTCTGACGTGGTAGTCAATCTCAATCAACACCTTGTTCGGCTGCTGATCGTCGGTCCGGGCGTCGACCGACTCGATATCGATTCGGGGTTCCCACCGGACCAACGCTTCTTGGACGCTGCGTTCGATCATGTTGAGCGTCGCGGGGTTGGCGGCCGAAAACAGGTGTTTGTGGATGTCACAGCCGAACTCCGGCCGCATCAGGCGCTCGCCTTTCGCGGTCCCGAGGATGATCCGAATCGATTCACGGATGTCGGTCTCAGCTGACGAGGCCGCGACATCGCCACGATGGTCGGTGTCGACCGGAAAGCTCCAGCCGGTTCCCAAAAACTCCTCACTCATCGAAATCACCCAATGTGGACCGACGGACAGCCCGAGGCAATCGTGTTCGGCGGGCCGTTTTCGATCACCTTGTCGCCGAGCCGGGTCGCGGGCAGCTTGTTGATAAACACCGAACTACTACCCTTCAGAACCGATCCGCCGACGTGCGGAACCACCCCACTCGTCAGCGGACAGGTGTGGTGATCCAACACCCGCCACGCTGGTTTCTTGCCGATCATCACGTTCGTGCTACACTTTCCAACGAGTGGTGTCCCGTGTGCAGTCGCATCGCCGAGTCGTGCTGCCGGATTCATGTTAGTTAAGAAAAATCATCTTCCCTTTGATATTTAAAATCGCGCCTGCCTCGATGGCCATCGCCATCGTACTGTTTATATCGAGTTTCCCGTTGCTCGACAGGCTCGCCTTCGACTTGCTGGAGAGATCCAGTGACTGTGTGGCCCCGATGTCGACGTTCTTGTCGCCACGAAGTTTGATCGTCTTCGCCGACAGTTCAAGCGTGTCTCCAGCCTCGATAGAGACGGTATCCGACGACGAATCAAGCCGGATACGATTCGTTCCGGATTTGTCGCGTATGTCGACCTTTTCTTTCCCGTCCGCATCGTCGAGCGTGATCGTGTGGCCAGCCTTTGTTTCGATCTTCAGGTGGCCGCCATCGTCGGAGTTGTCATCAAACTGGACGCGATGCCCTTGTCGGGAGACGATCTCACGGATATCGTTGTTCCCGTCGCTGTTTTTCTGTGGCGGTTTGCGGTTGCCGTTCCACAGCGACCCAATGACGAACGGCTGGTGGACGTCGCCGCCCGCGAAGGCGACCAGAACCTCGTCGTCGATCTCCGGCAGGAAGTACGAGCCGTACTGTTTGCCGCTCATTTGGGTCGCAATCCGGGCCCAGTAGCTTTCGTCGTCGGCCTCGCGCCACGGGAACCGAAGTTTCACGCGGCCCAGATCCTTGGGGTCCTCGTTGTCGGTGACGATGCCGATTCGGACTCCGTTGATCCCGTCTCGGTTCTTGGTCGACCGGTCGAAGATGTCGGCGTGATCCATCAGGCCACCTCCATTGCCTCGAAGGTCGTCCGATAGCCGGAGCCTCCCATCCGATGGGTCGCGTTGGTAACGTAGTAGTCGCCGGAAAATCGGCCACCCAACTCTTCGAGCGTGACGACCGCTCCGGCCCGAATTTGTGGGTTGCCGTCGGCTTCCCCGTGGCCATCGATTCGGCCGTCAGCGTGTCGACTGTGCTTCTTGTCCGCGATCTGTTTGGCTTCGTTTCGTGACATAACTGGCACTCTGAATACTTCGGTGTGGTCTGCGGATGTGCTGCCTGCGGTTGCGACGATCTCTTCGGCGGCTTCGGCGTCCCACGACCGAACCTCGACACGATGATTGGATTTGGTGTCGGTAATCTCGGCATAGAAGTCGTGCAACGCCTCGCCGTACCAGAGTTCGGCCACTGGTTTGCTGTCGCTGCCACGGCCCGTCTGTGGCCGAAACCGGACCGTGTCGCGCTCCGCAAAGAAGGCAAAGCCATAGTGGTCGGCCAGTGCCTCAAGAAATCGGTAGTCACTCTGATTGTCTTGGATCAGTTTGACGCGCTTGATATCCGCATCCTGCACGTCGACAGTCCCGAACGGGTACGACGAGAGAATATCTTTGACGGCCTTGCCGACGGTCGCCCCCTCCCACGACCGGGAGTTCGTGCCGTTCATCAACCCCTTGAGGAGACCGAACCCGCTGATAGTGACAACCGGCCCTTTCTCGACAGTGAACTCCGAGTGAATCGAGCGAATAGAGCCGGTCAGCAGCGATGTGAGCGTCCCATCGCCGCCGTACCCCATTGCGATCTCGACATCGGTACCGATCTCAAACGTGCTCCAGTCGAGCCCGCTGAACTCGCCCAACTCCTCGTCGAAGGGGTAGTTGAGCGTGAACGAAAACCGGTCGGCACCGGAGAGCGTGGTTTCGACGACCAGATCGGCGATCCGCCCGCCCGGCTCCTGAAACGTTGTCGAACCGATGTCGACGGTAAATCGCGGCGAGTATCTGGGTTGGAGGTTGGGGCTCATCGTTACAGTGGAGGCAATTCGAGCGTGTCACCGGCGCTGAGCTGCCGGGGGTTTTGTACGTCGTTTTTGTCGGCTATCGTCCGCCAGTGGCTCGAATCGCCGTACTCCTCGGCGGCGATCAGCCAGAGTGTATCGCCCTCGGCGACCGTCCACCGCTTGGTTTTGTCGGTCGACTCCGGCGAGACCTTGGATTTGTGGTAGTCCGCTGTCTTGTACTCGGTGAACTGCAACGAGACGCGTGCACGGATCGGGACGCCGCTCGGCAGGAACTTGGTGAACCGCTTTTCGGCGTGTTCGACCATGGCGGTGAAATCGATTCCCTCGCCCCAGACGAACCGACAGACCGGCGGCGCGTGGAGTTCGCCGTCGACCGCCAGCAGTGTGTCGATCATGTCGGTGTACTGTTTCCGAACGTCGACCGCCTGCTGGTTCGGATCGGAGCCGTCGAGTTCGTCGGTGGTGTCGAAAAACAGCTCCATAGATAATGTCTCAGCATTGCCGTCGACGAACTGCATAATTGAGGCCCCTGAGCCGGTGGCTTTCAGTTCGCCGTAGTTGACGCTCTTGCCGACGGTGTACTCCGAGGGGTTGAACTTGCAGTCGATTGTCTTGCCCTCCTTTTTGCCGTTGAGGATGAGTATCTGTGCCGTTTCGAGTTTGCCGCTGTGTGTGCCTGACATTTAGAATCCCGTCCGTTCGCGTTCGATCCGTAGTTTGCGTTCGAGCCGACGATACAACGTCTCGACTACGCGGTCGACGTCGGCATCGTAGGCCAGTGACTCCGCGCCGAGCGACCCGTCGAGACCGCTCCGGTCCGACTGCCGGTCAGTGTCCTGTCGATGGTGGTGGCGTCGATTCGGGGTCTGGTCCGTCTTCGATTTGGGCTGATGGTCGGGCCGGTCGACCGAATTGAATGGCTCCGACTCAGCCATCGTCTCATCGCGCCGCGTCGACGCTGGCTGTGGGTCAGCCCGACCAGCCACACCGCCACCAGCCGAGGACCGCTCGGGTCGCTGTCGGGGAGAGTCGACACGACGCTTGGCACTGTCGCCCGCGTCGGCGTCACCATCGTGAGCCGTCTGTCTCGATGACTGTTTGAACGTCATCTGGGGTCGACCATCGGTTGTGTTCGATTTTGCGCCTCTCGTGGCAGTCCCCGAGCGCGCTGGGACCATCTTCGGAGCCATCGAGTCGATTGCCGTTTCTGACTCCGTTTCGCCGGGTCGGGTCGCGGTGGCGGCCGTGGACTGCTGGGAGTGCTGGGAGTTTCGGCCACTGTGGGCCGTCCAGTCGACACCACCAGAAACGGTGGCTGTGGTCCCGCCAGCACGGTGTCGACGGTCGTCATCTTGGTCGGCGACTCTCGGGTGGCTGTCCATCGCAGCCACTGACAGCACAGTCGCATCATAGCTAGTCGACATCCGTGTCCGGTCGACGGACCGCTCGTGGATCGAACCGGCCGTGTCACCGCCGGACATCGCTCCCGCCGTCGATTGTCGATGGTGTCGGAGCCCGACAGTCGACTCCGGCTGGGCTTCACCACGGTGTGTCTCGACCGCAGCCGGCCCAGTAGCTGCGTTGGGTGTTGATTGCTGGTGTCGATCCAGTGAGACGGCGTCGGAACGGGGAGCCGTCGACAGCGTACTCGGTGGGTGTTGCCCTCGCAGTCGACCGGTGTCGGCGAGTCGATCCCACGATACGACGCCCTCGGCAGATCGCGAGGCGAGACCTGCTGGCAATGAAAGCTGGGGCAGTGGTCTGGGCTCAGTCGACTGCCGGGTGGCAGCGGCACCCTGTGAGGAGTCTGCTCGGGTGATCGCCGGTGACGCGGCTCCAATTCTGCGTGGCGTGCGATCCGAAGGTCGAAAACGTTCGGACTGTTCGCTGTGTGCCTTCGACGTATCGGCTTTCGATGGCCAGTACTCGCTCGGTGTCGCAATCGAGCCAGTCCGGACCGGAGCCATCGCCGACTCGACAACGACCGGTGTCGACTGAAGCGGAGTCAGTCGGTGGTGGGGTTCCCGATCCTTAGATGCTGATTCAGGCGAGCCAGACCCAACGGAACGAGATCTAACTCGCTTGAGTTCAGTGGACGACTGCCGTGGCCGCCGCTGGGTCGCGTGGTCGGTGGTGTCCCGTAGACGAGGGCCATTGGAAACTGTTCGACTTGGGAAGACAGTAGCAAGGGCTGGGTGAGACTGCCCACGACTGGCATCGTCGGCCGATCCGAGACTCGTCTCAATGGATCGGTACGTCCCGACGGCAGTCGACCGGATGGCACGTGGAGTCGTATTCGTGGGAGGGGTAATAGTCGCATACGCTGTCTGAGGTGCCGCGTGCGCGCTCGGAGATGATTCTAGAGAACCGGATGAGAATCCTGTAGAACCGGATATGAAGCTGCGTCGACCATCGGATGCCGACTGGCTCCGGTCGGTGGTCGCGATGGCCAATCCGACCGTCTCTGGCTGCTGGCGAGCGTCAGCCGCATTCGGAAGGTTTCGATCAGGCGTCGACACCGATGAGCGATGAGAGAGCGCCGAGGTGTGCCGGTCGACAGTTCGACCGGCGACCGAGGCAGTCGACAGCCGAGAGACGGCGGTCTGTCGTGGCTGTGTGAGTGACGCCCAGCCACCGACCGAATCGACAGCCGGGCGTCGACCGGTTGCTTCCGGTAACAGCGTCGGCGTTCGAGTTTGTCCCGTTCGTGACTGTCGACGGGAGACTGGGTGGCTGGCTGACTGGCCGCCATTCGTCGGGGCTAGCCGGCGGTCATTCCTCGGAGTCGCCCCACGGTCGACCGTCACAGCCATCGAGGTGCCGGGAGCAGCGCCGGATACCTGTGTCCGTGCTAATGCCGTCTCAGAAGTTGACCGCCGGTGGTCCTGCCGAGAGTGCTGTTCGGTCAACGTACCGCGGCCAGCCGAACCGGTCGACTGTGTGTTCCGAGCGCCAGCCATGCCTCGGGATCGATTCCCCGACTGGACTGGCATCGGCGACTGGGACTGCAGCCGTCGGTGGCCGACAACCGACCGTCGACGGCTCGTCGAGAACAACTCACGTACAGCGGTTTGATCGTTGGAGGTCGCAGCCCTCGCCGAAAGCCGTTGCCGTGGTTTGTGGCGGCTGGTGTGCTGTCGAGTCGGCGACCGGCTGGTCGTGGGTCCACCGGTGACGGTCGACGGCGGCTGAGAGCGTGCCTGATGACTAGCTTGAGTGGCTGACTGTGTCGGTTGCAGTCGACGCTCGGGACCCGAAACTGCGCTGCGAGCACTGGGTAGAGTCCGAAAGACGCGTGCGTTCGACTCGACAGCGTCGCTGGAGAGTCCGGACCCGGAAGGAGGCCTGTCGAACTGAGAGCGCTGAAGGGTCGATGGTGTCGACGCAACCGAACTGCCGGAATGAATGAACGGCCGCAGTATCGAGATGTCTGCAGTCGAAGGCTGTCGCTGGGACTGCCTCTGTTGACCAGGTGATTGGATCAGTCGACCCGATGATGGCCGCCGCCCGGACTGCTGTGCAGTGGTGAATGGGCGGTCGTAGTGTCCACGACCTGCTGTGGCGGTCGGTGTCGCCTCCTTCGGCTCTACATCAGTTGTCTCTCCAGCAACAGTCACGCCCACGCGCTCCGAACGGGGTTTCGGTCTCCGAGCCGACGGTACCGAGAACATTGCTCCACTACCACTCGGTGGTGTGGTACCGTCAAGTGGGTCGACAGCAGCCAGTCGGTGTCGGGAGGGTGCCCGGCTACGGTGGGTACTGTCGGGCTGTGTAGCCAGTGAATCAGTACTCCGTGGCCACGAGACACGTCTTGTCGTCGGAGTCTGCGAACGGTCGACTGCCGATAGCTGGTTGACCGACTGCGGGGGTGTCGTGTCGGGGGGTGTAGGCCGACCAGCCGCCGTCGACGTTCGCCGGGAGGGTAGCCGTCTCCGTGAGGGAGCCGACTGGGAGCTGTCGACAGATCGGTGGGTGTCGACAGATAGCCGTCCCGACGAGTCGACGGGGGACCGATCTGGTGTCGGAGTGTGCGGCTGCCAGACTGTCTCAGCCGTCGACAGTCCCGGAGGATCGGGCAGTGACACACGCCGAGACGGCTTGGCGTCATTGACAGACGCATGGATGGTCGGATCAGAAGCAGAGTAGCCATCTGATACCGTAGCCGACTCCACTGTCGACGCAGAGAGACGGCGCGAGCGGTCATGCTCGGCCGAATAAGACTGTAGTTCCGCCAGTGGCCGACGGGACCGAATCAACGGTCGGGGGACGTGTGAGTGTTCTGTGGGGCCGGCGTCCGCAGGAGTGGCCACCTGTCGACGCGAACCCGTAACCGACACCAGCGTTCGCGGATCATGACTGGCAGCGATGGGTGAGACAGAGTGCGCAGTTGTGTCGGCCGGTAATCGGTGGCGAAGATCAGTCGACGGACCGGACTGTGTGCTGCGAGTGGTCAGATTAGGATCACTGGCCATCGAGATCGGCGTCTCGTGGTCGACCGGCGACCCAGATATGTCGGGGGGAACTGGCGACCCAGCCGCCTGCAGTGAGCCATTCGTAGGATGAGGTCCATCTGCAGGACGTGGGACATCTACAGGACGTGGGACAGCTGCGGGATGATCGAGTGGCGAGTCCGGGTCGGTTGCGTCGACACCGAACGTATGGTCACGAAACGTGAGCCGTGCTGGGCTGTCGTAGCGAGCGATATTGAGGCCGAGCAGCCCGGCGAACAGGCCACCATTGCCGAGGCGTCCAGCAGTCGGCTCCATTCCGTCGACCGTTATCAACCCGAGATTCGAGTCAAAATCAATCCCAGTCGTGATGGTCTCGATACCGCCAGTCCCGCGATCAGACTCCCCGAGAGTGTCACTGACGGACTCGGTGACCGCAATCTCCCGAACTTGTGGTTCAAGGGCTCCGTCATCCCACCGGCTGCCGTTCATAGTCGACCACCGACAGAGATCGGACTAACAAGGGCTGGAGGCAATCCGAGGGCTGTCGACCGAGTGCCGGTCCAGTACATCGTCTTGGTAGCTTTGGCCGACATCTCACGTTTAAAATTTCGTATCGGTTGAGGTCGACTATCGCTCGGGCGTGCGGTCGACTGTCGTCTCGCGATCAGTGACCGGCGTTACCTCCTCACGCTGCCGGGAGTCAATGAGTACCGGGCCGACGTGGTAGACCGCCGATGGCTGGAAGGCGGCCTCGGGGACCGTCGACCAAAGCCCAGTGAGTTCGTCGACCGAGGTACTGACCAGCGAGATCTGCAGGTCGACGTCCGGATCGAGGGAGCCGGTGAGCTGATCGTCGCTCAGGACGGCGTTGTCGTGGAACGTCTGCATCGCCAGCCCCAACACGCGCTGCTGTTCGACTGTCGCGGCTGTCTCGTCGTCACTCCCACCACCGGGGTAGGCAGTCACCAGATAGTAGAGATCAAGCGCGAGCGGCGGCTCCTGGGAGACAGTTGGATCGCCTGCCGCGTGGGCCAAATCAGTATTTTTCATCGAGGCGTTCTCTTCGATCCGATACAGCGACACCGAAAGCCGTGTCTCGGATTCCTCGTCGACTGCGTCGGGCGCAACCAGCGAAACCGACTCACCGCCCATCGAAAACACGTCATCGCGGGCGGCAAACTGGTCACGAAGCAGTGCAACCAGTGTCTCGCTTACGTCCGCAATCGCGGTGTATGTGGCCATAAGTATCACCTACCGTGCGGACCCTGTTGGACAGTCGACTGGAAAGGACGATGCGACTCTCAGAGCCTGCCCATACCCAGTAATATGTGTACAGTTCACAGTGATTGAACGGAACTCTCGCAAATAAGACCTTTCATCGATACAGTATTTTAAATGTGATAACCAGTCCAGAACAGCACAAATGGTCGTCAAACGTGTTCGAAAGGCAGGCAAAAAGTACGCCGCACAGTACCTCCGGCTCACGGTTGTGTCGGTCGTTGTCGCAGCAGTTGTGACAGCTGTTGTCGGAGCGGTCGGGACCCCACGTCGACTCTCATTGCTGCCAGAACGGCTCGGTCCGCCGTTTGTGGGTGTTTTCCTCCAAACGTTCGTCGTCTGTTTCGTGGTTGGGTTGGTGGGACGCCTCCTCAACCAACACAGCAGTGACATCACACAGTTCTGTAGCGACCGCGTCGACCCGCTGGTCGAGCGATGGAACGGGCTTGCCCGACGCGCGCGAGCGATCATCACTGGTGTGCTGACCGCAGCTATCGTCGGTGGTATCACCGCAACCGTGGGCATCGTCTACGCAGTCCCAATATCGCTGATCGTAGGCGTCAGCCTCGCTACGTGGCCGGTCAGTACCTACTGGGTGTTGCGACAGCCGCACCCAACCGAAGTATCATCGACCGCCGAGGAGTCGATTGCCGTTCGAAGTGGGTATGCCGAACTCCGCCGGTTGGAGACACGGACGCTTGCCTCACTGGTCGGCTTCGTGATCGGTGCGGCCACCGGCGGTGGACTCTGGTTTCTGGGCGTCGACACGGCAGCGTTGGTGATCGTCGCCGGGCTGGTCTGGCTCGTCGGGACAGTCATCGTCTACAACCGATACGAGACGGGACTGACGCGGCGAACGGAGCTTGCTATCGTCGGGACCACAACCACGGACGACGAGATCGAATTGGCGATCAAAAACGGCGGGAGCGAGACCGTTGGGCTGACGAACGCAACGATCACCGACACAACACGGACGCGCTATCGGCTCGGACCCCACCTCACGCTACAGCCGGGCGCGACGACCACGGTAACCGTTCCGTCGACGTTCACGCTGTCGCCAACGACTGCCGAGCGAACGCTCCCGCTGGGCTACACACTCGACCGGAGCCAGGAGACGCCGATTATCTACGCCCGAACCGGCTCAGTATTCGAACTCCAACACGACGGAGTCGACGAGAACCCGGCATGGACTGGCGGTGAGAGCTACAGTTCACAGTCGACACCGATTTCGGAGGCCGCACATAGTCAGGATTAACAGCATATTCGGGTTGTTTCGGAGCAGAGCTTAGTAATCGTTATACGGCGGCTGTTCGTTTGCTGACTTATGCAACGACGCGCTGTGGCAGTGTATGTCGCGTTCTTTTTAGTGATCGCGGCAGCGTCATACACGCTTCTCGCGACGGCCGAAGAGCCAACGATAACACTCGAAGACCCCGAGTACGAGCTTGCGCAGGGTGAGACGTTCACCGTCGGGGGCCAACAGTACACCGTAACCACCATCGAGGAGAGTGATGGAGCCGGTTCGGGAACCATCGAATGGACCGAATCCGATGTCGAGATGACAGAGACATGGGCCAACGAGGATACCGTCGAAATCGATGGCACCGAGTGGCAGGTGCTGATCGAGGGTGAGAATGCGACCGCATTCACCTTCCAAGAGGTCCAAGACCGGCAGGCAATCCTCGAAAACGATCCAGATGCAGCGAATGAAACTCAAGAGATCGACGGACAAGAGTACGTCGTCATCCAATCCGGTGGCGGACAGGAACTCGTCCCGGCCGAAGAGTACTTCGCCGCGCCAGCAACACAGAGCTTCAGTGTCGGCGATCAGTTCGCCTATAACAATCAGACGGTGACTGTCGACGAGATCACGGCCGACGGTGTCACCGTTGGCTGGACCGAAGACCAGACCAACACGCAGGACCTCTCCAACGAAGGGACCGCTGAACTCGCAGACAGCACCGAGTATCTCGTCTTGTTCCCCGACAGCAGTACGGTGCAGCTGACGTCGGATATGACGAGCTACAATGCTCAAGTCGAAGCCCAAAACCAGTTCAGCGAGCGAACGTCTGGCTTCCGATGGGTGACGTTCACCTCGTTGCTGTTTGTCTTCTCGTTGATCGCCTTCGCCTTCCTGCCGTCACGGTACTAACGCCGTACCCGGCTGCGGTACCATTCGGCACGCTTTCTGTTACTCACAGCTCCGATACTGCACCGAGCGCCTCGCGCCAGTCGACGCCGACCGGCTCGTGGTCGACGGTGTAGCACATTGCATCTCGGTCGACGCCAGCAACTCTGAACAGTTGGATCGGTCTTTCCTGTTTCGTCATCACCGCAAAGTCGTAGTTGTCGGCCTCGTACTCGATTGATTTGCCCTCGGCTTGTCGCTCCGCAACAAAGGTTTCGTGGGCGGTGAGACGCTCAGCAACGAGGCGGTCAGTGAGGTCTCCAATAGCGTCGACGCGCTTTCGAAACTCGGTTTCGAAGCCCGGATCGAGTTCCTTGCCGACCGAGTTTCGCCCGGCGGCCATCGCAGCGAGTGTCGTCGTGCCGGTTCCCCAAAACGGATCAAAAACGGTGTCGCCGTACACCGAATACATGTTGATAAGTCGGTAGGGAATGGCTACTGGGTAGGCTGCCGACCGCTCGCGGTCTTCGGTCCCAGTAAGCTGTTGGTGTCGACCAGTAATATCAGTCCAGAGGTCGCTGAACCACTGATTGCGTTCCTCCCAGAAGTAGGCGGCCGTATACCGCCGGTCGGCTTTCGGTTCGAAATAGCGACTGTTGGGCCCGTTGCGGAACACGAGCACGTGTTCGTGTTCCAGCGTGGCGTAGGCGTTGGGCGGTAACATTCCCGAACCCATGAATTTGGCCGCGCTGTTGGTCGGCTTGCGCCAGAGGATCGATGGCAGTGGCTCGAAGCCGAGTTCGTCGAACGCCGAGACGATGCGGCCGTGGTTCTGATAGCGGCGAAACGAACCGTCGACGCTCCGTGTGGCGTCGCCGACGTTGATACAAGCGATACCGCCGTCGACGAGAACCTCACCGAGCACCTCCCAAACCGAATCCAGTGCCGTATGCATAGCTTCAAACGCTGCCCGATCACGGCCAGCGGCGAGATGGCCTTCGATATCGGAATCCAGCGAAATAAACAGATCGTCCCACATCTCGATCATCGGATACGGCGGTGAGGTGACCACGAGGTCGACCGAGTTCGAATCAAGCCGCTCGAGCGAGCGGGAATCACCGATATGGACGCGGTGGTCCGTCTCCATTGACAGTAGCTATCCTGCACCGAGTAAAACCCCTTGCCACTGTCTCTCACTCTATGATAATTAAAGATCCATACAAAACCAAACCGACACAAAACAGTATCGTTACGAGCCGAAGCCGCTGGCGTCTTTCTCTTCGAGCATTCGCTCGGCTTCGTCGACCGATTCGGCCTGCTCGCCGTTGTATCCCACATCCCGTGACCGGCGCTCAAAGGCGTTGACGACCACTTGGGTCGTGTCGTCGTCGACGCGGACTGTCCGATTTATTCCCATTTCTTTGAGTTTGGGATTCGAACCGGAGGAAGACGGTCGGCCTCGCTACGCTCGGCCGCTGCGACTTCCAAGGTTCGATCCCTGTTTCGTTGCTACTCACGTTGTTCGTAGACAACGGGCACGATGGGATTCGAACCCATGACCGTCGGATTAGAAGTCCGACGCTCTATCCAAGCTGAGCTACGTGCCCTCATCGAATGGTCGACCAATCGCGTACAAAGCCGTTTGGGTTCGGGGCCGGGCGGCGAACAGCACATGTAAGTCAGTCTGTCGACTATCGCGGTCTAATGAGAGTAGTTGGAACTGTCGGGCTGCCCGGAAGCGGGAAGGGGGAACTGGCGGCGGTTGCCCGCGAGGAGGGACTTTCGGTCGTAACGATGGGTGATGTCATCCGACAGGCCTGCCGTGACCGTGGCCGCGATCCGTCGACCGACCACGGCACGGTCGCCAAAGCACTCCGTGAGGAACACGGCCCGGCAGCGATAGCCGAACGCTCGCTCCCGCTGGTCCGAGATGCCGTCGAGGAGACTGACACCGACACCGTCCTCGTCGACGGGCTCCGGTCGATGGTCGAAGTCGACGCCTTTCGAGACGCATTCGGCGACGAGTTCCGGATCGTGAGCATCGAGGCCCCGTTCGACCTCCGTGCCGAGCGACTCGCCGAGCGAGGCCGAGATGGCTCCGACAGCGACCTAGAACAGCTCCGAGCCCGTGACCAGCGAGAACTCGACTTTGGGATGGGTGAGGTGATGGATGCCGCCGACTACCGCATCGACAACACCGACTCGCTCGATGCGTTCCGAACCACTGCGCGCGAACTCCTTGTCGAGTCGACGAGCGAGCCACCTGCTGACGCCGAGTCAACCCAATGATCTACAGTATCGACGTCCGAATCGAAGTGCCAGTAGAGCCAACCGAAGTCACTGATCGTGTCGAGGATGCGGTTAGCACCGTCTTTCCAAATGCCGAGTTCACACACGAACCGGGAAAACTCGTCGCCGAGACACACACGCTCGACCCGTTTTCGGATGTCCTCCACGAACAGGAGATCCTCGATACGGCCCGCCGAGAGTTCTTCAATCACGCCGATGAGGACGGGTTTTCGTTCGCCCTGAAAAAGCAGGCGGCGTTCCAAGGCGTCGTCAACTTCTCGGTCGGCAACCCCGACGAACTCGGCGATATCGAGGTCGACGTCCGGGTTCGCGAACCGGATGTCGAAGCGATTATCGACGCAATCGCCCCACCAACCGAAGACGGAACCCCCGTCGACCCCGAATCGCGCTGAAGGGTGTCACACAGGAGCCGAGTGCGCGCGAGACCAGTCGAGGGTCCGTCCAGTCGGGAAACCGACATCGACCAATCTAAGCGGCGGTAAACAGCAGCTACTAGCACAAGTCCAACCCAATTCTATAATGGCTTTAGAGAGCAGTATAAAATTTCTAACCATATCTAAAGACGTTGTAAAAGGTTAGAGTAGTACCCATTTTACCGATGAAGAGTGTAAATCGACGCCAATGCTCGACCTATTATATGAGCATCTGGCTGCATGATGTAATCAGACGGTGACCAACAGATGAAGAACCTCACACCAACCCATGGACAGAACACGAGCGTCGAAGCAGACTCGGTTACAGATGCCGCGCGACGGGGAACGCTTGCGCTCGAAGCATCGATCAGAGGGGTGAGCTTCTGGGCGGCGATCCTGCTGCCGCTGGTCTACCTGCCACTCCTGTCCGGTGGTCTCGAACCACAGACCGGCTACATCGTCATTGGCCTGCTCGCGCTGAATCTGATCGCACTGTTCGTTGGACACAGCCACACCCACAACTAACAATGAGTGTCACACCACAATCCGTTTCCGAAGCGTCGACCAGCGACTCCAAACCGAAAGACGAGCGACTTGCCGACTACCTTCGCGCACGCGTCGAAGATGGCGAGATGTACTTCAAAAGCAAGTTCATCGCCGACGACGTTGGCCTCTCGTCGAAGGAAATCGGCGCGTTGATCGTCAAACTCCAGGAGTCAGTCGACGACCTGTCGATTGAACGCTGGTCCTACACCGGTGCGACCACGTGGCGCGTCGAGCAGACCAACTAACGCGGCGTCACCGTCTATCACCACCACTCCTTTGACCCAACTGCTCAGAGCGCCAGCAGTGTGACGACTGTCAGTGAAATAAAAACGATCTTGAGCACCGTGTTGACGACGATTACTTTCGTCCCGAACTCCGCACCCCAGATCCCGTACTGAAACGGGATCGAACGTTTGAACGTCGACACCGCAAAGGAAACAATACCACCGAGCAGGAGCGTTGCCACCGCTTGCTTCGGTGTGAACACCTCACCGAGCAGCGGGGCAATCGTCGCAGCACCCGCCGTCGTATCGAACGTGTATATCGCGATGACGGGAACCGCAGCCGCTGGCAGCCCGACGAGTGTCGTCAGCGGATCGGCCGAGCCAGTGATCGACGTCAGATCATACTGGGTGACGATCAGCGTCACGATAGTGTAGACGACGAGCAGTCGAGGGACGAGACGACGAAGCGTCGGTCGGGTGCGATCCCACGCAGAACGCAGTCGGTGGCGAACAGTCTCCTCTTCGGTGTCGAGTTCGTCCGGATCGAGCTGGGCAGCAATGTCGACGTTCTCCTCGGAGAGTAGTAATGCACCGGCAATGATGCCGACGATACTGATTGCGAGTGCGATCAGTGCCCGTGAGGCGACATACAGGATGCCCACGTAGAGTCCTAAAATCGGAATAAGGACGGGAATATAGTAGGTAAAGACGTGCTGGGCGAAGCCAAAGAACGTGTTCATGACGACCGCGATCAGCGTCGCCCGGTCGTCTAGGAAGCCGGATTCCCGGAGATCAGCCAACATTGCGTACCCCGCGGTGGTCGACACAGTTGTGGTCAAAATTGCGGTCCCGACCTCGTCGGGGAGGTTTGCAGGACCAGTTAGAAACCGCGAGAGCCCGGCAATCTTCTGGACAAGCCCAAACGCAACCGCCACGTTGGCGATGTAGACAGCAACCGAAATCAACACTGAAATGCGAACAACTCGCGGCACCACCTCGATGAGTGATTCGCTGACCGACTGGAGAAGATACAGAGACTGCACACGCCCAGTCCGAACGGGATAATCAAAGGGCCGTCGGTCCGTCGACCAGCAAGCAACTCCGCAACACACCAGCTTTTCGAGCACCGGGAGAGTGGTCGACACATGACAGAACTCACCGTCGAAACGGACGCCAAAACGACGAGTGTAGATATCACAGACCGCGTGGCCGAGACCATACCAGCCGACGTCGACGGTGTGTGTACCGTCTTCGTCCGGCATACGACTGCTGGCGTGATCGTCAACGAAAACGAGCGTCGACTGCGTGAGGACCTCGCCAACGCTCTCGAAGCCCTCGTCCCCGACGAAGGATGGTCCCACGATGCTCTCGATGGCAATGCCGACAGCCACGTGAGGGCGATGCTACTCGGCGAGCACGTCACGGTCCCGGTCCAAAACGGCAAGCTTGGGTTGGGCCGATGGCAGTCGATCCTGTTCATGGAGTGTGACGGCCCGCGAACGCGAACCGTCGACGTCGTTGTCCACTGAGTAGCCACTGACTACCATCCGAAGACCGACGGATCAGGCGATAGTTTTTATTTGTCGACGGATATTCTCAGGGAGATGACTGTCCTGTTGACGAACGATGACGGAATCGAGAGCCCCGGGCTCGAAGCGCTTTATAAGGGACTGTCGACGGTGACCGATGTCGTTGTTGTTGCCCCCGAAACGGATCAGAGTGGGGTTGGACGCGCCCGGTCTGGGATGGGTGATGACCGGCCGAACAGTGTCGAGATTACCGACCACGAGTGGGGATACGTCGTCGACGGGACACCCGCCGACTGTACGGCGGTTGGGCTGCGTGGGATTCCGGAGGCCGAGTCGGTCGACCTCATCGTCTCGGGCTGCAATCACGGGCCGAACGTCGGCAGCTACCTGATGGGTCACTCCGGTACTATCGGCGCGGTCGTCGAGGGTGTGTTTCTCGGCGTCCCGGGCATCGCAGTGTCGGCCTACGATTCCGAGACGTACTACCCCGGTGACGATGGATTCGAACCTGCGGGCGAGGTGATGGCCACGGTCGTGGAGTCAGTGCTCAACAGTCAGCTGTTTGATGACGATACAGATCTGCTCAACGTCAATATACCCTCGCGGACGCCGAATCGAATGCGACTGACGACGCCGCTGGCTGATTACGAGACGGATATAAAACCAAACGGTAGCACCAACGAGTTCGACAGCAGCTACTGGGCCGCACGACCGATTGCGGGCGATGGATGGGAGCCAGCGTTGGTCGACTATCATGGGGTCTATCCCGAGGGCAGCGACCGCGCGGCCGTGGTCGACGGAGAAGTGAGCATCACGCCGTTTCAAGCCCCACAGACCGTCGTCGAGCCACACCCACAACTCAGCGAGTTAGCCGAGAAATACAACCGCACAGCAACAGAAGCCGAACCGTAGGAACCGGCTACCGTGCTGTAAAGAGCGTCTATCGTTACAGCGAGCCGCCGGGACCGCCAAGGCCACCGAGACCGCCGCCACCGCCGCCGCCGTCGCCCTGCTGCATCTTTTTCATCATCCGCTGCATGTCGCCGTCGCCCATCCCCTGGAACTGCTGGATGGTCTGGCGCATCATCTTGTGCTGTTCGAGGAGTTCCTGGACCGACTCCTCGTCGGTCCCCGAGCCGCGGGCGATCCGTTCGACCTGCGAGGCACCGATTGCGCGGGGCTCTTCGAGTTCGGCGTCGGTCATCGATTCCATGATGATATCGAACTTCCGCATCCGGTTTTGGGTGACATCCATCGCATCGTCGGGGAGCTGATCCATCATCCCGCCGCCCATCCCCGGAATCATGTCCATCACCTGATCGAGCGGGCCCATCTTGTTCATCGCGTCCATCTGTTTCTGCATATCGTTGAGGGTGAACTCCCCCTCAAGCATCTGTTCGGGGTCCCAGTCGTCGTCTTCGGCCTGAGTCTCCTCCATCGCCCGCTCGACGCGCTCGGCGAGCTGTTTGAGGTCGCCCATGCCAAGCAGCCGGGAGATGAAGCTGTTGGGCTCGAAGCGCTCGATATCCTGCACCGTTTCACCGGTCCCGAGGAACGCAATCGAGGAGTCCGTTTCGTTGACTGCGGTCAGTGCACCGCCACCTTTCGCCGTCCCGTCGAGTTTCGTGATGACGACGCCTTCGACGCCGACAGCCTCCTCGAACCGCTGGGCCTGCTCTTTGGCCCCTTGGCCGATTGCGGCATCGAGCACCAGTAGGCTTCGATCAGGGTCGGCCGTCGACTCAATCTCCTCGATTTCGTCGATCAGGTCGTCTTCGAGTGCGTGTCGACCCGCCGTGTCGACGATGTGAACCTCGGCGTCGCTGGTGGCTTCCATCCCCTCGCGGGCGATCTTGACGGGGTCTGACTCGTCGGGATCGCCGTAAAAGTCGACCTCGGCGTTCTCACACATCTGTTTGGCCTGATCGTACGCGCCGGGACGGAAGGTGTCAGTCTGGATGACCGCGGGACGGAGTCCCTTCTTCGAGAACCACCACGCCATCTTGGCGGCGGTGGTCGTTTTCCCCGACCCCTGAAGCCCGGCGAGCATGATCGTCTGTGATTCGAGTGGGAGTTCAGTGGAGTCGCCGACGAGTTCGACGAGCTCCTCGTAGACGATTTTGAGGACGTGGTCGCGGGCGCTTGTGCCACCCGGTGGCTCCTCGTTGAGAGCACGCGTTTTGATGCTGTCCGACAGCGCCATCACGAGGTCGACGTCGACGTCGGCCTGCAGCAGCGACCGCTGGATCTGCTTGACGACCGCCTGGACGTCGTCTTCGTCGAGACGTGACTTGCCGCGGAGGTCGTCGAGTGTTCCCCGAAGGGAACTCCCGAGATCATCGAGTACCATTTGACGGATGTAGGAACCCCAACCGGTAAAGCATTGTTCGTCCGCCGCGTGGCACAACCGGTTCGGATATACTTCCACGGCAGCCGCCCCGGCAAATATATGTCATATATTCTTAAATTATCGGAGGTATTACTATTCCCGGTCTTATCAGTACTGACAATGGAAAGTCGAGATCTGTCTCTGTTTATTGGGCAGACGGAGATGGGTTCTCAGATCGAGTCCGCCTTGGGCAACCATCGGCTCATTATAAAAGAGACGACGACAGCAGGTGTGGAATATCTCGTCGACGAGACGGAGCCAAACTGTGTGGTTACCGATCATAATCCACCCGCACAGGACTGTTTTGAGCTTCTCGACACAGTTGCTCCCGAGATGCCGGTCATCGTCGCGCCGACTGACGGCAGTAGTAGTCTGGCGACGCGGGCACTCAGAGCAGGAGCCAAGACGTATCTCGATCCGACGACGCTGGAAAACGGAGCGGCGGCTATCGCAGCCGAGATCGTGGGTGTTGAACATCCAGCCGAGACCAGCCATGACGAGGCCAAGGCGCGGATCGAAGAGTTTTCGAGTCTCGTGTCCCACGAACTCCGTAGCCCCATTCAGAAGGCCACCTCCGGGATCGACCTCGCCAAAACACAGTGTGAGAGTCGCTATCTCGACGAAGTCAGCGAGACACTTGACCGGATGGACGAGCTCATCGACAACCTCCTCGGCCTCATGGACACTGAGGGAAACACAATCGACATGGAGCCAGTCGACCTGTCGGCGGTTATCGAGGCGGCATGGCCTGACGACACGGCCGCAACACTGGACGTCGACACCGAACTCCCGAGCATCGAAGCCGAACGATCTCGGCTCCAACAGCTGTTCGAGAACCTCTTTCGCAATGCCGTCGAGCATGGTGGCGAGGCGATCACCGTTCGGGTCGGCGTGATCGAACCAGCCGATGGGTCTACCTCGTCGACCGAGTCGATTGGTCTCTACATCGACGACGATGGTCCCGGTATCGAGCCTGATCGCCGCGAAACCGTCTTCGAGTACGGCTACACCAACTCAGAGAACGGCACTGGTCTCGGATTGGCTATCGTCTCCGAAATCGTCGACACCTTCGGCTGGGAAATAACCGTCACTGAGAGTGCCCGCGGTGGGGCACGGTTCGAGATATACCAACTAAATATGATTTAAACAAAAGTATTTTTACTGGCGGTGAACAGTAGTAGTTATGATTGATACGAGCGAGAAGACCGTCCTCATCGTCGACGACGAGGAGATGGTCGCCGAGTCCTACGAGCTGTATTTACAAGATGACTACGAGACCATCGTCGAGCTGAGCGGCGGGGCAGCGCTGATGGAACTCGATCAGCGTGAAGTCGACCTCGTGTTGGTCGACCGCCGGATGCCGGGGATGTCGGGCGATGTCGTCATCGACCACATCGACCAGTGGGAGATGGATTTTCAGGTTATTATGGTGACCGCAGTCGACCCCGACATCGACATCATCGATATGCCCTGTGACGGCTATCTCACCAAGCCAGTTTCCGAAGACGAGCTGTTGGACGCCGTCAACCGGGCGTTCCAGATCGACTACTACGAGGACCTCATCGCGGAGTACAACCAGCTCTCCGAGAAATACGAAGTGCTCACCTCCCAGTTTTCATCGAGAAAACTGGCAAACAAGGACCGGTTTGCCGATCTCGAAGCACGGATGGAGGAGATGGAAACCGAAATCGCCGAGACGGCCGAAGGGTTTTCCGACAGTAAACTCAGCGACGCGTTCCGTCGACTCCACTAACGACGAACCCGCTCAGAATTGTTCTCGCACGTAGGTTTGAATACGCCGGACGCGGTCAGGATCGTACGTCCAGAGCCCCCGCCACACGTTCGGCCCCGTTTCCTCGGCGACAAGTGCGATATGATCCGCTGGTGAGTCGGCAGGTGGGACAAACACCACAAACCAGAGTCGACGAAGCTCCGCCGAATCATTGGCATGGACAGTGACGCCGAGTGTGTCGACGACAGTCGGATCGTCCCGGAGTCCGTACACGTGGGTCTCAACGTCGGAGTCGGCCAGCCACTCATAGACGCGCTTGGTTCCATACTCGTCGTCGAGACGGGACAACAGTTGAAAGGAGGCATCGAACTCCCCAGCACCCTCCGAGAGTGCCTGAAACTCGATGAACCGAGAGATAACGACCAACAGCAGTTTCTCCTTGTTGGAGTCCGGATAGCCGCGGACCGTGAATTCAATGTCGTTGAGTCCGGTCAACACATCCGGGAACGAGCCGGTCTCGATCTGCTTGGTCCCCGTTTTATATCGGTCGGTGTTGATCAACAGAAACGCACGTTTGAGTTCTGCCCACGACGATGTGGCAACGACCTCCCCATCGTCGACGAGACAGACGAGATTGTCCTCTCCATCCGGAAGCTGTCGTTCAGCGACGGTGACTGACTCTGCATCGAAGACACGGTCTAACAACGAAATCTGTGGCTTGGCTGCTGTATCAGTCAGGTTCATTAGTAATAACGTCTTCTCGGAGCCGTCGACCTCCTCGATCACGTCAGCTAACTCGTCCACCAGTACCCGTCCCCATTACCGACACGCAACTCATTCTATCTACTTAACCAACTGGTCGGCATGGAGGTGTCTGCTGTTGGCGGTAACATCTCGAACTCCGAGTCGCTACTCATTACGACAGCATCGAACGCGAGCCCGATAAGAGCCGGTCGATTTCGCGGGCGTCGTACCGTCCCGCGAGTTACTCCTCGCCGAGCAGCTGGTCGACGAGCTCCTCGGGCACGAAGGGTTCGATGTCGTCATACCCCTGACCGGTGCCGAGGAACAAGATCGGCTTGCCGGTCACATACGAGATCGAGATCGCCGCCCCACCTGAGGAGTCGGCATCGGCCTTCGTCAGCACCGTGCCGTCAACCGTCGCGGCGTCGTCGAACTCCTGGGCGCGCATCACGGCGTCCTGTCCGGCGACCGCCTCGTCGACGAACAGCGTCAGATCGGGATCGACGACGCGGTGGATCTTGGCCAACTGCGACATCAGGTCGTCGCTGGTGTGGAGTCGACCCGCGGTATCACCGAGCACGACATCGATATCGTGGGCCTCGGCGTACTCGACGCCGTCGTAAATGACGGCCGCGGGGTCACCACCCTGTTCGTGGGAGATGAGCTTGCGGTCGAGATTGTCGGCGTGTTTCTGGAGCTGTTCGTTCGCCCCGGCGCGGTAGGTGTCACCGTTGGCCAAAACGGACGAATAGCCCCGGTCGGCAAGATACTCCGAGAGTTTGGCAATCGACGTTGTCTTGCCGACACCGTTGACACCGGTGAAGACGATGGTAACGGGTTTGTCGGCCTCGGCGAGCCGCTTTTCGAAGTCGAACTGCCCGACGCTGATCACGTCGACCAAGGCGTCATGAAGTGCGAGTTCGACGAGTTCGGCGGTCGTGTCGACCTGTTTGCGGGTCTCGCCGATCATCTTCTCGCGGACGGTTTCGAGGATCTCCTCGGCGACACTCATTTCGACGTCGCTTTCGAGGAGTGCCATCTCGAGTTCCCAGAGCGGATCTTCGAGGTCTTCTTCCTCGATGATGATCTTCCCTGTCGCGAACGCCGCCGCGCGCTTGAGTCTGCCGGGACCTGACGATTCGTCTTCGTCGTCGGTCTCCTCAGCAGTCTCAGTCGACTCGGTACTGTCGGAAGCTCCGGAGTCGGTGGTGTCGACCTGTTCTGTCGTCTCCGCGGTGGCTGTACCGTCGGTTGACGATGTGTCTGTGGGCGATTCCTGCTCCGGTGTCGACTGAGTGTCGGGGGAGGCCGACTCGGCGTTCGAGGCAGCGGCCTCGCTGTCCGAGGCAGCGGCCTCGCTGTCGGTCTCTTCAACGTCTTCCGCCTCGGCCTTCTCCTCGGCGGTTTCTTCGACGTCGTTCCGGAACTTGCTCAGTTTGTCTTTGAGTCCATCGAACACGGCTGGAAAGAATTTCTAGGTCGGTCGGCGCGTTATTCGCCGTCTTCTTCGCCCTGCATCGCCTGCATCTGCTGCATCTGCTGTTGCTGCATGCGCTGCTGGATTGCCTGGGCCTGCTCTTCGAGTTCACCGCTTTCCTCTTCGAGATCGTCGATCTCGCTTTCGACGTCGTCGATCTGGTCGTCGAGGGCATCCTGTTTGAGTCGGAGCGAGTCGATTGCGGTGTCCTGGTCCTGCTCGGCCGCGTAGCCGCCGCCGAGGCTCACGATGACCTCGTCGATGTCTTGGACCTCTGCGCGCAGGTAGGCGTCGCCGCCGAGCGGCACCTGCACCATCGAGCCACTGTCGAGGGTTTCGAGGGCTTCGACTGCCTCGTCGATCTCTCCGCGTTCGGTGGTGAGCTCGTCGATCTCTTCGTTGAGTTCGGCGATCTCTGCATCGAGTGCTTCGAGCTGCTGTTGGAGCTGCTGGAGCTGCTGGCCGCCGCCGCCACTGCTTGCGCCGCCGCCCATCATGCTGCGACAACCTCCTCAATCGTGACCTGTGTGCGTTTGAGACCGTGCTCGCTCCCGAACTGGGAGAGAATGTGCTCGCGTGCGACGTTCTCGTTGACCGCTTCGATATCCTTTGAGAAAGATCTCGGGCCATCTCGGCCGTCGAACTGACCACTAATAGTGAACTGACTCATACCCAAAGGGTCGGGTAGCGACCCGGAAGTATCTTCCTACTCAGGGATGGCGTGAGAGCCATCCGCGCGATAACTGAATGACGGGACATAGGCCACAGAGAAAGCCTCGAAGCGGGAAATAGCCCAAAAGAACGTCGACCGGACGCTGACTCAGTCGAGGAAGCCGAGCGTGTCTTCGATCCGACCCAACTCCGGCCCGGTCGTGTCCTCGCCGACGAGATAGCTCTCGTCGTTGGCCACCAGTCCCGAACCGAGGAGGGGCGTTCCGTAGTTGATCGTCCCGAGATCCGCATACACGTCGAGATGGTCCTCCAGCGTTTCGAGTTCGTCCTCGCTGGCCTTGGGATGACAGAGCACGCCAGTGTTGTTGACAACCGCCGCGGTGCCGACCGTGTCGACACCGCCGAGATCGCCGCGTAGTACAGGCACATCAAGTGCCTCCTTGACCGCTGTGACGGCCTCGCGTGTGAGATCAGGGTGGACATACGCACCGTAATCGTTCGCGAGGACGACGTTCCCGGCGGCGTTGATTTTGCCGGGGAGTTCGACGACCGGTTTGTCGACGGCAGACTCGATGCGTTCGGTCTCTCGGTCAGTGATGTGACCCGAGACCAACATGCCGTTTTCGTTGCCGACCGCCAGCGAGCCAACCGTACCGGAGCCGCCGACCGTAGTTGGCACTGCTGCGACGCCAAGCTCGTCGGCCATCGATTCGGCTAGCTCGTCGTCGACGTCGTGGCGGACCAGTAGACAGTCCGGCGTTGCGCGGGCGAAAACACCGACGTACGAGGAGCCAGCGACTGAAGTGCGAAGCACGTGTTAGGCGACTTCGGCTTCGACGATGGCTTCGTCGTCTTCGACGAAGCGAGCTGCGCGCACACGGAGCTTCGACGGCGGGTTCTGTCGACCGTTTTCCCAGACCTTCTCGTTGATCGAGGGGTCGAGACGGACCTCGTCGCCCTCGACGTTGAAGTGCTGCGAAAGGTGGTCGCGGATGATTTTCATCGCTCGGTCGGCACGCTCTTGGACGGCGACCTTGCGGACGTCACGGAGCGGAATCGTTACGACGCGTTCTTCGAAATCACTCGTACTCATTGTTATTCGTCAGTGTTACTGCGCCGCCAGTTGCGTCGTTTCGGGTTTCGTGAGACCTGCATATCCGTCTTCATCATGACCCACATTGGGACACGCGTGTTCTGATTTTCGAGTTTCGCCAGCCGCTTTTTCTGTGCTTTCGATTTCTTACCCATAGTAGCATATTCTCCTGCCCCACCGCTTAAAATCCTGTCCATCCCGTACGGGAGTCAGCGGCTTAGAACTTCTCTAACAGTGATTCGTAAAACGTCGCGTCGGTCGCCTCCCCCGCGAGCTTCTCGACAATCAACTCCGGCGTCGACCGCGCCAGGTGATTCTTTACTGGCGACCGGTTGACCTGTAGCTTGCCGTCGACCAGTCCAGTCGCCTGAATCCCGTCGACCGCGACATCGACAGCCGACGCCTCCCGAATCTCGTCGGCAAGGTGAGAGACGAAGACGGCGGTCGCACCCTGTGTGTCCAGTGCTTCCAAAATCCCAGCAATGATCTTCGCGCTCGCGCCGGGTTCGGTAATCGACTCCAACTCGTCGACCAGAACGAGCCGCCCATCGGCCCCCGAAATCAGGTCACCGAACTCCTTGAGCGTGCTCTCGAAGGCCCCCGCATCCAGCGTGCCCTGCGATTTGGCGTAGTAGTGCAGTTCGGTAAACCGCTGGAGCCGGACCGATTCGGCGGGCACTGGCAGTCCCATGTGAGCCAAAATCACGATCAGCCCAACGAGATCCAGCAGTGACGTCTTTCCGCCGGAGTTGACACCAGAGAGGAGTGTAACGCCTTCGACTCCGTAGTCGACTGGGTCGACGTCTTCGAACTCGACATCCAACAGCGGCGACCGACCAGCCCTGATCTCGAAACCGGTCTCGGGGTCGTCGAACGCCGGCATCACGCAGTCGAAATCCCGCCCGAAGCGAGCAATAGCGAGTTCCACGTCGAGTTCGAGGGCGTTTCGAACCAGTTGGTCGACCGGCCCTCGAAGGTCGGCGAGATCAGCGGCCAACTCCGTTTTTAACGAGGTTGCCCGGCGGTCACGGGCGGCGGTGAGTTCATTTTTAAGCCGACCGACAGCGTCCTCGCGTCGATTGATCGGGAAGGTCGGATCGCCATCGAAAATTCGGTCGGCGAGTTCAGCTTCTTCGGGCGCAAGCGAGAGACTCTCGGTGAGATGAGTTCGGGACT
The DNA here is from genome assembly GCF_002788215.1 of Halohasta litchfieldiae. Classification (NCBI taxonomy): domain Archaea; kingdom Methanobacteriati; phylum Methanobacteriota; class Halobacteria; order Halobacteriales; family Haloferacaceae; genus Halohasta; species Halohasta litchfieldiae. The sequence continues at coordinate 2,108,957 of NZ_CP024845.1, read as the reverse complement.
TTTTAACTGCGGTTTCGAAATCCTCGTCGAGTTCGCGGGCCAGAAGCGAGTCGACGCGCGCGCCCTGTTCGACCAGCGAGAGGAAGTCTTGGCCCTCGATGGTGACGTTTCGCTCCTTGATCGCATCCCGGAGATAGTCGTTGGCGACCGATTCGGCGGTGCCGACCGCCGCATCTAGATCGTCGACAGCGACTTCGAGCCGCCGAAGTTCGTCGTCACCGACGATGGTACCGTCGTCGTCGACACGCGAGAGGCCGTCTTCGAGTGCGTCGAGATCACACGGCGGCTCCAGTCCGGCCAGTCGATGAACCTCGGCGGCAGCCATGATTCGGTCGCGATTCGTCGCAAACACCGACAGCAGGCGTTCGGGGACGACTGTCTCGGGTTTGTCGAGGGCGTCGGGCAGAATCCGAACGTCGCCGTCGATATCGATCCCGGCGAACGACTCGTCGAGGACGAAGACGGTGGCATACGAGCGGGCCAGTTCGTCGATGTCTCGGGCGTCGTCGACGACTTCGGCCGATAGCTCCGGCATCTTACTCTTGGCTTTGGCGTACTGTTCGGCGTCGGCGGTCGCCAAACAGCGGTCCCGAACGCGGAGTCCCGAGGGCGATTCGAGTGGTTCGACGCCGCCGAGAGCGTCGAGGACAGCTGTGTCTGGCTCGTGAGAGAGGGCGCGGTCGACCAACTCGCGGACCTCGTTGATACGGGACTGCCGGGGGCTGGGATACAGCGTTTCGAGTCGTTTTGTAGCGTACGTGGTTACGGCGCGTTCTTGGAGGAGCGAGAGGGCATCGTCGTACAGTGACTTGGAGCGATCAGTTGCCAGAAAGCCGCCGGGATCGTCGTGACGGCGCTGGATCGCGCCGCGAGCGATAGCCGCGGCCCGCCCGTCGGTGACGCCGGGAGCCGCCGCAATCGTCAGCACGTCACCCGTTTCGAGGGCGGTCTCGGGGTCGTCGAGCTCCGCGAGTGCGGCGGCTGTCTTCTGGCCAACACCCGGAATCGCTTCGAACTCCATCGCCTGCGGGTCTCTCGGGGAGTGACTAAAGGATGCGGGTCAGCGACAGAAAGGGGGGGGGAGTGACGCCCGCCCCACGGGCGTCGTAGACTGTTTGCTGTCCGACGTTGCCGTATTGACCGCCGCATATCGACGGTCTATCGGGAACCGTCTACAGCAGACCGTCTCTGCACTGAACACTGAGCCGGAGCAGGGTAGCAACGGCAGCGAGGGCCAATCCGGTGTCGACACTGCCGGAGGGAGCGTCGACACATGACACGACAGCATAGTGGTCCACAACGGGCCAGCAGTCGTGTTGCTGTGGTGTCACTACCCGAATCAAAAGACGGAACGTGATACTATGAGCATTGTGGCCGTCTGCTAACTAAACAGGCAGTGAACAACGGTCTTTTGACCGGGCAGGCCATTCGGTGGCCAATGACTCCAACGGAGAAAGCCGCGGCCCTGCGGGCAGACCTCGCCGACTGCGACGGCGTCCTCATCGCGTTTTCGGGTGGCGTCGACTCGGCGGTCGTCGCGGCGCTCGCCCACGAGGCCCTCGGCGAGCAGGCAGTCGCCTGTACGGCGAAAAGTGAAACGCTGCCCGCGGCCGAACTTGATGCCGCAACCAGTGTGGCCGAGGAAATCGGGATTCGCCACGAGTTGGTGGAGTTCTCAGAACTCGACAACCCCGATTTCGTCGACAACAGCGGCGACCGCTGTTACCACTGCCGGACGATGCGGCTCGGCAAGATGTACGACACCGCGCGTCGACTCGGGATCGAAACCGTCTGCGATGGGACCAACGCCTCCGACCCCGGCGAGGGCCACCGCCCCGGCCTGCAAGCGGTCGAAGAGCTTTCGGTTCGCTCGCCGCTGTTGGACCACGAGATTACGAAAGCCGAGGTCCGAGAGATTGCCGAAGACCGGGGGCTGTCAGTCGCCGACAAGCCGTCGATGGCCTGTCTCTCTTCGCGGATTCCGACCGGGTTGGAAGTCACCGAAGAGAAACTCACCAGAGTCGAAAAGGCCGAACGACTGCTGCGAACGTGGGGGTTCGACCAGTTCCGCGTCCGGGACCACGACGGGTTGGCCCGAATCGAAGTCGCTCCCGATGAACTCGATGCAGCGCTCGATCCCGAGTTCGCACAGGCGGCCAGAGATCACCTCTCGGATCTCGGGTTCGATCACGTAACACTGGATCTGCACGGCTACCAAACCGGCAGCGTCAGTCCCGCAAACAAGAGCGATGACACCGAGACAGAAGACGTGTTTTCCCAGCAGTATCCGTCGAGCTAATCACAGCGGTTCGGCGTCGAGATGGTCGGTGTCGTTTTCGACAACCACGTCGACCCCGGATTCCGAAACGACCAGTTCGTTGATCGCACAGTTGCCCTGTTCCTGATCGAGAATCGTCGCCTCGATATTGAGTCCACGCGCCCAGCCGAGAACCAAGTACAGCGGCCCGCCATGGGTGACGACGACAGCAGTTTCGTCAGGGCCAAGCTCCTCGCGGAGTGTCGCAAACGCCCCGAGGACGCGCTCGCGTTGGTCGACCAGACTCTCGCCGCCCTCGGGTCGGGCTTCGGCGGCCGTGTACCCCACCTCGCTGAGTGTGAACTCCGGGTGACCCAAAAACAGTTCGCCGTAGTCGAGTCCCTGTAGCACACCGAAATTCCGCTCCCGCCAGCGACGGTCCGGCGTGTGTTCACAGTCGACAGCCCGACCGATGGGACGAGCGGTTTCGAGGGTGCGTCGGAGATCCGAGCAGATGAGTCGGTCGACGTCGTAGCGCTTGGCGAGCGCCGCGGCCAGCCGCTCGGCCTGCTCGTGACCGTGGTCAGTGAGGGCGACCGGAGCCCACCCTTGGACCCGCCGGTCGCGGTTCCACTGCGTCTCGCCGTGTCGAACCAACACGATCCGCGCCATACGAACTCCTTTCGGGCGGCGGTCGTAACGCTTGCCTTCCCGGCCCACCGAGAGCCCACATGGCGATTCCAGTCGCGGTGAAGATCTATTCGCGGGCCGACTGCCATCTCTGCGAAGAGGCGAAGTCGACAATCGAACGGGTCGCAGAGGAAGTCGACACCCACGTCACAATCGAGGAGGTCGACGTCGACACCGACGAAACGCTCCGGGCGGAGTACGGCGACCGGGTTCCCTACGTCTTCGTCGATGGGTGGCCCGCGTTCAAATACGAGGTCGACGAGGCCGAACTCCGAACCCAACTCGAAAACGCCTAACAGAGCCGAGATATTACCAACTACGTTCAGTAGGTTGTTGTTACGAAACCAGTTTGCTACCGACCGGCGCGCAGTGCCACTGTTAGCGTGCGGAACCGTCTCTCCGAGAGCGATCCTCTCGAAGCAGTGAGTCGACTGTCGAAGCCTCGAAAGCAGGCGGTAACAAAGACACCTGCTATGCGATAGTGCATAAACGAGCATGGTAACGACACAACAACAGTCGGTTGGGGAGTATCAGGTTCGTCCCTACCGACCAACAGACCGAGACCGGTTTCTCTCCTTATACGAGACGGTTTGGGGTCGACGGAAATCCGTAGACTGGTTCAACTGGCGGTTCGAAGCCAACCCCTACCGGGACGGTGTCCAGATGACCGTTGTCGAATCCGATGGCGAACTCGTCGGAGCCGAGCCACTACTTCCGTATCGGCTTCGTATCGGCGAGACCGTCCACGACGTCTTCCAGCCCGTCGACTGGATCGTCCACCCTGACCACCGACGGCAGGGGCTATTCACCCGGATGACCAAAGCCACACTCGACCGCCACCTCACGGACGTCTCGCTGTTTTTCAATTTCCCGAACGAGCAACTGCGTCCCGGACTCGAACAGTTCGACTGGGAGACGGTCGGATCGGTTGCCTGTCGCTACCGGGTGCAAAATCCACGAGCGTTCGTCGACAGAACGAACGCCGACCACTCGGCAATCGTCGCGCTGGCCGCTCGGGTTGGCACACCGGTTTGCGGTGTCGGACTCAACGCACTCGACTGGCTCGCATCCGCTCCGGAGGAGATCACCATCGAGCGCTCGTCCGGCGTTCGGATCGATGCGATTCACGATCTCTATTCGTCGACGCGGCCGACCGGGACTCACGTCGTCCGTGATCGACCCTTCCTAAAGTGGCGGTTCGCCAACCCCAACTGGGAGACGACGAGCTACGTCGCTGTCGACGACGGCGAGACAGTCGGGAGCCTCATCGCCGCCACCGAACAGACCGATGAGGCGCGAATCTGCTATCTCTTCGATCTCCAGCCCATGCAGACGGCGGCTACACGACCGGCGGCCGTCGAGGCGCTCCTCGGGGCGCTGCTGGAGGACACCACCGACGTCGACCTCATACGAGCGCCGACAGACTACTATCCGGGGCTGTTCCGTCGGTATGGGTTCTGTCGTGACGATGCGTTTCCGGTGTCGACTGCCTCGACACGAACGACACACGCCATTCGAACGCCGGAGACGTCCGGGACGTCGACTGTACCGGCGGATCAGCAATCGCGGCTCTCAGCGGAGCGACTCACCGATCCGGACCATTGGCAACTCACGCTGGCGGATCTCGATATCGAGTAACGATTATAACTGGGACCGAAACGGTGCAAAGCGCTCAGTTCCCGGTCCAGCGACGGATTGCGAGCGTCCCCTCGAACAGCACCACCATCGTCAGCGTGACGATGATCGGAGCCATCCCGGTCGGATCGGGGCTGAAGATAAACGCAATCCCGAGGAACGATCCCCAGAAGATGAGTCGCTTGGCTTCGAGCCACTCGCGGGTGACGATCCCCATCATGATCGCCAGCATGATGAACAGCGGAATCTGGAAAATGAGCGCCATCCACCCCATCATGATCAATATGAGATTGAACGTTTCTTGCAGCCCGAAGGCGACGACTGCCGCATCCTCGGTGTACTCCGAAAAGTAGGCGAAGATGAACGGCAGGATAAGGAAGTGGGCGAACAGCACGCCGAAAATACCGAGGACGAGACTCGTCGGCACCGAGGAGAGATAGTAGCGACGCTCCTGTGGATACAGTCCGGGACGCATGAACCGATACGTCTGGTAGACGAACACCGGCAACCCAATCAGAATACCAGCAAGCCCGGCGACTTTCAGCTTCGTGAGGATGAACTCCAATGGGCCGTACAGTCGGGGGCGGTTGGTGGCGGCCTCCGGAATGTGGGAGGCCCACAGGAAGTTGATCGTCTCTCCAGCAAACGGATAGACGAGGATCGTGACGATCCCGGCGACCAGAAAAACGACGCCGAGTCGACGCATCATCTCCTCGATGTGGTCTGCAAGCGGCATCTCCTGATCCGACTGTGGACCGTCGCCGACCATCCCATCGTCGACGACCGACGTGTCGGGCTGGTCGAGTTCGTCGGCCGGGAGTCCGGATTGGGTCGTACCGCCATCGGTCGTCGTATCGTCGGCGGGGTCGGCGGGGTCGGCGGAGTCGGCAGTCGTGCTGTCGACCGAGTCGGTACTCGCGTCGACCGGAGCGTCGGACGCATCGCTGTCGACGGGCGGGTCGGCCACCGCGTCGCTCGCGGTCTCGTCGGTATCACCAGCGTCCGGTTGCTCGGCCATTCAGTTACATTACACCCCCGGGTCATTATAGGCCTTTTCTGATTCATCCCGGCTGGTCGACCACACATCGCATAGTGGGAGCAAAATCGGGTCGACGGCCCGTAGCCGAGAGAAAAAGTTGATAACAGCGAGTCGGCTTGTTACAGCCATGTCTAGCGCGCTCGATGCGGACACCAGGCAGGCGCTTGGTGAGACGACAGCCACCGCTCGTGCGATGCTACGGGCCGCCCAGAAAGACCTCCAGAAGGTCTTTATCGTCTTTCTGATCGGCTTCCTCGGCACGTTCTACGCTCTCCGGCTCTACATCTGGGACTTCCTTCGAAACGTCACCGAGTCCCGAATGCGTGCGGACGTCGGCGAGAGCTTCGAGATCATCGCACAGACGCCGTTCGACGTGATCCTCCTCCAAGCAAAAATCGGTCTTATTATCGGTATTCTCTTCGCAGTGCCGGCATTTCTCTATTTTGCACGCGATGCACTCAGACAGCGCGGCTGGTGGCTCCAAACGCCTGTCGCCCGATGGAAACTCGTCCTCATTGGGCTATTTGCAGCAGCCCTATTTACCGGCGGCGCAGCCTACGGCTACGCGGTCTTCTTCCCCGTCATGTTCGGCTTTCTGGCTGGCTTCGGCTTCGATGCCGGACTGAACCCAAGCTACTCAATCGTGCTGTGGACGGAGTTCATCGTCCTCCTGACGATTTCGTTCGGTCTGGCCGCCCAAATGCCGCTGGCGATCACCGGCCTCTCGTATGCCGAAATCATCCCCTACGAGACGTTCCGTGACAAGTGGCGGTACGCCGTCCTCGGGATGTTCGTCTTCGGTGCGGTCTTCTCGCCGCCGGACCCCTTCACCCAGATCATGTGGGCAGCGCCGCTGATCGTTCTCTATGGGTTGAGTCTCTATCTGGCGAAAATCGTCGTGACCGCTCGCCGCGGGAGCGAACAGATCGAAATCCGTGGGACGGCCAGTCGACACTGGAACGTGCTCGCCGGACTCCTACTCGGTGGCTTCGGCTTCGTGTACGCCTTCTACGAGTACGGTGGCGTCGACGCGGTCAACAGCCTGTTGAGTCTACAACTGGCCATCGGGCCATGGACAATTGCCAGTAGCTACCGACTCCAGCCAGCCGGTGCGGCTCTGGGTGTGACCCCAAACGTGGCACTCGGTCTCTACGGTGGAATTTTGGGCCTCGCGCTCGCGCTGCTGGGACTGGCCTACTTCGTCTACACCGAACTCGACCCCGACCAGATAGAGTCCAATATGGGCGATCCGACTGCAATCGATCTCTCGGCGCTGGATGCCGAGGGAATCCGTGCCGCACCGCCCGAAGCGTTCGTCGACCTCGACGAAGACGAAGCGATGGCGATGGCCAGCCAAGCACTGGAGGCCGATAATCCAGAGAAGGCACGGGCAATCGTCGACCGGTTCGACGACACCGAAGCCGAACGCGAGGCCGCCGAGGAGGCCGCACAAGCCCAGGAAGGTGACCTCGGCGACCGCGCCGAACGGGCTGGTGACTCCTTCCTCGACGAACTCACCGATGGCGAGCAGGATACCGACGATATCGGTGGCTACTACACCGATATCATGTTTATTCTCGACAGTCTCCGCTCGCGATCCTTCGGACTCGTACTGACGTTTCTGATCGCCATGGTCGGGACGTTCATGGCGTTCTACCTCGGTGGACTAGGTGTCATCCGGGAGAACTTCCTGAGTCGGATGCCGCCGCAGTTGGTCGACGAGGCCTCCCTCGAAATTATCACACTCCACCCGGTCGAGGCCGTGCTGTTCATCGTCAAGGTGTCTGTGCTGGTCGGTGTGCTGGCAGTGTTGCCGATGGTGGGCTACTACACGTGGCCCGCGCTCAAACAGCTCGGTGCTGTCAGAGGGAACCAGTGGGTCGTCTTCCTGTGGACTGGCTCGCTCAGCGCCGGACTGTTCGGTGGCCTCGCGCTGGGCTACTTCTACATCGCCCCGGCGGTGATCTCCTATCTCGTCGCCGACGCCACCGCCGCGAACATGCTGATCACCTACCGAGTCAACGACTTCTTTTGGCTCATCATCTTCACCACGGCCGGGATCGGACTGCTCGCCGATATCCCTATTTTGATGATCCTGCTCAACAAGGCGGGCGTCCCCTACGGGGCGATGCGGGGACGCTGGCGCGAGGTAACGGTCGCACTGCTGACGGTCGGCGCGCTGTTCACGCCCGCCGACATTATAACCATGTTCCTCGTCACGGTGCCGCTGATGGTCGCCTACGGTGTCGGACTGGCTGTGTTGTTCGTGATCACCGCAGGCGGTCGACGGGATCTCGCACCGCCAGCCGAGATCGTCTCGTGACTACTGAATCCATCTCCGCATCGAACGAGGCAGTTCACCTGAGCGTCGACAGACAGTATATATAACTAGTCGCCGTCGGAAACTCAGGCCAACCCGATGGTCACTGACTCGCTGCCGCTTGTCGGCGCTGGAATCGCGCTCCTGCTCTGTATAAGTGCCTTCTTTTCGGCCAGCGAGATTGCAGTCTTCTCGCTGGAACGACACCGAATTACGGCACTCCGGGATGGGGGCGACAAACGCGGAGCCATCCTTGCACGCCTCCGTGATGACCCCCACCGACTACTAGTAACGATCCTCGTCGGCAACAACGTCGTCAACATTTCGATGGCGAGCATTGCCACTGTCGCCGTCGTCTCAGTTTTCGGTGCAGGAATCGGTGTCACGATTGCCACAGTTGTCATGAGCATCCTCATTCTGCTCATCGGCGAGATCGCGCCCAAATCCTACGGCGTTGCCAACGCCGAACGCACCGCACTCAGATTCGCCCGACCGCTGTCGATGCTTCAGCGCCTCCTCTATCCAATTGTCGTCGTCTTCGAGTGGATCTCCACGCGGATCAACGTCCTCACCGGTTCGGAGACGGTCGACCGGCCGGAACTCACCCGCGCCGAACTGGAGCGACTCGTCGCAACCGGCGAACAGGTCGGTGCTATCGGCCCTTCGGAGCGAGAGATGGTCGAAGGCATCTTCGAACTCGAATCCACGACCGCACGCGAAGTGATGGTCCCCCGTCCGAACGTCACCGCCGTCGACCGAACGACTCCACTTACAGATATCGTCGGGCTCTGTGCCGAGGAACGACTGACTCGGGTGCCAGTCTACGAGGGAAGCCTCGACGACGTCGTCGGTATCGTCGACATCCGAGACGCCGAACGCGCGCTCCGAGAGGGACTCACGCTTGCTGACGTGATGTCACCAGCACTGATCGTCCCCGACACCCAGCGGATCGACACCCTCCTTGCGGAGATGCAGGCCCAACGGCAGCCGCTCGTGGTTGTCGTCGACGAGTACGGGGAGATGGAGGGTGTAGTCACTATCGAGGACATCCTCGAACAGATCGTCGGCGAAATCGTCGAGGTCGGCGAAGAACGAGTCATCCGCACGACAGCCGACGGCCTCGTCGTCAACGGCGAAGTCACTGTTGGCGAACTCAACGACCTCCTCGGCGTCGACCTCCCGCGTCACGGTGCCTACGAAACGGTCGCCGGACTCGTCAACACTCAGCTCGGTCGACTGGGCGAGACGGGCGATCTCGTCGAGTTCGATACAGTTGGGATCACGATCACTGTCGAAGCCGTCGAACGGAACCGAATTCGACGAGTTACCGTTCGGCGAGTCGACGAGGAGACGGTCGACGACACTCCATAACGAACAGAGACACTAGAATACAAAAAGAAGCCACGGGCCGGATTCGAACCTCGGTCGCAGCAAGCTGCTCCCTGCTTCAAATCCGTATGGCTTCCGCTCCTCACCTTCGTTCGTCGCAGGAAGCCAAGGGCCGGATTCGAACCGGCGGGGGTTCCGCTCTGCAGGCGGATGCGTTCGGCCAGACTCTGCCACCTTGGCGCGTCCGGAATTACTTCTGAGACGTGCTTAAGCCTAGCGGTCTCGGGCCATTCGTCGACCAGCAGCATTCAAGCAAGTCGACCCGAACCGTCTACTCCGTGACTGATCAGATATTCGAATCGAGGGTCCAGTCGAACGTCCTGCAGGTACGCTCGCCGACGACCGACTGGCTGTCGACTGGATTCGATGGCGGCCACCACCAGGCCGACGTCGCCTACAACATCACCGTCCCGGCAGGGTGGACGGAGACGGAAATCACAGAGTACGTCGACCGCCGAAAAGCCGACGCGGGGTTCGACACGGCAGGTCCGGCGCTATTGACAGGCGTCGACCAACGACACGCCCGGCGGGCCGTGCTTGATCCTGTCGAGGTGATCGTCACCGCTGGTGTCTCAAACCCTGCGACACTCCCACCTGGATCTGCCAGCGAGACAACCGCCGACACAGCCACTCCGTTCCAACCGGGAACGATCAACATCATCTCCGGGACAACGCGGGCACTCCCCGACGGCGCGCTCGCCAATCTCGTTGCGGTCGTCACTGAAGCCAAAACTGCGACGTTACTCCGCCTGACTGGCTTTTCGGGAACGACGAGCGATGCTGTGATCGTCGGGACGGATCAAACTGGAGAACAAGCACAGTTTTCGGGATCGTCGACGCCTGTGGGGCGTGCAGCTCGTGGTTGCGTTCGGGATGCACTTACGGCGGCGCTTGAGAGTCGGTATGAGACTGACGCGATGCCAAAATCGGTCGACGACGCCGACTACGGTTCTGCAACCACCGTGGAAGCAACGGTATCGAGACTCTAGGCAGGGAGGTCGACTACATACCAGCTCGATACTGCACAGCGCGGCTGCTCTGGGCTCCAATATGAATTGGAGAGCAACAGCGGAGATCGCTGTCGCTCTATAAATACAAAAAGCCCCGAGCAACAGCAGTGCTGTCGCTCGAAGGCTAATGAATGAGGGGTGATTCCGGCCGAATCACCGAATATGAATAGGGGCGGCGAACCACGACTCCCAGAGGGTCTCCCACTCCAGTACTGCGCGGAACGCAGACGAGCTTAACTTCCGTGTTCGGGATGGGTACGGGTGGAACCTCGTCGCTATGGCCGCCGTAAGGCTGATCAACGGAATCGAACCGTTGTAAATCCAAATCAGTCAGTACGGTATGTACTAATTCGTGTGTAGTGTGCAATCCAGTAAGCGCCTGGACCCAATACGATGGGTCAGTGCAGTATGATTATGGCTTGGTCTGTTAGTTTTCGTGGGCTCAACACCTCGTTGCCTCGGTGCGCACACCCCGAATCTATCGAACTCATCTTCTATGAGTGACCTCTGTGGTATTTCTTTTTCATGTGGGTTTCGAGCTTAGATGCGTTCAGCTCTTACCCCGTGGCACGTAGTTACTCGGCAACTGCCCTGACGGACAACCGATACACCAGTGGTGCCCAATCGTAGTTCCTCTCGTACTATACGATCGTTCACGTCAAATACCGTAACACCCCCAATAGATAGCAGCCGACCTGTCTCACGACGGTCTAAACCCAGCTCACGACCTCCTTTAATAGGCGAACAACCTCACCCTTGCCCGCTTCTGCACGGGCAGGATGGAGGGAACCGACATCGAGGTAGCAAGCCACTCGGTCGATATGTGCTCTTGCGAGTGACGACTCTGTTATCCCTAAGGTAGCTTTTCTGTCATCTACGGGCCCCATCAATGGGCCTCGTAGGTTCGCTAGACCACGCTTTCGCGTCAGCGACACTCGTTGGGAATGTCACTGTCAGACTTCCGTATGCTCTTGCGCTCTTCCTCGGGTCTCCGACCCGAGTGAGGAAATCTTGGGGCGCGCTCGATATCTTTTCGAGCGCGTACCGCCCCAGTCAAACTGCCCAGCTACCGGTGTCCTCCTCCCGGAGTGAGAGTCGCAGTCACCATCGGGTAGTATTTCAATGATGTCTCGGTGGCCCGCTGGCGCGGGTACCTGTGTAATGACTCCTACCTATGCTGCACAATGGCGACCACGTCTCAGCGACAGCTTGCAGTAAAGCTCTATAGGGTCTTCGCTTCCCCTTGGGGGTCTCCAGACTCCGCACTGGAACGTACAGTTCACCGGGTCCAGCGTTGGGACAGTGAAGCTCTCGTTGATCCATTCATGCAAGTCGCTACTGAAGCGACAAGGTACTACGCTACCTTAAGAGGGTCATAGTTACCCCCGCCGTTGACGGGTCCTTCGTCCTCTTGTACGAGGTGTTCAGATACCCGCACTGGGCAGGATTCAGTGACTGTACGAGTCCTTGCGGATTTGCAGTCACCTGTGTTGTTATTAGACAGTCGGAGCTTCCGAGATATTGCAACCTGCTCCATTCCGGAGCAGGCATCCCTTCTTGCGAACGTACGGGACTAACTTGCCGAATTCCCTAACGCCGGTTATCCCGACAGACCTTGGCTTTCGCTGCCAGAGCACCTGTGTCGGATCTTGGTACGGACATCACACTTGCCTTTTCACGGGCCCTAGGTACCAACGAATTTCTCTATCTCGAGATTCGTCCGCTTCGTGCCGTTACGGCTTCCACGGAGTTCCTCGATTCGACCGGGCGACTGCCCGGCTCGTTGTTTCCCAAGGCGTTGGCGTTGAATGGTGACGGTACTGGAATATTAACCAGTTTCCCTGTTGTCTATTTCGAATTACGGATAGACTTAGGACCGACTAACCCTCAGCTGATTGACAGTGCTGAGGAACCCTTGCTCATAAGGTCGTCGAGGTTCTCACCCGACTATAGCTGCTACTGTGACCAGAATTTTCGTTTCTGAACGGTCCACGCGAGCTCTCGCCCGAGCTTCCACCCGATCAGAACGCCGACCTACGTGGTCATCCCTAACGGGATGCTGCTGGGTCTCGGAAATGGATTTGAGCCCCGATCATTTTGGGCGCCTCGAACCTCGGCCGGTAAGCTGTTACGCTTTTCTTAGAGGGTTGCTGCTTCTAAGCTCACCTCCCGGCTGTTTAGGGCTCGAGACCACCTTCGATCGCACTTAATCCATATTTGGGGTCCTTAACCTAGCTCTGGGTTGTCTCCCTTACGGTGCACAAGATTACCCCGCACACCGGACTCCCAATGTCTACAACGTTCGTAAGTTCGGAGTTTGACAACAAAGCCGACTCCTCTCGGAGGCGGGATTTGTAATCGGTCGCTCTACCTCACGAACTATCTCGATTGAGGTCATGCTTCGACATGTTTCGGTCGGAACCAGCTGTTGCCGAGTTCGATGGGCCTTTCACCCCTATACGTAGGTCACGAGAGGGTATTGTAAGACACCAACTCTAACGGGCCTCCACGTGCCTTTCGGTACGCTTCACCCTGCCCACGCATAGATCACTCGGTTTCGGGTCGTATCCCTGCGACTCCCCGCCCTGAAGGACGGCGGCCCTGGCCTCAAAGAGGCTGCGGCCATGTCGCTTTCGCTACGTCTACTCTGATACACAGATTAGACTCGCCGGAGAGATACACTCTCTGGTTCGTTTTTCAAAACGTACGACGCAATATCGGCTTCTCTGTCGTCTTACTGTATCCTCGCGGATGGGTCATTAAGACAGAGACCTTGTATACCACGTCGTTCTATCGCCAACTGATTTCAGGCTCTATTGCACAATCCTTTGTGGAGTGCTTTTCAGCGTTCGCTCACGCTACTTTTTCGCTATCGGTCTCGAGGAGTGTTTAGTCTTCCCGGGGGATGCCCGGGGATTTTTCACGAGGGATATCCGACCCACGCTACTCTGGATCTGACGCACGACGTACTGATTTCTGATACGGGGTTGTCACCCTGTATCACGCTCCGTTCCAGAAGACTTCTCAGAAAGTTTCGGTCGATGAGTGTCAGTCCGTACACCACATGTCCCGTAAGGGATTCGGTTTGGACTGTGTCGTGTTTACTCGCCGTTACTAACGACATCGCAGTTGCGTTCTTTTCCTGTCGGTACTAAGATGTTTCAGTTCCCGACGTTCCCTATTGCGCAAGGCAATTGTTGAGAGGGATTCCCATTCGGAGATCCTACGTTCTTTGCTTCCATGCAGCTCCCGTAGGCTTATCGCAGCTTGGCACGTCCTTCGTCGGCTCTCGAGCCGAGCCATTCACCAGCTGGCACAGTAGCCAGTTGATTGAGACGAACTGAATCGTCTCATGGTTGAGACAATCTCCAAAGGAGATTGCCTCGTGATGAGACAGTCTAAGACTGTCTCGAAGATCGAGACACACGACGTGTCTCGAATGTATGTTCACTGTACCCGGTGAGACCACAATGGTCTCTAACGTACTGGGTCCAGTGGACGCCTGGATTGCACGTACACACGATATCATCACACACCGAGGTGGTACGCCGGTGTGTTCTACCCTTCCCATCCACGCTTACGCGGGACGGTGCATCGGTTTCTGCGTATTACACCCGAATGCCGTCACCCGTATAAGGGGCACGGTTCATGGATGCGCAACGATGGACTCAGTGGGATTCGAACCCACGGCATCCTCCTTGCAAAGGAGGCACTCTGCCGCTGAGCTATGAGCCCAACTCGGTCGGCAAAGCCGACCGAGTCGAGATGAAATGTTAGCCTTGGTAGTTCGAAGGTGCCCGATGGCACGGAAACGCCGAGTGGAATCGCGTTGACTCAGAGAGAGTCAACGTCGGACCGCAGATGAGTATGAACGGTGAGTCTGCCCGAAGTGGGCAGATCTCGATCTGTAGGAGGTGATCCAGCCGCAGATTCCCCTACGGCTACCTTGTTACGACTTAAGCCCCCTTGCGAAGCCCAGATTCGACCACGGGAACGTGGCCTCATCCGGACCTCACTCGGGTGCTTTGACGGGCGGTGTGTGCAAGGAGCAGGGACGTATTCACCGCGCTCTAATGAAACGCGATTACTACCGAATCCAGCTTCATGCGGACGAGTTTCAGTCCGCAATCCGAACTACGACCAGGTTTCTGAGATTACCGTCCTCTCTCGAGGTTGGAACCCATTGTCCTGACCATTGTAGCCCGCGTGTTGCCCAGCCCATTCGGGGCATACTGACCTACCGTTGCCCATTCCTTCCTCCGCTTTAGCAGCGGCAGTCTCCCTAATGTACCCACCCGGCCGGGGCCGGTGCTGGCAATTAAGGACGTGGGTCTCGCTCGTTGCCTGACTTAACAGGACGCCTCACGGTACGAGCTGACGGCGGCCATGCACCTCCTCTCATCGACTCGAGCAGATGTCGTCAACATGACTGTCATTATCGATGTCGGGGCTGGTGAGATGTCCGGCGTTGAGTCCAATTAAACCGCAGGCTCCTCCGGTTGTAGTGCTCCCCCGCCAATTCCTTTAAGTTTCATCCTTGCGGACGTACTTCCCAGGCGGCTCGTTTAGCGGCTTCCCTACGACACAGCACCCACTCGTAGTGGGTGCCACATCTAACGAGCATCGTTTACAGCTAGGACTACCCGGGTATCTAATCCGGTTCGAGACCCTAGCTTTCGTCCCTCACTGTCGAATCCGTCTTCTCAGAGTGCTTTCGCCATCGGTGGTCCGTCCGGGATTACAGGATTTCACTCCTACCCCGGACGTACCCTCTGAGCCTTCCGGTTCCAAGCCAGACAGTTTTCGCCGGACGCCCACCTGTTGGGCAGGTGGATTTCCCGACGAACTTGGCTGGCCAGCTACGGACGCTTTAGGCCCAATAATATTGGACATCACTCGAGCTGCCGGTATTACCGCGGCGGCTGGCACCGGTCTTGCCCAGCTCTTATTCGTTGACCTCCTTACAGTCAACAAAAGCGAAGGCTAGTATGCCTTCGCACTTGGGATTCCCCTATCGCACTTCCGTGCAGTGTAAAGGTTTCGCGCCTGCTGCGCCCCGTAGGGCCCGGAATCTTGTCTCAGATTCCGTCTCCGGGCTCTGACTCTCATCACCCGTACCAATTATTGGCACGGTGGGCCGTTACCCCACCGTCTACCTAATCGGCCGCAGCCGCATCCTTCAGCGTCTCAACGTTTGGAGTATGCTGCATTCCAGCGTGCATACCGTATCCATCATTAGCCTCAGTTTCCCGAGGTTATTATGGTCTGAAGGGTAGCTTGGCCACGTGTTACTGAGCTATTCGCCACGAATCTAAGTTCGTACGACTAGCATGGCTAAATCGAATCCCAATAGCAATGTCCTCCGGCAGGATCAACCGGAATGTGTCCAACTGTCTCGAAGAGACAGTTGGGGGTTGGCGGGAACAATTTCCTTGAAGGGAAATTGGTCACCAAAATGTGTCTCATTGCATGGTCCGAGTTCGGCATCCTCCGAGCAATCGGGTGACACCGAACTACCAAGGCTAACGTCGGATCCCATCTGTACGGCGTACCGCAGGGGCGGGATCCCCATTTCTTCGGATTAGATCGAAGGTGAGTCACGGGTATAAACCCGTCGAACTCGACCTAGGTTCGGGCGATCCGAACTAGCTTCGATCCGCTCCACGAGTGCCGGCCGAATTGAACGGCCTTGCAATCTCGTATGTTGTCTGTTGCATTCCATCCGAATGCCCTTATACACTTAAGGGCATTGTTTCGAGATGGCCGCCGTCGGGCGATTCCGACGCCGGGTGTCAGTCGGGGTGACCCGACCGACCTTCGCATTACAACGAATGCCGGTCGAATACTTAACCCCGTCGAACCAAAGTCGCCACGTCATGCGGTTTCATGCCGTGTGGATGCGATTGCGTACCATATCGGTCGACAACTAATCGATATCCGTCGACCAAACACGCAGTGCATTACTCACAGCTACACACGAAGTTCAGGACTGCAAAATGTAGCGCGGCAGGAGATCGAGCGGTCATCCCTTGCTTTTACAGCCGGTCCCGTCGGGTGAATAGCCGCGCACGTGAGACTCACCCCGAGGGAAACTAAACAGTATCGCTGTCGACACGCCCAAAAGAATCAGTCAGAACTGGCCGCAGTCACTCCTCGAGATGTTCGATCCCTTGTTTGGAGACGTTGGCCTCTGTGATCTCTTCGGGCATCCAGTCGGGCTTGTTGTCGGGTGCCTCCTCGTTCCATGCCCAGCCCTCATAGATGTGAACCTTGTCTGTACCTTTCTCGCGGAGCTCTAAGTCGACAGGGTCGGCTGCATCCTCCGATGGAGCCGGTTCAAGCCGCCGTGCGGCCTTCAGTGCAGCCTGTCGTGGTGTGTTTCCGGAAAACACACTTTCTTCGTCCCCGTCATCCTGTCGTAGTGCAAAATTGCGTTTACCATCTTCACGTACCATGGTTTTACTCACCATGCCAACCGAAGACATAGTTGAATATAAATATATCGGGGAAATGAGTACTCTTCGGCCAAACTTTTAAATACAATCATGCCGCCGCCGGTTGATTTTGGGTCGGTCCATGCTCGCTGATGGGGGTTTTCGCGGCTGATCGACGTACCGCGCGGTATCGAACCCTAAGAATCGGTAAACAACACTTATGTATTCGGTGTGGCGAAGTGGAGACAGACACCCGCGATGGTTCGCAAAAAAAAGCTTAGCCCGAGTGGCGCGAAAGACGAAGACGGCGAGTATCACAACGTCCACGTCAATCTCCACGAGGACGAACTCGCAGTCGCTGGGATGGATATTGGCGACGAGGTATTCGTCCGCGTGCGTGATGGGAAGATAATCATCCAGAAAGCGGATGCCGAGGACGTCGAACACGATTTCTAACGCTTCCATCGAACCGCGGCTTCGGGAGGTTAATTGCGGTGGACTTGTTGACACCATCTAATGCGTCCCTACAGTCTTGCAAAGCCAGTTTTGTTTTCCCTACCGCCGGAGACAGCCCACCGCACGGTCCACACCGGGCTCCGATCGGTCCAACAAACACCGATTGTCGACCTCCTGCGTCGACGGTATACAGTCACTAACCCCAGACTAGAGACCACTGTGTTCGGACTCGACTTTCCAAATCCAGTTGGTGTCGCGGCCGGCTTCGACAAGAACGCCGAGATCCCCCGAGTCCTAGAAGCCCTCGGCTTCGGCCACGTCGAAATCGGCGGCGTTACCGCTGAGCGCCAGCCGGGCAACCCCAGACCGCGGATGTTCCGCCTGCCAGAGGACGAGGCACTCATCAACCGGATGGGGTTCAACAACGAGGGTGCCGACCGAATCGGTCGACGGCTCGACAGCGAGCCACAGCCAGAGGTCCCGCTCGGTATCAACATCGGGAAATCGAAGTCGACTCCGTTGGAAGAGGCGGCCGACGACTATCTCTACACGTACGAGCGCGTGGCTGACGCGGGCGACTACTTCGCAGTCAACGTCTCGAGTCCCAACACCCCTGGTCTTCGATCGCTCCAGAACCGTGAGTCCTTGGAGGCGATTCTTGGGACACTGAAAGACGCCGGTGCCCAGCCACTTTTGGTGAAGCTATCGCCGGATCTCCCCGAGCCAGCCATCGAAGACGCACTTGCAGTCGTCGACGAACTGGAGTTGGATGGCGTGATTGCGACGAATACGACGACAAGTCGACCCGACTCCCTCAAGAATCCCAACAAAGCCGAGTCGGGTGGCCTCTCCGGCAAGCCGATTGAGGGCGAGGCAACCGAGTTAATCCGGTTTATCGCCGAACGGACCGATACCCCAATCATCGGTGTCGGTGGGGTCAGTGATGCAGAGGGAGCCTACGCCAAGATTCGGGCGGGCGCGAGTATCGTTCAGCTGTATACGGCTCTCGTCTTCGAGGGGCCATCCATCGCGCGGGATATTAATGAGGGCCTACTGGAGCTGTTGGACCGGGATGGGTTCGACTCGATTGATGAGGCAGTCGGTGTCGACGTAGAGTAGCAGGCATAGTAGACGTAGCAGGCGACTACTAAAAAGAAAGCCAGCGCGGTTCGCTATTCTTCGGAGACGATGACGATGGTATCGCCAGCTTCGAGCATCTCACCCTCACCGACGTACTGGCGTTCGCGGTGGACCTCGAAGAAGTCAGCGCCGAGTTCCTCGCCAGCAACGTGGAGTTCGTCGTTAGTGAGTTCGTAGTCGCCGGATTCGATTCCGTCTTCGAGATCAGGCACCTGCGAGCCGTACTCCGGCCCGACCTTCGAGTAGTCGAGTTTGATCTCGGTAATCACGGATTCGATCTCGGGTTCAGCGTCGAGTACAGTGAGATTGTCGACGTGCATCA
This sequence comes from Halohasta litchfieldiae, assembly GCF_002788215.1. Classification (NCBI taxonomy): domain Archaea; kingdom Methanobacteriati; phylum Methanobacteriota; class Halobacteria; order Halobacteriales; family Haloferacaceae; genus Halohasta; species Halohasta litchfieldiae. The sequence continues at coordinate 2,090,265 of NZ_CP024845.1, read as the reverse complement.
CACCGCGGATGTCGTCTTCGAACCCTTCGATTGGACCGTAGACGTCGACTGCTGCCAACTCGGCGTTGAGCGGGAGCTGACGGTCACTTTTGTACTTCCGGAGCGCGCTGACGACCGACATGGCGGCGTTGCCACCTTCGCGGTCGGCCTCGATGCCGAGCGGTTCTGGCCACGCCGAGAGATGGACGCTTCCGTCGTCGTACATATCCTGATATAGTTCCTCAGTAACGTGGGACAGCTGTGGGGCAAACAGTTTGAGGAACCGCTTGTGGGCGGTTCGGAGCGTGTAGGCCGCCGAGGGGTCCTCACCCTCGTCGAGTCGCTGTTTGGCGATTTCGAGGTAGTCATCACAGAAGGTTCCCCAGAAGAAGCTCCGCAGGCCGTCGCGGGCCTTCGAGAACTCACGGGAGTCGAGATAGTCGGCGGTTTGCTGGATTGTCGCATCGAGCTCGGCCAGCAGCCAGCGGTCGATCCCGGTAAGTTCGTCGGGTTGGTCGACCATCTCGGGCGCAAGCGATTCGACGAGCTTCGAGGCGTTCCAGAGCTTCCGGATCAGCTTCTCGCCCGCGCGGAGGCCCTTTTCCTGATACGGCAGGTCGTCACCAATCGCGCTTCCGGCGGCCCAGAATCGGGCAGCGTCGACCGGGTATTCGTCGAGAACAGCGTCGGGGTCGACGACGTTCCCCTTCGATTTGGACATCTTTTCGCGGTTCTCGTCGAGCACCATTCCGTTGATCATCGTCGAGTCGAACGGCACCTCGTCGGTGTGTTCGTAGCATTTGATCACGGTGTGGAACAGCCAGAAGGAGATGATGTCGTGGCCCTGTGGCCGGAGATCCATCGGGTAGATCTCAGGGCGTTCCATCGTGAACTCCTCGTTTGCTTCGTCCCAGTCCCACCCGGCGTTAATAAGCGGGGTGAGGGAGGAAGTCGCCCACGTGTCAAGGACGTCGTCTTCGGCGACGAAGTCACTGCTGCCACACTCGGGACAGGCGTCGACCGGTGGCTCGTCGGCCAGTGGGTCGACTGGGAGATCGGCCTTGTCGGCGAAGATTTCGTGATCGCAGTCCCCACAGTACCAGACGGGGAACGGAATCCCCGAGGATCGCTGCCGGGAGATACACCAGTCCCACTCTAGACCGTCGATCCAGTGTTTGTACCGCGTGAACATTTTGTCCGGGAACCACTCCATTTCTCGCCCGGCCTCAAGGTACTCCTCGCGTTTGTCGAGGACACTGACGTACCACTGCTCGGTGACGCGGTACTCAACAGGGACATCGTCGCGCTCGTGGACCTGTACGACGTGGTTGATGGCGCGTCGGTCGCGGAGTCGACCTGCCGCGTCGATATCCTCAACGATGGCCTCGCGGGCCTCGTGGGTGCTCATCCCTTCGTAGTCGCCTGCGAGGTCGGTCATCGTTCCCGACTCGTCGATGGCAACGCGGAGGTCCAGATCGTGGGCCTGATACCATTCGATGTCAGTCTGGTCGCCGAACGTACAGCACATCACGACGCCGGTTCCCTTCTCCATGTCGACCCGCTCGTCCTCGTAGATCGGGACCTCGTGGCCGAAGACGGGCACCTTCGCAGTGCCGCCGACGAGATGGGCGTTGCGGTCGTCGTCGGGGTGGACGAACATCGAGACACAGGCTGGGATCAGTTCCGGCCGCGTGGTCGAGATGACGATGTCGTCGCCCGGCTCGGTTGCGGTGTCGTACTCGTAGTCTTCGTCGTGGGCTTGGTCGCTAGGTTCGCCGCCGCTTTCGACGAGTTCGAAGGCGATGTCGTTGAAGTACGAATCCTCCTCGTGGTCTTCGGTTTCGACCTGTGAGATGGCGGTTTCACACTCCGGACACCAGATCGCGGGAGCCTTCTGACGGTATTCGCGGCCCTTCTCGTAGAGATCGAGGAACGAAAGCTGCGAGATACGCTGGACCTCCGGAGAGATCGTCTGGTAGGTGTTGTTCCAGTCGATGGAGATCCCCATCGCCTGCATCTTCTCGGTGAAACTGGCCTCGTACTCCGCACAGACGGCGCGACATTTCTGCTGGAACTCGTGGCGGTCGAACTCTTGGTGCCGAATGTCGAGTTCGGATTCGGTGAGTCGCTCGGAGGCGATCCCGTTGTCGTCGTAGCCGAAGGGGTAGTAGACGTCGTTGCCCTGCATGCGCTCGAAGCGGGCGACGATATCCTGCAGGATCGTCCCGTAGACGTGACCCCAGTGGAGGTTTCCGGAGACCGTCGGCGGCGGCGTGTCGACGGAGAACGTGGTGTTTGGATCGGTCGACTCTGCGGGATAGGCGTAGGTTTCGTTGTCGACCCACTGCTGTTGCCACTTGGGCTCGACAGCGTCTGGATCGTACTCTCCACTGGGCATTAGTCGGCGAAAGACGCTGGGGGGACTAATGTTAATCGGCTCGGAGCGACAACCGGAGCTTACAGCGAGACGGCACAATAAATATCAATTCTGAAAACCGGTCCAGATCACTTATTTAAAAGGAGCAATGTAAGAAACGTAGTGTTCGAAGCAGTCCCATGGCCGGCGATTGGATCGTTTTTTGCCGGACTCGTTTCGGTGTTGTTCCTCGGCTACCTGTGGCCATACCGCGAGGAGCGCGGAGCGACGTTTTTCATGGGCGTCATCGGCTCCGTGACGCTCTGGACGGTCTCCTACGGCGTGGCCTTACTGGTGTTCGATCCCACGCTACGATTTCTCTTCGAGATCCCGATCTGGCTGGGGACCAATTTCACCGCCGTGTTTTTCCTAGCGTTCGCCCTCGAATACACGGGTCGAACCCAGCTCGTCCGGTCGTGGATGATGGCCGGACTCGTTGCCATCCAGCTCCTGTCGACGGGATTGATAGCGACGAACCCACGCCACGGGCTGGTCTGGAGCGAGTACCGCGTCGAAGAGGTCGCGGGAGTCGCTGGGGTAGCGGTGACGAACGAGCCACTGCTGTATATCGTCCTGCTGGTGACAATGATGATGACGGCCGCCGGGATCGTCCTGTTGGCCGATGCGTTTGCGAGCTACGGCCCGCTGTATCGCTACCAAACGCTGGCAATTGGGCTGTCGCCGGTCCCCGTTATAGTCGGGAGCCTCCCGTGGATCCTCCAGATCGGTCCCGTGCCGCAGCTCAACTTTGCACCCCTGCTGTTTCCGCTCCACCTCGCCCTCGACATGTACGCCTTTTTCCGACGAAACATGTTCGAACTCACACCGGCTGCACGGCGGGCTGGCGATCAGACCGCCATCGACGACCTCGGGATCGGCGTACTGATCGTCGACGACGACAAGCATATTATCAATATAAATCAGAAGGCCGGAGACATACTCGGCCAAGAGCGGACCGCGATTCTCGGCAGCCCGCTCGACTCGGTGTGGGCCGAGATCGACCTCACGCGTGAGAGCCAGCGGATTCGACAGCCCGCTGACCGTCGACAGCGAGAGTATGCGGTGTCGGTGTCGACGATTTCTGACTCCGGCGGTACGGAGGTCGGCCATACGGTGACCCTTCAAGATATCACGGCGGAACGACAGCGCGAACAGCGGCTTGCGGTCCTCAACCGTGTCCTACGACACAACCTCAGAAACGACCTCAACGTCGCCAGCGGCTATCTCGATATCGTCAGCGAGCAGAGCAACGACGAGCAGGTGAAAGATATGTTGAGTGTCGCATCGAGAAACGTCGACGACGTCCTCGCCCTTGGCGAGAAAGCCAGAGCAGTCGAACGAACACTCGACTCGAAAGAGCTGGGAACCGAACCAGTGGCGGTCAAACCACTGCTCGACGAGATCACGGCCACACTCACCGACGAATACGGCGGAACAGTCGACAACCGAGTACCCGAGGAGCTTCGGATCGAGACCAACCCACAGCTGCTGAAAAGTCTGTTTACGAACCTCATCGAGAACGCACTCGAACACAGCACGAAAAACAAACCAGCAGTCACCATCGACGTGGTCGTCGACCGGGCTGTCGCGCGGTTCGATATCCGAGACAACGGACCAGGGATTCCGACCCATGAACTCGACGTAATCAGTCAGGGCAAAGAGACCGATCTTGAACACGGCAGTGGGATCGGCCTCTGGCTCGTCACATGGGCCAGTACGGCACTCGATGGATCGGTGTCCTTCGAGACCGGAGAGGATGGGACGACAGTGACGGTGACACTGCCGAACGTCGTCGATCAGTCAGCCAACGGCGAGGCGAAGGCGAGCGAGGAACAGCCACCCGCAGCGACCGACTAGCGGTTGGTTTCGAGACAGCTGTTGGTGTACAGAGCAGTCGTGTCGAGTTCTGCGGCTGGGATCAGGTTGCCGTCGACAGTGGTGAGTATCTCGTTTTCGGCAAGCCAGTCGACGAAGGCCAGCGTCTGTTCGTAGTCGTCTTCAGCCGGTGAGTGGATCGAAAGGTCGACGTCCCGATCCGCATAGTACCCCTTCGCTTGAGCGACGTAGAATCCCGTGTGGTTCGTGTTCGGTGTCCAGTCGAGAGCGAGGTCGATAGTCGACATTCAGTGGTGGTGTCAGTTGGAGGTCAAAAAACAGTACTGATCAGTCGACCGTTACTCGTCTCGGAGGGTGCCACCGATCACCAGCGCTGCGCCGATGATGACGAGGTTCTTGATAATGTACTGTCCCTCGACGGTGAGGCCATATGGGAACGTGGTGAAGACAACCTCGGGAAGCAGAACGATGGGGAGGAACGTCCCCGGCAGTTGGACGAAAAGCAGGACGATCCCGAGGCGGATCAGTGGGCGGTAGAGCAGACAGAGCCCGATCACAACCTCCCAGACGCCGAGGACAGGGACGAACAGCGCGGGGTCGACAACGTAGACGGTCGCCGCAACGAGTTCGCCCGCTGGGCTGATACCGAAGATCTTGAGCGCGCCGAACCAGATGAAGATGACCGCGATTGCCACCCGCAGGATGGGGACGCCCCAGCGTTCCATTTCGGCGGTGATCGCGTCGTCGACGGTTTCGAGCCGTGAGCGAACGGTTCGGGCCTCTTTGAGAATGGTCTGTGTGGACATTGAAACACCGAGACAGCGGGTCGACTGCCTCACCGAGTATAGGTGACGGCCGATGAAGTCTGTTCTCCTCGGTGACATGAAAACGTCGCTATCCGGTAGTGGCCCCGTAGACACTGGCTACGGACGAGTAGTCGACAACTACTGGTCGGATGGCCCGGCTTCAAGCAGGGCCTCGTAGACCGGCCACGAGGAGTCGCCGTCAGGTGGCTGTGTCGACTCCCCATCGCGGACGACACCGGAGCCAGCCTCGACCTGACCGATCACTGCGGCCGTCGTCCCTCGGTCTCGGAGCGTACGCAGGACCTCGGCTGAGGAATCAGGGTCGACGGCAATCAAAAGCGAGCCGGAACTCGTCGCAATCCATGGGTCCATCCCGAGTGTCTCACAAAGCGCGAGCACGTCGGGATCAGTCGGCACGCGGTCGGAGTCGACGCGTAACTCGACACCTGCGCCACTGGCCACCTCGTGGAGCGCACCGAGCAGCCCGCCCTCGGTCACGTCGTGCATCGCAGTCACGCCACCGGCGTCGGCCACAGCGAGGGCGTCACGGACGCCATCGAGATCATCAAGTCGGCTGGCAACGCGAGCCAGCAGTGCGTCGTCGCAGTCGATCTGGTCGGGAAACAGTGAGGCAAGCAGTGCGGTGGATTCGACCGCGGGGCCGGTCGTGAGAATCAGGTCGTCACCCGGAGTTGCACCGTCGGGGCGGATGATGTCGTCGTGGTCGCCGACAGCCAGCGCAGTTGCAGCGCCGACCCACGGGAACGAACAGCCGGCATATCGGGCGGTGTGGCCCGTAACGATGTCGACGCCGAGATCGGCACACTCGTCGTGGATGGCTCCCCAGAAGATCGCAAACTCCTCGTCGCTGAGTTCGGGTGGGAGCGTGAAGCCGATGGCGAGATGCGAGGGTGAGAGGCCCGAGACCGCGACATCTGCGAGGATAATCCGGATGGCGAACCGGCCAGCACGCTCGAAACCGAGTTCGGGCAGAATCGAGACCGGATCGGTAGCGATGGCGAGGGCGGTGCCATCGATGTCGATTACGCCGAAGTCGACGCCGTGTTTGGGGCCGACCGAGACATCCGACCGGTTGGCACCGAGCCGTGGGGCGATCTGTGAGCGGAAGAACTCTCGGCTTATTTTTCCCGTCGACGGCATATGTCGGTAACAGGAAAGCGGTTGGTTTGGATGCGTCGACAGCGTTGCAGACGGTCGAACCGTCGAACAGGATCAGTCGCCCGTGTCGGGTAGATCGAGTTCACTGAACAGACGCGCCGTCACGACACGGTCGACGATCTCCAGCAACTGCTTGTCGTCGGTGGTGTAGTCCGCAAAGATCCCCAGCGGGATCTCACCGCCCGCAACGTCGTTGTGTCCGCCGGCGCTTCCCACGTCGTCGAAGGCCTCCCTGAGCACGTTGCCGACGTGAACCCGTGGATCGGGCGACCGGGCACTGAGGTGGATCGAGTCGTGGATGATGCCGAAGACGATCACCGTTTCGACGCCCTCCAGCGTGGCGAGATAGTCAGCGGCCTGCGGGACCGCATCCCGTTCGGTCGTCCGGCCGACGTGAGAGACGAGCACCGCCGATTTCGTCGACCGGTTGCTGATCGCTGTCGCAATCGCATCGAGGGTCGCCCCTGAAACCGAAGGCGTCGACAGCGTCTGGAGCAGATCAGCGTCCGCGTAGTCGGTGAGATAGCCCGCCGCGTCGTACTCCGCACTGGTCGCCCCACGGAGGAAGTTGAGCGTCTCACGCCGGATCGCAAACAGCAGTGCAGTCCCAAGCATGGCGTCGGGTTCGATATCAAGGGTTCGAATGTACTGGGTGAGGATCGTCGCCGCCGCGCCGATCTCTTCGCGGTGGTCGACGAACCGAGCCTCAATGTTCTCGGCCGGATGATGGTCGATCACGATATCGATAGGCGTCCCTTCGGGAACGCGGTTGTTCGCACCGGGTATCGAGTGGTCGACGAACGCGACAAGCGAGTCCGGCTGGCGGTCGGTGAGCGTATTGGGATCGAACGGTTTGAGATCGATATCGAGCAGCGTGACGAACGCCCGGTTCTGTTGGTGGGAGATGTCGCCGCTGTAGAGGATCTCCCGCTCGTTGATCCCGGCATCGGCAGCAATCTGGCCCAACGCAAGCGCGCTTGCCAGACAGTCCGGATCGGGGTTGTTGTGACAGACGATGTGGAGTTCGCGGCCCTCGGCGAGGAGATCGTAGAGGTCGTGGGCAGCACTCATTACTCGATAGATGGTTGCCACGTACTTAGGCGTACGTCGCATTCAGTCGACAGAAACGCTGAGTCGCTACTCGGAGAGCGCGTCAAGTCGGAGTTCGAACGCCGCGACCGGCAGTTCGAGATCGTGGTCGACCAAGACTTGTGGGTGAATCTCGCCAATGACACCCACTGTCTCGCCGTCGATCACGACATCGGCAACGCGACCCGGGATGAAGCTCGGATGCTCGGTCGCCGGGGTTTCGAGGTCGACGTCGAAGTCCTCACAGAGCGCGGCAAGTCGCGCTTTGGCGTCCTCGTAGGTCGCGTCGTGGCGGGCCACGACCGCGCCAACCGAGCGCCATTCGGCGACATTGGTGTTTTCGGTCTCGTCGACTTCCGCGGCCAGCCCAATCTCGGCCAACTCCTGCGGATAGGCTCGATGCGTATTGTTTTCCAGCACCATCAGCAGCGACGGTAGCACCCAGCTTCGGAGCTGTGTGTAGTCCTCACTGTACGGACCAGTGATCTCGACTGGCTCACCTGCACCGACAATATCGGTGCCGGGTTCGATGTTGAGTCGGTCGTAGTTGGCTTCCCCGGAGATCATATGGAAGTTCAACAGGTCCTCGAAGCCCAGTCCAACGAGACTCGCGCGGGTGGCGTCTTCGAGGCGGGTGCGCTCGTGTCGACCACCCACGGTCCCGACGTCGGGATAGTGTGGCTCCAGTTCGTTGAAGCCGTAGGCCCGACCGAGGTCATCAATCAGATCCATCGGATGCAGTACATCCACCCTGTTGGGTGGGATTTCGACCTCGTATATCGTCTCCTTAGCGTCGACGGATTCGTCGACCGACGCCGAGAGTCCAGCGCGCTCGAAGAGATCCAAGACGGTCGACCGGTCGAGATCAATCCCGAGAACCGTCTCGATACGGTCGTGGCTGAGGCTCTTGGTCCGGACTTCGAAATCAGGTCGGACGAGGGTTTGGCCGTAGTTGTCATCAGCCGCAGCCGCGCTGGCGTACTCGATGTCGACTTCTTCGATGGTGCCACCACGCGCCGACAGCGCATAGCAGATGATGTTGCAGATGTGGTCGATGGTCCACTGATCGGTCCCGGTGAGTTCGATGAGGAGATCGCGGGATTCGGGTTCGACCTCGGTTCGTTTGCCGTTGATTACTGGCGGGAACGAAAACAGGCCGAGTTGGTCGTAGATGGCGGGATACTGCTCGAAGCCATCCAAGAGGTCGGCGTATTTTTTGCCGGTCTCGTGGGATGCGAGCACTTCGGTGGGCGTCATCTCGGCGTCGGATTCGAGCGGGACGAAGCTGTCGCCCTCGGGGTCAATGCCTTTGTATGTGATCGAGGGACCCCCCTCGTCGTCATCGTAGGACTGGCCCTTGACCATCGTCAAGTCGTGAATTCCGATTGCGGCCTTGGCTCGCTTGCGACCCATCGTCGCATGGAGTTTTTCCTGCAACTGGATCAGCGAGTCGAGGGCGTCTTCGGTCAGGTTCACGTCCCGGACGACCGCACCGGTGACGTACGGTCGACCATCGGGGACGCTCTCTTCGACGTGGAACGTCCAGTCGGGGTCGTTCGTGTTGGGGACATACAGGCCGCGGTCGTCGCCGTACTGGTAGCGAAGCGACCGGGCGACGCCTTCGACCGAGAGGCGATCGAGGCGGTCGGGCGCGAATTCGAGTTGCATGAATCCCTCCTCGGTCTCGCCTTCGTATTCGAGGCCGAGATTGAACAGGTCATCTTTGAGTTCTTCGTCGGATTTCTCGTCGTGGCCAGTCAACTTGCGGAGTTCGTCAGGGTCGACGTCGACTACAGGCATTAGTAAACCACCTCCGTCTCTCGCAGCAGTTCAAGATCACACAGCGTCCCGTGAACATCGCGGATGTCTTCGAAGCCATACATAAGCATCAAGAGTCGTTCGAGGGCGAGCCCCCACGCCATCACATCACACTCGATTCCGAGCGGTTCGAGCACTTCAGGGCGGAACATCCCGGAGTTGCCGATCTCGACGAGTTCGCCCGTGGTCGGGTGGGTGCCGAACAGTTCGAAGGATGGCTCCGTGTATGGATTGTAGTGGGGTTTGAACTGAATATCCGTAATCCCGAACTGCTTGTAAAACTCCTCGAAGGTGCCCATCAGGTCCCGAACAGAGAGATCCTCGGCCATCACCCAGCCCTCAATCTGGAAGAATTCGAGCAGGTGAGTCGGATCGAGCGTGTCGTTGCGGTAGACCTTCTCGACCGAGAAATACCGCTGCGGTGGGTCGATGTCCGCACCCGCAAAGCCGGAGAGATACCGCATTGATAAGGAGGTCGTGTGACCCCGGAGGGCAACAGCTTCAGCAAAGTCACGGCTCCAGGGTGAATGATAGCCCTCACCATCGTCGCCGACACCGTTGCGATGGGCCGACTCGACGCGGTCGACCAACTGGTCGGGGAGATCCTGAATCCCCGGCACGTCGAGGGCGAACCGATCCCAATGCGTGCGCGCGGGGTGATCTTGTGGCATGAATAGACAGTCGTTGATCCAGAAGTCGGCGTCAGCATGGGGACCGTCCATCTCTTTGAAGCCCATCCCAACCAGTACGTCCTTGACGCGGTCAGACGTCTGCCGGAGGATGTGCTTGCGACCACCCTCAACGCGTGGTGCGTCAGCTTCCACATTGTACTCGGTGAACTCGACATCTTCCCACTCGCCGCTGGTCAGCATTTCGGGGGTGAGTGCGTCGACCGTTTCGGCGACCTCGATGCCTGCTTCGAGAGCGGCTGTGCCCTCGTCGGTCGGCTGGATCGTGCGAACCGTACGCTCGCTCTGGACGATCAGTTCACGGCGTTCGAGTTGATCGAGGAGATCAGTATCGTCGACAGAGTCGCCTGCGGCCAGCGATTCGAGGGCAGCCTGTTCGGGGTCGACGTCGGGGTCGGCATCCGGGTCGGCGGTGACGTCGCCCGAATCAATCACGCCGTAGCCTTTGCGCGCGAAGTTCGACAGCGCGATGTCGACCTGCGGGCCGCCGAGGCCCGATGCGCCGATGAGTTGGCCCATCGACACCGGTTCGTCGTCGGCCCCGGCGTCGATTGCAGCACGGTAGAGCCGAATCTCAGGGAGGCCGTCATCGAGATACTCGTGAGCCTCGTCGGTGAGTTCGGCGTCGGTGTCGGTCGTCTCTTCGACAGAGACGAGTCCCTCGTCGCGGAGGTCGAAGGCCGCACCGGTGACGGAAGCAGACTTGAGTCCTGTTTCGTCGGCCAGCCGGTCGACGGTCGGTTCGTCGGTCGTGTTCGCGGCGTCCAACACCGCGAGTTGAGAGTCCGGGAGTCGCATCGCTTGTTGGAGGGAATGAGAAGGGTCGACAGTTAGCGTTTGCGAAGACGGGAGCAACTGACGAGACTCGAGATGCGTCAGTCGTTCGCGTCGACGTCTTTTATAATAGTCGCCGGATTGCCGCCAACGACAACGCCCTTAGGAACGTCTTCAGTGACGACCGTACCGGAGGCGATCACGGAGCCATCACCGACGGTCACGCCGGGATTGATCGTGGCGTTGCCACCGATCCAGACGTCATCACCGATGGAGACTGGCTTGCCGTACTCTAAGCCCCCGGCCCGCTCGTCGGGATCGAGTGGATGGGTCGCAGTGTAGATGTGGACGCTCGGCCCGAGTTTGCAGTTTCGGCCGATCTCGACGGGACAGACATCCAAGATGACACAGTCGAAATTGGCGTAGAACCCTTCGTCGACGTGGATATTGTCGCCGTAATCACAGCGAAACGGTGGCTCGACGGTACAACTCTCGCCGAGCGAGCCGAACAATGATTCGAGCAGGTCCTGTCGGCGTGACGCCTCATCAGTCGACGTTTGATTGTAGCGCCTCGTCAGGTCCCGAGCCGCCGTGCGGTCGGCCACGAGTTCGGGAGCAGTGGGATCGTACAGCGCCCCGCTGCGCATCGCTTGTTTTTCACTGGTCACAGCAGACACCATTCGCGATCCGTATTTATATATAGTCGACAGAGAGCGGACGCGAATACGGGAGCAGGTGGCCACCACTGAAAGTTGACCGATAGAGTTAATCAACTTGATTGATGCAGTACACATGTGGACTGTGATAACGAGACACATCCTACTGACAGTCCCCCGGATGAGACGATTCTCCACCTTCTCGAAGAGCACAAAGCCTTGCCAACCGACCGTATTGCCGCCGAGATCGAAGAAAGCATTGCGACCATTCGAGACCGCCTCAAGATGATGGCGGAAGTCGGCTTGATCGAGCGCCGCGAGACGGCCAACGGTGACGTGTGGCTGATCTGGTAGTCGACGCGAGCCTCAGGAACTCGGTGTGTCGAACACGCGATAGATCCATGGTGTGTACGCCATCCGCTTGTGCATGGGCCACTGGATGAGTGATCGAGGCATCACACTGAGTGGAAGCAGTATAAAAAGCCAGATCGATGGCAGTCCTCGTGTCAGCACCCACGTGAAAACAAAAAGGCCGGTTGCACACTCTGCGGCCGATAACACACAGTAGAGCGTCCACAGTCGACCGGCTTCGGACCGTTGTTCTGCAACGTAGATTCGGTAGCCAACCGGGATACTCAGTAACCCAGTCACTGAGAGCAGTGCCGAAAGCACGAGCGTGGCTGGTTCGTACATACCAATGGGTTAAATTACGCCAGTAAAAGTAAGTTCACTGTATTGAAATGAGGCAGTCTGTGAACTGCCAGCCAGAGACGCCGCAGTGGCGGTCGACGAGGATGGAGAACTGACCCTCAGTGCGAGCCGCCGGGACCCTTGCGGTCCGATTCGAGTTCGATATCGCACTCCGCGAGCAGTTCTTTGGCCTCCTCGCGTTTCTCCTGATGATCTGCGAGGAACTCCTTCATTAGCTCCGCAGCCTGTTCTTTGCAGTCACCGCAAAGTCGCTCGCCGCCGACACACTCGTCGTAGACCGTCTTCGCAAACTCGTCGTCGTCCTGGGCCAGCAGGTAGGCATACAGTTCGTACACCGGACAGTCGTCAGCCTCGCCGCCGAGTTCGCGCTGTTTTTCGGCAGTATCTCGACCACCCGTGGTCGCGGATTTGACCTTGTCGTAGCCGTCTTCAGGGTCATCAAGCAGGCTGATGTGGCTGGCCGGAATCGACGACGACATTTTGCCACCGGTGAGGCCGGTCATAAACCGATGGTATATCGAGGACGGCTGGATGAAGCCGTAGCCGCCTGCGTCGACTTCCACGTCCCGAGCCAGTGTTTCGGCCTCCTCGATGTCGAGATCAAAGCTGTCGATATGGCCCTCGTACACCCGTTTTTCGCCCTCGATGGCCTCGATCATCGCCTCGAAGGCCTCGTCGGGACCGTGGCGGTGGAAGAACCGAACCCGTGGCCGAACCGGCTCCATGCCTGCCTCGGAGAGTTTGTCAACGGCCGAGGTGCGGGCCGCGGTGAGTTCGGCGTCGACCTCGTGATTGTCGAGCCAGTCGGCGGCGTCCTCGCAGCGAACCATCTCGTCGTTGGCCAGCTTCTCGCTCAGCACATCGTAGGCTCGGCCAACCAACTCCCGTTCGGTAGCGTCGACCTCGAAACTGGCGTAGGCCTCGGTGACCTTGAAAAATCGCATCCGAACGGCCAGATCGCGGGCAAGCCGGACGTGGGGGTCTTGGTCAGGACCAACCGGAATAACGGTTGGTTTCGGACCGTCGACCAACTGCGGGTAGAGCATGTCGGCCATCTGGGTGACGACGCTCTGCATGTGTGAGATACTGGTTTCGCCGTCGAAACCGTAAATCGAACCGAATTCGGCGAACCGGGCATTCGAGCCGAGTTCGAACGCGAGGTCCTGAAGCTCGCGGTTCTGGGACTGTCGGTAGAGCGTTCCGTCCTCGGCGTCGAAGCCGAGGGCGATCAGGCTCAACAGATAGCTCTCGGCATGCTCATCTATTTCGTCCCAACTCATTCCACGGGCCGAGTGGGCTTCGAGATCAGCGATCAGGCCATAGGCGTCGGCTCCCTGCTGTTGATGCCAAATAATCTCGTCGAAGACGAGTTTGTGGCCGATGTGGGGGTCGCCGGTTGGCATGAACCCCGAGAGGACGGCGGCATCATCGCCGTTTTCGAGGGCCTCGGCAACCGGGCTGTAGTCACGGTGGCCGAAGATGACTCCCCGACGCATCAGATAGTGGGGGTTGGGGACGTCGCCGAGCAAAGAGTCAAACTCCTCGATACCGAATTCCTCGAACAGTTTGCGGTAGTCGGCAATTGTCGACGATCCCCACGGGTCGATGGTGGTTTCGTCGACGCCGCCGTCGGTCAGCGGCGCGGCTCGGCGCTCTGTGCCACCATCGTGGTCTGTCCCTCTGGGGGGTGTATCCTCGTCTGTCATGGCGTAAGTCGGCTCACGGTGAGCCAGTCTATCTCTCCTTTCGCTCCGGTCAGCGCAAAAACCATTCGTTTCCTGACCCCACCGGCGAGTCGTACATCCAGCGATAGCTCGCGGGGATCGAACGCGTGGTCTGGCTCAACGACCCGAACGAGATGTTCGGAGTGGGGCAACTCGTCGACCGACTCGACGGTGTTGTAGGTCCGGAAATCCGCACCGAACTTGTACCCTGTTTTGGGGACGACCTGCTGGCTACGGAGGGCGCGATAAACCGCCAGCCGGCGGTCGAATCGCTCGCCCTCGACAGCCCGGCCACGCTCGCGGATCGCCTCGGTTGCGGAGTCGTCGACGCTGTCGACGTCGGTGAGTTCGAGGTGGCCCTCAGCCGCAAGACCAGCAGCCTCGACCAGCGAGAGTTGGACTGCGGAGTCGACGATTGCCTCCCGTGCGGTCAACGGCTGGCCGTAGAACCCGTGGTCGTAGAACCCATCCGGAGCATCCCAGACGACGACTCGGTCGTCGATGAGCGAGCCAGTGAGTGAGTCGGGCAGCTGGTAGGTGGTTCCGCCGTCAAAGTCGGGGCTTTCAGTTTCGAGATAGGAGATTTCGCTTTCCTCGTCGACAATAGCGAATGTCACCCCACCCATATCGCTGGCGGGAATTGAAGCGCGCTCGCCGACGACCACGATTCGGTGGGCCGGTTCGCCGTCACCGGGTTTAGTACCACGAGGGTAGACCGTGAGATCGGTCCACTCGTTGCCGTCCTCGCCGGGCCACCCATCGCGGGCGGGCGAGAGATAGAAGCCTCGGTCACGGAGTTCGGCGTACACCAGAAATCGGAGCGCAAAGCGGTCGGCAGTCGACGCAGAGGCAACAAAGAACGCCTGAAAGTCGAGATGGTCGCCGCTGCCGTCGTGGTCGACAATACGGTCGAGGTCGCCGCGAAACAGCAGATGGGCGGCCTCAACACGGGAGACACGGATTTCATTGCCGCCGTTGGGAGTGCCGTAGCCGCGGGCGTCGTAGAACTGCTGGCGGGCGTTGCCGCCGATCTCGACGACGCCGTCGCGGAGCTGTCCGTTCATACTGCTATCGGCGGCTGGCTGGGCAAAAGGAACTGCGATTCGACTGTCGAGGCGACCTCACTCCGATTGAGCGAGATCCACCGTCTCAGTCCGCTCGGAGGGTGACAACGAACCCACAGTCTGGGTCGGTCGACGGTTGCTGGTAGTCCGTCGACGAACGAAGCCGACGATCAGGGCCCCCGAGAGGACGAGGCCACCCGCGGTTCCGAAGGCGACGAGGTAGCTCTCGGCGGCGAGCCAGCCGCCGAGGATGCTGCCGACACCGCCGGCCAGCGCACCGAGAGCGGCGTACATGCCGTGTGCCTCACCACGAATTGCGGTGGGCGAGAGTTGGGTAACGAGCGTCCCGGCAGTCACGGCAATGACGGCCCATGTCACCCCGATCAGCGCGAAGACGACCGCGGCGAGACCGGATCCGACCGCGGTGATGCCAAGTGCGAGACAGACAACTGCGACCAGCGGAAACGCAAGGCTACGAGCCGATAAGCCGACGATCTGGAGCAGTTCGGCATCCCATTTTCTCGCTAAGCTGCCGGTGACACCGAAACAAACGGCCGCAGCGATGCTACTGACCAGATAGAGGACGAAGATCCCGTCCGAGCCGAATCCGGTCTCAGTTAAAAAGGCAGGTAGCGGCGCGAAGAAGGCCGAAAACCCCGCAAAACAGAGGAAGATAGCGAGGAAGTAGAGTGCGAGCGTGGGCGTAAATCGGTCGACGAACTGACGGGGGTGGAGCCCACGGAAGTCGGCCCGCCCGACCGTAACCGGAAACGTGACCGTGCGAACGCTGAACCGGTCTGATCGCCGGAGCGCCCGCCGGAGTCGGTCCCCGGAGACCGTCGACCCAAGCCGCGTCGTCGGATCCGGAGGCAGGGTCCGACTCCCGAACAGCAACCCAACTGCGGCACAGGCCGCCAACGGAACGAATAGTGTCCGGATCACCAGATCTGCAGGGAGCAATCGCGCGCCGAGGGCGGTCCACAGCGCCCCAACCAGCAGGCCGATGGCCCAGCCGACGCCCTGATACTTGTTGAGGAGCGCAATCTGGTCGCTCCAGTCGGATTCAGGAACGTCAGCGACTGCCAGCAGGGTCACGACTGGCGTGGCCGCGGCGAACGCAAACCAGATCACGCCGTTTGCGATGATCACTGGTATGAGGCTCCCAAGGAATGGAATCACGGCGATGGCGGCGGTAATAAGGGCGAGCGCGGCGAGAACGAGCGTTCGGCGTTTGCCGGTTTTGTCGGCAATTCGGCCGAATACGAGCGCACCGGGGACGCCGACGAAGGCGGCGACTGCTGCAAGCAGGCCGAGCACAACAGGTCCGCCACCGAGGTCGACGAGATACAATGGAACGACAAGCGACGCGCCGCCGAGCGCAATCGAGCCGAGCCCCCAGCCATACAGCCAGCGTTCGGACATGATTCCCTTTGTAGACGGTTCGCTGATAGTATCTCCGATCAGTGACGCTTGGCGTTACGCGAAGTAGTCCCGAAGCACACAGCCAAGCCAACCGAGACCAAAATCAGCGCCAACAGCGCACCGAAGCCAGAGAAGAACGCCGACAGCGGTTCCTCGAAGACCTCGCCCATCGGGCAGATCCAGTAGCACTTTGCAACCAGGTAACGATACGAACCTATATACGAGTCGCGTCGTGTGAGTACGTATGGCTGAGCAGAACATGTCGACGAGAAATGAGGCCGACGACACACCGTGTTCGGTGATCGAATCACTCGAACAGATCGGCTCCCAGTGGCGGCTGGCGGTCCTCTACGACCTCCAAGACGGCGAAAAGCGATTTAACGAACTCAAACGGTCGACCGACGCCAACTCCCGAACGCTCTCGCGCGTGCTAGATGATCTCCAAGAGACGGGCTACGTCGCCCGCCGCTTCGAGGAGGACAAACCGATTGCAACCTACTACTCGCTGACCCAGAAAGGTGAATCGCTGTGTCCGGTGTTCGACGAAATCAAACAGTGGTCCGAAGAGTGGCTGTAACGCGAGACTAACTGCTCGGAAACACTATTCGTGTCTCGTACAGTTCAGAGAAAGTAGTATCACTTCCACGGGATCTCGACTGCAAAAAGGTGTTGTTCCGCTTATAAATAGCCGTACGTATGCGGTATTCTATATTATCGACACAGTTCGGTTAGAACCCCTGAAAACGGCGCACGGGAGGTGTTTCAGCCGAGCAGGAAGCGGAGTGTCGGGACCCGCTCGATTAGGGGTTGGCCGTCGACCTCGATCTGTTCGATGTAGGCGTCAGCCCCGAGGATTCGACCCGCGCCCAGCGCGGCGACCGTCAGGAAGACCGCGGCGTAGATGAGCGTCGAGTCGAACAGTGCCAGCAGGTCGCCGCTCCAGCCGCCGAGGTAGAACGCGATCATCTGCAGCGTGCCACCGAATGCGGCGAGGCGAACGAAGCCGCCGGCGATCAGCGCGACGCCGATGAGTACCTGCGTCGTCGGGACGACGACGTTGACGACCTCCATCAGCGCCGGGATCTCGGCCATCGCGGCGTAGATCCCGCTAACCGGGCTGGCGGCGTCGACGTTGGCGAGGTAGCCCGCCGCGTCGAACGGCCACTCGCTGAGCTTGCCGAGCCCCGCAAACAGGATCATTCCGCCGATCAGCACCCGCAGACCGACGACGAACAGCCCCGAGCGGTCGTGGGCCGCGTCGACCGTGAGTTCGCCGACGTTACCGTCAAATCGGGTGGTGGTTTCAGTTGTCATAGTGTGCTGCCTCCACCTGAATAGATGCGTGATACCCACATATACTCACAGCCGGATTCCCAGTTCATGGGAAACGTAGCCTCGCAGCGTCGGTGAGACAGCCGAGGGATGGGTTTTTGCACCGCGGGGTCGGCCATCCGGTATGCAAGCAGCGAGATTCCACGGTCCAGGAGATATTCGTGTCGAGTCGACGCCGAAACCCGAACTCGACTCCTCAAAGGGGGCGATCATCCGGGTCACACACACCGCCATCTGCGGCTCGGACCTCTGGTTTTATCGCGGCGAGAGCGACCGCGACGTGCCCTCTAATGTCGGCCACGAGCCGATGGGTATCGTCGAGGAAGTCGGCGAGGACGTCGTCTCGGTCGACCGCGGTGATCGTGTCTTTGCGCCCTTCTTCATCAGCTGTGGCCGGTGTGAGTACTGCCGAAAGGGACTCCACACCTCTTGTGTTAATAACGATAGCTGGAGCGGCCCAAACGGCGGCGCTCAGGGCGAGTACGTCCGGTGTCCGGAAGCCGACGGCACCCTCCTTCGCGTGCCCGACCGCCACGCCGACGACGAGGACACCCTGCGGTCGCTGCTGCCGCTAACTGACGTGATGGCAACCGGCCACCACGCCGCAGTCTCTGCTGGCGTCGACACAGGGTCAACCTGCGCGGTCGTCGGCGACGGTGCAGTTGGGCTCTGTGGCGTCCTTGCAGCCCAGCGACTCGGAGCCGAACGAATCATCGCTATCGGTCACCACGAGGACCGACTCGAAATCGCCGACGAGTTCGGCGCGACTGATCTCGTCAGCGAGCGCGGCGAGGCCGCAGTCCAGAGAGTCAACGAACTCACCAATGGCGGCGTCAACCACGTCTTGGAGTGTGTCGGCGCAACCTCCTCGATGGAAACCGCCCATCAGGTCTGTCGACCCGGCGGTACCGTGGGCTACGTCGGTGTGCCACATGGGATGGGCGACGGACTCGATCTATCGCCCTTCTTCCGCGGCAATATCACCCTCAACGGCGGCGTCGCACCGGTTCGAGCCTACGCCGAGGAGTTGATGGCCGACGTGCTGCAGGGAACGCTCGACCCCTCGCCAATCTTTACGAAAACCGTCGACCTCGACGGTGTGCCCGAGGGGTACGAAGCGATGGACTCTCGTGAGGCGGTCAAAGTGCTCGTCACACTCTGAGGCAAGCGGGAGACACCTGACAGCCCAACACCGTTTTCGATGCTGCCGGTTTAGCGTGTGTGGTAGTCACAGACAGCGGCAAGGGTGTATTCTTGCGGAATCGGTTAGCCGGTTGGGGCCCTATCCGAGACGATGACTGATTCAACTGACCACCACCACGAACAGGTCGACACGACAGTCGCCGAGCGGGACGACTGGGCGCGTCGACGGCGAAAGGGAATCCCAACCGGCGAAAACCTGCTTGTCATCGCCTGCATGGACGAACGGATTCCGGTCGAAGAGGTCCTCGGACTCGAACTCGGCGACGCCCAGATATTCCGGAACGCCGGTGGGAAAGTCACCGACGACGTGATCCGCTCGGCGGCGCTCACGACGAACTTCTTCGATACCGACGAGATCATCGTCATCAACCATACCGACTGTGGGATGATGAGCGCAGCCGACGAGGACATCCACGACGGGTTGGAAGCCCAAGTAGGCGATCTCGATTCGGTCGACCTCGATCCGTCGCTCCCGGAGTTGTCCATCGGCGATGCCGATCTCATGGACTGGGTGAAGATGACCGACGACATCGACGAGGCTTGTGCCGCTCAGATCGAGTACCTTCGTCAGTCGGAATTTATCCCGGACGACACAACGATCTCCGGCTACGTGTACGAGGTCGAGTCGGGGACCCTCCGACAGCCACACGGTCGAATCGCCGAGGAGATCAGCGAACGCCAAGCCTGAGGCTCAAGTAGCCCCTAGATCGGCTTCAGTATCCTCTCGTTTTTCAACCGATTTCGGACTGCTCGATAGTTACGGCGACGGTGATTCGGACTCCGGCATGGCCTCGCAGCCGCCATCTAGACATCGCTCGCCGGAGGCCGTGCGGAACCGTGGCAACCCGCACTCACAGTCGTCGACCACGAGCCCTGACGGGAACGAAAATGAGGTCTCACAGTTCGGATAGCCGTCACAACCGAGGAAGATCCGCCCATCCGGGCTGCGAACTTTGAGCGACGAGCCACAGTCGGGACAGTCCCACTCCTCGTCGAACCGCTCGTGGACCGCGGTCGACAGCGACTCGCAGCCGTAGTCGACACACAGCTCAAACGAGTCGCCGCGGTCGACGCGCATCTGCGGGAGGCCACAGTCAGCACACGATGAGTCCAGAACTGTCGCGCCGGTGGGAATCCCATAGCGGTCCTCGCAGTCGAGACACCGGATCTCTCCACGAGTTCGAACCAGCGGCCCCTCACAGTCCGGACAGGTGCCGACCGGAACGCCGGCCTCCGAAACCGCAACCGACTGGAGACCAGTCGCCGAGTTGGAGGTGACCAACAGCTCTTGACTATCGGCGTGAGCACGCAAACTGAATCCTTCACCGTCGTGTTCGATTGTGACATCATCCGGGCGAGTGAGCCACGCGACCGGTTGGTAGCCATCGGCGTCGTGAACGAGCACAGTTCGGTCGGGCTTGACCAGAATGACGACGTGGCCGCGCTGGATGCGGTCTCGGGTTCCTTCGAAGCGAACGGTACAGTCTCCGGCGAGTATCCGTGTCTTCTCGGACATACGCCGCGTAGCTGCCTTTTCAGTTCTAAATGTACGTGCGAGATTCTTTAGGCGAAGACACCGACCAAGGCGTATGGTCGACACCGAAGCCGATAGTGTGGTTACTGGCCCCGAGGAGCTACGCGAGGCGACCCTCTCGCGGGCCGGATAGCGGCTCAATCGAGCCGACCAGACGAACTCGCGACTCGGCTCGGCGTAGAATACGACGCCATATTCGTTGCAAACAGAAATTACTGATTCTCGAAGTAGTTGACCCCAAGCTAGTTTACTCACGGCGGTCGACGGGATGATATGGCAGACAGTACCGACAGCAGCCGGGCAGTCTTCTTCGACATGGACGGCGTCATCGTCGACTCCGAGCGTTACTGGCGGACCGAGCAGCCAGACCACATTTTTCCGGCGACACTCGACGGCGAGCATCCGGATCTCGACGAGACGACCGGGATGAACTACCGGGAGATCTACGACTATCTCGACGAACACTACGAGACGAAAATCAGCAAGGACGAATACATCGACATCTTCGATGCGACCGCTCGCGAGATCTACAGCGAGCGGGTCAGTCTCCTCGATGGCTTCCACGACCTCGTTTCGGACCTCCAAGAAGCGGGCGTCCCGGTCGCTATCGTTACCTCCGCGCCGCCGGCATGGCACGGGATCGTCACCGAGCAGTTCGATATCACGGTCGACGAAACACTCAGCGCCGAGGATATCGACGGCGATGGCAAGCCTGCGCCGGACATCTACGAGTACGCCGCCAGAATGGTCGACCGCGATCCGGGAGAGTGTCTCGTGATCGAGGACTCGAAAAACGGCGTCGAGGCCGGAAAGAACGCGGGCATGACGGTGATCGCCTACCGGAGCGGGCCGAACGACGACACCGACCTCTCGGCGGCCGATGTCATCGTCGAGAGCGCCGACGAACTGCGGGCGGAGATTCGCTCGTGGGTCGACGGCTGACCGAACGGACACTGAACACGAACGGACACATGACATCACGTCAGTAGTCGACGGATACGCCTGTTAGTCGACCACTACTGACCGACTTGCCCGGACTGGTGGCAGTGGGAGATCGGGGAACGTCACCTCAACAATGAATTCGAGATCCTCGGCGGCTCCGAAGACACCAACCGGGACCGCTGTCGAATCCGCTAGATAACACCGTTTTTGGTTCATTTCGACACCGTTGACCGTGACCCTGATTCCGGCAGTCGCACTTCCAGCAGTCGTGCGAATCGTCACCTCACACATCTCGTTTTCGCCGCGGGCGATTGAGTCGGGGAACTCGCCCCAGTCGACGGTGATCTGTGGAAGATTGCCAGCAGCCTCAACGATGCGCTCGGCGACCCCGGCGGTGATTCCCGCGCGAGTGAGTTCGTCGACACCGGCCTCGATGATCTTGCCGGGAGTGGTCAATTCACCCTGCGCGAGCGTTTCGGCACGGGTCGCGCCGACGCCGTCGATAGCGGTGAGCGCGACCGCCTCCCGGGAGACGCCGTGTTCGACGCGGGCCTCAATCCGGCAGATCAGATTCGCAGCCCGCGGACCAGCGAAGCGGTCGGCGAACTCATGGAGTGCCGCCAACAGTCGAAGTGCGTTCTGCCGAATGACCCATGCATCGCTCCGCAGTTCCGAGGGTGTCTTGCCGTCCATCGCCGCAGTGAGGATGGCAAACACCTTCCGGTGACCGTCTTCGAGATTCGTGTCGGTCCCCCGAAGCACTTGGTCGATAGCGTCGGTTTCGGCCTGTCGGGCCGAGACGCTGTCGAACTCGTCGGCGCTGGCGACGGCTTCGAGCACGCTGTCGACGGTGAGTCGCTCCCGGTCGGCAAGCGCCGCAAACCGGGCAGCGGTTCCGAGTCGGAGATAGTATTTCGAGGTCAACGTGCCAAGGCCGGTCGCCTCGACACCCAGCTCGTCGTCGGTCTCAACGAAGCCGCGGTCGACGAGCGTCTGAAGCGTCGACCGAACGCGCTCACGGAGCCCATCCAGTCCGTACTCGGCTGGCTTCGACTGGGCCCGCTGATAATAAAAGGTGGTTTCGAGCCACCCCATCACGTCGTCGAGATCTTTGATCGTCCCCATCGCGATCTCGGCGTTGAGATGCGAATCGAGATCCTCGGCCAGTCGGGACTCGATATCCTTGCCCTCGCGGAGCAGTCGACGGTACTTGTCGGCGTCAGCGTGGTCACAGACGACCCAGCCGTAGCCCACGTCGTCATATCCCGGCCGCCCGGCCCGGCCGAGCATCTGGAGGATGTCCAGCGGGCTGATGTCGACCTCGCCCTCCAGTGGATCGTGGTATTTCGTGTCCCGAATAACGACACAGCGAGCGGGAAGGTTGACACCCCACGCGAGCGTGGAGGTCGAAAACAGCAGTTGGATCTTGCCCTCTTTGAACCACTGTTCGACCCGGTTGCGGTCATCTTTGGCGAGCCCAGCGTGGTGGAACGCAACCCCATCGGGGACACCCTTGCGGAGATTGTCGTTGCTTAGTTCTGTGGCATCATTGTGGAAATCGTAGTCGCCGCGGGCACCCATTGGGATGTCGCGTTCGGCGATTTCGTCGCGGGCTTTGGCCGCCGCGCGCATGGCATCCTGTCGGGAGGAGACGAAGACAAGCGCCTGACCGTCCTCGCGGATGTGTGGCTCGGCAATGTCGAGAGCAGCGTAGAGGCGACGGTATTTGTCGGCGAAGGCGTTGTCGCCGTGGCTGTAGGTCCGAACGTCGGAGTGGAGGTCGACCGGTCGGTAGTCGTCACCGAACTCGAAGGTAGAGTCCGGCGGCGCATCGAGCCAGCCAGCCACGTCGTCGATGTTCGGCATCGTCGCAGACAGCGCGACGATGCGGGGGTCACAGAGTCGACGGAGTCGTGAGACGGTGGCTTCGAGGACGCCGCCACGACCATCCGAATCCAGCAGGTGGACCTCGTCGACGATGACGCAGTCGACGCCCGTAATGAAGGAGTAGCGCGGCGAATCGTGTTTTCGGGTCGCCGAATCGGTTTTTTCGGGCGTCATCACCAGAATATCGGCGCGTTCGGCGCGGCGGGGGTTGAGATCCCGCTCGCCGGTGACGACGTACACCGAGTAACCCAACTCTTCGAACCGGTCCCACTCGTCTTCTTTTTCGTTCGTGAGCGCGCGCATGGGCGCGATGAACAGTGCGGTGCCGCCATCCCGCAAGGTGCGGCAGATAGCGAGTTCGGCGAGGGCGGTTTTGCCGGAGGCGGTCGGCGCGCTGGCGACGACGTTGTCGGAGCCATCGAGGATAGCCGGGAGGGCCTCCCGCTGCATGCGGTTGAACTCCTCGAAACCGAACGCCTTGGCGAAATCGGGGACTGCATCGGCGACCTTCACGTCGACTCACCGGCAGTGGGCCTCATTGGTCTGTGAGGGGGGACGCGGAATCAAAGGCGTTTCCTTCCAGAACTGAACGACTGATCCGCACGCTTTTGCTGACGGGGACAGAAACAGAACTATGGCACGCAGTCGACGAAAGCCCGACTGGCTCAAGATGCGACCGCCGTCGGGCCAGCGGTTCGCCGACATCAAGTCGACGCTGCGGGACCGAAACCTCCACACGGTCTGCGAAGAGGCCAACTGCCCGAATCTCGGTGACTGTTGGTCGGGACGGGATGGCCCCGGCACAGCGACGTTCATGTTGATGGGCGACCGCTGTTCGCGCGGCTGTAACTTTTGTGACGTCGAAACCGGCGGCATGGAACCGCTCGACCCCGACGAACCGACCAACGTCGCCGAGGCCGTCGCCGAAATCGGCCTTGATTATGTCGTTCTTACCTCCGTCGACCGCGACGACCTGCCGGATCAGGGGGCCGGTCACTTCGCCCAAACTATCCGCGAGATCAAAGATCGGGACCCCTCGATTCTGGTCGAAGTGCTGATTCCGGATTTTCAGGGCGAACCCGATTTGGTTCGCAAGATCATCCACGCTGAGCCGGATGTGATCGCTCACAACATCGAGACCGTCGACCGCCTCCAGTGGCCCGTGCGTGACCGCCGGGCGAACTACGACCAGAGTTTGGACGTGCTTCGGCAGGTCGACCGTGAGTCCGATATTTATACCAAAACGAGTCTCATGCTCGGCGTCGGCGAGTACGACCACGAGATCTATCAGACGCTGTCGGATCTCCGCAACGTGAACGTCGACATCGTCACTCTCGGCCAGTACCTCCAACCCTCGCGATCCCATCTCGACGTGTTTGAGTATGTGCACCCTGACGCATTTGATACGTGGCAGACAGTGGCTGAAGACGAGTTAGGATTTCTCTACTGTGCCTCGGGCCCGATGGTTCGGTCGTCGTACAAGGCGGGTGAGCTGTTTGTGGACGCACTGTTGCGTGACGGCCAGAGCGTCGACGAGGCCAGAGCGACCGCAGCGGCCGCGGAATAGATACTGCAACTCGGGTGGGTTCATCGGGAGCCTGCTCGCGCCAAGCATCTTTGTCCACCGAGCCGAGTTGGTCATTGAAACGGACGGTCCGAGCGGTGACACAGTAAAATCAAGAGCCGCATGGCGATTTGTCAGAGCCACTAACTTCTATTGTTCTGCCGGCGTTGGGGATGGGGATTTGACTCTGTGATTGCGTCCCCGATTCGGGCACCAGCCTCGCCAATGAGGGCGGAGAGTGCAAATCCGAAGACACCGATGCAGAAGGCAATGAATACGGTCATGATCGTGCCGGCAGCGGTAAACCACGCAGGGCCGGATAGTCCGGAAGTGGCAGTGAGCATCTGCCCGAGTATCCAAACGACTGGCACCGATCCAATAAGCCCTGTCAAGGCTCCCGTTCCCTTACCGGAGCCGTACTGCCGTTTCGAGAGGAATCCCACGACGATTCCGATGAAGAATACTGCTCCGAGAGACAGACTCGGTTTGGAGTCTCCGTAGCTCAGTGCAACAAAGATTGCTGCTAAGACACCGCCAGGGAGACTATATTTCCAGTTTTCTGTAACAGATAATATGTCTCTTTTTTGTCTTTCCACACCCATATGTATGTATTCCGTCAATAATAAATCTTTTCAGGATGGTTAGACTTCTTCTGTCTCCCCTTATCGCCTCAAAACGGGGCTGTTTGAACAATCAAATCATATTCGGCTGCACTACGTTTGTCTACAGTCGTTCATATCAAAATAGCCTGATGAGTTTAAAATCGACAAGTAATGAAACTTCAATTAGGAGCCCACAGCAGGAACGAACTGGCCCGTTTCTCGGTAGATACCACCGACCAGCACGACCGCCGCGACCAGCGGGAGTGCGGCACAGACGAGGTAGATCGGAACGAATCCGACCGTATCGACCAGCGGTAGCGTCACGACCGGTCCCAGTCCACCACCGACATCCCCGAAGACGTTGTTCGTCCCCACGGCCCGACCCATCTGATCGGTTGGCGTTAGATCCGCCAGCAGTGCCATCAGTGGCCCGCTCGTCCCGCCCTGTCCGGCCCCGATGGCGAGGCAGGCGACTGCCAAGGAGAGCGTCGACTCCGCGAGCGCCAACAGCAGGAAGCCGACAGCAGTCGTCACCAGAAAGCCAAGGAGAATCGGCACCCGTGACCCTCGACGATCACTGACGTAGCCGCCGGTAAACATGAACAGCCCCGCCGACAGCACGGTGATCGCCATGAAGATGCCCGACGAGCCCTGCGCGCCGAGGCCGAACACGAAGACGTCGATGGCTGGCAGGAAGAGCACGAGTGTGGCGAACAGCGCGCCGATGTAGACGAACAGCACGACGAAGTTCGTCACGCCCACCGTGAGCGTCGGGAGCGCGGTGTGGATATCCCACGGCGAAACAGACGACCCCTCGACCGAGTCGACGTGGGTCTCGGGGATAATGAAATACGACAGCAGGGTCGCGCCGAAGGCAAACGCGGTCGCCAGCCCGAAGGCGGCCATCGTCCCGGCGAGTTCGCTGACGACACCGCCGAGGACCACGCCGGTCGGAAAGCCAAAGAGGACCCCACCCCGAACGAGTCCCATGTTTGCCCCGCGGGAGCCGCTGTCGCTGAGGTCGGCAGCGATGGTGTAGGCAGTCGCAAAGACGAGCGCGCTGCCGATTCCCCAGCCGATTCGGGCGACGAGGAACCACGCCGCGGGCAGCGGCGCGACCAAAGCGACGAGGTAGCCAACGGTGCCGACGCTCTGGATACCCATTCCGACAACGAACGGCGTTCGCGTCCCGATCCGGTCGACCAGACTCCCAGCGGGGGCGTTGGCGACCAGTCGGGAAAACCGGTTGGCGCTCAGGATTACCCCGACCACGAACGGCGAGATGCCGAGGAGCGCACCGAGGTTCGGCAGGATCGGGAACACCACCCCACCGCCGAAACCGATAAAGAAGGTGCTGGCGATCACCGCGAGGATGACCGGCGACTGAGCGGCGATTAATCGGCGGCAGCGGTCGACCGCCCGGCGAACGGTCTCACCCACCGATGACCACCCGGCGGCAGCGCCCGAACCGGTGGGGTACTGGACGACCGTCCCGCAAACGGGATCGAACCCGCCGTGCTGGAAACATATCAGCACAATGCAGGTGACGGATTTAGGGCTGTATATCCGCGACACCGGCTGAAGCGAACCTCCCACTCCGGATTCTATTGAGTGGCATATAGTTCACAATAACCGTATAAAAGCGGTAATAGCGGAACGGAGTCTATGCACCGCACTATATTTCTATTATAAATCGATTTAATAAAGTCTGCAGCAGATACAGTCGATGACGAGTGACGGAGAGCGTCTGTCCGAGATCGTAACGCGCCGCAAATTCATGGTCGCCTCGGGTGCTGCAGGGATCGCCGGCCTCGCGGGCTGTGCGGGTGGGGAGGGCTCCAACACCGCAGACGGCAGCGAAGGCGGCGACAGCGAGCCGCTGACCGCCGACGGCTCCTCGACGGTCTACCCGATTACGAGTCGGGCCGGATCGCTCTGGAACGGCAACGCCCCAGCCTCCGACGAGGAGTACTGGGGTCCAAGCCAGTATGGGATCGACACCGACCAGAACATGGCCGACTACTGGGCGGGTCTCTACGGCTTCGAACCCAGCGGCGAGGAGGGCACCCCGCCGTTCTTTACCTCAATCGGCCTCAACCACACCGGTGTCGGCCTCGAAAAGCTCGAAAACGGGCAGGTCGACATCGGCGACGCCAGCGCCCCGGTCAGCGCGGAGTTCCCCGACCGCAGCGAGGAGGAACTCTCATCGTTTACCGACCACGTCGTTGCGATTGACGCCCAGCCTGTCATCGTCAGCCAAGAGATCTATGAAGCCGGTGTCACCGAACTGACGCTCATGGATATCCAGGATATCTACCAAGGCCGAGTCACCAACTGGTCGGAGCTCGGCGGTCCCGACCGGGAGATTCAGGCCATCGGCCGCGCCGAAGGCTCCGGAACTGATACCTCCTTCCGCGCCAACGTGCTGGGCGACCCTGATGCCTCGATGAGCGGCGTCGACAGCCGTCGTGGCCAGAACCAGCAGGTCAAAACCGATATCGACAACGCCGACAACGCGATTGCCTACATCGCCCTGGCGTTCGTCGACGACTCGACGCCCGCCCTCAACCTCGAAATTGACGGCACGCTCTTCGAGTACCCCGACGACTTCGGGACGCTCGACTATCCGCTGTCGCGTGCGCTTCACACCTACACGTGGGACGGCACTTCGGACAAGGAGGCGGCGTTCATCCGGATGCTGCTGAGCGACTACGGCCAGCAGATGTTCGTCGAAACCGCCAACTACCTGCCGCTGGTCGACGAGCGACGCCAAGAAGAGATCGACAAACTCCCAGAGCCGTCGAACTGAGCGTTGCTGCTGCCTGCGGTTTCCCGAAGGTATTCATAATGGATTCAATACATGACTGAGCAATCACTGTTCGCTCCCGGACGGCAGTTGCAACGACTGCTCGCTGTCGACCGCGAGATCGGGTCGCTGGCCGCCGGTGGCGGTGGCTGTCTGGTCGCCACGTTCGTCCTGTTCGTCCTGAACTCGACGCTCGCGGTGGTCCCACTGGCCGGCTTTCTGGCCGTTACCGGCTACGGCTGGTATGCCCACCAAGCCGAGACCGCCCGCGCGCTGACGTTCCTCGCGACCGTCTCAACGATCCTCATCCTCGGACTGATCACCGTCTACGTGTTCATCGAAGCCCTGCCCGTCCTCCAGCGGATGGGCGTCCGGCTGTTCGGCTTCACCGAGCCAGTCGAAGTCGTCGGCGTGACGCTCATCCCGAGCGTCGACAGCTTCTGGAGCACGAGCCAACACACCTACTCGCTGATCCCAATGATCTGGGGGACGTTCGTGACGACACTGATCGCGACGGCTATCGCCGCGCCGCTGGGAATCGCCGCCGCGCTGTTTCTCGCCGAGATCGCCCCGCCGCTGGTCCGTGAGACGGTCAAACCCGGCGTCGAAATCCTCGCTGGCATCCCCTCCATCGTCTACGGCTACCTCGGCTTCGTCGTACTGAACACGTTCCTCTACGAGAACTTGGAGATGGCCAACCTCGGCAGCCTGTTTCTGGTCGGCCTCGTGATCGGCCTGATGGCACTGCCGACGGTCGTCTCGGTTGCCGACGACGCGCTCACCAGCGTCCCCGACAGCATGCGCGACGG
Organism: Halohasta litchfieldiae; assembly: GCF_002788215.1. Taxonomy (NCBI): domain Archaea; kingdom Methanobacteriati; phylum Methanobacteriota; class Halobacteria; order Halobacteriales; family Haloferacaceae; genus Halohasta; species Halohasta litchfieldiae. Next base: position 2,061,423 of record NZ_CP024845.1, on the reverse strand, counting down.
TGCGGTGGCGATGGGACTCACCGAGTGGCAGACGATGAAGTCAATTACGCTGCCGGCGGCGCTGTCGGGTGTCTCGGCGGCAGTGCTGCTCGGAATCGGCCGCGCAGTCGGCGAGACGATGGCCGCGACGGTGATCCTCGGCCACAGTCAGGTGCTGCCCGATCCGCTGCAGGACGTCTTCGACAACACCGAGACGCTCACCAGCCTGATCGCCAGCCAGTACGGCAACGCCAACGGCCTGCATATGAACGCGCTGTTCACTGCGGGCGTCGTGCTGTTCGTGACCGTCCTTATCCTCAGCATTGCGGCCAGACGCATCGAGCTTCGGATGGACAGCAAACTCGGAGGCAGCCAATGAGCTATACAACGGACACAGAGCTGATCGTCGACGACACCTCTACCGCCGAGCGACTCGCTTCGGCGGTCGTCGGGCTAGGGCTGGTGACGTTCACGTTCTCGCTGGTGAGCCTCGCCCGCGTCATCACTGAGGAGACGACGATTCTCGGCATCGGTCTCTATGAGTTCCTCGCGGTCGGCCTGCTGCTGATGGGTATCGGCACCCTCACGCTCGGTGTCGGCTCACGGGTCGGGCTGTTTAGTACGAATCCGGATCAGACACCGGGGCTCGTCACCGCAGCTCTGTTCGGCATCGGTGGGTTCGCCATCGCCGGCTTCGTCGCATCCCAACTCCTCAGCTTCGACACGCTCGGCTGGCTCCCCATCGCCATCCTCACCGGTGGTGTGACGTTCACAGGCGTTGCCCTCGCACCCGAAGATATCGGGTCGACGCTCCCACCGGGAGTCGCGGCCATCGGCGTCGCTGCCCTCGTGTTGGGTGGGATTCTCACCCCGGAGTTCGCGTGGCAGCCGGAGGGGTTCTCGGCGACACTCACCGGCTCGATGGCGATCCCGTTGGTTCTCAGCGTGTCGACGCTGGTCACGATGTGGGCCGGAGCCAAAGCCTACGAAGGGTACGGCAGCAAGGGTCGACAGACCGCTGCGTATCTCCTCGTTGGAATCAATGCGGTCAGCATCATTGCGGTGTTGGTCGCCCTGCTGCTGTTTATCACCTCGAAAGGAATTGGACCGGCTTTTCAGGGATTCTCACTTGTTCCCTTTGAGTGGCCCTTTGTCACCAACGGCTACAGCTTCCGGCCGGAGGTCGTCAACGGCGTCTTCCCGGCGATCATGGGGACGATCTGGCTCGTCATCGGTGCGGTGATCACCGGCGTTCCGGTTGCGGTCGCGGCGGCGATCTTCCTCACCGAGTACGCCGAACAGGGCCGATTCGTCGGCGCGGTCGAAATCGCGACAAACGGGCTGTGGAGTACGCCCAGCGTCGTGTATGGTCTCTTCGGCTACGCCTTCCTTATCCCGCGGCTCGGCGGCACCACCTCACTGATCTCAGGAATGTTAGTCCTCGGGTTCATGCTGATGCCGCTGTGTCTGATCACTTCCCGAGAGGCGATCAAGGCCGTGCCCGACGAGTACCGCGATGCGAGTGCGGCCCTCGGCGTGAGTCGGTGGGAGACGATTCGAAGCGTCGTGCTTCCCGCCGCGATGCCGGGGATTCTCACCGGCGTCATTCTCGGTGTCGGTCGGATCGCCGGAGAGACTGCACCGATTCTGCTGGTGATGGCCGGCGGGCTCCGTGACGACGCGCCCAACGTCTTGGGCTCGTTCGAGTTTACGAGCGTCCCGCCGTTTGTCGCCAACGACGCGCTGCTCGAAAGCGCGCCAGCGCTGCCCTACCAACTGTATGCGACTATTACCGCAGGCGTTTCGGCCGAAAACGCCGCCGAGTTCGGCTGGGCGACCGCGTTCATCCTGCTGGTCGTCGTACTGTCGTTCTACGCGCTCGGCATCGCCTCGCGGATCTACTTCCGACGGAGGCTCAACGCATGACTGAAACAACATCACTCGGCACCGACGAGACAACCGACACGACAGTCGAACCGACTACCGACCACTCACAAACCGGCAAACGGAGCGAGGAGACGCCGGAGGCGTGGACTGAGTACGCCTTCGGGGGCGAGCCGAAGATGGCCGTCGACGGACTGGACGTCCACTACGGCGACGACCAGGCACTCGACGATATTTCGATCAAGATTCCAGAAAAGAGCGTGACCGCGCTGATCGGTCCCTCCGGCTGCGGCAAGTCGACGTTCCTCCGGTGTCTCAACCGAATGAACGACCGAATTCGGGCCGCGAGTGTCGACGGAACTGTCACCTTCGAAGGCCAAGACATCTATCAGGACGGACTCGATCTCGTCGAACTCCGCAAGCGGGTCGGCATGGTGTTTCAGGCTCCCAACCCGTTCCCGAAATCGATTCGCGACAACATCGCCTACGGCCCACGCAAACATGGGCGGGTCCAGACCGACCTGTTGGCGAAGCTCACCGGCCGCGACGACAGCGAGCAGGAAGCCGAAATCGTCGAACGGTCGCTGAAGCAGGCGGCGATCTGGGAGGAGGTCAACGACCGCCTCGACGACAACGCCCTGGGGCTGTCGGGCGGCCAACAGCAGCGACTCTGTATCGCCCGCTGTCTCGCGGTCGACCCCGAGGTCATTCTGATGGACGAACCAGCCTCGGCACTCGACCCGATTGCGACCGCCAAAATCGAGGACCTCATCGAGGAACTCGCCGAGGAGTACACGGTCGTCATCGTGACCCACAACATGCAGCAGGCCGCCCGGATCTCCGATCAGACTGCCGTCTTCCTTACCGGTGGCCGACTCGCGGAGTATGGCGAGACCAATCAGGTCTTCGAGAACCCGAAAAGCCAGCGCGTCGAGGACTACATCACCGGCAAGTTCGGGTGAGCATCGTGTCGACACGTTGGAGCAAACGATGACGGCTGTGGAGAGCAAGCCATGACCGACAGCCGAGACCAGTCCATGGAGACGCGCAAAATTCAGTCGGTCGGCGGCGGTACCTACACCGTCTCGCTACCGAAATCCTGGAGCGAGTCAGAGGGCGTCACACCGGGAGAAACCGTCAACGTCCACCAGCATCGCGACGGAATCCTGGCGATCCAAACACAGGAGACCGACTCGAACGGCCCCGTTCAGTCGACCGTTCGGGTTGCCCACGAGGAGACGGCTCGACTCGAACAGACGCTCCGGGCGGCCTACGCGGTCGGGATAAAGGAACTCAGACTCGTTGCAGCCACCGAGTTCAGTGCCGACCAGCGACGGATCGTCGACGCGGTTGCGAAGAAGCTAACCGGCGTCTCGGTCGTCGAAGCCTCAGAGACCGAAATCACCGTCCAAGTACTGTTGAACAGGGACGAAGTCTCGGTCAGCCAGTCGGTCCGCCAACTCAAATTCATCGCGCTGTCGATGCACGAAACCGCCATCGAATCGCTGACTACAGGCTCGAACGCGGCATACGTTGCGACACGCGATGATCAGGTCGACCGGCTGTATGCGATGATCGACCGGTCGTTCGCGCGAGCGCTTGCCCGACTCGATGAAGTCGACGCCCTTGGCTACAGCCGGCCCGCGCTGTTCGAACTCTGGGAGACGACACGCGAGTTGGAGCGTGTCGCCGACCATGCCGAGGGGATCGCCACGACGATCCCGGCGGTCGACGACTCGGTCCCCGACCCAGCCCTCGATGAGATCAGGTCGTTTGGACAGGCTGCACGCACGTTGGTCGACGACGCGGTTGCGGTCATCGTCGGCGATGCAGGTGCTGAGACGGCCCACGAGACGCTGCTTGCTCGTGACGAACTCTGCGAGCAGATCGAGAGATATACGCCCCGCGGGTCGACCACCGACGGCTCCCAACTGCGACCAGTGTTACACAGAGTGAGACGAACTGCTGAACACGGCGGGAATATCGCGGAACTCGGGCTCCAGAATGCCGTACGTCACGGGGAACTCACACCAACGCCGGACGACCGGGGCCAACAGCCGCAGTGAGCAATCACAGAAAAGCTCAGAGACCGAATCCGAATCGGAGATCCCTCGTCCCACAACGTCTTTGAGCGATGGGAGAAATACTGTCGTATGGTCGACTCAAAAACGCTCCTCAAGGGTGCCGGGTCGTACTCCTTGGATTCATCCTCATTTCGGTTCTGTGGACCCTCATTAGTATCCTCCTTAGCGCGGTAGCATGGGCACTCGTGATGGCAGTGAGATTGCTCGTCATTGCGGCGGTTTTGTACGGCGTCTACTGGGCCTACACAACGTTCGTCTCGGACTCCAACAATTCCGCCTACGAGCGCGAGAAAGTCTTCGAACGATAGTACCCCTACCCGGTCGACCACACGTGCTTCCCACGCGACAAAACCGACCGTTTGTCCGCTATCAAAGTGTATTGTTACCATGCACCACACCCATTAATCATAGAACACACCGTTTGTTTTTCAACCATCTATTTAAATAGAATATAAAACACATATGCGGAAATAGCTGGACGAATATTAGTCTAACACAGTACTTTCTGCGATGATATAAACACCCGTCGAAACCTCTATTACGCGAGCGAACGAATGTTTAGGGTATGAACAGGAGGAATTCGCCGTGAGCACGCTCCAGCGAGAGCCGGGCGAGCGCGTCCAGATACTCGACGAATCGGGTAGCGTCGTCGGCGACCTCCCCGAGATCAGCGACGAGCGAATCGTCGACATCTATGCGGATATGGTGTTGGCACGGCATCTCGACGGGCGGGCGGTCAGCCTCCAGCGGCAGGGCCGGATGGGAACCTATCCGCCGATGTCAGGTCAGGAGGCCGCCCAAGTCGGGAGTGCCTACGCCCTCGACGACCCGGATTGGATCTTCCCAAGCTATCGGGAACACGCGGCGTCGACGGTGCGTGGCATGCCACTCGAACGGACCATCCTTTACTGGATGGGCAACGCAAACGGGATGGACACGCCGGAAGATCTCAACATCTTCCCAATTGCGGTGCCGATTGCAACCCAGATCCTCCACGCCGTAGGGATGGCCTGGGCCTCTCGACTCACGGGCCACAGCGACGAGGCGTTCGTCGCCTACTTCGGCGACGGGGCGACCAGCGAGGGCGATTTCCACGAGGCGCTGAACTTCGCGGGCGTCTTCGACACCCCCACCGTCTTCTTTTGCAATAACAACCAGTGGGCGATTTCGGTGCCGCGAGAGCGACAGACGGCGAGCGAAACGCTGGCTCAGAAGGCAACCGCCTACGGGTTCGAGGGGGTGGAGGTCGACGGGATGGACCCACTGGCGGTGTACAGCGTCACCAAGCAGGCCGTCGAGAAGGCGAAAAATCCGGACGCCGACGAACTTCGACCAACCCTGATCGAGGCCGTCCAGTACCGGTTCGGTGCCCATACCACCGCCGACGATCCCAGCGTCTACCGGGACGACGCGGAGGTCGACGACTGGCGGGCAAAAGATCCCATTGCCCGGCTTGAGTCCTTCTGTCGGGACCGCGGACTGCTCGACGACGAGACGGTCACAGAAATCAACGAGGCCGTTCGCTCGCGGGTTACGGAGGCCATCGAGGCCGCCGAGTCGACCGCCCGTCCCGGTCCAGAGGAGCTGTTCGATCAGGCCTACGCGAGGCCGCCGCCGGAACTCGAACAGCAGTACGCCGCCCTCGAAGCGCTCCGCGAGCAGTACGGCGACGAGGTGTTTCTCCAATGAGTACCGAAGCCACCGATATCGACGATACCAGCGGTGAGACCCAGAGCCTCACGCTCGTCCAAGCCGTGCGGGACGGCTTATATACCGAGATGGCCCGCGACGACGACGTGATCCTGCTCGGCGAGGACATCGGCAAAAACGGCGGCGTCTTCCGCGCCACGCAGGGACTCTTCGAGGAGTTCGGCGACGACCGGGTGGTCGACACCCCCCTCGCAGAGTCCGGAATCATCGGCACTGCCGTTGGAATGGCCGCCTACGGCCTCAAACCAGTGCCCGAAATCCAGTTTTCGGGGTTCATTTATCCGGGCTTCGACCAGATCATCAGCCACGTCGCTCGGCTCCGGAGTCGAACGCGAGGGCGGCTCACCTGTCCGATGGTGATTCGTGCGCCCTACGGCGGCGGGATTCGGGCACCCGAACACCACTCCGAATCCAAGGAGGCGTTTTTCGCCCACGAGCCGGGCTTAAAAGTCGTAATGCCGTCGACCCCAGCCGACACGAAGGGACTGCTGATTTCGGCGATCCGTGACCCTGACCCGGTGGTGTTCTTAGAGCCAAAACTGATCTACCGGGCGTTCCGCGGTGACGTCCCCGAAGGCGACTACGAGATCCCGATTGGTGAGGCCGCCACCCGCCGCGAGGGATCGGACGTGGCGGTGTTTACCTACGGTGCGATGACTCGTCCAACGATGGCCGCCGCCGATTCGCTGGCTGAAGAGGGGATCGACTGTGAGGTGGTCGACCTCCGAACCGTCTCACCCCTCGACCGCGAGGGGATCGTCGAGGCGTTCAAAAAGTGCGGGCGAGCCGTCGTGGTCCACGAGGCACCGAAAACCGGCGGGCTGGCCGGAGAGATCACTGCCCTCATCCAAGAGGAGGCACTGCTGTATCAGGAAGCGCCAGTCAAACGAATCGCCGGGTTCGATGTGCCGTACCCGCTCTACTCGTTGGAGGACTACTACCTCCCCAACGAGCATCGAATCGCCGATGGTATACGGGAGGTCGTCGACTTCTAGCCATGGCGGTCAAAGCGTTCACACTTCCTGATGTCGGCGAAGGGGTCGCGGAAGGCGAACTCGTCACGTGGCTCGTCGAGCCCGGCGAGCGAGTCACCGAAGACCAGCCCGTCGCCGAAGTCGAGACGGACAAATCGCTCGTCGAAATCCCCTCACCGTACAACGGGACGGTCAAAGAACTGCTCGTCGACGAGGGGACCATCGTCCCCGTCGGCGACGAGATCATCTCTTTCGACGTCGACGAGGATGCAGTCGAAACCGACGCGGAAGCCGAGAGTGAGGCCGAACCGGACAGGGAGCGGGATACGACCGCGGCAGTTGAGGCGGACGAAGAAGTCACGACATCGGAAGGTCGTGTGTTCGCCCCGCCACGAGTCCGGCGGCTGGCCCGCGAACTCGGCGTCGACATCGCGACGGTCGACGGTTCGGGGCAGGCAGGCCGCATCAACGAGCAGGACGTTCGAGAAGCAGCCGAAAGCGGAGACGAGGATGAAACAGAAGGCGAGACATCCGGACCGAAACCGTTCACGCCCAGCGGGAAGTCAGCCGTCTCGAAGGGCGGCGAGTCGGTGAGTGGGGCCGGACTGGCTAGCGATGGCGAGACTGCGTCGACAGCCGCGAGCGAGTCACCACAACCGACCCCGGAAGCCGCGACCCGCGACCGAACGGCGGCCGCCCCGGCGACCCGCAAGCTGGCCGACGAGTTGGGCATCGACATCAACGCGGTGCCAACCGACGTCGAACGCGAGGGCCAACCGTTCGTTTCGCCGACCGATGTCAGATCGTATGCCGAGGCCCAACAGGATGCCCACGCCGCCGACGCCGCGGCAGTCAGTGAGGCGGCTGCCGAGCCAGCGGTCGACGGCGCGGAAACACGCATCCCCTACCGCGGGATTCGCCGGACAATCGGCGAGCAGATGGTGCGGTCGAAAGAGACGATCCCCCACGTCAGCCACCACGACACCGCAACCGTCTCGGATCTGGTCGACCTCCGGACAGAGCTCAAACCCGTCGCCGCAGAGTCCGGCGCACGGCTGACCTACCTCCCGTTCGTGATGAAAGCCGTCGTGCGCGCGCTGAAGCAGATGCCGGTTCTCAACTCGACGCTCGACGAAACCAACGAGGAGGTCGTTCTCAGAGACGACTACCATATCGGGGTCGCGGTGGCAACCGACGCTGGACTCTTGGTGCCGGTCGTGCGGAATGTCGACCAGAAAACGATCCTCGAACTGAGCGAGGAGGTCGTCGACCTCGCCGAGCGAGCCCGAGAGCGCAAATTGAGCCGCGAGGAGATGCAGGGCGGGACGTTCACGATTACGAACTACGGGGCGATTGGCGGCGAGTACGCCACCCCAATCATCAACCATCCAGAGACGGCCATTCTTGGCCTCGGTGCAATCGAAAAGCGGCCCGTTGTCGAGGAACACGAGGACGGCGACGAGGTCGTTGCCCGTGAGACACTCCCGCTGTCGCTGTCGATTGACCACCGCGTGATCGACGGCGCTGAGGGTGCAGAGTTCACCAACCGTGTGATCGACTATCTCGAACAGCCGAATCGACTCCTGCTTGAGTCGACGTAGTTGGAGCGTTTCTCAGTGGTCCCGGCGAAGGTTTGTAACATCCATCATCGTCGAGAGCTGATGGGTTTCGAAGTCAGCGTCTGCGACGACGAGTTCATCACCAGTCGACCGTGCGGTCGCTGCGATAAGCAGATCTCGAACCGCCATTCGGTCGCCATCATCCAGTAATTCGTCCTGCATTCGGGCGGCTTCCAGTGCAATCTGTTCGTTCAATTCCAATGACTGAACACCACCGAACTGCTGGCGGACGCCGACGACATCGGTTTCGCCAGAACCGAGTTTCCCATGGATGACCTCAAACACACAGAGCGAGGACGTAAGATAGGGTTGTCCACGTTGTTCGACGGCGGTAACGACGTCCGGAACGCCTGCTAGCATATCGATAATGACGGAGCTATCGAGGAACGTCACTACTCAAAGCTCTCCCGCGAGTGTTTCACTGCCTCACGTGCTCGATCAGCGTCTTCCTCACTCCACGCACCGATATCAATCGGCTGCTCACTCTGTGCGAGACGCTCCAGTAGTTCATCAAACGTCTCGTCGTCCCGTTTGAGGCTCTGCAGCATCTGTTTGGTGTCATCCGAGACCCGAATTGAGGTACTCATGTGTATACAGTCTGCATACACACTCAACTAAGTTACGCTGCTCATAAGCAAGGGTCGGGATTTTACCACGCCGTACTAAATACAGCGTATGGTCGTAGGAGACGTTACAACCGGAACTGATCTGTTGGTCATCGGCGCAGGCCCCGGCGGCTACGTGGCCGCCATCCGCGCTGCACAACGAGATCTTGATGTCACACTGGTCGAAAAGGACGCTTTCGGCGGCACCTGTTTAAATACGGGCTGTATCCCCTCAAAAGCCTATATTACGGCGACTGACCTCGCCCACGAAGTCGACAACGCCGAAATGATGGGCATCTCTGCGGATCCCGACGTCGACCTCCCCACCATGAACGAGTGGAAAGACGGAGTGGTCGACCAACTGACCGGCGGCGTCGAAAAGCTCTGCAAGGCAAACGGCGTCGAACTCATCGAAGGCACCGCGAGTTTCGTCGACGAAGACACCGCCCGAATCGCCCACAGCGGCGACGGCCAAGGCAGCGAGACCATCGAATTCAAACACGCGATTATCGCCACCGGCTCGCGGCCCATTCAAATTCCGGGCTTCGAGTACAGCGACGACCACGTCTGGAGTTCGACCGACGCGCTCGCTGCGACCGAGATCCCCAATCAGTTGGTCGTCGTCGGTGGCGGCTACATCGGGATGGAACTGTCGACTGTATTCGCCAAACTCGGCAGTGAAGTGACCGTGGTTGAGATGCTGGATGATATTCTGCCGACCTACGGCGAGGACGTCACCCAGATCATTCGCTCGAAAGCCGAAGACCTAGGCATCGAGTTCAACTTCGGCGAAGGAGCCAGTAGCTGGGCCGACGGCGAGGAGGGAGTCATGGTGATGACCGAAACTGAAGACGGCGAGGAGTCGACCTACGGAGCCGACAAGGTGCTGGTCGCCGTGGGTCGCGCGCCGGTCACCGACACGCTGGATCTCGACAACGCAGGCATCGAGACCACGGATCGGGGCGTGATTCCGACCGATGATCGGATGCGGACCAACGTCGACCATATCCACGCAATCGGCGACGTGGCTGGCGATCCAATGCTGGCCCACGCCGCCTCGAAGGAGGGAATCGTCGCCGCCGAAGTCGTTGCTGGCGAGCCAGCCGCGATGGATGTTCAAGCGATCCCGGCGGCGGTGTTCACCGATCCCGAAATCGCAACCGTCGGGCTGACCGAAACCGAGGCCGAGGAGGCTGGATTCACGCCAGTTGTCGGCGAAATGCCGTTCCGTGCCTCCGGCCGGGCGCTGACGACTGGCCACACCGATGGCTTCGTCAAGATCATCGCCGACGAGGAGAGTGGTTTCGTGCTGGGCGGCAAAATCGTCGGTCCCGAAGCCTCGGAGCTGATCGCCGAAATAACGCTGGCAATCGAACTCGGAGCCACGCTAGAGGATGTCGCGTCGACGGTCCACACCCATCCAACGCTTGCCGAGGCAGTGATGGAGGCCGCCGAAAACGCCGAGGGCCAAGCGATTCACACGCTCAATCGGTGAGCGAACGGAACCCCCTCCGTTTCGTATGGAGATCGTAGACTGTAAGCAAAAGACAAAATACCAGCGTGACGTGTTGGTAGTTCCGCCGAAATCACCAGTCGACCGAAGACAGCTCTCGTTCGAGGGGCGGGCGATTGAAGCGGAGGAATACGTATCATATGAGAACGCATGAAGCGACTGGTTCGGAAACGATATGAAGCAGCCGACTGACAGAGAGGTATGAAGGTATTCGGCTCCAGTGGCGCTCGGGGGGTTGCGGGGCGGGACCTCACCCCCGAGTTCGTCCTTCGGGTGGCGAAGGCTGCCGGGACGGTCTGGGAGGCCGACCGCGCAGCTATCGCCACCGACACCCGGACGACCGGACAGCTGTTTGCTGATGCCACCGCCGCCGGACTCGCAACTGTCGGTCTCGACGTCGACAGACTCGGCCAGACGCCGACCCCCGCGGTCGGCCACTACTGTGAACGCCACGGCATCCCCGCAGTCCTGCTGACCGCCTCGCACAACCCGCCGGAGTACAACGGCGTCAAACTCATCGGAGCCGACGGTGTCGAACTCTCGGTCGACATCCTCGAACGAATCGAAGACCACGTCCTCACCGAGGAGTTCGACACCGCAGCGTGGGACGCAGTCGGCGAAACGACCACCATCGAGACGGTCAACCGCGACTACGTCGACTCGCTCGTGAACTCGGTCGACCGCGAGGCAATCGCCGACGCAGATCTCACGGTCGCGCTCGATCCCGGCCACGGTGCGGGCACGTTCGCCAGCCCCGAGTTCTACCGGCGGTTGGGCTGTCGAGTCATCACAGTCAACGCCCAGCCCGACGGCCATTTCCCCGGTCGACTCCCCGAACCAGTCCCCGAAAACCTCGCAGATCTCGGCCACCTCGTCCGGTCGACTGATGCCGACGTCGGCATTGCCCACGACGGCGACGCCGACCGCTCGGTGTTTTTCGACGAAACCGGCCGCTTTATCGAGGGCGACGCCTCGCTGGCAGCGCTTGCCGAAAGTGAACTCGAAGCGGGCGATTCGACGGTCGCCGCGGTTAACGTCTCCCAGCGACTGGTCGACGTCTGTAACCGAGTCGGCGCGGAACTTGAGCTAACGCCGATTGGCGCGACCCACATCATCACTCGCGTCAAAGAGCTGTGGGCCGAGGGCCGGTCGGTGCCGATTGCGGGCGAGGGCAACGGGGGCATCTTTTTCCCGAACCATCGACTCGTGCGTGATGGCCCTTATATCGGCGCGAAGTTCCTCGAACGCGTCGCAGCCCAGCCAGCCAGTGAGGTCGTTGCGCCGTATCAAGAGTACCATAACAAACGCATCAACCTCAGCTACGAATCGGAGGCCGAACTCCAATCGCTGCTCGATGCCGCGACCGAATACGTCGAACACAGCGACGTTGAGGCCACCACCATCGACGGCTACCGGCTCGACTACGGCGACGCGTGGGTATTGGTCCGCCCCAGCGGCACCGAGCCGAAAGTCCGGATCTGCTCGGAGGCCACCACCGAACAGCGGGCGACCGAACTCGCCGACGAGATGGAAGCGGTACTCGAAGACGCCCGATAATCCCTTTTGTAGCCGCCCGGATGTCGACCCAATTCTAGACGGAGTTCGAACGAACCTTGAAAAACCCATTACCGGGTGGGAGTTGTGGACTCGGATATGCCATCTCTATCCAGCCCACCGCCGACTGCTGTCTCGGACCAACGAGACCGCACGCGAGGCCCACCAACCACCGTCGACCGAACAGAACAACATCGGATCGACCGGAGGGGAAGCTAATGGGCATCGTCGGTCGACTCACCTCGGGCGAACGGTTCTGGCGAGTCATCACCGCAGTGCTCGCCGGAGTCAGTGCTGTCGCCGGCTCCTACGCCTACACTGGCTTCAGCCAGTCGTTCGTCGTCGAGCCAGCCGCCGCCTTTCTCACCGAGAATACGCCCGCACTCCTCGTCAACACGGTCTTGGACTCCCTCGGGAGTCTCGCCCAACCGGCACGGCTCGCGACCGCCGCGGCGATTGTCGTCGCCGTCGTCGCCGTGGTGATCACGATACTGCTCGAAATCGAGGTCGCCACCGGTCGACAGTATCTCGCGGTGCCGCTGACTGGTGTGGCTGTCTGGGGGCTCGCAGCGGTCACCACCGGCGCAGTGTTCGCGGCGGCTGCGGCGGCCCTGCCGGCAGCACTGGTCGTCGGCATCATTTCGTTCCTCGGTGCGAACGATCCGCTGAGTGTCCGGACAGCCCGCAAAGTCGACGACCGCAAGCGAGCCACGCTGAAAACGGGGGTCGGCGTCGCCGGACTCGCCGGAGTGAGCTACATGCTCGGCCAGCGGCGAACCCCGGAGGGATCGGTGCAGTTCCTCGGCGGCGGCACGTCACCGCCCACCGAGGTCCAGCAGATGCTCGATTCGGCCGAACAGCAGGCGTTCGATCTCCCCGGTGCGCCCAGCCTCGTGAGCGAAATTGGCAACTTCTACACGGTCGACATCGCCACCGTCGCGCCGATGGTCGACGCCAAAACGTGGTCGCTGACGATCACCGGCGCGGTTGAAAACGAGGTCGAAATCAGCTACGACGAACTCCAAGAGATGGAGGCCGAACACTTCTACAGCACGCTCCGCTGTGTCGGCGAGGATCTCAACGCCCGGAAGATGGACAACGCGGTCTGGACCGGCGTGCCGCTGTCAACGCTGCTCGAAGAGGCTGGTCCGCAGGCTGAGGAGGCCATTTCGCGGGCCGACGACGACTACTTCGTCTCCACCAGCCGCGAGGAACTCGCCGAATCCTACGTCGTCTACGGGATGAACGGGCGGCTGCTCCCGCGGGAACACGGCCATCCGGTCAGGCTGATGGTCCCGGGCAACTGGGGCGAAGTGAACACGAAATGGGTCACCGAACTGGAGTTCACCGACGAGCCGGAGGGCTACTGGGAAAATCGTGGCTGGACGGGCACCGGTGAAGTCCGGCAGATCGCCAAAATCTGGTCGGTCGACCGGAGCAGCGAGGGCGTCACCGTCGGCGGCCACGCCTACGCCTGCTGTGCGGACATCGACCGTGTCGAGGTCTCAACCGACGGCGGCTCCTCGTGGACGAATGCAGAACTCACCGATCCACTGGGGCCGGTCGACAGCTGGCACCAGTGGCGCTACACGTTCTCGCCCGACGAGCCAACCGATGTCATCGCGCGGGCGGTCGACGCTGATGGCAACGTCCAACCCGAGATGGAGACCGATCAGTTCCCCGACGGGCCGAGCGGCTGGGTGTCACGAACCATCGAACCGTAGCGTCGGTCCCCTTTTTCAGTCAACAGTGTACTCCGCAAGTGCGGTGTCGATAGCATCGATACCCGCCTCGACAGCCGCCAGATCGTCCTCGATAGCGCCCGAAGCGAGTCGCTCGAACTCTTCGTCGTTCAACTCTGCGTCCGCAACCGCCACCTGCCGAAGGCGGTCGTAGTCGTCGGTCCGAGTCAGCCGCGCGAGTTGTCGACGGTGGTGCTCAATCGGCTCGCTGTCCCCCTCCGATTCATCCGACTCCGCCCCGCTTGACTCGGCCCTGTCAGTCGCCGCATCGAGTCGACGGACGAGCGGGGCGAGTTCCTGAAGCCGGGCGCGAACCACTCCGGCCTCGGCGGGCGGCCAGTCGATCAGCAGCGGTTCGGGACCCAGTCGCTTTAGATAGGTCTGGTGAACCGAGACATGGGTTCGGAGCGCGCCCGGATCGTCGACGTAGTGGTCGAGTTTCGATGGCGAGTACTCGGCGTACTCCCGGAGCGTCGACAGCGGTTCCTCGCCCGCCGGCGCAGAGTGGATGTAGTCTGCGAGATCACTGGGTGGGCGGTCGACGCCGACAAGCGGGCGCTCGGCGCCAGCAGCCAGCAGATCGAACAGTTCGCGGGCGCTCTCAGCGGTTCGGAACGTCTCGAAGGCCTCGCGGACGGCCGCGTTGTAGCTCTTGACTGGCTCGCGGAGGGGATCGAGCGAGGTATCGAGATCGGCCGTCCCGAGTTCTTGGACGTGATGGAGGTGGTCGACCTCGGATTCGAGTTCTTTGTTCCGTGCTTTGGCGTCGTGGCGCGCACTCCGGTAGTCGTCGTGGGCCTCCTCGCGGGCTTCGAGCAGGTCGATTGCCTCGGCGGCCTCGTTGACTTGCTCGCGGGCGTAGTCGAAATCCGCCGCGGTGAGTCGTCGCTTGTCCATTCGGTCGCTGGCCCGCTGGACGGCGTCGGCGGCCATCGCCGACTCCGGGAGGCTCTCGGCGAGCGCAATGAATTTGTTTTGGAATTCGAGGTAGGCACCGAAATCGCCGGTGCCGGTTGCGCTGGCCTCGTAGCTATCGAGCAGTCGCGTGGCGTTCCGGTAGGCGTCGGCGGCCGCCTCGACGTTCGCCTCACCGATCTCGTCGACCTCGGCTTCGATCTCCCGGATTCGGTCGTACGCGGCTTCGAGTTCCGCAACCACGTCGGCGGCCGGTGTCGAGGCGGCCGCAGTGGCGACGTCAGCCATGTTACTCGTATACAGCGTCGGGATCGAAGACGGTTTCGGCGACCTCTTCGCCGTCGATGGTCCGGTAGAAACAGTTCTCCCGGCCAGTGTGGCAGGCCCCACCCTCCTGATCAACTATATAAAGGAGGGTATCGGCATCGCAGTCGACACGGACCTCCTCGATTTCCTGAAGGTGGCCGCTACTTGCGCCTTTCTTCCAGAGTTCGTCGCGGCTCCGGGAGTAGTAGTGGGCAAACCCGGTTTCGATAGTCGCGTCCAGTGCCTCGGGAGAGACGTAGGCGAGCATCAGTACGTCCTTCGAGTCGGCATCCTGAGCGACGGCGGGAACCAGTCCGTCCTCACCGAAGTCGACCTCGATCTGGTCGGTCATTGGCACAAACGAGGAGTGGATGACCAATAGGGCTTTCCCGTTGGTAGCAGCCGACTACTTAAAAGAAGCCGAGCCAGCCGAACAGGCCGAACAGCAGGTCGCCGTAGCTGAAGGCGACAAGCAGGCCGACGAACATCGGGACCACAAACGGCAGACCGGGCGAAACCCACAGCGTCTCGCGGTCGGTAGTGGCCAGCAGTTCAAGCGCCGCTCGGAGCCCCTCGGGCGTCGAACCGTAGGCCGTCCCGTCTATCTCCTCGAAAAACCGCTCGGCGACCCACGGATCGTCGACCGATTCGGTGTCGGATTCGACTGCGGTCTGCTCGACGCCGCCGTCAGTCCGGGGACCGACGTGGGTACCACCATCCGTTGGTTCGTGGGTTTCGTCGACCGTCTCTGGAGCGCGGTGGGATTCAGGCTCGGCCTGAAGATTCGCCAGCGTCGTTCCGCGCCACCGAAGGTACATCCGCAGCGCGTCGAGATCCAGCCCACTGCGGGTGATGCCGTCGGGCGTCTCGAACAGTTTCCCGTGGCGATCCGGTATCGAGTCGACGCGCACGGGCCGGGCGAAAAACATCGCTTTCGGCTCGATGTAGCCACGAACGAGGTTCCCGACCCCCAGTAGGATTGGCGCAATCGCCGCGATCAACACGGTATTCGTGAGGATCGTCAGCGAGAAGACGCCGATAGACGTGTCAAGCCCGACCAGCGGAAGTTCAAGGCTACCGAGGGTATAAGAGGGGAACGTCGGCAGCAAGATCGCAAGGACGATCATCGCCTTGGCGTCCGCCCCACCGAAGGCACCGAACCACCAGAAGGCATAGCCTAACGGTGCAATAAAAAGGAGACTAATGCCGACCTGAACGACGAACAGTTGCCCCGGAGGCGTTCCGAAGGGAGCCAGTTGGATGGCCTCCCACCCAAGCAGGACGAGTCCAAGCGCCGCAAGCGGTGGCCACAGTCGGTTGGGCAGTCGACGGGTGTTGATATCTCGCCACGCCGCCCACGCGAAGATAGGCAACACGACGAGCCGAAGCAGATCAGGTCCCGAAGCGATCATTGTTCCATGTCGGAACGTCAGGGTAGATAGGTGTTTAGGTGTCGACTGAGGGTGCCGGGGAAACCGAGAACGCTGTCGCTCACCGGAGAGCACTCAAAAAAATGGTGGATCTCTGTGCTGCGTTTAGATAACGCGGTTCTGCAGGTAGTCGAGATGTTTGGCGTTGTAGACGATCTTGATCTCGTCTGCGGCCGGGCTTCCGATACAGGTGAGTCGAACGTTCTTGTCGTCGACTTCCTCATCGGAGAGGATCTGCTGCATGTCCATGTCGATCTCGCCCTCTTTGACGATGGCAGCACAGTTCGCACAGGCACCGGCGCGGCACGAGAAGGGCCAATCAAAGCCCTGTGCCTCGGCGGCTTCGAGGATGTACTCGCCTTCGTTGACGTCGAGCGAGCCAAAGTCCTCGTCATCGAGACCGGCATCTTCTGCGTTTGCGAAGAGATCGTCGTCGTCGATCTCCCATCCTTCGTCGTCGAGTACCTCGTAGTTTAGGTAAGTTACCGTGGGCATCAGTTCACGATTCGGTACCCATCCCATTAGAGTTTGCTGTTCCATCATTCGGTCGACCGAAAAATTACGAACATTGTGAGTTCTCTCGAACCACAGAACCCATCCAGCCGAAAAGGTATAAATAAAACTAGCGACTGTCGCGCGAAACAGTCAAGAGGACACAACATACAAGCAAACATAATGAGCGAGACAGCGGTAGCGGATTTCGTCGGCCGGTTCCACACTGCGGACGTGGAGTCGGCCGAGCCCGTTACTGGACGCATCCTGTTGAGCCACAAACGGCTCGTGCTTGCGACGGGCGATTTTAAAACCACGATCCCACTGTCGAACGTTATCGACATCAACCTCGGCACGGTCCCGCCAGCGCTCGCAGAGTTTTTCAGCGACACCGTCACCATTGCCTACGCCGACGGCGACAGCAAGCGAACCGCGATCATCGAAGGCAAAGGCGAGAACGTCGAGCGGTTCAAAACGGTATTTTTCAAGGTCCTGCTCAGCGGCCAGACCGTGATCGTCAAACATCCGGCAAAACGCGGTGGCCGCGTGACTGACGCCGGGGATCGAAAGATGAAGCTCAAGCTCAGCGAGGGCACCCTCCGGCTGGACGGCAACGGCGGCGATTTCGAGATCGATCTGGGCTCGGTGACCAGCTTCGGCCGCGAAAAGCGCAACTTGGGCGGGAAAACGCGTCCTGCACTGACAGTCGACCACGCCTCCGGGGGAACGACACTGTCGACGATCATTACGCTCCCCAACAATCGGAAGCTGAACCTCTTGGGTCGGTTCCTCAAGCTCGAATACAGCGAGCTGATGGAGGAGCTGGAAGATCTCACCTTTACCGAAGAACAGATCGAGGCGCTGGTCACGCTGTACAGTGCTGGCGGGCGGGCCAAACTGCAAGACCTCCTCACGGGCGATGTCAACGAGACACAGGTCATCCTCGATCAGCTGCGCGATAAAGAGCTGATCGAGGATATCGAAACTGGCATGAAACTCACTGCGAAAGGCCAAGCGGTCGTCTCCGATCACATCGAAGACGTCAATATGTAGCTGTCGGGTGCTGTACTGTCCTACTCGGGTTTCAGGCCGCCGTCTTCGACGCGCAAGATCGCCTCACCGTCGGCGAGATTCGGTGCGTCGACAAGCCGGAACACACGTTTCGTGGCTTTCGAGTTTTTGAGATACACCCGGATCGTCGAGGCGTGGCCGAGGATGTTGCCACCGACCGGCTTGGTCGGATCGCCGAAGTAGGAGTCGGGGTTACTCTGGACCTGATTCATCACGAGGATGGAAACGTTGTGGAGGCTGCCAATGCGCAGGAGGTCGTGAATATGCCGGTTGAGTTTCTGCTGTCGCTGAGCGAGTTCCCCCCGTCCGACGAACTCGGCGCGGAAGTGGGCAGTCAGCGAGTCGTAGACGACCAGTCGCACCGGGCGGTCGTCGTCAGCGTACTCAGCGGCCATATCGGCCGCAGTTTTCGCCAACAGCATTTGGTGGTCGGAGTTGAACGCGCGAGCGACGTGGATATACTTCAGGAAGTCGGTGACGAGTGCCGCCATCGTCTCCTCGTCGTCGATGCTCCCCTCGATCCCGCGGCGTTCGCGTTCGGCCTCCAGAATCTCCGGATCGAGTCCGCGAACCATGTCGTCGATCCGCTCGGGCCGGAAGGCGTCCTCGGTGTCGACCACAATCGCTCGCCCCGCAAGCCCGCCGTGTTCTTGATCGAGTTGGACGTTGACCGCTAGCTGGTGGCTAAACTGGGATTTGCCGACACCGAACCCGCCGTAGATCTCGGTCATCGACTGGGTTTCGACGCCGCCGCCGAGCAGCTCGTCGACTGCCGGAACACCGGTCGAGAGTTTGCCGATCTCGTTGCGGCGGTCGAGAACAGTCGAGCCGCTTTCGAACCCACCGACATCGGCGGCCTCGCGGGCCGCGGCGATGATGTCGGAGGCCGTTCCCTGCCCGACGTCGACGGCGTCGGATAGCTCGCGGGGACTCGACACAGCCAGCCCATTGTATGTATCGTAGCCCGCATCAGAGAGTTTGTCAGCAGTCGCCGGACCGACGCCCGGAAGCCCTTCGATATCAGATTGTGCGACCATTGTATCGACTACTCACTCCGAGGGGATAAACTATCGCTAACCGCGGACTGAAAGTGAACAGCGCTCCCGAAAGCATCCCAAACGGAACGCCTACATCCGGCGATCACCTACCTGAGACAGTACTGTGTCGACTAATCCAACACACGCGGGCGAGGGGGAGACGACCGACGAGACGACAAGCCCACGGTTCGGCTATGCAGCATTAAACCGGACGCTTCGCGAGGAGGACGTGCGGACGAACCGCGGGATGCAGAAGGCGACGTTCGAAGACCGTGGCCTCGACTATGCGGGTGAACTGGCCGAATCGAACTGTCGTGGCGTTCGTCGCGTTATCGAGTGGAATCTCGAAAACGACATCCAGTTCTACCGGATCTCGTCGGACCTCATCCCGTGGTATAGCCAGTACGACCTCGCTGACCTCCCGAACAGCGACACCGTCCTGCGGCTGCTTTCGGAAATCGGTGCCCTCGCCGAGACACACGACCTGCGGCTCACCTTTCACCCCGATCATTTCGTCAAACTCGCCAGTCCCACTGAATCGGTGGTCGACAACTCCATCGTCGACCTCGAATGCCACGGCGACCTGATGGACGCGATGGGCCTCTCACGAACACCGTACAACTCGATCAACATCCACATCGGAGCTCATTACAGCGACAAGGAAGCGACTGCCGAGCGGTTCTGTGAGGCAGTCGAACAGCTGTCACCCGCTGTTAGTGACCGCCTAACGGTCGAAAACGACGACAAGGAGTCGTTGTGGAGCGTACCTGAACTCGTGGAATCGGTCCATGACGAGATCGGGGTCCCGGTCGTCTACGACGCCCTTCATCACCAGTTCACCGACCGGGGACTCACTGGCCGCGAGGCCCTCGAACAGGCGGTCGACACATGGCCTGACAACAGCCGACCGATCATGCATTACAGCGAACCCCGTCGACTTCACGAAGCCGACCCCACAATTTCGCCACGGAACCATTCGGACTACGTCGCAGGACCGATCCAGACCCACGGAGAGACGGTCGACGTGATGATCGAAGCCAAAATGAAAGATCAGGCCGTCCTGCAGTATCGACAACAGCACCGAAGCGACTGAGCAAACGTCGCAGTGAGTCGACTGAACACGAAAACCGGAAGTCGACCGCCACGGACAGCCAGTCGACGGACTGTCAGTAGCTATCTCATAAATAGCCGTATAGAGACGGGAATATAGTACGAGTATAGACCAAATTGCTAACGGCAGTCGGTATTATCAGTGTTCGGCGCATTGGTGTGCCATGGTCTCACACATACTCGTTCCGATGGACGATTCGGAGATGGCTGAAACAGCCCTCCAGTTCGCCCTCGAAACGTTTCCCGACGCCGAGATTACCGTGCTCCACGTCGCCGGAAGCCCGACGTCGTACATGGGTGGGGCAATGAGCCTCGCGATATCGGACGATATCGACGACGCCGTCGCCGAGCGAGCCGAACCGGTCCTCACGCGGGCCCGCGAACTCGCCGCCGAGGCAGGCTGTAAAATCGAAACCGAGGTCGATCTCGGGATGCCCGCAAAGACGATTATCGAGCATGCCAGCGAGTACGATCAGGTCATTATCGGGAGCCACAGCAGCAGCAGCACCCTTGCCGAGCGGCTGCTGTTGGGCAACGTGGCCGAAACCGTCGCCCACGAGTCGCCGGTGCCGGTGACTATCGTCCACTGACCGGCGATCCTAACGACGCAACCCTTACCCGATATGGCTCCCAATTCCCCCTATGACAGACGAGCCAGAGCGGCGATCTCATGAGTTCTCCGAGGGCCAAGGGGTCGACAATGACCACGAGGAGTTCACCCTCGATCCCGAGACGTTGTCGGGCGATCACACCCAGATCGACCCGGTCGACGCCCACGCACTCGCTGATATTCTTGACAAGCGTAATATTTCCTCGGATCAGGTCGACGTCGAAGAACTGATCGACGTTGGACTCTCCTATATGGGGATCAACCGCTTCGAGGAGGCAAGCGAAACCTTCGAGCGCGCGGCCCGATTTGCCGACGAAGATTCGCTGGATGCACAGGAGGCGTGGGTCAACAAGGGCGCGGCCCACGGCCAACTCGAAGAGTACGGCGAGGCGATCAGTGCCTACAAGGAGGCGCTCCGGATCGACGACGACTCCGAACATGCCGCCAGCGCCGAAACGAACCTTGCGTACGCGCTGTGGGAGTACGGCCGAACCGAACAGGCACTCGAACACGCCGAGCGCGCCGTCGAGATCGACCCACGCTTCCCACAGGCGTGGTACAATCGGGGATTCTTCCTCTCGGAGCGCGGCCTCTACGAGGACGCCGTCAACGCCTTCGACAACGCGATCCGGCTCGGCATGCGAAACGTCGACATTCTCGAAGAGAAAGCACTGGCACACGAAGAACTCGGCGAGGAGGAAGCCGCCCAGGAAGCCATCGAGCAGGCCGACGAGATTCGGGCGGCCGAGGAAGAAGAGATCACCGAGGAGTTCTAAATGCTCCTCCGTGAGCGGGAGACACCGGAGGGATTGCTGGTCTCAATCTGTGACACCGACTGTCTCGGTGAGACATTCGTCGACGACCCAGTGAGCCTTGAGGTGACCGAGGAGTTCTACGGCGGCGAGGAGGCCGTCGAGGTCGACGACGCAGCGGTCGTTGACGGACTCACACGGGCAGACGTCGCCAATATTGTGGGCGAGCGAGCGGTGTCGGTCGCTATCGAAGCCGGGATCGTCGACGAGGAACGTGTCTTGGAAGTAGAGGGCACACTGCATGCCCAACTGCTCTGGATGTAGCGGTCGGACGTCCCTTTTGTCACTATTACTGAGAGAAGGCTGACTCTCAAAAACGAGTAGTCTGTGACTAACAGCCATCTCTGGATTCATCACAGCCTGATTGAAACCGAATACAGTTTCATCAATGCTTAGAGACCGAAGACATGTTACCCTCGGACCACCAAGACAACCGTAATGAGTACGCAGGATACGTATCCAATCGATGTCGAGCGGATTCGGGAGGATTTCCCCATCCTCGACCGAAAGGTCGGCGGTGATGTCTCCACCGCTGGAGAAGGTAGCGAGGACACCGAGCCGCTGGTCTACCTCGACAACGGCGCGACGAGCCAGACACCGAAACAGGTCGTCGACAGCATTGTCGACTACTACTACGGCTACAACGCCAACGTCCATCGTGGCATTCACCAACTGAGTCAGGAGGCGTCGGTCGCCTACGAGGAGGCCCACGACCGTGTCGCGGAGTTCATCAACGCAAACGGCCGCGAAGAGATCGTCTTCACCAAAAACACGACCGAGGCGATGAACCTCGTCGCCTACGCGTGGGGGCTGGCCGAACTCGGACCCGGAGACTCAGTGGTCACCACCCAAATGGAACACCACGCCTCGTTGGTGACGTGGCAACAGATCTGCAAACGCACCGGCGCGGAAATCCGGTTTATCGAAGTCGACGAGGAAGGTAGACTCGATATGGATCACGCCGCCGAGTTGATCGACGACTCGACGGAGATGGTCTCGCTGGTCCACGTCTCGAATACGCTCGGCACCGTAAATCCAGTCGCCGAGATTACCGAGATGGCCCACGAAGTTGGTGCCTACTCCTTCGTCGACGGGGCCCAAGCAGTGCCGACGAGGCCGGTCGACGTCGAAGCCATCGACGCGGACTTCTATGCCTTTTCGGGCCACAAGATGCTCGGCCCAACCGGGATCGGCGTGCTGTACGGAAAAGAAGAGATTCTCGAATCGATGCAGCCGTATCTCTATGGAGGAGATATGATTCGGAAGGTCACCTACGAGGAGTCGACGTGGGAGGACCTCCCGTGGAAGTTTGAGGCCGGAACGCCGAGTATCGCCCAAGCGATTGCCCTGCATGCGGCCATCGACTACCTTGAGGAGATCGGGATGGAAAACGTTCAGGCCCACGAAGAAATGCTCGCGGAGTACGCCTACGACCGGCTCACCGAGTACGACGACGTGACGATTTACGGTCCGCCGGGCGACGACCGCGGTGGACTGGTCGCGTTCAACGTCGACGGCGTTCACGCCCACGACCTCTCAAGTATTCTGAACGACTACGCGGTGGCGATCCGGGCCGGTGACCACTGTACCCAGCCGCTTCACGACACCCTCGGCACCGCGGCGTCGGCGCGGGCCTCCTTCTACATCTACAACACCCGCGAAGAGATCGACAAACTCGTCGACGCGGTCGACAGCGCCCGCGAACTGTTCGCCTAACGCTGGTAGGTGTCGCCTACTCGGCGGCTATGTCGTTGTGGAGTTCCCAGCTCGTGTTCTCGGCAGTGTAATCTCAATTGTAGTGCCAGCATCAGTGTCCGGGATGCGGAGTGAGCCATCGTGTCGACGGATGATCCAGTTGACCAGCCAGAGACCGAGTCCACTACTGTGTTGGAGCGGGGTAATCTCCTTCGAGCCGGTTATGACCGCGGCCTCGTCGGGGTGAATGCCCGGCCCGTCGTCGGCGATGCGAAGCGTGGCGCTGTCGGTGGTCGTCGTGAGCGAGATTCGTGCGACGGGATCGGTGCCGCTGTGTGAGGCGACGTTTTCGAGTAGCTCCCCGATGGCAAACGAGAGCGTCTCGCCACCCTGAACGCTTACTCGTTCCGGCGTATCAAGCGTCACCGTTAGCTCGGGGGAGTCCGCAGTCACCTGGTCGATCCGTTCGGTCAGCAGTGCCACGAGGTCGACTGACTGATCCTCGACGGCGGTCGGATCGATCAGTTGCTCAGTGAGTCGGACCCGGTCGGCCGTCGACAGCACGCTCGAAATGTTGGCTTCTATCGTCTCGGCGCGTCGACGCTCCGCGAGCGTCTCTGCCTCGCGTTTGATGTCGGCAGCGTAGCCGACCACGACGTTGAGTTCGTTGCGAAGGTTGTGTCTGAGAAACCGGTTGAGGACGAGCAACATCTGCTCGCGGCGAGCCAATGTCGTCGAGAGGCGGTCGAGCGCGCTGCCGATCCCCTGCCACTCGGTCGCGCCGCTGAACTTGATGTCATCGTCGTAGGTGCGGGCTTCGAGGTTCTCGATCCGGTCGTGGAGTCGCTCTGTATGCCTGATCTCCGACTGGTAGATCCAGATGCCGAACCCGGTGATCGTTCCGATGAGAAGCACCGACACAAGCAGATGAATCCCACCCAACCGACGGAGGTCCCCCCTGATTGCTGCCGCGTCGTAGTGACTAGTTACGACCCAGTTAGTCGTCGACAGTGATCGGGTTGCGGTCGCACTCTCGGCGAAGCCACCGGCGGTCGAATACAGGATCGTCCCGTTGCTGGAGACGGTGACACCGGTCTCGTTGCCGCTCGTCCCAAGCGGCCTAAAGAGGTCCGTATCGGTGAGGTCGTAGGCCGCAGTAAGCCCGCCGATAACCGCGCCGCTGTTGTTGCGGATCGGCGTACTGATGACGATGATGTGGTTGCCGGTGTCAGCCAGAAACGGATCACTAATGTAGCTTTCGCCGGCCAACGCACGCTGGACGTAGCGGCGATCAGTGAAATCCTCACCGAGAACCGCATCGCGGCTCTCGTTGTCGACGCCCGCAATCGAAACCATTCGTCCCTCGCGGTCGACGACAGAGGCCCCACTGAACGTCGACTCCTCGACGAACGCCGACAGCGTTGCTTGCTGCTGTGGGTCGCCGTGATCCCTGAGTAAGGGGTTGGTGGCGGCGAGTTCGACGCTCCGCTGTTGGTCGGCGAGTCGGCTGTCGAGCATCGCCACGGCCGTCTCGGCGTTCTGCTCGGTGGTCTCGCTGACGTCCGTCCGAATATCGCTCCGATAGCTCTCGAAGGCACCCACCAGAACGCCAGCAGAAACCACCGTCACCAGAACAAACACCAGCAGAAACCGATATTTGATCTTCATTTACAGAATATCCCAGGTAGAGAACCATTCACAATAACCAATAATAAAACAGATGGACAGCAGCAACCGCGACGAGCTATCGACACTGGCTCGAACAGCGATCCAATGACCGATAACGAGTCGTCGACACCCTCTTGATCATCAGGTCGCGTCGGTGTCCTTGGGAGTGGTCGTCGCTGCGGCTTCGCCGACTGAATCTATGTGTGGTTCGGTCCAGTCGAGCCGAACCCGCCGGACGCGTGTTTCGGTGGCATCCACCACGGTGATGACGACGTTGCCGAGTTCGACACGGTCGTCTTCCTGCGGGAGTCGACCCTTATGGTGAGTCACGAGTCCGGCCACGGTCTCGAAGGCACCCTCGGTTGGGAGTTCGATGCCAAGCGAGTCGTTGGTGTAGGCGACAGTTGCCCAGCCGTTGACCACAGCCGTATCGCTGTCGACAACACGAACCGGATCGGTTTCATCGTGACTGAAGATCTCGCCGACGACCTCCTCGACGACGTCTTCGAGCGTTGCGAGGCCGACAACTGTGCCGAACTCGTCGACGACAACGACCATCCGGTGGCCCTCGACCTGCATCTCGGTCAGCAGTTCGTCGACCGGTTTCGTGCTGGGGACGAACCGTGGCTCTGTCATACTCTCCGAGAGCGACCGTCCCTCCGCTCGGGCTCGAAGGAGTGACTGGAGGTCGACAACGCCCTGAATGTCGTCCCGTGTCTCACCGAACACCGGGAGCCGAGAGACACCCTTCTGCCAGCAGGTCTCGATTGTCGTCTCGAGGCTGGCCGTCGACGGGACGGCGACGATAGCCGTCCGGGGAACCATTACTGCACGGACGACTGTCTGTTCGAGATCGAGAACGCTTCGGATCATCGCCCCCTCACCGGTAGCAAGCACACCCGTCTGTTCACCGCTGAGGACGATCGTCTCGATCTCCTCCCGTGACAGATAGGATTCGATCCCGGACTCACCGCCGGTAAATCGGTTGACTGCAGCGGTTGCGACTTCGAACACGTAGAGGATCGGTCGAAGAAGCCGCTGGATGAGCTGGACTGGTCTGGCAACACGGAGTGCGTGGCGTTCGGCGTTGGCGACGGCGTAGGATTTCGGGGCAATCTCACCGAAGACGATTACGAAAAAGCTCGTGACGATAGTCGACCCAGTGGCTGCCTGTCCCGAGGACATGTACTGGATCAAGACGGCGGTCGCAACGCTTGCAGCAGCGATATTGGCGACGTTGTTGCTGACGAGTGCGGTCACAAGGAACCGGTGGGGGTTCTCCCGAAGCGCCGCAAGTGCCTCACTACCGGGCGTCTCCGACGCAACGAGACTGTCAATGCGGTGTTTGGCGACCGAAAAGACCGCGAGTTCGCTGCTCGAAAAGAACGCACTGATACCGGTCAACAGCACGATGGCGGCGATGCCAAGAAGCGTGACAGTAAGGGCCATACGTATGTATCGAAGACAGGGGTCAAAAGAACCCGGACAGCCACCGAACGCGGTCCCCGGTCGGTTAGTCGCGCTCTAACTGGTGGCCACAGGCACACTCCCCGATGCAGTAGGTCGTCTCTGCGGTCGACGCAAACACACCCATCTGAGCCAATTTCGCCAGCAGCGCATCGGTGTTGTCTGACTGGGGCCGAACCGTGGCCGCAGTCGCCCCGTAGGGGCTGTCACCGACTGCAATCGTGTCCGTGATCTTCCGGCTCGCGTGGTCGACCACAGCCACCTCGTTGGTCGTCTGAACTGGGACATACAGTGTTTCCCGCGCTGGGTCCCACGTGCCGACGAACGCCGAGCCACCGACGTCGAGTCGGTCGGTGACCTCGCCAGCTGTGAGGTCGACGACCGAGATATCGTTTGTGCCGGGCGTGAAGACGTAGCCCACCTCGGATTCGGGGCCGATTTCGCTGGTGAGTGGTCCCTCACCCAGTCCGTCGTCGACCGTGAGCCGGGTGATCTCTTCGGGATTGGCTGGGTCACTCGTATCCCAGATGCTTTCGCTACCGGCGTCACCTTCGTTGTGTTCAACGAGGAGTCGAGCACCGTCCCACGAGATCGTCCCCATCCACGGCTCGGCGGGAGCCTCGCCAACCGGGTCGACCTCAATCTGGGTTTCGATCTCGAAGGACGGGATGTCGACCACGGTCAGCGTGTCGCCATACAGATCCGGCACGTAGGCGTACTGGCCGTCGGGATGGATCGTCACGTCGCAGGGACCCGGTCCATCGTTGTCGCCGCGGCCACCCTCCGAGGTCCGGTCGATCACGCCGGTCTGCTCGCCAAATGAGTCAGAATCGGGGTCGGCATCCAGACGGTACAGCGTGTGGGCCGGCTCGCGGGCGCTGACGACAAGGTGTTGTCCGTCGGGCGTCTGTTCGAGCCAGTTGGCTCCCGAGCCGGTGTCAAAGCGTGCGGTTTCACTGAGCGAGCCAGCAGAGAGTCCACGGACGCCCCGGTCGACGTTGAGCCACAGGGTGTCGTCGGTGTCGGTCAGTTGGGGCGTGTACTGGTTCGACGGGAACGACGACGACAGCCCCAGATGGGTGGTGCCGACGACCTCGTTGGTTGCGGTGTCGATGAGGCTCACGGTGCCGTCACCGGTATTAAAAACGAACACCGTCGATCCCTCCCGGTTGGGTTCGTCTCCCCCGCCGAGACAGCCAGCAGTTGCGGCGGCTCCGGCAGCAGTCGACCCCGCAAGCACACGCCTGCGAGAGACGGCGTCGACTGGCTGATTGTCGCTCTCGGCGTTCGGATACAGAGTGGGATCGATGTCTGTCATGCTGTGTAATATATAAATCGAGGGTGGTGTCGGCTGTTGGTGGCGCTATTGATCATCGGTTCGGACCCACTCCTGAAGCGTAAATCGGTCGTACTCGGTCTCAGATTCCAGCGTCCACGCGTTGTCGTCCCACTCCGGATAGGAGGTATCGCCTTCGTACTCACCGTGAACGCGGCTGAGAACCATCCGGTCGACATGTGGCTGAAAGAGCCGGTAGATGGCCCCCCCACCGATCACGTAGGCCCGCTCGGCGTCGAACGAGGTGGCGATGTCGACTGCCTTCTCAACGCTTTCGGCGTGATGGGCAGTCTCGGTGTCGAACGACTGGCGGCTTCGACTCAGGACAATTTGGTGGCTCCCCGGGAGATCATCGCGCATCGACTCGTAGGTACGTCGACCGAGGATCACCGGGTCGGTGGCGATCCGCTCGCGGTACTGCTGTTTGTCGGCCGGAATGCTGGGCCACGGGAGTTCGCCGTCATCGCCAATGACGCCGTTGTCGGCGACTGCGGCCACAGAAACGAGTTCCATTGAACTGGTATTTGGGTCCTGTAATAAAACCGTTTGTCACACGGAGTGTTAGGCAGAGGCTGTCGTCTCAAACTGCCCGGGTTCTTCGTCGGTCGACAGCGAGTAGAGCCGTTTGCGGGCATCTTGGATGTAGAGTTCCTCGTCGACAACCCCCTCGTCTTGGAGCGTCGACAGCGCATACCGAACAGTTCGTGAGGGCAACAGCGATTGAGAAGCGATCTGGCCCTGTGTCAACGAGCCCTCGTATTCGAGTGTTTTGTAGACGAGTTTTGCACTCGGTGGCAACTCCTCGAGGGTCGTTCGGAGTGACTCTCTCATTGGGTTTAGTTCAACGGGTAGCATATAAACCCTTGCGCGGTTGTGCATCCCGTCGACAAACCTGCCCCGTCACTCCGTATTCGACCACAGCCACGCTATCCAGATTGTCACAAGACGTTTACTGTATTGGACCCAAGAAGTCTCATGAACCGCCGCCAGTTTCTCACTGCGGGGTCGACGGGCTGTCTGGCCGGTCTGGCGGGCTGTACGGCGCTCGATCTCCCCATTCCCGGCTCGGGCCATCCGTTCGCCGACTCGATGGTCGGCGTTCGGGTCGAGGATCGGGGAACGACGAGCCACGATGTCGACGCCAACGCTCGTGAGGTCTTGGATTTCTGGGCCACCGAGAGCAGCCAATACGTCGACTTCGACATCGGCTTCGACATCGTTGCTGAGCAGCCGGATATCGTGCTGGCCTACGTCGACAGCTCCGAGGACTGCAGCGGGGTCGAAAACTACAGCAGCGACGTGTTGGGCTGTGCGCCGCTAATCCGGCCGGAAAACCGGATCTCTCGGCCGGTGACCGCCTACGTCGTCGCCGCCGAGCGACCGTTCGGCTCGATCCGAACGACCGCCAAACACGAGATCGGTCACATTCTGGGGCTTGGCCACGACGACGAGCCGAAATCGATCATGTCGGACCAACCGGCAGATCGGATTCCGCTGTACGAGATCCGGGTCGACAGCTGGGAGACCGTGGTCGCAGGCTACGAACAGGCCGCCGCTGCGGCCCAGCGTCTCAACGCCGGGATCAACGCGTGGATCGGCGAGAGCTACGACACCGCCGTCACCGAGTTCGGTGCAGCGAAGACTGGCTTTGTCGCCGCCCGCAGCGAGTTCGAGACCGCACGTGAGCGAACAGGCGATCTGGAGGCCGAACCACCGCTTGAGACCGTCGACCTCCCGACGCTCCGAGAGGGGTTTGAGAGCCAGTACAATCGAATGACTGCAGCACGAGACGTGGCTGCCACCATGGCCGAAGCCAGCGAAGCCGCCGCCGATGACGATAGGTCGACCGCCCAGCGACTGGCATCGGAGGCCAACGAGCGCCTCGGAGAGTTCCACGCAATCACCGCCCCCGAGAGCCGGACGTTCGCCGTTGCTCTCGGCTTAGTTCAGGGTGTCGACCGGGAGGATACAGGGATGACTGTCGGAGACGGCGATATCTGAGAGAGCCGCAAAAACTGCGTGGCGATCAGCGCGTTCAGCTACGGTGCTTCGTTGGTTTCGAGCGTGAAGTCGGTGATGGGGTAGGCAACACAGGTCAACATGTAGCCCTCCTCCATTTCGGCATCGGTGAACGTTTCCTGCTCGTAGTGGGTCACGTGGTCTTCGGCCGGACCATCGGGGGTATGGGCCGCACAGGAGACACACTGGCCCTGTCGACAGGCATACGGGAGATCGAAGCCTTCGTCTTCGGCTTTGTCGAGGATCGTCTCGTTGCTGGCGACCTCGATGGTCTCGCCCTCCTTGGAGAGTTCGATATCGAAGTATTCGACCTCGTCTTCCGGCATATCGGCCGGGCTCTGAGCCTCTTCTTCGGCCTCTTCGAGTTCGGCACCCTCCTGGCCGCCCTCACCGACAGCGGCGACCGCGCCGCCACCGCCGCCGAGCGAGCGGTTCATTGGCTCGGGGAAGCTCGTCTCCGGCACGGTGGCCGCCCGCCGGTCGAGAATCTCTTGAGAGATGTCGGCGTTCGACTCCCAGCCGGTGCCGTTGATGAAATGCAGCACCGCGATTACGAGCACCACACTCGAGGCGATGCTGACCGCCACTATGTCAACCATGTGTGGGCGTACGGAATCGGGGTTTAATTACGTTACGAGAACCGAGCGAATCAGTCGTCCTGCCGAGCGACCTCGTGTCGACCGAATCCGTAGCGGAGCCGATTGGCCAGTCGACGAGAGAATCGGCCCTCGTTGCGGCTGTCGAACCGCTCGGCCAGCGCCTGATAAATAAGCGGGATCGGGACTTCCTGTTCGAGTGACTCTTGGACGGTCCAGGTGCCCGTCGAGCCGCCAGCAATGTAGTCCTCAACGTCGCCGAGATCCGATCCTTCCAGCTCGAAGGCTTCCTCACAGAGTTCGAGGAGCCACGAGCGAATCACCGCGCCGTTGTTCCACGTGCGGGCGACCGTTTCGAGATCCAGATCGTACCGACCGTCGGCCAGCAGTTCGAACCCCTCGCCGTAGGCCTGCATGAGAGCGTACTCGACGCCGTTGTGGACCATCTTCACATAGTGACCCGACCCTTCGGGGCCCATGCGGTCGTGGCCCGCGGGACCGGTGGCGACCGCATCGAAGACGGGCACGAGTTCGTCGTAGGCCCACTGTGGACCGCCGATCATCAGTGAAAATCCTTCCTCGGCGCTTGCGGGGCCACCGCTGGTCCCACAGTCGAGGTAGGCTGCCGAGCAGGCTTCGGCGCGCTCCAAGGATCGTTCGAAGTGGGAGTTCCCGCCGTCGACCACGACATCGTCGCTATCGAGATGCGGATCGAGATCATCGAGCGTGGCGTCGACCGCTTTCCCTGCGGGCACCATGAGCCACACGCGCTTGTCGTCGCCGAGTGTGGCAGCCAGATCGGCGACCGACTCGGCAGGCGTTGCGCCTGCGTCGGCCGCAGATTCGACGGCCTCGTCGTCGAGGTCGAAAGCGACCACGTCGTGGCCAGCCTCCAAAGATCGGTCGACAACAATCTGTCCCATCCGTCCAAGGCCGATAACGCCCAGTTGCATACTCGCCCCGAGACAGTACGGTGAGGTATGGGTTGTGGTTGCGACTGGTCCACAGCAAGTCACCAACCAGCGGCTGTACTAACCGAGCAGGCAGGCCATGAGGGCTGCGTCGACTTCGCATATAAATAGTCGGCCATTTCTCAACAGGTGGGAACAGCCAAGGTCAACTATATACCCGTCAGTAAGTGGGTGGCATATGGATCTCGACGCGATCATCGGGCGAACAGAGGCATCTCGACGGGCACTGATACGGGGGGCGGTCGTCGGAATCGCCGGACTAACCGGGGTGACGACCGCACGGACGGGCGGTGAGGAGGTAATAAGTTATCTCAAAGACGACCGCAACGACGACGAGGAGCAAACCATCCAATCCGCCGAGGTGAGTGGTAATCTGGATGAAGGCGGAGACGGCGGTGATGGAGAGGGAGATGACGGGTCACGAACGAAGGAGGTCGTCAGTCAGGTCGACCTCACCGAGCGCGACGGCCGAGTGACGCTCCGGCTTGGAGCCTACGAGCGTGTGGTCGCCGATTTGAACAAGGCAGATGGCAACTCGATCGGCCGGTCGGCCTGGCGCGTCGACGGCGCGCGAGCCGCACGCAGTGGCGTCTCCTTCCGGGCACGAGAAGGCGACACCGTGCAGATCACGCTCCAGAACCCGACGCCGATCCCGTACAGTCTCTCGATTCGTACCGACGACGGCGACGGCAACCGCGTCCGGGCCGACGGTCGTGGCATTACTGTCTACGGTGGCGGTGTCGAGACACTCGTCCTCGACGAACTCACACAGGGCGAGTACAGCTACGAAATCGAAACGCTCACCCGCCCCATCGAACCGCTCGCCGGGCGACTGTTGGTCGACAGCCCAACCGACGATAGCAAAGATGACAGCAACGCAGACACCAAAGCTGACGACAGCAAACCCGACACTAATCCAACCGACAACAACTCGACTGACGCCTAGCTACTTGCCGCGGCAGTCCAAGCGAACTGTATGAGCGAGGGCATTCCGGCGGCCGCCGTCGACCAACTTCGGACCGCAATCGAGGACGAACACGGCTATCTCTCGTGGCTCGGTACTACCGTCGACACGGTCGAAACAGGGCGAATCGTGCTATCGGTTCCCTACGACGAGAAGCTAACCAACACGACCGAACCGCCGACGGTCCACGGTGGTATCGCCGCAACGCTGGCCGACACCGCGGGCGCACTCGTCCAGCGAACTGTCTTTGAGGACCCCGAAACCGGCGGTATCGCCACGATCAATCTCAACATTAACTATCTCGCTCGGGTGACAAACGAGCTCACTGCCACCGCAGAGGTCGTCCGGGCGGGCGGTTCGGTTGGCGTCAGCGAGATGCACATCGAGAGCCCGACCGACGACGGTGGCACCGAAACCGTCGCGGTCGGCCAAGGCTCGTTTCGGCTCTACCGCGACGGTCGACCAAGCGAGTTTCACACGGGGGAGTAGGCGGTGACTACGCGAATTTAGGCTGTGCGTACGCCGGATTCGGGCCGAACCTGCTTTCGACGTGCTTTTTATTGCTCATCGAGAGAGATTACGTATGGCAGATTTCACAGTCGTCGTCGCCGACCCAAACGATGGGTCGACATATCAGCGTGATGTAGACGGACAGGACGCAAACCGCTTCCTCGGCCGCGATATCGGCGAGGAGGTCGACGGTGGGGCAGTCGGACTCGACGGCTACACCCTCGAGATCACCGGTGGCTCTGACGAGACCGGTCGACCAATGCGAGAGAACGTCCCTGGCTCGAAGATCAAACAGCTCCTGCTCGACGGTGGCGTCGGCTTCAAGCCGAGCCGCGAGGGCGAGCGCAAACGGATCACGGTTCGCGGTCGACAGGTTTCCGACGAGACCGCGCAGGTCAACGCCAAGGTCATCGACAGCGACGAGGGCGTCGCCGAGGCCCTCGGCGAGAGCGACGACGACGAGTAACGACGCGCAGTCTCCCCGCGTTCAATAACTACCTATGAGCAACCGCCTACCCAGCGACAGTGATACCGTCGACACCGACCGCGCCGAACTCGTCCGGCTCGGCAGTGCGCGTCGACAGGGCATCCGACTTCCCGACTCCGTGAGCGAGCAGCTTTCGGCTGGCGATTCGATCAGACTCGTCTTCGACGGGACCGAGAATCACGCCGAAGTTGCCGCGGATACGCGCGGACTACTGGTTCGCGGCGCGTACGACAACAAACGGCTGGCTCGGTCGACCGGCGAGGGCGACAACCGACTCGCGGAGTGGCTCCGCGAGTTGGGTCGTGAATCGGGCAACAGCGTCGAGTTCGATACCGTGGTAGAGGGCGAACAGTACGGCCTCCGCGCGCCCGGAGACAGGGAAGTGTATACCGTCAAACAAGGACCACGCTCTTCGCTATCTTCGATTGCCGACCAACTCGACGACGAGTAACGACACATCGCACAGCGTCGTCCGAAGTGAGAGTCCATATACGGATGGCGACCGGAGAGCGGGTATGGAGACACTGGATGAATTTCTCGCGGGCGAGCGGCTCGAAGACGTAGCGATCTACATCGACGATAGTCAACTCGGAGACGATCACAACCTCGGTGAGGCGGGCAAAACCGTCGACTCCGGAATTGTGCTGGTCATCCCCGGCGAGGCGGGTCGCAACGCGTTCCAACAGGCGACCGGCATCGGGGCGATGGAGTTCGCCAAGGAGGCGATGGGCCGTGACGGCGACATCGAGTCGACGCTCGCTGGCGGGGTCTGTCCCGACGACGAAGACGGCGAGACTCACAATATCGAGTTCGTCCTGTCGTTTGCGGAGGCTCAAAACGAGGAGGTAGGCGGTCTCTACGAGGAGGGAGACGTAATTCACGCCTACGCACACTGTTCCTGTGGCGTTAATTTCAGCCAGAAGTGGCTCGCTGGCAGTCGAGAGTAGACAGAGAATAGACAGTCGACAGTAGGCGCTCACTAACTCAGTCGTCGCTCGATTCAGGCGTCGACTGACGGGCTTTGACGGCCTCGGGATCGAACTCGTTTGCGTCCATGTTCGGCCGGAGGCCAGCCTGCTCGATGACTTCGATATCAGTTCCCGCCGACTGACCCTCTGTCGTGAGATAGTCGCCGGTCAGAATCCCGTCGGCACCCGCCTCAAAGGGGAGTTGTTGTTGATCTTCGGCGAGGTTGACCTCCCGACCGCCGGTGATCCGCACGCGAGCAGTGGGATGGAGCAGTCGGTACACCGCAATCGTCTTGATGAGATCGGTGGTCGAAATCGCGGCCGTCTCACGATGGCCGAGCGGGGTTCCGTCGACCGGGTTGAGGATGTTGATCGGGAGAGAGGAGACGCCGATCTTTCTGAGTTCGAGGGCGGCGTCGACGCGGTCGGCTGGCGTCTCGCCCATCCCGAGGATGACGCCCGCACAGAGATCCATCCCGGCGTTCTTGGCTCGGCGGAGCGTTTTGAGTCGGTCCTCAAAGGTGTGGGTAGAGACGATCTCCGAGAAGTAGCGCGGTGAGGTCTCGATGTTGTGGTTGTAGTGGTTGAGCCCCTCGTCCGCGAGAATCTCGGCTTCTTCCTCCGTGAGGAGGCCAAGACTGGCGTCGACCTCGACGCTCGTCTCGTCGCGGATGAGTCGGACCGCACGAAGTACGTTGGCCCACTCGTCGGGCCGTTTTTCCTTACTCACTCCTTTCTCGGCGACGACAATGCCGAACCGCTGGGCTCCGTCGCGTTCGGCGCGTTTAGCGGCGTCCAGGATCTTCTCAGGGTCCAGCAAGTCGTGCGTATCGATCCCGGTATCGAAATGGGCCGACTGGGCACAGAAGCCACAGTCCTCGGCGCAGTTGCCAGCTTTTGCGTTGACGATGCTACAAGCGTCGACGGTGTCGTCACCGAGCGTTGCCCGAACCGAATCGGCCGCCGCGGCGAGGTCGTCGACCGGCTGGGCTAAAAGTGCAATCGCGTCGGTTCGGTCGAGGTGGTCGCCGTCGAGAACCCGACACACAGCGTCGTCTATCGTCCGGTTTCCTGTCTCGTAAACCACATACACACATTATGTTTACGACACAATAAGTGTCAGGGAGACAGCGTCTGGTTGGTCGACAACGGCTACTACTACATGGTCGACGATCATCGACTGAACCAAGCTGACATGCTATACCATCTACAACCATACAGTACCGTCAAATGGTAAGTGACGGTAAATTTATACATTCGGCCGGCATTTAGTGTACTGACGAGAGCTGTACGATAACCAATCGACGTTCAACCAGATTCCCTCCAATGAGTACCTCAAACCCGCTTACAGCGATGTTTGGCTACCAGCGAACCGCCTTCGAACAGACGCAAACGGCTGTCTTCGAATCCATCAAACTCCAGCGAACTGCGGTCCAACAGTTCGCTGACGCGCTCGAAACTGGCAAACAGCTGCAGACACACGGCAACGAGCTGAAACGTACCACCCTCCATGCCTATGTCGATGCTATCGAGCAGGCCACTCCCGAGGCCGACCTCACAGGGTTCCACGAGATCGTCGACGAGGGTATCGACGCGCTCGAAGATGGGTATGAACAAAACTGGGATGCAGTCATCGAAGGTATCGAGGAACTCGAAGCGATGAGCGATAGCTACAGTGAGACTGTCGACGACTCCTTCGACAGCTTCCTCGACGCCCAAGCACAGATCGAGGACAACACAGCAACGATTGTCGACCAAGTCGAATCAGTGGTTCCCGACGAGCAAGTAGCCGCCGACTAACCGTCCTCCCTACTCCGCAGTCGGTTCGTCTTGTTCTGCTTCGTCTTCTGCTGCCACATCTTCGGCAACACGTCTGAACGCCGCCAAAATGACGCGTTTGGTCGTCTCGCCCTCAGTCGTCCAGTGGTAGGCGTAGTCCATCATATCGTCGTAGATGTCGGGTTTACAGCCCGCGGCTTTGGGGTGGCCACCGCCTTCGACCTGCCGGGCGACCAGATGGGCCTGCTCGAAGGTCTCGCTGCCACGGATACTCGCGCTGCCGGATGGTTTGACGATCACCGCGGCGTCGGCACCCGCCTCCTGAAGCCCGTCGGCAACCTCGTTTTGTGAACACCGACCGTAGGTGACGCCGACCGTCCACGGGCCAATCGATTTGTAGGCGGCTCGATCGACCGCCAACTCGATCAGTTGTTCCTTCTCGACCCGACGGTGAGCGATGTAATCTTCGACTGACTCCGGGAGGTCCGCCCCGTAGGCACCGACTACTGCGGCATACTCCTCGGCTGAGGTCCAGTAAGCGTAGTCCGCGAGGTCCTTGCTTCGCGGGTCCTCGTTGAGCCACAGATCGTGGTCTCGCGTTACCTCAGCGAGGTCGGTAAACCGCTCGTCGAACTCGTAGTCCAGCGAGCGCAGGGCGACGTCGGTGCTACACTCCTCGTCGGAGTCGCCGACCACGAGGTCGACGCCCGCCTCGCCGACCGACTCGGCGACTGCTTCGGGCCACTGGTGGTGGTCGTACCACGAGACGCGGTCGCTCCGCTTGCGGATGGTTTCGACCGACTCGGCAATCGGTTCGTACTCGTCGGGGGCAATATCACAGATGAAGACGTCGACGCCGGTTTCGGCGTAGTCGGCGACATATTCCAGCGATTCGGTCAGCGAATGTGGCCCCGCGGCCAGCAGTGCGACCGACGACTCCGGCTGGTCCTCGTCGTCTTCGTCCTCCTCGTCATCGGATTGGTCCGCTTCAGAGAGCCGATTCTCGATCTCTTCGAGGAAAGGGTCGACATCGAGAGCGGCATCGTACATCTCCCGAACCAGTGCGATACAGCCCAGTCCGTCAGCATCCGAATCGGTGACGACGACAGCTTCTGCACCCTCGATTGCTTCGCGTGCCCGTTCCTCGGAGCGGTCTTCGTCCAGCGAGTCGGGATAGAAGAATCCGGTTCCCGGAAGCAGTGATCGGCGTCGAAGCGGCAGGTTGCCGCTTTTGATGAGTTGTTCGTCCATACGGAGTCCAGAGAGCCGACCGGGAAAACTCTCGTGTGTTAGCCTCGGCCTACTCGGCTCACCCCAGTTCAGGGTTTCGGCGTCGGCGGCTCGGCCTAGGCGTCGACAGGCTCGGACTCGCTTGTCCCCTCTAACTGCCGGACGGTCAACACCGGCACCGGACAGGTCCGAACGACGCGTTCGGCAACACTACCGATGAGGAACCGGTTTTCACCGTGTCGACCGCGGGTGCCGGTCGCAACCATATCGGCGTCGATCTCGACGGCGTAGTCGCAGATTTCAGTGGCTGGACGGCCCTCACGGACAGCGGTTTCGACCGAGCGGTCGGTCGAGTCGGTAACCGTCGACAGCGCGTCGTCGGCCTGTTCGGCGAGGGCATCCTGTAGCTGATCGCTGACCGCCGCGGGCGAGGAGTCGACCTCGTCGGTGTCGACGACCGACAACGCGTGGACCGTCCCGTCGAAGCGGTCGGCGAGATCCAACGCTACCGCAACTGCCCGACTCACACTGTCGGAGCCGTCGGTCGCAATCAGGATCGTCTCGAACATATCGCGTCGTTTGGTCGCCCGTGATATAAAACGCGACATCTCGACCGAGGACAGAAGGGAGCGTTTTAGGTAGCCTCCGCATAACCCACTCGTATGGCGGAACTCGAAGTCGACCTCGTGGTCGTCCCGATTGACGGAAGCGAGGAGTCACGGACGGCCGTCGAGTACGCGGTAACAGTCGCCGACCAGTACGACGCGTCGGTCCACGCGCTGTATATCCTCGGAGAAACGACCGTCCGGGCAATCGACCGCGGCGCAGTCGCCGAAGAGGCTGTCGCCGACGACACTAAAGCCTTCAGCGAAGCCGTTACCGAACTCGCCGCAGAGGCCGATGTCGACCTCGCGACCTCTATTGCGGCTGGCTTTTCGACGGACGTCAAAACGCTCCATCCGGGCGGCGTCGTCCTCGATACGGCCGAGCAACTCGACGCGGATTTCGTCGTCATGCCGCGCGAACCCACAACGGATGCCTCAAGCGAC
The DNA here is from genome assembly GCF_002788215.1 of Halohasta litchfieldiae. NCBI lineage: Archaea > Methanobacteriati > Methanobacteriota > Halobacteria > Halobacteriales > Haloferacaceae > Halohasta > Halohasta litchfieldiae. The sequence continues at coordinate 2,023,237 of NZ_CP024845.1, read as the reverse complement.
GTGTTAGAAACGGCAGCCGAATACGTCCTGCAGTACGCGAGTCAACCGGTGCTGTCAGTCTGACTGGTCTGCGAGCTGGATCGCCATCTCAAGTTCGAAGCTCTCGGCACCGGTCGTCTCGAAGCCGACCTTTTTGTACAGTGCGACGGCCGCATGGTTCCAGCGCTCGACGGTGAGCCAAACCTTTGTTATGCCGTGACTAGCCCCGTAGCCGAGCAGCGATTCGATGAGGTGGGTACCGATGCCCGCCTCTTGATAGGGCTGCAAGACGAAAATCGCCAGTTCACAGTCCTCGTCACCGTCGGGAACCAGCGTCGAGTGGCCCGCGGCGGTGTCGCCGTCCCACGCGATCACGTTCAGGCAATCCTCCGAGAGGATGCTTTCGAGCCACGTCCGGATGCGCGACTCTCGGCCCGGTGGGATTCCCTGCGCGCGGTCGGAGGGATCGAAATCGGCGTACATCTCGACGAGCGCATCGAACTCCGCCTCGGAGCCGTCGTAGGGTTCAATTACGATCTCGCGGTCGTCGCGGTCGACGAAGTCGACGGGCGGTACTTCGAACGGTCCCGAAATGTCATCAGGGAAGCGACGATCAGCAGTCATCGGACAAGAGTCACCGTCACGTGTGAGTTCAGGAGGACGAACTCCGCGGTCTGATTGATCTTGATCTTCCCCATTGGGCTGGTCGTACTGCCACCCAGCACGATCTCGTCGAACCCTTCGGATTCGGCGATATCGACCAGCTTGCTTCCCGGCTCACCCTCCACGTGACGGATGTCGACCGAGAGCTCAGTGTCCGAAACGGCCGATTCCACGCGGCCTTCAAGTTCATCGCGGTCAGCGTCGGTCCCCTCGGAGTCGACGATAGCGATGGTGAGATCGTCGCCCGCAACGACCGCCCGGTCGACGGTGCGTTCGAGCGCACCGAACGAGCCATCGGTGCCGCCGATGCCCAGTAAAACCTTCATATACGGAACCGTTGGAGCGACTGCTGAAAAACGTTGTCTGTCGACTCACAGGAATTCCTGCCGAGGAGTGAGGCCACACAACCCTTTTGAGGTGGCCGTTCGCAGCATGCGTATGGATGACGATGCCGCGAGTTCGACCCACGAGACGGTCGACACAGACCGGGATGAGGTGGTCGACGATGCGGACAAGGCCGACAACGGGGCGACCAATGAGACCCCAGTCGACGACCGTCAGTCGGATGCAGCGACCGACAATCAGTCGGAGACGGTCGACGAGGCCGAGACAGCCGACAGCGTCGACAGCACCGAGAGTGCCAACGAGACGGTGCCCGCAGACGTCCGCAAATACGAGCGGTTTACCAAAATGGACGGCGCGCAGTACGACCGGGTCAACGAGTTCCTCCGGGACCGAACCTACATCACCGCCCGCGAGTGGGCTATCGCCCGACTCTGTGCGGATTTCCGCACCGAAACCGGCGTCGAGATGACCAAAATCGGTGAAAACCTCCCGCGGCTCATTCCCTTTATGACTGATACGTATACGCCGCAGGCGGTCAATCAGGCCCGCTCGTCGTTCGAGGGGAAGGTAACCAAGGCCGGCTCGACGTTCCTCTATGGGGCGATGAGTGGCTTCTTTACGGCCGAAGAGCTCGACGATTTGATGTACGAGGTTACCGAGATCGCAAAGTTCCTCTTGGAGGTCGAGGGCGTCGATCTCGCCGTTGAGGACGAACTCGACGCCGAAGAGCGCATCTCCTCGGTGATGCGAGAGGTCAGAGCCGAAAGCGCCGAACTCCGGGCCGAGGAGGTCGAGTGCCCCAACTGCGGCCACAGCCACTCGCCGGACGCGTCCTGACCAGCGACAGCGTGACTGACACGTTCGTTCCGTCGACTCTCATGGTAGCCCCCCAGAATTTTGATGAGGCGAGCAGCCGAACGTCAAGTGCATGGCATTACTAACATCCGAATCAGAGTCTGGTCCGGTCGCACAGGCCAGCGAGTCGACGACCGACACCGAGGCGAAACCCAAATCCCGTGGAGCCGATATCGCATTCATTGCATCGGCAGCCTCCGTGTTGTTGGCGTGGCACCAGTTCTATCTCAAGGGCAACAAAACACGAGGGCTGTTTATCGGCCTGTGGCCGCCGACCATCCTCGCGTTCTCCAGCTACCTCAACCAGAAGGCGATCCTCGACAAACTCGACCAGTCGCTTTTGAGCACGCCCGGCGGCTTCGAGTCGCTCCGCAAAATGATCGTCGAATAGGCCCACAACGCCGGGGGAGAGCCTGTTTAGATCGACACCGTGTGGCAGGCATGTCAACGTCATAGAAAGCGTTTTCCGCGGCGGCTGTGAGTTGCCAAATATGCGGTCCGTCGCCCTCTCAGTCGTCTTCATTGTGCTCCTCTCACTGGGCACCAGCCCGATTGTTGCCACGGGTATGGTCGGGCCCAGTGAGAGCCTCAGCACTAGTAGCGACACCTCAGCCGCCGAAGGAGTCCCGGCCATCGAGACCGGCGGGGCGACGACACAGCTGTCGGGCGAGCAGTCGACACCATCGACGACGTTTACGATCAACCTTCAGGCCGACCGGAGTGCCAACTGGGTTGTGACTGTCGAGTACCAACTCACCAATGAAACCGAACGCGAGGCGTTCCGAGAGATCGCCACCGAGTTCGAAGACGGTACCGCCACCGGCAGCCCGGATATTTCACTCTACGAGAATATCGCTGGCATCTCCAGCGAACAAACCGGGCGGGATATGGAGATTCGGTCGGTCGAGCGCTCCAGTAGCCTCCGTGGGGATGTCGGCACGCTCGAACTCTCCTTCCAGTGGACCGAGTTCCTCTATGAAGATGGCGAGAGGCTTGTTTTCAATGACACGCTCAGCACACCCGATGGCAACTCGTGGCTCACCTCGTTGAGTGAGAACCAAGAGCTTCGCATCACGACGCCCCGAGGGTATGCGATCACGAGTGCGAACGTCGGTTTTTCGGACAACACGGTCGTCATTGCCGGTCCCCATACGTTTGATTACGAGGATCACATTCAGATCATCTTAGAGCCGTCGTTTGGCCCATCGTGGGGGCTGCTCGGGGCTGCAGTCGTTATCGGCATGGGAATCATCGGTGGCGCGCTCCTGTTGCGCCGCCGGGAGGTCGACGAGAGCCCCGGGATGGATGCAAACGGCGGCGTCGACACCGCCTCCAACGAGCAACCGGCCACCGAGCCGGAGCCGGGCGAGCCAGAACCCACCGAAGACCTCTCGCTGCTGGCCGACGACGAGCGCGTGCTGAGGCTGCTCGAACGCAACGGCGGCCGAATGCGGCAGGCCGACATCGTCTCGGAGACCAAATGGTCGGATGCCAAAGTCTCACAACTGCTGTCGTCGATGTCTGACGACGGCCAGATCACGAAGCTCCGCATTGGCCGCGAGAACCTCATCTCGTTGCCGGGCGTCGACGCCCTCGATGGCTCAACCGTCGAGGACGACGACACCGAGCGGCGCTGACTCCCGGAGGTCGCTGTTCCGTCACCTACTTGCGCCGAGAGTTCGTATCCCGATTCGATGGAGTATCTGGAGCGTCGGGTCGGACTGGTCAACAGTCGACTCGAATCGGTGATCGACGCAACCGATCCCGACGAGCTGGCCGACCAACTCGACGGCGTCGTGCTCGCGGGTGGCAAACGTGTCCGCCCTGCGGTCACCCTGCTGGTTTGTGAGGCCCTCGGCGGCGACCCCGAACAGGCAGTCGACTTCGCGGCCGGGATCGAACTCGTCCACAACGCCTCGCTGGTGATCGACGACATCATCGACCGCTCGGAGGTCCGCCGCGGCACCCCCAGCGCGTGGTCAGCCTACGGCTACGGCCCCGCGATCATCGCCAGCGACGGCCTGCTCGGCGAAGCCTTCGGCCTCTTTTTGGGCAACGAGCGGGCGACCCGGATCGTCGCCGAATCGATGGTCGAACTCGGCGAGGGCGAAGCGACCGAACTGGTCGACCGACCAACCACCGAAGACGAGTACATGACACTCGCCCGCCGGAAAACCGGCGCGCTGTTCCGTGCGGCCGCCGAACTCGGCGCGGTCGCTGGCGGGGCCGACGCGTCGACGGTCGAAGCCTTCGGCGAGTACGCCGAACGCGTCGGGGTTGCCTTCCAGATCCGTGACGACGTGCTGGATGCCACCGCCGACGGCGAGGACCTCGGCAAGCCAGCCGGACAGGACGAAGTGATGGATCGCCCCTCGCTGGTACAGGTAACCGACCTCACCCCCGAGGAGGGCGACGCTCGTGCCCGCGAGCAGTCCGAACTCGCGCTTGCGGCCCTCGACAGTGCCGACGTAGACGATACCGATGCCAAAGCCTATCTCCGCGACCTCGCGGAGTTCGTCGTCGTCCGCGAGCGGTAGCTGGCGGAGCGTTCGCCAGCAGTAGCGACCACCTACTGGCAGTAGGAACCAGCTACGGAGTCTGAACGGCGATCTCCTGATCGGAGACAGCTACACACACGCCGGTCGACCATCTAACAGAGAGAAGTGTATATTAGCTGTCAGGAAAAGAGATGTTTATTCACGTAGATGCGTATATTGGCTCGTTTGAGTATCGACATATTCATACTTGCACAACAGTGAGTATCGGGGTATGAACAGATCAGAGAAGGCCGCCCTCCAACTGCAGGCCGTGGCGGTCCTCCGGATGCTCAAAGAGACCCGGACCTACGAGGAGCTCTCGGCGGTTACGGGGCTTCCGGCGGGCGATCTCAACCGGTATGTCAACGGTCACGTACTTCCCGGCACGGAACGCGCTCGGGAGGTCGTCGACGGGATTGGTCGGAAGGCACTGGCCGACGAACTCAAAGCCAGAGTGAGTTTCGACGACGAGGGGTACGTCGACAACTCCTCGGTCGTCTTCGACCAGTCGTTCCTCGACTTGGTCGCCCCAGTCGCCGCCAACAGCTTCGGCTTCCAGCGACCCGACGTGGTGCTGACGGCGGCCACTGACGGTATTACCATCGGCGCGGCGATGGCCTCCTACTTCGATGCCAAACTGGCCTACGCCAAGAAATCCAAGGAGACCGCCGTCGAGGAGTTCATCGAATCCCGACAGCGGCTCGCCTCCGGCATCGAGTTGACCTACTATCTGCCGGCCTGCGCGCTGTCGGCAGGCGAGTCGGTGCTGATTGTCGACGACCTCATTCGATCCGGCGAGACCCAAGAACTCCTCTTGGATATCGCCCGGCAGGCTGAGGCTCCCGTCGCGGGCGTCTTCGCGCTCATCGCGGTCGGCGATCAAGGGATGTCGCGAGCACGAGAGCTGACCGATGCCCCGGTTGGGGCGCTGTCGACGTTCGACTGAGCGGAGAGATGCCACGAGGGCGGTTGTGCGACCCGAAGGCACAGGATCACGGGTTTCTTTTATACAGCGACCCTACAATAGGTGATGTCAAATCTCATCCTCTACGAACTGCCCGGCTGTCCGTTCTGTGCGAAAGTCACAAGCAAACTCGATGAACTCGGCCTCGACTACGAGTCACGCAACGTCCCGAGTTCGCGAAGCGAGCGCACCGAAGTCCAAGAAGTAAGCGGCCAAGCTGGCGTTCCAGTCCTCATCGACGAAGACAACGGCGTCGACGGGATGCCCGAAAGCGACGACATCGTCGCGCATCTCGAACAACACTACGCTTAACTAGGCTTCCGGCTCGGCGGCCCGCTCGCGGATACGATCCGGATCATCAATCGACGCCAACTCTTCACAGGAGACGATAGCAGTGCCGTCGACCGACTCTCGTTTGACTGTATCAGTAGTGAAGTAGATCGACCGTGTCTCAGTGACACGGCCAATCGAACTCATCAGCCGCGCGCGTTTTTCGGCACTCGGGGTGAACGGCGAATGACCGGTCAGCACGGCTCGTTCGCGGCCACCGCTGTCCTCGCTGATCGCCTTAAACGGCGAGCGGTTGGTCGGGTGGACGTCGAAGCCGGCGTTGGTGAGCGTCGACAAAACCTGCTCGTCGTCGGGGTCGACCGCCGGCCCCTCCGGAATCGGGTCGGCATCCCGCACGTCTTCGGCCCCCTCGAACACCGAGACGGGGTTGGAAAATGGCTCGTTGAACAGCTCTTCGAGCTGAATGGCCACCTCGATGGAGGCGTTCATCCCGTCTTCATATTTTGAAACCGTCCGGCGGGAGACACCGAGTTCGGTCGCCAGTCGACCCAGACTCCATCCTCGCTCTTCGCGCTCGTCGGCCAGCAGGTCGCCGTCAATGCTGACATAGAGGCCGCCCGGCGCGGCGTAGATTAGCGGCGGGACCTCCTCAATGAACAGGTCGTAGGCGGTGTCGGGGTTGAAGACGGGGACGCCGTGGCGGAAGTAAACGACGCCAGGTTCGAGGTCTTCGTTGCGGGTCCGCAGGCCGATGACGATTGGAGTGGCCGAGAGATAGTCGCCCAGCCGCCGCATCTCGGCACCCGTTTCACCCGTCAGGGCGTCTATATTGCCGAGGATTTTCAAGAGTACGAGGTCCTCGCCGCGGCGGGCCGCAAGGTCGAAACTCTTGGGTCGGACCGAACACCGCTCGCTGACGAGGAACCCCGCATCCTCCAGCATCGCGGTGATGTTGCCGACCAGTGCTGTCCGTGACATACCGGGATATAGGTGAGTTCAGACATATATGTGTTACGTCGGCCCCATGTAGTCGACCGGGGCTGCGTCCCGTGATTCTGTCCTGTCGGTGAGCCACACACTTAAATATTCATTCCGACCCGAAACTGGTTTTCAGGGGAACCACCTACAGGAGGCGATGACAGTGATCGGTCTCGACGACACCGACTCCCGGAGCGAGGGGATGTGCACGACCTACCTCGCCACGCGACTTGCGGAGGCAATCGAGGCCACCGGCGGGACTGTTCAGCGTCGACTCCTCGTTCGCCTGAATCCCGCCGTAAAACACAAAACACGCGGGAACGCGGCACTCGCTCTCCATACTGATCTCGATGCCGAGACAGCCTTCGAGTTGGCCTGCGACCAACTCGAATCACTGGCTATCGACGTCGACAGCCGGACCAGCCCCGGCGTCGTCGTTGCCACCGGCAGTCCCGAGGCAGTTCCCGATTCAGTCAGCAACCACGCCCGGCGAGCGATTCGTCACCGAATCTCGCTCGATGACGCGATTGCTGTGAGCGACGATGCAGGCTACCACCATCGCGGCTGGGCGGGCGTTGGCTGTGACGTGCAGGGACGCGGCCGAATCGGCGCGCTGGCGGCGGTCGGTGCGTGGCAGGCGTTCGACGAGTGGACCTACGAGACGATTTCGTACCGTGAGTTCGACCGGTGTGGGACACCCCGTGAAGTCGACACCGAGGCAGTCTTTGCGGCCGCCGAGTCGGGGTATCCGACCGTCTGGGACACTGTCGACCGCGGCACGGGGGAGACAGTCTGTGTTCCGAACGCGCCGGGACCGATTCTGTATGGGATTCGGGGCGACGAGCCGGCGGCCGTCCGGGAGGTTGCCGCCGACATCGCGGCCGCAGACGGTACCGAACGCGTCGACAGAACAGCGACGTTTCTCACGAACCAAGGCACCGACAGCCATCTCGCCGACGGAGCGATTAGCTCGCTCCGCGAGGGCGCAGGCTATCGGGTCGACGGTGTGGTCGACAGCGAGCCGGAGACCCGACAGGGCGGTCATGTGTTCTTTCGGCTGGCCGATACTGATCAAGCGGAGCCAGCAACAGTCGACTGCGTGGCCTTCGAGCCGACAAAGCGATTCCGCGATTACGTCAGAAACCTGCGTGTCGGCGACCGACTGACCGTCTGTGGAGAGTACAGCGACGGGACGATCAAACTCGAAAAGATCGCTGTTCGAACGCTCAATCGCACCGAGCAGGTCACCCCGGAGTGTCCCGACTGCGGGCGGCGCATGAAATCAGCGGGCCGCAATCAGGGCTACCGGTGTCGGGACTGTGGTACCTCGGCTCCGGGCAAAGTAGCCCGCGAGGTCGACCGTGATCTCGATCTGGGCTGGTACGAGGTGCCGCCAGCGGCGCGTCGACATATCGCCACACCGCTGGTTCGCGGTGAGTTCGACGGGCCGACTCATCCGGAACGATAGCAGGACGGAGCGTCAGTAGCTGTCGACGTTGGTGCCGACCGAGCAGACGTACTCGCCGGCTGCGACCTGCGGGAGGCGGCGCGAGCGCCAGAAGATCCCGTTGTTGTCGGCGGTGACGCTGGCTTTTATCTGGCCGAAGGGATCGGTTACTTCGAAGAGGGTATCGCCCGAGGTGACCCGCGAGCCGAGTTCGGCCCGGTAGTCGACAATCCCTCCGGCGGGTGCGCCATACTGGTCGAAGCGTTTGGCCCGTGTCTGTCGACTGATGGCCACCTCACCATCCAGAAAGTCGTAGTAGCGCAGAACGTTGAACACGCCCTCGACACCACGCTGGATGCTCTCCTCGCTGAAACCGACCGAGCCACCGAGTTCGGGATCGATTGTCGGCACTCCCTCATCGGGGCCGATCCGAGCGAGTTGTCCCTCGGGACCTTTCTGGTCGAGGACGTGTCCGCAGCCGAAGACCTTGGCCAGACGGAGACACTCGCTGTGCAGCGAATGGCGTCGACCACACCGAACCCGAGCCTCGTCGATCATCCGACTGGTCGAGCCCTGATGGAGATCCAGAATAAAATCGGCCGTTTTGGCGGCATCGAAGACGGCCGCCGAAATACGTTCGCTGGAACTGCCGTTGGGGTCGCCGGGGAACGTCCGGTTCAGTTTGCGGTCGTCGATCGGGTTGCGGTGTTCGGCCACCTGAAAGCCGAAGTAGTTGACAATGCCAACGACGAGGATCGACCCCGAGAGCGTCGCCGGATCGATCTGGGGGACCACCCGGCGGATCACCCCCAGTCCGTTGAGTTCGTCACCGTCGCTGACTGCCTGAAGATACAGTCGATTACCGTCTTCGGCACCATTGATCACTGCCACCGGGAGTCCGACGCTGCTTCCGTCGCGGGTTTCGCCGACGTCGAGTCGACCCACGTCGAACTCGCCGGGAGCCGCGCTCGCAGTGCCGAGCGAGATCGTCATTGGCCACACTGACGACCCCATCGGACTTTAGAAGTTCGGTCCGGGCGAACAGATGGACGAACCGACCAATGACTCCGGAGTTGTTTTGGGAGAAGCGACAGAAATTCCGACAATGAGCGACCGTGAGGCCAGTCCACTGGCGGGGTATCGACAGTTTCTCTCACTCAGGGGCGACGTCCTGGTGCTTTCGGTGGCGATGTTCGCCTTCAGCCTCGGCTTCCAGATGACCACGCGATTCCTCCCGCGCTATCTGGAGGTCCTCGGCGCGAGCGCGTTCATCATCGGTCTGTTTGGCACCTTCGGTAACCTGATTAGCGCCGTCTACCCTTATCCCGGCGGCGTCGTCTCGGACCGCATCGGCTCCCGCTATGCGCTCACGGTGTTCGGTCTCGCCTCGACGCTCGGCTTTGGCCTCTGGTTCATCGCTCCTTCGTTCGGCACAGTCACCATTTGGGGACTCACGATCCAGCCGTGGATCTGGGTGTTTGTCGGCTTGGTCCTCGCCCAGGCGTGGAAATCATTCGGGCTGGGAGCGACCTACGCCATCGTCAAACAGAGCGTCGACCCCGACCGGCTGGCCCGAGGGTTCGCCAGCACCGAAACCTTCCGCCGGAGCGCGTTTCTGCTCGGTCCCGTGGTGGCGGCTGGCCTGCTCACGCTCCACCCCTCGTTCGAACTGAGTTTTCGCTACGTGCTGGCGGTCGCAGTTGTCTTCGGTGCGGTCGCAACGGTTGTCCAGCATTTCCTCTACAACGCCAGCGATGACACGTTCGGTGGCTCCTTTGCTGGCGTCGACCAGATCCGCGATGACCTGCGAACCATGCCGTCGACGCTCCGTCCCTTGCTGATCGGTGATACATTGGTGCGGTTCGCCAACGGGATGGTGTACGTCTTTTTCATCATCGTCGTCACCGATTTTCTCAGTGTGGGGGTCACGACCTCGCTGCCGGTCGTCGGGGGCATCGACCTCTCGCCGGAGGCGTTTTTCGGCGTCCTGCTCGGCATCGAGATGGCGGTTGCGCTGCTGGTGATGGCCCCCGCGGCGGCGATGGCCGAGCGAGTCGGACTGAAACCGGTTGTCGCGACTGGCTTCGCGGTGTATGCGATCTTTCCGATCCTGCTTATTAGTGCCCCAGCCAGCGCGAGCGTTCTGGTGGTGCTGTTTGCGATCTCCGGCCTCCGATTTGCGGGCCTTCCGGCTCACAAGGCACTCATCGTCGGTCCGGCGGAGGCCGGTGCTGGCGGCCGGATCACTGGTTCCTACTACCTGCTCCGAAACGTGATCGTGATTCCCAGCGGGGCCATCGGCGGGGCGATCTACGGTGGACTCGCGAACCCATTCGGCAGTGGACAGCTGCTCCCGGAGAGCCCACTGCTGGCGTTTGGACTTGCGACCGCTATCGGACTGGTAGGCACTGGCTACTTCCTCGTCTTCGGGGAGGAGTTCGAGGCTTACCAATAAAGTCGACCCTGACGGCAGTCGAAGTCGGTGTGAATATAGTTATTCAGCGGCTACGGGCAGGTGTGAGCGACGAATCCCCAGCAGACCAGCCGGAGACGTTGGTGGAAGCCCTCGCAGTGAAACGAAACGTGACCGTCGGGGTTGCTGTTGGCGTCGGTGTCGCAGCAGTCGCCTACGCGGTTCGGGTGTTCGAACTGTTCGGGCCAGTAGTCACGACCCGCGAGTATCCAGTGCTCGGTCCCGAAGGCTGGTTTTTCATGTTGGCGGTCGTCTTTGCGGTGTCGACCACACTACTCGTGACACTCGTGTTGACGGGTGTTCGAGCAGCCCAGCTCGCCACAGAAAACTGAGTCAGTCGGCGTTGGGGAGCTCGCTGTTTTCGAGTGCGTTGTCGGCTTCCGGAGTGAGTTCGTAGATGTTCTGTCGTGCGTCCGCAAAGTAGACATCCTCGTCGACCACGCCGATTGTTTCGAGGCGTTCGAGTGCATAGCGCACCGTCCGAGCCGAGAGCATCGACTCCTCGACGATCCCCTTCTGTGTGAGCGTCCCGTTGTATTCGAGTACCTTGAAAACCAGTTTGGCGCTCGGTGGCAGATCGTCGAGGCTCTCTTGGTCTGTTCCTGCCATTACCCCTACTGAAACAGCACACTGGCATAAAGTTTGATGACGGACAAACCCTGCCGGGAGGGTCGAAACCGAGCGGTGGCAAGCGAACTCCTTTTCATTACTGATGCCGAACTGCGCGTATGGCTACAGAATCGGCATCCGGTTTCTCCGACCACATGCGCGGAGTGACCGTCACGACGATTGCCTGTCTTGCGGGGATTCTCGCAGCAGTGGCCTCGGCGGTCGTCGTCGGCACGACACCCGAGGCGGCGGGCAACATTCAAGCGGTCCTCATCATGGGCATCGCGATCTTCGTTCAGTTCCCGATCCTCAAACTGATCGGCGTCGACATCAGCGAGTTCGGCATCAAGGACAACCTGTTTGTCTCCTTTATCACGTTCTGTCTCTGGTTCATCACGTACGCCGTCCTGCTGAGTGAGGCGGTGACGTTCTAATGGCCGATGACAGCATCGCGGTCGTCGACCTCGACCGCTGTCAGCCGGACCGCTGTAACTACGAGTGTGCCAACTTCTGTCCACCGAACCGAACGGGCAAAGAGTGCATCACCGTCCGCGGCGAGGACACTGAAGTCGGCGACCCCGACCAGATCCGCATCTCCGAAGAGATCTGTCTGGGCGAAACCTGTGGGATCTGTGTCGAGAAGTGTCCCTTCGACGCCATCGAGATCATCAACCTCCCGCAGGAACTCACCGAGGAGCCGACCCACCGCTACAATGAAAACGCATTCGCCCTCTATGGGCTGCCGGTTCCCGAACCCGGCAAGGTAACCGGTATTCTGGGACCGAACGGGATCGGGAAGTCGACCGCAGTCAACGGACTCGCGGGTGAAATGATCCCAAACCTCGGCGACTACGACGACGAGCCGAGTTGGGATGCGGTATTGGACCGCTACCGTGGCTCGGAACTCCAGCAGTTCATCAATCGGCTGATCGACGGCGAGATCGAAATCGCCCGTAAGCCGCAGTACGTCGACCAAATTCCCAAACAGTTCGACGGCAAGACTCGGGAACTGCTCGAAGCAACCGACGAGCGAGGCGAGTTGGACTATCTGGTCGACCGGCTCAGCATCCGTCCCGTGATGGACCAGCCCATCGACTCGATTTCGGGTGGCGAACTCCAGCGCGTGGCGATTGCGGCAACCCTCGCACGGGATGCGGATTTCTACTTCCTCGACGAGATCACACCCTACCTCGACGTTGGCCAGCGAATGGTCGCGGCACGGCTCATTCGAGAGTTGGCCGAGGACGAGGAGGCCGACCGCTCGATGCTCGTGGTCGAACACGACCTTGCGATCTTGGACCTCCTTGCGGACTCGATCCACGTCGGCTACGGTGAGCCCGGCGCGTTCGGTGTGATCACGCCGCCCAAGTCGGTCCGAAAGGGGATCAACGAGTATCTCGAAGGCTACCTTACCAACGAGAATATGCGGATCAGGCCAGAAAAGATCACCTTCGAGGAACACGCCCCACGGGCGACGACGAAGGGAATGCCCCTTGTCGAGTACCCCGACCTGAAGAAATCCTATGGTGAGGGCGAGTTCTCGCTCGACGTCGACAGTGGGACGATCTACGAGGGCGAAGTCCTCGGGATCGTCGGCCCGAACGGAATCGGGAAGTCGACGCTCGCAAAGATGTTTGCTGGCTCGGTCGAACCCGACGAGGGAAGTCTCGATTTCGAACTCGATATTTCGTACAAACCGCAGTACGTCGAGATCGACCAGCCAATGCGCGTCGACAGCTTCCTCTCGTCGATCACCGACAAGTTCGGGACCTCCTACTGGAACACCGAAGTCGCCCAGCCGCTCCAGTTGGAGCGGATCATGGAACAACAGCTAACCGATCTCTCGGGTGGCGAACGCCAGCGCGTGGCGATTGCGGCCTGTCTCTCCGACGAGTCGGATCTCTACGTGCTCGACGAGCCCTCGGCACACCTCGACGTCGAACAGCGAGTGCAGGCGACGACCGCGATCCGACGCTACGCCGAAAACCACGACGCGACCGTGCTCGTGATCGACCACGACATCTACATGATCGATCTGCTCGCGGATCGCTTGATGGTCTTCGACGGCGAACCCGCCCAACATGGTCACGCCAAGCTGCCACAGGAGATGCGCGCGGGGATGAACGATTTCCTCGCCGACTTGGATATCACCTTCCGGCGCGACGAGCGAACAGGTCGACCGCGGATCAACAAACCCGGCAGCCAGAAGGACTCGACTCAAAAGCGGCAGGGCGAGTACTACTACGCGCCGTAAGCGGTTCGATCAGAGCCTCGGTAGCGCGTGTACAGAAGCGATCTATTCTATATCAGTTGTCTGACTACTGCGAAGACTGGGTACGTCGTGGGGAACTGGCCTTCCCGATAGTCCGCAGAAACAAACTGCAAGACAGAACGTCTGTAGTAGGTTTTGAGAGACGACCGGATCCCATATGATTAGTCGGACAGTGACTGGCCGCTGTCGGGCCAACTGGCTTTCCAGACGTTCGCTCGGCTCCGAATGCGTGTCAGATCGAGTTGCACCAACTTGCCGGGATCGAGGCTCGCCAGCTCGTCGCGGAGACTGCTGTCTTCGTACTCGACGACCTGGAAGACACGGTTGGCCGACGGGGCTAACATGCTAATTGCGTTTTTCCCGTTCATCCCGTTTAAAACACGGTATTCTCTAGTTTTATCGACGGTATGCTTCATACCTAGATAGTGTGGTGGACTTTCGTGAAAAATCTTTGCATCACATTTGATGCAGCTGACCCACGTCGAGAACGAGGTGTGTTTGTTCTATTTGCGCATACTATCGCGTCCGACATCATGAATAGACACGGCTCAGCTATCGACATCTCGAAGCGAACCCGGTTCCGTGTGAATGGTTCTATCACGACCTCTCCATCGGCGGGTCGACCCGTAGGGCTTTAGCCGGAGACGGACTCACAGGAAGTATGTCACAGGGAATCGTCGAGGAGTTTCTCTCGATCAAAGCCGACAGCGACGCCGATCTGTTGGCGATGCAGTGTGGCGATTTCTACGAGTTTTTCGCGGATGATGCCGAAACCGTCAGCGACGAACTCGATCTTACCGTCTCGCAGAAATCCTCGCATGGCTCATCGTATCCGATGGCCGGAATCCCGCTCTCGGAGCTGACGCCGTATATGAAGGCGCTCGTCGAACGCGGCTACCGGGTTGCCGTGGCCGACCAGTTTCAGGACGACAACGGCGACCACTACCGCGAGATTACGCGGCTCATAACTCCGGGGACGCTCATCGAAACCACCGATGCCGAGGCCCAGTATCTCGCTGCGGTCGTCCGAGCAGACGGAAACGAAGGTCCCTATGGATTGGCGTTTGCCGACATCACCACGGGCCAGTTCCTCGTCACCGAAGTCGACACCGCGGCCGACGCCCACGCCGAACTGTATCGGTTCGATCCCGCTGAGGTGCTGCCCGGACCCGACGTGCGAACTGACGACGACTTTTCTCGACAACTCCGAGAGCGAAGCGACGCCTCACTGGCACTGTTCGATACCGACGCCTTCGCGCCCGGTCGGAGTGCCCACACGGTCAGAGACCAGTTCGGCAGCGAAACGGTCGACAGCATCGGTCTTGATTCCGAACTCGCGGTTCGTGCGGCGGGTGCAGTGCTCTCGTATGTTGAAGAGACCGGCGTCGGGGTTCGGCAGTCGATGAGTCGACTCCAACTGTACACGGCCGACGACCACCTCACGCTCGATGCCACCACACAGCGCAACCTCGAACTCGTCGAGACGATGCACGGGGACAAAGGTGGCTCGCTGCTCGACACCATCGACCATACCGAAACCAGCCCCGGCGGTCGACTGCTTAGAGAGTGGCTAACGCGCCCCCGACAGGACGCGAGTGAGCTCGGGCGTCGACTCGACTGTGTGGAAACCCTCACATCGGCCGCCCTGCCACGTGAGCGCCTCCGAGAGACGTTAGACGGAGCCTACGATCTCGAACGGCTGGCCAGTCAGGCCGCCAGCGGGAGCGCCGACGCCCGGGATCTGCTGGCAGTGCGGGACACCCTCGAACTACTGCCAACGCTGGCCGACGAGATCGCGGGTGGCCAACTGGCCGACTCGCCGCTGTCGACGGTGATCGACAAACCGGATCGGGCGGCCGCCGCCGAGCTCCGCGAGACGCTCGCGGAGGCACTCGCCGACGATCCACCGAAAACCGTCACTCAGGGCGGCCTATTTAAATACGGGTTCGATGACGAACTCGACGACCTCATCGAGCGCCACGAGGAGGCAAACGAGTGGCTCGATGGACTCGCCGACCGGATCAAACGCCAGTACGGCCTCTCGCATGTGACCGTCGACCGGAACAAGACGGATGGCTACTACATTCAAGTCGGCAAATCCCAAGCGGATTCGGTGCCCGACTCTTTCCAGCACATTAAGACACTCAAAAACTCCAAACGGTTCGTCACCGACGAACTCGCCGAGCGGGAGCGCGAAATCCTCCGGCTCGAAGAGTCCCGCGGGGAACTGGAGTACGAACGGTTCGCGGAGCTTCGGGATCAGGTCGCCGAGCAGTCGGCACTCCTGCAGGATGTCGGGCGGGCGCTGGCGGAGGTCGACGTGCTGTGTTCGCTGGCGAGCCACGCCGCGGCCAACAGCTGGTGTCGACCCGAACTAACGACAGCAGGAACGCTCGATATCGAAGCCGGACGCCACCCGGTCGTCGAACAGGCCACCGAGTTCGTACCAAATGATCTCACACTCGACGACAAGCGCGGGTTTCTGATCGTCACCGGGCCAAACATGAGCGGGAAGTCGACCTACATGCGGCAGTCCGCGCTGATCACGCTGCTGGCACAGGTCGGGAGTTTCGTCCCTGCCCGGTCGACGACCGTCGGCATCGTCGACGGAATTTACACGCGTGTGGGCGCACTGGACGAACTCGCGCAGGGTCGCTCTACGTTCATGGTCGAGATGCAGGAATTATCGAACATTCTCCATTCAGCGACCCAAGACTCGCTGGTGATTCTCGACGAGGTGGGTCGGGGGACCGCCACCTACGACGGGATCTCGATTGCGTGGGCGGCCACCGAATACATTCACAACCAGATCGGCTGTCACTGCCTGTTTGCGACCCACTACCACGAGTTGACGGCGCTGGCATCGCATCTGGATCGGGTTGGGAACGTCCACGTTGCGGCCGACGAGCGGGACGGCGAGATTACGTTTCTGCGAACGGTCCAAGAGGGGGCGACAGATAGATCATATGGGATTCACGTCGCCGATCTGGCCGGCGTGCCGATGCCGGTCGTCGACCGGGCGCGGAACGTGTTGACGAAACTCCGCGAGGAGAAAGCGATTGAGGCGAAAGGAGCCGCCAGCGGTGGCGAGGCCAAACAGGCAGTGTTCGATCTCAGTGCCGGAGAGTTCCAAACCTCCGAGACCAACGGCGCCGCCACTGCCAGCGGTGCGGCCACAGCCGAGACCGACCGGCGGGAGTCCGCAGAGACCACAGCCTCGACACGCGCGGCTACCCACTCGGAGTCAGCAGCCACCGAGCCGGAGTCGGTCGATCCTGCCGCACAGGAGGTGCTTGCAGCCATCGAGTCGACCGATATCAACGAAACGCCACCCGTCGAACTGATGACGAAAGTCCAACAGTGGCAAAAACAGTTGGATGAAACCTGATCGAGAACGGTATAAACAGCCGCACAAACACAGCAGATACTGTGACAGAGAAGTTATGTTTACATGCACTCTGCATAAAGTATAGTTACCATGTTATCCTAACTGGCAGTTCAGATATATTTTTTCAGACACCCAAAATTGGCTTTTGAGTGAGTTATCAAGCCAATTAAGGCACATTTACTGTCCGATATCTGTTGTATTATCTAAATTAGTCTACATCTTGTTAGAGTATCAGTTGACTATCGCTATAATTGAAAAAACATTAACATGTATGTGAGTACAAGCGTAGGTTGTTGCTATGAATGACTCACGACGCAGGAAATTTCTCAAGGTAGCTGGCGGTGTCGCGGTCGTTGGAAGCCTCGCGGGCTGTGCGGGTGAGGCCCAAGAAGACGACCAAGGCGGCAGTGAGACGGGAGACGAGCCTGCGAACGAATCAGGGCAAGAAGAGGAACCGACAGACGAACCACAGGAATCGGAGGACGAAGAACCGCAGGACGACGAAGCACAGTCGGGAACCGGTGAGGATCTGATACGGGTCGCCCACATGATCCCGGACTTTCCGGCAGTCGACGTCTACGTCGACGGCAGCGAAGAGCCGGTCATCGGCGATCTCGAGTATACGGAGGTCACGGGATACGTCCCGCTCGGTGCGGGAGATCACCAGATCCGTGTCACGCCCGCGGGCTCACAGGCGCTGACGATCTACGACGAACAGGTATCGGTTCCGTCCGGGAACATGACCGCAGTGGCTCTCCCAACGCCCGATGAGTCGGGCGGCGGCGGAAGCGGTGTTTCGACCACGACTGGTTTCCAACTCGAACTGTACGGGGATCAGAACACCCCGCCGGAGGAGTCGATCAACAACTCGCGGATTCGGGTCGTTCACGCCGCACCCGACGCACCGCCGGTCAACGTGATGGTCGGTCAGACGACGGTGTTCGAAAACGTCGCCTTCGGCGAGGCGGGCTACTACGATCTGCCCGCCGGAGACTACGAGTTCGATGTCGTTCCGGCAGACGCCATGGCCAACGGCGGTGGAACTGGAAACGAAACCGAAAACGAGTCCGACGGTGGGCTGTTTTCGAGCCTCGCGGCCGACGGTGGCGGTGGGATCAGCCTGCTCCAAGAGGAGGAAAACGAGTCAGCACCTGAAGACGAAGAGGCACCGCCCGAAGAGGACGAGGAAGAAGACGACACCGGTGTCGACTCGGTGTTGACCATCGATGCAACGACCGAACCGAACAGCGTGTACACGGTGTTTGTCACCGGCTACGTCGATCCCGAGGCAGCCAACTCCGAAGCCGAGCTTGAGGCCGTGGTGGTCCAAGACGTGGTCGACGGCGAGGTTGCCGAGGCCGAAGACGACGAGTAACGAATCCCGACGACGTTCGGGCTGGGCCTTCGACCAGCAGAACCCCCAGTCACCCCCTTTGCTCAACAGTGGATTGATAGGAGACAGCCACGTGTATACGATAATGAACGCGAAGCGGAGTATGTGGGCAGTGGCCGACTCCCAGCCCCAGGGTCCCACAAGAGATCAGCTGGCGTCGACAGCGACCGAGGAGCTCGACCGATGACCGAACAGCCGCTGATCGCGGAGGTCAGTCAGAAGGCAATCGTCGTCTCGCCGGACGACGACCTGCTGGTGATGCAGATGGATCCCGAGACGTGGGAGCTTCCCGGCGGTCGAATGGGGGCCTACGAGGAGCCACTCGTTGGACTCAAACGAGAAGTACGCGAGGAAACGGGGCTCTCGGTCGACGTCCACGAACCGGTCCACACCGCCGCATGGCGGAACGATGTCGGCAGGGGTCGGTACAGCGTTGTCTACTGGTGTGAGACCGACTCGACGGAGATTAGACTGAGCCACGAACACTGCGATTACGCGTGGGTTAGCCCACGGACCGCCAGAGACGAGTTTTTAACCGTCAGTATCCACCAGCGAGCAATCGACGAACTGCTGGACGCACAGCCGACCCTTGCGGGTCAGCCGATGGACGATGACTGACGCGGAGTCGAGCGAGGGACGAATCGAAACGCTAGACGAGTCGACCGTCCAACGGATCGCCGCCGGAGAGGTGGTCGAACGGCCCGCCTCGGTGGTCAAAGAGCTGGTCGAAAACAGCCTCGATGCGGGGGCGAGCCGCATCAAGGTGACAGTCGAAACCGGTGGCAAAGACGGCATTCGCGTCAGCGATGATGGCCGTGGCATCCCCGAAGCCGACCTGCCGCGCGCGGTCGAAGAACACGCGACCAGCAAGATACGGGATATCGACGATCTCGAAGCCGGGGTCGGGAGTCTTGGGTTTCGTGGCGAGGCGCTGTCGACTATCGGCGCGGTCTCTCGGTTGACGGTTCGCTCGCGGCCACAGGGCGGCACAACTGGAGCCGAACTCACGGTCGAGGGCGGCAACGTCGGCGAGATCCAGCCCGCTGGCTGTCCCGAGGGGACGACTGTCGAGGTCGCGGATCTGTTTTTCAATACACCGGCTCGAAAGAAGTTCCTGAAACGCGACAGCACCGAGTTCGACCATATCAACACGGTTGTCAGCCAGTATGCACTGGCTAACCCCGACGTGGCAGTCACGCTGTCCCACAACGACCGGGAGCTGTTCGGGACCGAGGGAAGCGGCTCGCTTCGGTCGGCGGTGCTATCGGTGTACGGCCGAGAGGTAGCCGAATCGATGATCGAGATCGAGTACTCGGCCGGAGAGGACGAGCCAGTCGACTCGATTACGGGACTGATCAGCCATCCCGAGACCACCCGGAGCACCCGTGCGTATCTGGCGACGTTCGTCAACGAACGGTACGTGACGGCATCAGCACTCCGGGGCGCAGTAGTCGACGGCTACGGCGGCCAACTCGCCGTCGACCGGTATCCGTTCGCGGTGCTGTTCGTCGAGGTGCCGCCGACCGCCGTCGATGTCAACGTCCACCCGCGGAAAACGGAGGTCCGGTTCGACCACGAGGATCGGGTGATGGAACTCATCGGCGAGGCCGTCGAACGGACGCTCGTCGACAGCGGGTTGATTCGGTCGTCGGCCCCCCGTGGTCGATCCGCACCCGAAGAAACTCAAATCACCCCCGAACGTACCGAGCAGGTCGACGAGGAGACAGACACCAGTCGCGAACAGGCCGACGGGACAACCACCAACGCGGCGAGCCAGCCGAACACAGGTACCACCGCTGATGAGACATCGGAGCCGGCTACGGACACGGAGACGACTCCCGATACAAACTGCGAGGGAGAAACACCCAACACCGAAGCTGTGGCGGCAGATCCAGTCGACCCAGCCGACGAGGACAGTTGGACGGTCGACGGGTTGGGTAGCGACACACAATCTGCGACAGTACGGTCAGAGGACGACAATCAAGGAACATCGGTCGGCGACGAAGCCTCGACAGCCGGCCCGAACAGTGGATCGACGACCGATTCGATCCCAGTGGCGTCCGACGAATCGAAGGAGTCGGACACGGTCGACACCGAGTCACTGGGCGAACAGTCGACCGACAGAACCGGCCGACGACAGCACACCGTAGCCGAGCCGACGACCCAACAGACGCTCAACGGTGGTGAGACAACCGACGGACGGAGCTACGAGAAGCTCCCAGCACTCCGAGTTCTCGGTCAGCTGTACGACACCTATCTGCTCGCCGAAACTGATTCGGGGCTGGTGTTGATCGACCAACACGCCGCCGACGAGCGGGTGAACTACGAACGGCTCCAAGTCGAACTGGCTGACTCACCGTCGACCCAACAGCTCGCCGAGCCGGTTAGCCTCGAACTAACCGCCCGCGAAGCCGCGCTGTTCGACGACCATAGCCACCAGCTCACAGCAGTTGGGTTTCAGGCCGAGCAAAAAGAACCGCGATCGGTCGACGTGACGGCCGTTCCGGCCGTATTCAGCACGACCCTCGATCCCGAACTCCTTCGGGAGGCGCTTTTGAGTTTCGTCGCCTCGACCGAGGAGGGAGCCGACAGCGTCGACGAGGCGGTCGACGAGCTACTGGCCGATCTCGCCTGTTATCCATCGATTACTGGCAACACCTCACTTACTGATGGCTCGGTCGTCGACCTGCTTGCGGCGCTCGACGACTGCGAGAACCCGTATGCCTGCCCCCACGGGCGGCCGGTCATTATCGAGATTAGTCGCGAGGAGATCACCGACCGCTTCGAGCGAGACTACCCCGGCCACGGTGGTCGACGCAACGAATAGGAGTTGGGCGGCTTTTGGATTTTTAAGAAAGCGGGAGGACCAATCCGTTTCCGGCGCGGCTGAACTCGGTGTCGAACGGCTCGGATCGCTCCTGCATAGTCTCTCGACACCATGCGGCTCCACGCTTGCTTGCGTGGTAGACCGCCCGCGACTCGATTTCGGTCGGATGAAGCACCAGTTCCAAGAGGCTGCCGTCGGCTCCGACGACGAGCTCGAACAGGAAGGTCCGGTCGTTTCGATGAGTCGGGTCGACCGCGTAATCGTCGACGAAATCACCCATATCGTAGCAGACGACCGTCGGTGACTCCCCGCGGTCGATCACCTCGATTCCCTGAAACAGGTGAGCACTGTGACCGTGGACGAAGTCGACGCCCCACTCGGCCAGCTTACGGGCGACCGCTTGGTGGGAGTCACGTGGCCGGGTCCGGTCGTTCGGCCCCCAGTGGAGCGACGCCACGAGTACGTCGGGATCGAACTGTTTGGCCTTGTCGACCGCCCCAGCGAGCACCGTCATTGCTTCCTCATTGTCCGGATCGAACTCGATATGGGCGGTTCCGGGCCGCTGGTCGGTCGCGGCGTAGTCGGGGACGTTGTCGGTGAACCCGATGACGGCGACCGTGAGTCCTCGGCAGTCGACTGCGGCCGGACGGTGAGCGACTTTGGGCGACCTGCCTGCACCGACGGTTTCGATATCGGCTGCCGACAATGCAGTGAGCGTCTCGCTGAGTGCCTCGGTGCCAAAATCCATCGCGTGATTGTTGGCGAGCGTACAGCAGTCGACGGTGGCCGCTCGGAGCGCATCGGTCGACCAATCGGGGTCGGCCCGGAAATGAAACCGGCGGCCGGGCCACGGTTCGCCCGGAGTCGAGAGACAGCATTCGAGATTGATGAACAGCCCATCGAGTTGCCGGAGATCCGACTGAAGGTTCCCCCAGAGAGCCGCCGGTGGCCGCTGACCGGCCCGGTAGGCATCGTTTACCTGCCGGCCGAGCATGACGTCACCGGTAAAACCGAGGTGATGTGGCGAGGACATAGGTTGATGTATGTCACCACAGCACAAATGGTTCGTCCATCGTTGCGACCGTCGGTAGCTTGGATTTACTGTCGATAGTCAGGAACTACTAAAGAAATCGCGAGGCCACCTCCGGAGGATTGGACTTAAGGTCCAATCGGCGGAACGCACTGTATGAACGGTGGTCGACACGATGGGTGAGCTGGTAACGTTCGGTGAGACGATGCTCCGACTCTCGCCGCCGCGAGGACAGCGACTCGAAACCGAGGGAGGGCTCGACGCCCGCGTCGGCGGGGCCGAAAGCAACGTCGCGGCGGCAGCCGCCAGTCTCGGCACGCAGGCCGTCTGGCTCTCGAAACTCCCCGAAAACGCCCTTGGTCGACGGGCCGTCCGGTCGCTCCGGAGCCACGGCGTGAGGCCCGAGGTCGCGTGGGACGACAGCGAGACCGCCCGGCTCGGTACCTACTATCTCGAATACGGAGCCGAGCCGCGCGGCACCGACGTGATCTACGACCGCGCCGGTGCCTCGGTCACGACTGTTCGGCCCGAAGAACTCGACTTCACGGTGTTCGAGACCGCCTCGGTGTTTCATACAACTGGGATCACGCCCGCGCTTTCGGAGGCGGCCGCCGAGACGACGCTGGAACTGCTGAGGGCGGCGGGCGAGGCAAACGTAACGCGGTCGTTCGATCTCAACTACCGCTCGAAGCTCTGGTCGACGAGCGAGGCCCGCGAGAGCTACGAGTCGGTATTAGAGCACGTCGACCTGCTTTTCGCCCCGATTCGGGACGTTCGGGCCGTCCTCGATCAGGAGGGCGACGCCGAATCGGTCGCCTATCGATTAGCCGACGACTACGATATCGAGACAGTCGTCGTCACTCGCGGGGAATCCGGTTCAGTGGCCTACACCGACGGTGAAATCTGCGAACAGGACGTAATCAACGCCGAGACAATAGACGCCATCGGCACCGGCGATGCCTTCGTCGGTGGCGTGTTGGCCGAACTGATCGCTGGCAGCGATATCGAAACCGCACTCAGCTACGGCGCGGCCGCAGCCTCACTGAAGCGAACAGTCGAAGGTGATGTCCTCGTGACCACGCGCGAGGAGGTCGAGGACGCACTCGACCAGTCGACCGGCGGGATCTCTCGCTGAGAGCCACTGTTTCTGCTCTGTTTTCGTTCCACAAAACACATAGAAAGCGGCTCAAAACGAGGAGCCGATGTAACGAACCATACTGCTGCTGATAGTGCTCCTCGTGACGGTCGGTGCGGCACCGACGACGGCTGCACACGGGGGATCACACAGCGGAGCGGCGTTTGCGGGCACCCACGTTCGATACGGAGGCGAACGCGATCAGCGGCTATGCGGTCGACGGGAACACGCTGTTCGAGAACGTGAGCGTCGGTAGCGCCAGTGACAGTGGGGTGGGGCTGGATACCGACGTGAGCGCGTCGGCGATTACGTCGACCAAGCGCGGCGGCGACCGAGAGGAGAGCCGCAAGCGTGACGTCGACGCGAATAACCGGGCAGTGGGGTGAGGTCGCAGACGTTCGTTTCGGCCCGTTCGTCAGCAGCTCTTTATAAATAATCGCTCGCTACTGTCCGGCACACAGCCACCATACGACTATGTGAGTCCGTCTCATTGGGTCCCTCATGCACGTCATGATCATCGGTGCCTACGGGAGTGCCGGGTCGGCGGTCGCAGAGGGACTCGTCGACCACGTCGGCGACACGGTCGACCGACTCACGCTGGTCGACGACGGCGAGCCGGGCGGCGGGCTCTGTATTCTCAACGGGTGTATGCCATCCAAGGAGGTACTGTCGGCGGCGGCCCACCGCTACGAGATGCGCGCAGATGACCGCCTCGACGGTGAGCCAGCGACGATCAACCTCCAACGGACTGTCGAGCGCAAAAACGAACACGTCGACAGTTTCGCGGCCCACCGCCGCGGGGCGATCCACGAGATGAGCGAGCGCGAAGGCGTTGAGT